>NZ_CDRJSZ010000011.1:0-194777 GCF_976954375.1 Niallia sp. Marseille-Q9988 | reverse complement strand
GGTTTTTAAAAAATGAGAGAATCAACAGTTGGAAGAACAAAACCAATTGGAAAGCGGATACAAACTTAGAGGTTTTACTTTATAAAAAAGGGAGCTAAAAAAACTCCCACAAAAACTTGACTCAATCGTTCAGTTAAAACAGTACGCAAAAGTATTACAAAGTATGCTATAATAAATTTATATCCCACTACGTTCAGTTAAAACGTTAAAGGTCCATACAGTTTATTAATCCTGCGATCGAATTTATATCCCACTACGTTCAGTTAAAACCTCCAAAAAACAACACATCAAGAACCCTATTATATCAAGGGCTGAGGTACATTATTATAATACCGCCATTTTACAGATTTGCAGTGAACCTTTAGTTGAGTTTTTATAAAAACTTTAAAATATGCTTTAATTCCTTTTATAGCAAGCGATTCAGTGTTTTTTTCTAAAAGTAAGTTTGATGCAAATTTATAGTTTAATTAGAATAATTCTAACAATTAGGAATTTCTTTTCCTACAAAAACAGATCCAAAGGATTCTTTTCCCTACCATGTACAATCTTCTTTATATTACGTGGATTTTTCACTTGGTAGACATATACTGAATCTGTTTCTTTATTAACTATATTATTTAAATCCGCCATACATTGCTTATATTTTCCAATTGTTATTTCACCTTCAAAAACAGAATTTTGTGTCCAATCAAGATATTCCCTAAGTTTTTTACAAACTTTTCCCACTCTTTTTTCATTTACATCATAAGTAATAATAACAAACATTTAATCTACCACCACGCTTTCAATGGTTTATATACTTCATCATTAATTACATGCTTAATTAATTTATAACACTCAAGCCGGATTAAATAACGATAAGTCGTATTTCTCTTTAACATTCGATGTTTAACAGATTGATTTAATTTTTCTTCCCATGCCGTAATAAATTTTTTCTTACCCTCATCGTTTAAATAACATATTTCTCCTTCTAAATAATCAAAATGCTTCTTTGTAATTTGCCTTCGGTTGATTAGAGAAAAAATTATCGGATCAACAATTAATGGCTTAAATATTTCAGCAATATCTAAACTTAATGAAAATCTCTTAGTTGATGGCTCATGAAGATAACTTATGGTAGGATTCAATGAAGTTTTGTAAATCTCCGTTAATACTACTCGATACATTAATGTATTACCAAATGAAATGAGGGCATTGATTGGATCTCTCGGAGGTTGTTTTTCTCTTTTTTCAAAGACAAAACCTTGTTTAAAAATGTGATTAAAAGATTGATAGTACAAATGACGAATTTGTCCTTCTCGTCCCATTAATTCTTGAATACTTGTGGAAGTGTGCAACTGGTTTGATAGTAATAGAATTCCTTCTATATACTCAGCAGGTATTTCTTTATGTTTACGTAGATTTCGAAGCATATGATGAACTGCACCATTTAAAAAATGGTAAGCAATATACAAGCGTTTATATTTATCAGAGTAATGTTCAGTTTGCTTTACTATAACGTGTCCAGATTCTTTTGCTGCTCGTGGGTTAAATGCGCCAGTAAAAAATCCATAATAATTATAAAACTGTAGTGTAATTCCATATTGGCTTAAATATGTTAACAGTTTTGTATTCACATCAATTTCTCCAAATAAATGCAATGTTTGAATTTTTTCGATAGGAAGTGGCTTTTTCTGCCCGTCTTCATTTTCAAAATATATTGTATTATCTTTTCTTTTTAATCTTCCATTTGAAAAGACATAGTGATCACGCATCATCATCGTCATCCTCTCTAGAAAAACAAAATGGATAATAGGCACAACTTTTACAATAGCGTAGCTTCTGTATAGGAGGCGGAGTGTCTCGATCGATAATTTGATACGCTTCCGCAATTGCTCGCTGAATATTTTTTTTATTCTCTTCTGTCAACAGTACCTCAACTGTTTTCTTTTCTTTTGTATAGCTGATTAAGCCTTTTTTCTTCATTCCTCTTAAAAAAAGCTGGTACAAATAAAACAGCATTTGCATTTTATCTGACTCTTGCATTTTACTAGATAATTTAATTTCTCTAACATATTCCCCCTCAATTGCATCTATCTTAAATGCACCATCAATAAGGATTTCTTTTTTATTTAGGCGAGGATAAGAAGTCTCATGAAGAATAGATCCTTCGAGCACTCTATCTGACTCACTTTCCATCCCAATTCCTTTCTTATATAACCAAAGCTTTCTTTTACAGACAATATAGTAGGCTAAATCCACACCACCAACTGTTTTCGTTTGCAGCATCCTCTTATCTCTCCTTATAAAATTTGACTATTAGAAAATAATTTTTTATCATTTGGATATTTAAGACCGACTGTTGAATCATATTCATAATCAATTACTTTAATAGATTCATAGCTACCTATCTTTAAAAATTGTTCCTCTCTATTTAATTTTTTTGCATTTGCAACTCTAAATTGTGGAATATCTACTGTAAACTCATATAATTCATCACGAAGTTTCGCACGCTCTTCTCTTATCGCATTCGTTGCTTTTATTCTTAACGTTTTACTGTATTTAGCAACTAAGTCCTCTATTGTATTTTGATTTTCCTGATAAACGGAATATGGAATAATCGTTTCATTAAATATTTCTCTTAAATCTGTAATTCGAGGATCTAATTCTTCATCATATTCTTCTATACTTGTTAAAATATCCAAAAACTCTTTAACATCGTTATAATAAGTACTCTTTTCTAAACGCTGTGTAGTATAGTTTTTTTCTATTAATTCCATCTTTAACTCTTCTGTACAAATAATAGGAGAATTATATTCTTGCAAAGCTTGTTTAGAAATTTCAAAAATACTACTATCTACTACACTATATTTATCACGATAACTAATCCCAGATGGATAATCATTTCCACCATCATAAACAACTACATTAACTCGTTCATGATCTAATATTCTATTTCTATAAACTCGACCCATTCGCTGAAACAAACCATTCAAATCAGAAAGTTCTGTATAAAGAACATCGAAATCAATATCTACACTTGCTTCTACCACTTGTGTCGTAATCCAAATACCAGTGCTCGGATTCTCCAATTTCCCCATTTCTTGAATAGCAGCTTCTTTCGCTTTACGATCCATTTTCGTAAATCTACTATGAAATAAAAATACATCGTCACGCTCTTTTAATGCATCATGTATTTCTTGAGCTTTTTGAACAGTATTTACGATTATCAATATTTTTTGGTCTATCTCATTTTTCACTATATCCTCTATATTTAATTGCTCGTTCTTTACAATCAAACGATGCCTAGTTATAACTTGTCCATTTAATTTTTTGTAGAAAGGATCGCATGGTTGCTTAAAAGGAATATTTAATTTCCCCACCATCAAATCTGATAAAAATGGAGCAAAAGTTGCTGTCATAATAGTAAAATTCCCACCTATATCTGTTATCTCTTTTAAAGCAACCAGAAGGCAAGCCAGCATTTTTGGTGAATACATTTGAATTTCATCTATTACTAATTTGGAATAGGCTAAAGTAGCTAATTTCTTTTCAAACCCTTCTTCTTTAAAGACAAAATCTAAAATTTGATCAAGCGTAGAAATGGTCAAAGGCATCGACCACTGTCTTGTCTTTTCAAAATAATCAATTGAATAAAGATCATTTTTCACATATTCACTTTCTGTTTCTGAATGTAGTAATGCAACCTCTTTAAAATTAATTTCACTCTCTATACGCCTATATATACTATTAATTGATACTCGAAGCGGCAGTGTAAAAAAACCTTTACTGTTCCCAATCCAATATAATGCTGCTTCTGTTTTTCCTATACCAGTCGAAGCAATCACAATATTATTTTCCTTTTGATTTTCCAGCAAGTAATTTTGCAGTTCATTTCTTCCACTCTTATATTTAACCGCAAGGAATTTATCAACATAATTACCTAGACCAGGATTAGCAATTTCCACCGGGATATGTGCACTTGCAGCATAATCAATTTTGTTAAGCAAGCCTTTTACAAGCACAAATTGTTTAGCCTGTTCTTGATTTCTTTGTTTTCTTATTCTTCTATTAAGATACGGCTTAAAATTTGCTTTTGGTTCAGCCAAGAAAAATGGAAATGCTTCTTTAAATGAAAGATAATACTTGGGTAAATCATAAAGAATCGTTTCTTTCAAATCTTTAGGGCTAGCTGCAGATCTTTTATGGTGATAATAAACAGCTTGTGCCACAATTTCTCTTTCCTCTTTATTTTCTAATATTTCCTTATAAGGAATAAATGCACAGCTTAAATATCCGTGTGGAACTTCCCCCGCTTTCGGTAACATATCTTCTAATAAATAATCGGTCTTTTTTAATGCTTTCAATAGTTTATTTTGAAATTTTGTATTAATTTTTCCGACATCGTGGTAAATACATGCCATTTCCAATAAATCACACCTAAGATTCGGAATATTACAATAAATAACTTTGAGTCTATCTAACTCTTGTAATAATGTTTTCGTATGCTTTACTATCGTTTCTTCTAATTGTACATCTGACTTAGCGAGAAATAAATTATTCATAATGATACTCCTTTCAAAATAAGACTAGGAATTCCTAGTCTTATTCACTTCTATAGCTTGTACTTTATGCAAAAAAGACAATATTCCCATCTTCATCGAATTCATAAACATTATCATTTAGAACTTCTCTGCCTTTTGCTCCATAAAATACAGAAACTTGTTTCCATCTTCTTTGCTCTAATCCTTTTTTGATTTGTACTTTTTCATAATATCGATTTAGCTTGTAAACAGTGGCAAACTCTATACCTTCAGAACTGTAGCTCTCAAATAATTCTACAGGTATATATGCAGAGTAGCTTAATGTATAAGTGTCTTCTAATTCATTTTCCTTTATGTTTACAAGCTTTACCTCTTCAATTCTTGCCAAATCCTCCCTACGCCCAAGGGAAATATACTCGGAAGGATTTTTAAACGACTGATACAAAATCTCTAAATCTTCTTCCGTTTCCGGCAAAATATGAATCATTAATTCTACATCTGTTAATAGTTCCGTTGTGCTTACCCCTCTTGCTAATCCATAGTCCCGATTATCTTCAGAAGAATACAATTTATAGGCATGTCTTGCTGTTTCATATGTTGCTGCAGCAAATTCATATCTTGTTGCTAAATCATTGACTTTTGAATAGTAATCCCCTCCAATACTGATTTTTAATGGATGATATTCGGTAAAACCACATACGCGATGAATCATTCCCGATACAGTAGAGTACGGAGGAAGCGGATATGTTTCTTTTAATTGAAAACTAGATGGCAACTTATAATTAACCATATTTTGATAAAGTTTTATTCTCAATGCTCTCATATTCTCACCACTTAATCTAAGTAATAGTTGCTTACTTCTTTTTGGATAAAATCAAAGAAAGCAGCAACAGATAAAGGAGAAAGTGTATCTTTAATTTGTTGATCATTATCAAATATTCCTTCAATGAGACCGCATTTTGTATAATCTGCTATATGGCTATCTAACGCTAAAACACCAGCTAATGTTTGCACATTTAGTTTATTATCCTTTACTTTAATACGGTTTTCAAAAAATGGGTTTTTTATATCATACACCCCACCAATTACAAATAATGGCGAAAAATTCTCTCTTCTTCCTTTTATATCACGATATAAAAATTTTAAAGTTTGCAGTAAAGCATTTACTCTGTTGGCTTTTTCCTCATTAGAAACAGAAATTTCCTTCTCATTATGATCGATGCCTACTTGATCTAAGTCAATGGTAACTGTATACGTATAATACGAATGATGCATCTCGCTTTGCGCAATATTACCACCTTTTTTTTGTTCTTTTCCTTCCGTTATAGTTGCAGCTTGATAACGATCAAATAATCCTTTATTAGTTAAAAAATCTGTATCTGCTTGAAAACTTTCTAATGCAATGGCATTAGATAAACGAGCAACAGCAGATCGTGTTTTCGTTCCTTTATTTGTTTTCATATAACCAAATAAATCAATTTCTGGATAATCAGAAATTAGAGCATCCGGAGCAAATTGTATGACAGATCCATCCACTTCAAGAGGAGTACGATCCTCTCCCATTTGCTGGATGATATTATAGCGAAGTGCTTGTCTTGAAATATATGTAAAACTATCGCCAGTTCCTCTTGTTAACTTCTTTAATGATGTAACATTCCCGACTCCTTCGCCATAGTTGCCACTTTCCGCTTCAAAAACAATTGATAACGTTAAACCTTTTTTATTCATTTTCTTCTTCCTCCTTTTTATCTCCTTTAGGGTTAAGTCCTGAACGCAAACCTAAAACAAATGCATAGCCAAGTGTTTGCAATTTATCTTCATCCGTTAATGCCTCTGTCATTTGAGGAGGAATGATTAATTCTCCTTCTCTTGCAGCATATAAATGGGCATTGATAAAAGTGTCCATAAATTTTCCTGTATCCTTTGTTTTTAAAGCATTAAGTAAACGATAGGTAATCCCACCTAATTTATTGCTGGCATTTCTAACTTTATAATTATAGGCTAATTTTCTACCCGCATTTTCCATATATGCAATGGTTTCCCTACGAACATAGGAATAATAATCACTCATCGAACCATCCTCCTTCTCTTTTTGATTTTGAATTATTGTCCCTATAAAACTATTATTAAAGTAAACAATATCTAATATGAGTCTATTACTTCTAATCGGCTCTTCTGCTTTGCTCGGCAAATTTGTCCGACATAATAAACCAATTAAATCAAATTGATTTTTATTGCTGTATAATCGTTCCATCACATTTTGATAAATCCTTAAGTATGAACCATCACCCGTCTTCACTACCCTGTTAATCATATTGTTTAATGATTTTTGATGCCGTTTAATAACTTCCAATTTATCTTTTGAAAGTACATTATAAGTGTATGGTCTAAAATTATCTGTCTTATTATCTGTATTGCTAAATTTAATAACTTGAATATTATCTACCTCATACTTTGCTTTCTTATGTTTTTGATTTTCCATAAAATCTATCAATTGATAGTATGTTCTTGCTTCTAGTAGTTGAATATTATCATCTGATTTAATGACATACATTTCATGATTGTTATTTAATCTAGTTAGAGCTTCAACAGAACTGTTACAATTGACAAAATATCCTTGATTATTCATAAAAGTAAACCCAGCAGGAATACACGAATAAATAAAATTAATAAGCGGTGAGATATAGCATGTGTTTGACTGCAAATTCCAAAAATGAGATGTTTTCCTGCTCATATCTACTCCCATTTTTGTTAGCCAAGCCATATCATAAGCATGTGGTTTTGATAATTTCTTAATTGGCATGTTGCTAATAAAGCATACATATTTATCTTTATTATGATCTTCTTCATAATAAAGCTTGATTGGATCAATAAAATATTTTTTATACTCTTCAAAAATATCAGTTGTTGTCGATGACTTATGTAAGAAAGATACTCCACCCCAAAAATTATCAATAATTGTATAGGCAATGTTTTTTGCAAGAATATACTTTTTTACCTCCTCTTTTTCCAAAAAGTCAATAATAGTTTGTAGATAGTGTATTTGTTCATGGATTTCATTTTGAATATCTGAAACGGTTTGATTCTTTTTTAACTTCAGCTTTTTTAGCTTTTTTTCCATCTCTATTAAATCTACTTCCGTACAAGACATCATTTTATATGCAGCTGTATAACTATTACTTTTAAGATTCTTTTTTGCTCTTTCAATATATTTATTCCAATCTTCTATTGTCTTATCATCCCATTCTTTTTTATAAAGAAAATCCTTTCCCTTTGTTATAATAAAAGTATATGATAACAGTTCTTTATACCTGTTTGCGAAATAATCAAAATAATAATGATGGAAATTTTCTAAGATTGATATGTCAAATTCTACATAGTTATTAACACATTTGTAAGAGGTAATATTGGCATCCTTTAAGATATTCACAAAGCCCGTAATCCCAGCATTTAAAAGCGCATCAGCAGTCTCTATTCTTACTATTGTCACTATCCATTCTCACCTCCTCTCAAGTTATAAAACATCTATACAGCCAAATCCTTGGTTACTCCGAAGTGCTATACCCTCCGAATAGAATATTCTTAAATCACGAGGATCACCTTCTAACAAAAATCGGCCAGTATTTCCTGTAAAATATAAATTTCCTGATGATTGATGCAAATTTTCTTTCACTACACTTTTTTTCATCTGATGTTTTAGTATTTTAATTGGCTGGTATAAAGTTCTTCCATATTTACTCTGCATTATTTTTGAACTAATAATATTTAATTCTTCTTCATAATTATCATCACCGACAAGCAATGGTTTTCGCTCTTTTGATTCCACTAGAATTGGTGAAAGCGTCTTAAACCAGACTTGCGATTGAACAATTGGCTTTTCTTTTACCATCTTCATTCCCGTAAATTTCATGACTCTTCCTTTATAGGAGTATTCTCTCTTTTGTTGTATGCCATTGATGAGGTAAATCATCATTTCCATATTCGTACTAGATACCGTTAAATTTAATTCTTCTGAAACAATTAAGTCACCATTTATTCGAATATTCGGAAAATAAGGAGCGAAAGAAAATCTTTTTGTTTCTTTTTCCCTTTCAACAAAAAAAGACTGATAAAACTCTTCTGATTGCGATCGGGTTATTTCCTTTATGAACGACAATAGTAATAGCCGATACTTTATTGGAAAGTACTCGATTTGAAAACTAAATACACATCTCATTTTATCACCCCATTTAATATTAATTGATATTATTTTATACCAATAAATGGAAATATACAAGCATTTGTAAAAATTTATTTATATTATAAAGGACAGACTGACAAAAGCCGTCAGCGAACAAATGTTTTTTTAAATAAAAAATAAGTAGGGTATTGGCTCCCCTACTTAAGTTCCTGCTAAAATTACTGTCTACTTATGAATCCCACTGCGTTCAAATAAAATTAATTCTTAATCAAATAATACTAAATATTTATATCCCAGGAACGTTCAGATAAAAATTAATTATCATAAATATCCAATAACTTTTTAAATTCATTCTTTAACTGTTCTCTTATGTGATTAGGCTCTATTACTTCAGCATCCATTCCATATTTCCTGACCCAACGTAAAAATAATTTACTCATTGTTTCAATAGTTAGAATTACTGAACCATCTTCCTCTTCTTCTATTATAGCATTCTTATCATAAAACTCTTTTTCCTTTATATATTTCCCTACTTTTTTACTAAATCGTACAACGAATTTATTTATTTCATCTGTACGATCCATTTTCCAATTGGATAGGTGCTGAACAATAGAAAAACTCTCTTGGAACACATATATTCGTTTTTCTATTTGCCATGCTTTAATACGATCCATACGAAAATTGCGAAAATCCTTTTTTCATGACAATACGCCACTATATAATAATGATCATCTCTATCGATAAGATAATAGGGATCAATTAATCTTTTCGTTTCTATTGCATTAGTCGGACTATAATAAGTAATCATTATACTTCTTCTTTTTTCAATAGCCTTTACAAGTGAAATCATTAAATTTTCGTCATAGATATCTCGATAAAGAAAATGGTGTAATACTCGCTCACTAATTACCTTATTCCATCTTTCTTCTTTGCTAGTTTTATTTCTACCAACCTTATATTCTATTTGCATCGAGTTTGCTGAAATCACCTGTTGCTTTGGAAGTGCTTGTGTTAATAAAAGTGAGAGCCATTCTCTATCCGTTAGACCAACATTATGTTTAGCTGGCTTTTCCATTAATAGATAGCCTTTTTTCTCCGTATGAAAATAGAAACCTACTGTCTCTAATTCTCTCATATCTCGGTAAATATTCCGTTTTGATGTCTTTGTAAGATGAGCCAATTCCTCTGCTGTTACATAATTCCCAGCATTAAGGAAATCAATAATTTTAAAAAGTCTTTCCACCTTATTCATTTTCATCTAAAACAGCTCCTAAAATAAATTCCTCTTTAACACTAAATATAATATACTATAGATAATAAAGTCCTGTCTCAAAACAGTAATTAACATATTAAGACGTACGAATATATTATAATTATTATAATTAAAGTATAAATCTGCAGTAAACCTATTTTCATTTAAATTTGCTTCAAACATAGAAGCGACAAGGGTTTGAATAGTTTTTTATAAAAAGCAGGGATACACGACTATAGGTTCACTGCAAAGTGGATAAATATTATTAAAACAACAATTGCCTTAAAGCCTTGATACATATAGGGTTTTCTCATAATAAATTTGAGGCTTTTATCTGAACGTAGTGGGATATAAATAATGTAATCATCCCCTTGTTTGAATAGCGCTCCACACTTTTATCTGAACGTAGTGGGATATAAATAAAAGAAACCGCTGCAAAAACTGTAATAGGAAGAAGCTTTTATCTGAACGTAGTGGGATATAAATTTGAGTTTTACCCCCTTCCAATCATAAGTTTTATAACTTTTATCTGAACGTAGTGGGATATAAATTTTAGTAGACTCCTTTAAAAAAACATAAATAACAATTCTTTTATCTGAACGTAGTGGGATATAAATGAGAGAAAGCAATTTCAACTATTTCCTGGATTCGTCTTTTATCTGAACGTAGTGGGATATAAATATTCCTGGGAAACACACAATCGCAAATGTGTGTTTGCTTTTATCTGAACGTAGTGGGATATAAATGTTAGAGAAAGACTTAAAACAGCATCGCATAAATAAGCTTTTATCTGAACGTAGTGGGATATAAATGTGACAGAAGTAGTATTAATAGACATATTCTTTAAACTTTTATCTGAACGTAGTGGGATATAAATATTTATGTTAGCAGGGTTTCCCATTAAACCTTGACTACTTTTATCTGAACGTAGTGGGATATAAATTGAGAAGAGGATATTAGCCTTGGAGCAAAACTATAGCTTTTATCTGAACGTAGTGGGATATAAATAAAGGACATGTAGTGATTTTCGGTGACAAAAACAGACTTTTATCTGAACGTAGTGGGATATAAATCGGGTAACCAAATAGCCACCTTACTAGAATTATAGAATACTTTTATCTGAACGTAGTGGGATATAAATTTTTAAACAAATCATTTTCTTCTGCGTATTTATCCCCTTTTATCTGAACGTAGTGGGATATAAATAATTTATCTGGTAAAGCAGTAAGAATTAAGGGGTTCGACTTTTATCTGAACGTAGTGGGATATAAATTCAATTTGGAATAGTACTTATCAAGAATGAAACCAACTTTTATCTGAACGTAGTGGGATATAAATAAAGCTACGTCCACAATCTTTATAACAGGAGCAAATCTTTTATCTGAACGTAGTGGGATATAAATGTTTCTTCATGATTAAGTTGTTAGCTAGTGCGATACTTTTATCTGAACGTAGTGGGATATAAATGATGAAGTTTTATCAGTAACCGCTCCTGTATCAGCCTTTTATCTGAACGTAGTGGGATATAAATCTTGTAAAAGCTCCAGCATCCTTAAGTTGAACACCACTTTTATCTGAACGTAGTGGGATATAAATAAGATAATTCTTTTTTGTGCAAACAATGTCTCAATTCTTTTATCTGAACGTAGTGGGATATAAATTGTGTTTAATATCTATTACTGGTCCATCTAGCAATGTCTTTTATCTGAACGTAGTGGGATATAAATGAGTGGATTTGGAAGGAAGCAAAAGATACGGAACATCTCTTTTATCTGAACGTAGTGGGATATAAATTAAATAGACGGTGAAATAGTTGTACCGTACTAGGTTCTTTTATCTGAACGTAGTGGGATATAAATCGAGAAGAAACGCTTCATCAATGACTTATTCTTTTCCTTTTATCTGAACGTAGTGGGATATAAATAATGTAAAACATGTAGTAATAAAAAAGTTTCTGCATCTTTTATCTGAACGTAGTGGGATATAAATTGATGTTCCAATAACACCGTAAATAGTTATTTCACTCTTTTATCTGAACGTAGTGGGATATAAATGCAGATCATCTTGATTGATTCGATTTAACATTTGTCCTTTTATCTGAACGTAGTGGGATATAAATAGTAAGAAAGGAGGGATAAGATGAAAAGTCAAAGATTAACTTTTATCTGAACGTAGTGGGATATAAATAAAGTAACGTGGAATGTGACTGCTGCTGAATTATCTCTTTTATCTGAACGTAGTGGGATATAAATCGTAAATATCGTAGTGGAGCGGAGCTAATTATGGCTCTTTTATCTGAACGTAGTGGGATATAAATGTAATAGATGCTAGAGCGGAAATGGAGGAATAACAAACTTTTATCTGAACGTAGTGGGATATAAATAGTTGCAAAGGTATTAGTGATTACTGGCAGAAGCGAATCTTTTATCTGAACGTAGTGGGATATAAATATCCTTTGCTGTTTTTCTTCTTCTGCTGCCTTTAAGCTTTTATCTGAACGTAGTGGGATATAAATGTAGAAGGTGTTTATAAGTATGAATTTCCACTTTCAACTTTTATCTGAACGTAGTGGGATATAAATGAAGTGATAGTTAACAAAAACGTTAATATTGATTCTAAACTTTTATCTGAACGTAGTGGGATATAAATAGCGTTTTATCTAGAGTGACGATTTTTAATGGATAATCCTTTTATCTGAACGTAGTGGGATATAAATTGAATCGATACGGTGATGAAAGAAAGATAGATCATCCTTTTATCTGAACGTAGTGGGATATAAATTTCGATTACTTATCGCATTGTTGTATTTTTCTCGGACTTTTATCTGAACGTAGTGGGATATAAATTAAGTTATATGCCTTATCTCTGTTTGGATCTCTTGCTCCTTTTATCTGAACGTAGTGGGATATAAATTAATTCAAAATCTATATAATTCAATTCCAGTCCTATCTTTTATCTGAACGTAGTGGGATATAAATGAAGTTATAAAGATACTTCAATCTAAAGCGATAGTTGGTCTTTTATCTGAACGTAGTGGGATATAAATAGAGAATTAACACTGAGTGAAACCACTCAAATTTATCTTTTATCTGAACGTAGTGGGATATAAATTAAGCATATCTTTCAATGTATTTTGCATGCCTTGATACTTTTATCTGAACGTAGTGGGATATAAATTGTGGAAGGTGCAAATAGGCGTTATATGGATGCTGACCTTTTATCTGAACGTAGTGGGATATAAATAGTATTAAGTCTTTGCCAGTTTGAATTGGATTTACTCTTTTATCTGAACGTAGTGGGATATAAATGGAGCAAACGGATCATCTACATAACTACCTCGGTTGTCTTTTATCTGAACGTAGTGGGATATAAATGAAGATGATGATGGTCCAAGCATCGATGAATTGTTACTTTTATCTGAACGTAGTGGGATATAAATATGATGGAGAATAATGTATCTACCGCCCAGGATTCCTTTTATCTGAACGTAGTGGGATATAAATTGGCAAAGAATTTGATTAGCGGTGATACGAACAAACTTTTATCTGAACGTAGTGGGATATAAATGCAGGAACAAGGAAAATAACTGTTACTACATTATTCTTTTATCTGAACGTAGTGGGATATAAATTATATATGCTTATTGCTGATTCTAAAGCAACAATACCTTTTATCTGAACGTAGTGGGATATAAATTGGGTTAGAGTAGGTCAATACTTTCGTATGGAAGGAACTTTTATCTGAACGTAGTGGGATATAAATGCAGAATTTATTACTGCAGCTGATGGACGTTACAAAGTCTTTTATCTGAACGTAGTGGGATATAAATGCTTCTAATTCAGCGCTAGCAAAGAATCCTAAAATCTTTTATCTGAACGTAGTGGGATATAAATTTGTTCAATGTATTCACATAGTTCATTGAGTGGGGACTTTTATCTGAACGTAGTGGGATATAAATCGCTTGACGTCCCAAGGAATCGAAAAAGGAAATTTATCTTTTATCTGAACGTAGTGGGATATAAATTCATTAAAAGAAGAAGAATTTCCATAATCGTCAGGCTCAACTTTTATCTGAACGTAGTGGGATATAAATGTCGATAATACTTATAATGATTGTGCTGGTCGTGAGGTAACTTTTATCTGAACGTAGTGGGATATAAATAGATACTGCGACAGGTCATCAAATCCTAAGCTTCGTACTTTTATCTGAACGTAGTGGGATATAAATCCGGTATTGGTGTCTCGGCAGTCAATTCGGCATAAAAAGCTTTTATCTGAACGTAGTGGGATATAAATAAACGTTCCATGTATTTAGAAAAACTAAATTCAGTCTTTTATCTGAACGTAGTGGGATATAAATGTTTTGGTAGCAGGAGGATGCTTCTTAATGCCTGCAGCTTTTATCTGAACGTAGTGGGATATAAATGATGATGAAGTGGCAGTTGTACCGCCACCACTGCTTGTCTTTTATCTGAACGTAGTGGGATATAAATTAATAACGGATATGGCTCGAAGTAAGAACCAATTGTCTTTTATCTGAACGTAGTGGGATATAAATTTTTATAATTCCTCCTTATCGATTAAACCTTGTTCTACTCTTTTATCTGAACGTAGTGGGATATAAATTATGAAAATTGAACGAATCATGAAGAACATTGGTTACTTTTATCTGAACGTAGTGGGATATAAATGCAAGAATCATAGGTAAGGCAATTAGATTTACAGTCTTTTATCTGAACGTAGTGGGATATAAATCTTCTACAGGTTTATTTAGTCCATCTGAAAATACACTTTTATCTGAACGTAGTGGGATATAAATCCCTTTAAATCGATAATATAGAACTCTACATTGTTTTCTTTTATCTGAACGTAGTGGGATATAAATGTTGAATCTAAAGTGATGATTGGCTATCAGGATGGAACTTTTATCTGAACGTAGTGGGATATAAATGTAGCAAGACACGAAATGATTGTTGCTTATATGAATCTTTTATCTGAACGTAGTGGGATATAAATGGCGAACGAGTTGTGCCGTCAGTTGTAACGGAAATATCTCTTTTATCTGAACGTAGTGGGATATAAATAATTATGATGAACTAAAATATTTATCAGCTTATCAACTTTTATCTGAACGTAGTGGGATATAAATGTAAAGCGATATTTGATGTAATAGGTGCTGTCGCAACTTTTATCTGAACGTAGTGGGATATAAATGAGTGTACGATTTGTTTTGAAGATATAATCTGCTCCTTCTTTTATCTGAACGTAGTGGGATATAAATAGTCGAAATACAGTAAAAGTTATTCGCGATGACAATCTTTTATCTGAACGTTGTGGGATATAAATTGAGTAAATACGAAAAAATGTACGGTCCGCCCCGTGTCTTTTATCTGAACGTTGTGGGATATAAATGAAAGTAAATAATCATGTTACCATAATTACTATATCCTTTTATCTGAACTTAGTGAGATATAAATATTAAAACATCTTATTCCATGTTTCAGGACCTACAACTTTTATCTGAACGTAGTGGGATATAAATGTCTCAAGCATTCTGGTTGCCATGGTTCTTCTAAACCTTTTATCTGAACGTAGTGGGATATAAATGTATCATTTGTCAGCAAGGTATACGCAAAAGATAGCCTTTTATCTGAACGTTGTGGGAATTAAAGGCTGCGAATATCCCTTGGATTTCTGCTGTATTGTATCCAATTTCATCTGAAATTTAGGAGATTTAAAGAAGTCAATAGCATAAGGTGTTTCTGATTTCCTTATCGTTTTATCTGAATATAGTAGGGGATAAAGATTTGAAAGCTGTGTGCTGTAGAAATTTCTGTAACGGTTATATCTGAAATCTTTCAAAAGCTCTAGTTCCCCAGTTCGTTCCCTTCTATCTAATATAATAGAAAAAAGTCGATAAATTGATTAGAAATAAATTGATTTATTTCTAATCAATTTTATTATCATTATCAGTTTCGCCATATCCTTACATCATCTACTTGTACAAAATTTTCAATTCATTTTAAGTTTCAAAAACTTTTCTAGTTCCCTAATTCTTTGCTCCCTCTCAATAAACAAAGCTTCTGCTCCCTCTAATGAAATTTCCTGAAAATAAATTTCCTCCCCAATCTTCATCTGCGCTACTAAAGATAAATCCACTGATATTACTTGCGCAATTTTCGGATATCCTCCTGTTGTTTGCCGATCCGCAAGTAAGATGATTGGATGTCCATCTGGCGGGAGTTGGATGGTTCCGACTGTTACGGCTTCTGAAAGCAACTCAAACTTTTCATCTAGCTTTATCTCTGGTCCACTTAATCTATATCCCATCCGATCAGACTGCGGAGTAACAGTAAATTTCCCAGCATAGAAATTTTTCTGACTATTAGTAGAGCACATAGAAAAATGGCTTCCTGTGATAAATCGAATCGTATGTTCATTTGACAATGTAATAAACTTGTTGAAATCTACAAACCACCTTGTTGTAATAAAGGGTTGATCAGTATCTTTCTTTTTGAGTTTATTATATAGATTTAAAGAATAATCGGAGATAGAATTAGTCTCTATTTTATCTCCAGCCTTCAGCGCCCTTCCATGATATCCACCTAACCCAGCACGTAAATAGGTACTTTTACTATTCATCACTTTAGGAATTGCAAAGCCACCAGCAATAGTAAGATAAGCACGACACCCGGATTTTATTTTTCCAAATCTCAAAACGCTTCCCCTTTTCACTAAAACTGGCCGCCATAAAGGAACTTGCTTCCCCTCTATTTCTGGTGACAAATCTCCGCCAGTAATAGCAATAAGGGCATCTTTTTCAAATGTCAATGTTGGTCCTAACAAAGTAATTTCTAAGCCAGCCTCCCCCTCTTTATTCCCAACAATTAAATTACCCATTCTAAGCGAATAGGTGTCCATTGCCCCACTAACAATCACACCATGCTTCTGGAATCCATTCCTTCCTAAATCTTGGATACTCGAAAGCATACCAGAACTAACAACAGTAATTGTCATATGTTCTCCTCCTTCTGCTGAAGGAATTCTCTTTTAGAAATAGGAACAAATTTCACAATATCTCCAGCTTGTAGCAAACTAGGGGGATTTTTTTCTGGTAAAAATAACTCTAATGGTGTTTGTCCAATGAGCTGCCATCCCCCAGGTGTGGCGATTGGATAAACGCCTGTTTGCACTCCCGCAATTCCTACAGATCCTGAGGGAATTAATTGCCTTGGAGTTGAACGTCTTGGTGTAGCTATTTTTTCTGACATCCCGCCTAAGAATGGAAATCCTGGTGCAAAACCAATCATATAAACACAATATTCTCCGCCAGAATGAATATCTATTACTTGCTCTATCGAAAGCTGGTTATGCTTTGCAACTTCCTCTAAATCCGGACCATATTCTCCACCATAACATACAGGAATTTTAGTGACTCGATTATTTGTCGATTTCCCTACTTCAAGTTGTTCGAATACCTCTTTAAGTAGAGATTTCACGATTTGAAAGGGGGACAAATTATCAGACTTTTGTTTAAAAAATTCATAGATTACAAACGGTTGATAATATACTGTCACATTTGTATAAGCAGGCACACATTCAATCAAACCTGAAAAAGGATGCATCTCTAAATAATTTGCCAGCATCTGCACTTTTTGATGGATGTCTGAATCGATCCTATTCCCAAATCGAACAATTATCGCAGAATCCCCAAATGGTTCTAAACATACATTATGATTATGCTTCGATGCATGAATCAGTTAACTCACCGCTTTCTTTTCCTAAACTATATTTTAAATCCTTCTTCTTTTCATATAATCTTAACATGCACCATCAGCAAAATTCTATATTTTCAGATTAATACCCATCTCTTAGAATGGAAACTATTTTTAACTTTTCTAATAAATTTAATTGATTGCTATTGAAAAATAAGCTATTAAAAAACTAAAATAGAAGAAAATACCGGTATAGGGAGAAATAAAAATGCTCATTCGAAATGTCCAACCATCGGATTTACCACCATTATTAGAAATAGAAAATATCGCTTTCACTTCAGCAGAAGCAGCAACAAAAAAAGCCTTTATAAATAGAATGGAAACCATTCCTGATACGTTTATTATTATGGAAGAAAACGGAGTAGTTATAGGGTATGTTAATGGACCCGTTATCTCGAAAGCCTTTATAACCGATGACTTATTCGAAAGAACTGTTCCAAATCCTCCAAAAGGGGGCCATCAAAGCATTTTAGGCATTGCAGTCCATCCCAATTACCAAAGAAAAGGCATCGCTAGTATCTTGCTTAAAAAGTTAGAAAAAATAGCAGCAAAAGGCGAGCGATTAAGCATCACTCTAACTTGTCGCAAAGAGCTGATTACTTTTTATGAGAAAAATGGTTATCAAAATCAAGGTATTGCCGACTCCCATCATGCTGGCGTTCAATGGTTTAATATGATCAAGCAGTTAAAAAAATAAAAGGGGGACAACATTTATAAACAGTGTCTTCACACTTTATAAATGTTGTCCCCCTTTTTTGTATCACTTTATCTCCTCTACTGAATAAACCTGATTTAACACCTTAAGTGTTTTATTCTTAGCTGTTTTCACGACTTCCTCTGCAGTTAATTGATAATATTCTGGTCTAAACAATTCAATAGAAGCATGATCTGAAAAACCTTTTTCTTTTATAATAGAAAGAATGCTAGGCAAATCAATCACTCCATCACCAGGATATAGACGATCCTCATCTAACAAAATTCCCGGGTTAAAATCCTCTACGTCATTAATATGAAATAAGAATACTTTGGAAAAATCCGTATTTTTTAAATCTTCCATTGTGGAATTCATTGCATAAAACTGAAAGGTATCAAATACGATTCCAACATTTTCACGATTTACGGCTGCTACAATTTCATTAGCAAAGCTTAGTGTATTAACGGTTGCATGCGGATGGCCAATAAATTCAAGCGCTAGCTTTACTCCATATGGATTGGCTAAATCGGATAACTCGGTTAATACTTTTACACAGCTTTGTTTAATTTCCCCTCTCTCTATTTTCTTTTCAGAGACCAATGGAACAACCACAATTCTATCGATATTTAACATTTGCGCATACTCTAGCATTTCTTTGTATTCTTCCAACAACGCTTTGTATTCTTCTTCCGTACGATTATTAAAATAAACTAGTGCATTGAGTGATAATGGCTTTAAGTGATGGGTTTGAAAATAATCTACTAAGTCTTGGATAGTGTGTGATTGTAAATATTCCTTCAATTTATCAATCGAACGAATTTCAATATAATCATAGCCGTACTTCTCTAATAATTGAAGATCAAGCTCCAGACTTGAGTTCTCTAGAGTAGTACCTTGATTCATTCCTAGTTTCATCCTTTTCCCTCCATTTTGTTTAGAACGAATAGTTAAACATTTGCTGGTCTAAGATTTTTCTTGTAAAAGTCAGGCTGTTCAAGGAAAAAAACATCTTCTTTCTTTCCTGAATTTTGTGCTTTAAGACAAGCCTCAGCAGTGACTTGAGCAATATAGCCATCCCATGCTGTTGGTCCATTTGGCTCACCCGTTTTTCTAATAGCATCTATAAAATCCTGCAATTCTGTATCATAGGCATCCATAAAACGCTCTTTCCAATCCATTAAAATATTGGAGCCAATTCCTCCATTTTTTCGAAAGGTAATGCTAGGCACTTCAGGTAATTTAGCTATCCCTTCTTCCCCTACAACCTCACACTGAATATCATAGCCATACTTGCAATTAACAGAGATTTCTACATTTATTACAATCCCTGATTTAGTTTCCAAAATAACAAATTGAGGATCTCTTAATTCTTCATGTGCGTAACGCGTTTTTTTAGGAAAAATAACTTGTACATATTTATAGTCATCATTCACTAACCAATGTAAAACATCAATTTCATGAATCAACGTATCTGTAATGGCCATGTCTGTCGAATAAGTTGTGTCAACCTCTGGATTTCTATGGGCACAGTGTAAAAGTAACGTCTCACCTATGAATTTATTATCAATAGCTTCCTTCAATTGTAAGTATCCACTATCATATCTGCGCATAAACCCTACTTGCACTAATCGCTTCCCATGTTTCATTTCAGCTTCAACAATTCGCATACAGCCTTCAATAGTTGTAGCAAGCGGCTTTTCGCAGAAAACATATTTTCCTGCTTCTATTGCTGCAATCACGCTTTCCTCATGTTCCGGTCCCCAGCTCGTCACCAACACTGCATCGACATCTCCCTCTGCAATTAGGGTTTTATCATCAGGATAAATAGCTGCATCTAATCCAAACTGTTCCATCGCAGATTTTGCGGATGCTTCCTCTATATCTGTGACTGCAACTATCTTTCCACCTGAGAGATTGTTAGTAATTCTTCTAATATGCTCCTTTCCAATTGCACCTGTACCAATTACCCCAATTCTTAATGTCATAGCAAATCACTCCTCTATTTCTAGCTTCATATAGTGCTTTCATACTTTACACAAAATATAGCTATCTATTATTAGATACCTTTACCCAAGTGACATATTTCTACAAACATCAAACATAGAGAGTCAAATGAATGCCTCTCCAAAACAATCTTATTTTTCACTGGTAAATGAATTCTCGCAACACTCATTCGAACATTTGCCTTTATAACGACTTCATGCAATTTAGTACTGCCCTATCAAAGCGCTCTAAATGTTTTACACCAAGTATGAAAATTGTCATGTTGTATCTTTTAACTTTGGAACAGTAGATACAACATATCCCTAAATAAAAAACGAAAGAGTCTTTTTGATATAAAGCACTCTTTCGCCATTCACAAATATTCTATTAAATTAACGCTGTACCTATTATCTTAAATGAATTGTGTATCACGCTATAAAACTAGCAGGTTTTGCTAGATGTCTTCATAACTTATGGTGCTTGCATTTTCTTATTGTAACTCCTAAATTTCTTATGCAGAAACCCAAACCAAGCATTTTTCCAGTATGTTCATAAAACCTGGATCCAATAAACCTTCCTTGTTATGGGCAGGTGTTAGACAGCAAACTTTTCCATTGCCGTAAGTATGATACCAGCCTGCAATGGACTGCCCATCAACGGAGTTAGCTTGAAGAAAGACTGTGGTTTGTGCTAAATCACAATGAACGAAGTAATGTTCATCTAAAAGATCCAATGAAATATTATCTGAAAGTATTTCATTGTCTTTTGTATTTGTATAGCGGACGAGTTGATGCTGTTTTGGATGGTATTTAAAATAGCCTCTAAGCATCTGCGTATATTTGCCATTTATTGCGTAGGAGGCCAATCCAGAATGCCATGCCAGCCACCTTCCGCCATTTTCTACATATTGAGTTATGGCATCAGCAATCTCTTCCGTCATCCAAGTATCCACAGGATGATCTGCTGGATTTATTCGATTTTCTGAAAACAATACGACGACATCTGGCTTTCCAGCAAGTTTCTCTAATAAGCGATTAGGATTACATGTTGCTAATTCCATTTTCCCATTAGAAATATGTTTGTCTAGTGCTTGTTCTAAAGACTGCAGTGCAGTTCACTTGGATGATAGTAATCTCCAACGATAGCTAGTATGGATGTACTCATACAATTTCACTCTCTCCCTATTTTTACATTACTAGTTTCTTCTTATTTAAGCTGTATCACTTTGCTTCATCATTTTCCAATAATTCTAAGATAATTTTTAAATCTTTAAAGGTATCCATGTAAGCATATCTCCCGCCAGTATATTCGCCTTTTTGAAGAAGAGGCATTTGATTTTTTTCCATCAAAGTAACCTTTTCTTTCATTCCATTAATAACAAAAGCGATATGATGTGGACCTTCTCCATGTTCATCCAAATATTCACGCCATGTACTTGGATTACGATCTGGTTCAATCAATTCAAGCTGAAGGGATCCCAAATTAAAGAAGGCAAGCTTGGCACGTGCTTCTGTAGATTGATTGCGATATTCTGTTTGTGCACGATCAACCGTATCAGTTAAAGACCACTCGGGTTTATCTACGCCGAAAAAATCTGCATATGCCTGACTTGTTTTTTCAATATCGTGAACTAAAATCCCAATTTGTGTAATGAAGTTATTTCCTAACATATTTTTATCCATCACTCATTCTCCTTATTATTTAAATGAGATGTTTTTTCCATTTAGACATTGGATGAACTTCTGAAAAAGCCAACTATGGAAGAATCTTTGAAACGTATTTGTATCAAGCTATAAATTTAGCAATAAACAAATGTTTGAAAAAAAACGCAGACAATCTCAGATTGGGTTAACTGTCCCATCAAATCAAGTGGACGTATTTCCATGCTTTAACCCCTCATAGAAATAGGCTTTACTATACTCTCTCCATGCTCTCGAACCGATCCTCTGCGCCCTCTATCAATATATATCTTTCCTTATCTTTCGTATGAAGTATTCGTATTTGTTCTTCTTGTTGATATGAAGCATATTCTTCTTTTCTTAATATGTTATACCGGATACGACAATCACCACCATGTGAGGAGTAGATAGATAAAAAGGTGAGTTGATGATTATCCCATTTCATTTCTATTTCAAAACCTCCCCTTGCTTTTAATCCTTTTACTTCTCCACTTTTCCATGCTTTTGGTATAGAGGGAAGAAGATGAATGTCATTTGCATGGCTCTGAATAAGCATTTCTGCAATTCCAGCAGTTCCACCAAAATTCCCGTCTATTTGAAATGGTGGATGATTGTCAAATAAGTTTGGTAGGGTAGAAGATTTTAGTAGCTCTAGTACATTTTCGTATGCTAACTCTCCTTCTTCTAACCTTGCCCACATATTTATAATCCAAGCCCGACTCCAGCCAGTATGTCCACCACCATATTTCAATCTTCTTTCTAAGGTGCGTTTAGCAGCTATAGCCCATTCTGGTGTTTCTCTAGGATTTATCTGCTTTCCAGGATGAAGAGCAAATAAGTGGGAAATATGTCTGTGACCAGGTTCAGCTTCTTCATAGTCAACAAGCCATTCTTGAATTTGTCCATACTTACCTATTTTCAAGGCAGGTAACTTGTTTTTGAGTTGTGTTAATTCCGCCCTAAAAGGATGATCTCTATTCAGTCGTTTACTTGCTTCAATGCAACTAGAAAACAGGGCATAAATTATTTGTATATCCATCGATGGCCCTTCTGTTAAGCTTCCCTTCTCCCCATTAGGCAATAGATACGTGTTCTCTGGTGAGACAGAAAGTGGTGTAATAAGTTCTCCTTCTGGTGTTTCAACTAGATAATCAACAAAGAACAAAGCAGCATCTTTCATCAATTCATAAGCCTTATCTAAAAACGTAATATCTACTGTATACTCAAAATGCTCCCACAAATGTAAAGATAGCCAAGCAGCTCCTAATGGCCAAATACTCGCTGGTATAAACATATCTTGAGGAGCAGTATCTCCCCAAATATCCGTATTTTGATGGGCGGTAAATCCACGGCAACCATACATGATTTGAGCAGTTATCCTTCCTTGTTCTCTCATTTTCTCCAAATGATCAAATAGTGGTTGGTGGCATTCGGAAAGATTACATACCTCCGCTGGCCAATAATTCATTTGTGTATTAATGTTGATTGTATATTTACTATCCCAAGGAGGTAACATTTGATCATTCCAAATTCCTTGCAACGTTGCTGGTAAGGAATCTGGTCGACTACAAGAAATAAGTAAGTATCTGCCAAAGTGAAAATACGTACTGATTAAATCAAGATCTTCTTCTCCTTCTTTTAGTAAATCCAGCCTTTTATTTGTTGGTATATCGTGCTTTCTATTGTCTTTTCCTAGGTTGAGATCCATTCGATGAAACAAAGATTGGTAATCTTGAAGATGTGTTTTCCATAACTGTTCATATGATTTCTTTTCCGCAGCTAAAACGGTCTTTACACATTGACTAGCAGGTTGTTCGTAGCGATAGGATGTAGCTGCAGCTAGTATTATGGTTACAGCACTTGCCTCTTGAACTATTATTCTATTTCCAATCGAAGTGATTACTCCTTTTTCCACTAACACTTTGACCCCAGTATGAAAATGAATTCCATTCTCTCCACCAGTTTTTCCATCCATTATTAAATAATCTGGTTCGACTGCTTTCATATCATCTATATTTCTTGTCTTTCCTCTATCCAAAAACAATTGAAAGGAGATTTCTTTCTCTTTAGAAGCAGTTAAACGTATCACCATTACTTGGTCAGGATAACTTGTGAAAACTTCTCGATTGTAAGCAATATCTTTACACATATATTTAATAGTAGCTACTCCACGGTCTAAATCTAATTCTCGTTTATAATTGGTAAATACATCATCTTCATGATGAAAATCTATCCGCAAATCTCCTAATGGTTCATAATGTCTTTGTGATTCCGGGATGCCCGTACAAGCAAGTGCAGCTAGTTTTTCGGCTTCCCTAATTTCCCCGTTTTCTAAATGTTCCCGAATGGTAGGAAATTGCGTAAGTGCATCTGGATTATTTCGGTCTCTAGGTCCGCCATACCATACAGAGTCTTCATTTAATTGAATCCGCTCCCGCTCGATATGACCAAAAACCATTCCCCCAATACGTCCATTTCCAATAGGCAATGCCTCATTCCAGTCATTTGCTGGTTGCTCATACCAGAGTCTCTTTTTGCTTTGATTCACTTCATTCACCTCAAAATCAAAATATATTCTCCATTCATTGATGAAAATAAAGATGCTATCCTCTAAAAGACAAACTAGATAGCTTCTGTTATATCCTGCAATAAACATTTATTATTCATTCAAAGGTTCCATTCTAAAATAATCAAAATCAGCATAACCACCTATTTCTTCTGTAGAAAAATAAAACAAGGCATATCGATATCCGACAAAATGATCTAATTTATACTTCATTTGGAGTTCAGCACCTATTCTATTCCAATCCAATCCGTTTAAACTATAATAGAAATATGCCTTATCCCTACTATCTTTAAAATCACAATCAATTCTAAAATAAACTCTTTCCTGCTCTAGAGGAATAGATTCTACTACCACAGGGGAACCAGGACTTGCGTCGACCATTGTTATCATTTTTGAATCATTTATTACCTGTACACCAACATATCCATAATCTTTTTGAAAAGCAGCAAATCCAGCAATATCGCCATTCTTCATACCGTAAGTCTCCAATGAAATATTGGCAGAACATTTGGGTCCGAAAGTTCGTTGGGTAAGGGTATTTTTTGCTGCCTCTAAGTCAGGACAAAGCTTATTAGTTGTTAAACGTAAGTACCCAGGACGATCCGTTACAGACCATTTCGTCGGATCGGGATTATGATTCCACTGCCATACCAAGTCAAGTGAATCACTTTCATAAACAAACTCATCTGATGATACAATACGGTTTTCACTTGTTTCCTGATGAACTGGAATGGACATGTTTTTTGGTGTAATACCATTTTCTCCAAAAATTGGCCAGCCATCCTCCCACTTAACTGGGAGTAAACACGGCATTCTGCCTGCAGCCCCATTGTCGCAAAATAACATACCGTACCATTCACCTGTTGGCGTATCAACTATTCCTCCTTGTGCTACACCAGTTGGATCATCTACTGCAATTCTCCCTTCATATTCTCCATCAAACGCTATTGCCCGATGCACTAATTGGGTTCGATGTCCATTTTTCGGCCACGTAATAGTAAAAACATAATAATAGCCATCTATTTTTTGAATATGTGCACCTTCTGCTTGTAATCCTACTTCTTCTTTTGGAGATGCTACTAAACTAGCATCTGGAATGATTATCTTATTCAATCCACCCTCTTTAATAGCTGTTGCATCTGCTGTTAGTTCAATTGCGCGTATATTCCCATTTCCATAAACTAAATAGACACGTCCATCATCATCAAATAATAAAGACATATCATGATAATATTTATTCAAAATAGAGCGCTTCCATTTATCTTTCTCCAAATCCTTTGTCTGAAAAATATACGTTTTATCTGTTGCTAAAGAGCCCACAACTAAATAATACATCCCTTGATGATACCGAAGACAACTTGCCCAAGAGCCTTTTCCATATTCGTTTTTTCCATTGTTCAGCTCTTGCTCGTCATTTGCTGCTAAAGTGTCATATACATAGTTAACAATTTTCCAATGCAATAGATCTGTTGATTTCATAATCGGAACGCCTGGATTCATATGCATCGTTGTACTAGACATATAATAGGTATCTCCAACCCTAATTACATCTGGATCCGGAATATCCAAATACAAAATTGGATTTTCGTAGGTAAGCGCTTTCTCTTTTTGGCCACTATCTTCTAATTTAGAATGACTAGTCATTATTCCTCTCCTCTACTCCTTTTGTTTTCTCACCACTTATTAAGTACTTTATCAGTTCGATAGATTCCTCCTTTTTTTGGCTATAATTTGGTACAAATGCCACTAAAGATTGTTTCGATGTCACCCCTAACTTTGAGAAAGCATAAGAATCATTCCCTAGAGGGAGGGCATATAACTCCGTTTCGGATGTATCAGGATTCATTCCCTTTAAATTTTCTAGAAGATTACTATTTAGAGATAGCTCTTCTCTACTTTATATGTGGTAGATGCCTGGAAGACTTCCATTATAGAAAATGTTTGTCGCTCAAGCTAGAGGCCAATCCGTTTTTCCAGCTCTTCAAGGAGGCACTGTAATGGTGACGGTAGAACAAGTTGCAGAAGCGGCTATTGGCGCAATGGAAAAAGGGGAACATCGCCATACCTATGCTATTTGTGGAAAAAACATGAAATTTCAAGAGTTTTACCAAATGATTGTAGACGCATTAGATCAACACGAAACCACTCAAGTACCAGTAGTAGACTATGAACAAATGAGACCAATTTATGAAGAACTGGATAAACATGCAGAAGCAGCAGGTACAGAGATGGCATTCATATGGCGATAAGTTCAAAATTACAAACAGAAGATTTATACCTTGATCCAGAAGATACTATGCCCGTATTAGGCATAAAAGAGTACGATATTATCGCTTCCATTAAGGAAACATTAGAAAAATGTTTATAAGAATGGGGAAATAGACAGGGAAATCTACTTTCTTTTTATAGAGTGTAAACTACGAAATTTGGTTTTCCCTTGATAGTTATCTATTTTTTACTATTAATATGTACAAATAGGAAAAGGCACCAGAATATCATTATCTGGTGCCTCCAAGTTCAATCCAGCTAAGCTTCTCTTTATAGCCCGACTCATTCGAAATCATTAAATCCACAATCTACTACTTTCCTGTCTTCTCAGTAGAAGCCTCAAAAATAGACGTAACAGCTTCTTTTAATGCAGCATTAAATTCCTCTTCTGATTGGTTAACGTTTAACTCTTCGCTTAGCGCTCGAGAAAAACTTGCGATGATATTGTCGTTTTCCTTTAATTTTTGATTTGCTTCTTCTCTGCTGTATCCACCTGAAAGTGCTACTACTCGCACTACTCTTGGATGTGTAGTCAATTCTTTGTAAGTATTAGCAACTGTAGGGATGGACAGCTTAAGCATGACATTTTCATCTTCTTTTAGACTATTTAGATTTGTTAATAGTTCCTCTTTCAATATCGCTTCTGATTGCTCTTTATCTGGACTAGTAATATCCACTTCTGGTTCAATAATTGGCACTAGCCCTGCTGCCATTATTTGTTTTCCGATTTCAAATTGCTGATCCACTACTGCTTTGATACTTTCAGAATTTGCTTCCTTAATAACTGAGCGCATTTTCGTTCCAAAAATATGGCGCTCCTTTGCACGTTGGAGGATCTCATCTAAATCCGTGATCGGCTTCATCAATTGAACTCCATTTGAAGGTTCAGCTAACCCTTTATCAATTTTTAAAAAAGGAACAATCCCTTTTTTCTCTGCTAAATAATCAGCTGTATACATGCCTTCTATCTTACTATCCATCGTTTGCTCGAACAAAATGGCACCAAGAATATACTGAGAATCAAAAGCTGGAGATGTAATAATTCTTGTCCGCATTTGGTGCACCTTATCAAACATTTCTGCTTCATTTGTATAGGCACTTTCAGGTACTCCGTAATTCAACAATGCTTTTGGTGTACTGCCTCCACTTTGGTCTAATGCGGCAATAAACCCTTTTTGATTCTTCATTCTTTCCAAATGGTCGTTCATATATTTCTCCTCCTTGTTGTGAAATATTGCTTATTAGAAATTATTCACTTAAGTTGAGGAGTTAAAACATTATTCTTCTGTTTAATAAATGATTTCTTTTACTTACAAAAAAATCTATCAAACTATCTTAAAACTCAAAAAAATGTTTAAAGAGTTATTGACTATTACACTTATACATTATAAAATACTATTAAAATATTCAGAAAATTCTAAAGAAAAACTTTGTATACAATTATACAATTCTTTACCCAATTAAATTCTGCAATTGGAGGAGATTATGGCCAATCGTACAAATCGAAAACTAACAAAAGATCATGCTTACCTTGCACTTAAACACCAAGTGATAAATGGAGATTTAAAACCAGATGAAATTATACGAGAAGAACAACTTGCATCCAACCTTGAAATAAGTCGTACTCCTTTACGCGAAGCAATACAACGACTAGAAATGGAGGATTTTCTAGTACGCCAAACAAATGGTAGATTAAAAGTTGCTCCTGCAAATAGAAAGGAAATGGAAGAAATATTTTTAATAAGAAGTATGCTTGAGGGAACAATCACAAGACACGCTGCAATGAGAGCAACCGATAAAGATATTCGTATATTAAATAGCATTCAAAACAAAATTAAATATTCTTTTCAAGAAGGAGCAAGCCAAGATTTTGTCTCCTATGGCTTTGAGTTTCATGATTACTTGGGTGAAATTAGTCAACTAAAGACTTTTGAAAAAACACTTGAAAAACTTAGGGACCATTCTCTTAGATACTGTCGACTTATTTCTCGATTCGGAAAGTGGAGCAATCATGCGGACGAAGAACATGCTTTAATTTTACAAAAAATAATGGAAAAAAACCCCGATGGTGCAGAGCAAGCAATGAAAGATCATATATTTAGTAGCTTATCTACAGCTCTAGATAAAATAGAAAGGATGACTAGTGATGAAACAAAAACAATGGGGATTTGATACAAAACTTATTCATGGCACTCATCCACAAGTTCTTAAATCTAAAGCTATTTCAAACAGCATAATTCCAGCAGTTGCATATGCATTTCCAAACATAGAAACTGCAACTGCGGCTGTAGTTGGTGACATTCCTAATGTTTATTATGGGAGATATGGGAATCCAACACTGAGGACATTAGAGCAAAAGATAGCATTTCTTGAAAACGGGGAAGACGCTCTTGGATTATCAAGCGGTATGGCTGCAATTGCAACAGCAATACTTGCTTTTGCAAAAAAAGACGACCATATTATTATCACAAAAGATATTTATGGAGGAACTTATAATTTTCTTTCAACTATAGCAAAAAGGTATGGTATCTTCTTTGATTTTATAGACTGTACCGATAGTAAATATATTGTTAAGGCAATTAAACCAAATACTAAAGCAATATTTATCGAAACACCTTCCAACCCTTTGCTTACAATCTTGGACATTCAAGAAATTGCAAATGTCAGCAAACAATATGACTTACCACTAATTGTTGACAATACATTCATGACACCTTACTTACAAAAACCGCTAGATTTAGGAGCAACTATTGTTGTACATAGTGCTACCAAATATATAAATGGACATGGAGATGTCTTAGCTGGATTTATTATCGGTAAAGAGCGAATTATTGAATTAATGCGTAAAAACTTTATGGGAAACCTTGGTCAGAATCTCAATGCATTTGATTCCTATCTTATATTAAGAGGGTTAAAAACGATGGCAATAAGGATGAATAAACATTGTGAAAATGCTTTACAAATTGCAAACTATTTAAAAAGTCATCCATCCATACAAGAGGTTTATTATCCTGGCTTAACTACCCATCCCCAGCATTCATTAGCAAAGAAACAAATGAAACAAATGGGTGGTATTATTTCATTTGAAGTAAAAGGAAATTATGAAACAGCTGTAAAATTTTTAAATTCACTTAAACTAGCATATATTTCTTTTAGCCTAGGAGACCCAGAAACTTTTGTGCAACACCCTGCATCAATGACCCATTCTTCTATTCCTGAGGTAGAGAGAGCAAAAATGGGGATAACTAATACTCTAATTCGGCTTTCTGCTGGCTTAGAGAATGCAATAGATATTATTCATGATATCGATCAAGCTTTATTGACAACTTCTTTACAATCATCAGAGATATATTCTGGAAATAAATAGTTAATTATACCTATTTCCAAATAAAAAAAATAGCGTTATCTTTATTGTCAATGGGAATAGTCGGGATTTATTGTTCGGAATTTTCCCGCTTTTATGTTTTTTAAAATTTTTTAAAGAAAGGAAATGTACATGATTGAATTAAAGGACATCCATAAATCTTATACACGTAAGAATAAGACCGTAGAAGCCTTAAATGGAATCAATTTAAAAGTAGATAAAGGTGATATTTTTGGGGTAATAGGATACAGTGGTGCAGGAAAAAGCACCTTAATTCGGCTTGTCAATTATTTAGAAATACCGACCAAAGGAGAAGTAATTGTTAATGGACAGTCCCTAGCTACCTTCAATAAAAGGGATCTTAGAGAAACAAAAAAACAAATTGGAATGATCTTTCAACATTTTAATTTATTAGAATCAAAAAAAATCTTCGATAATGTAGCAATTCCTTTAGTACTTCAAAAGAAAAACAAACAAGAGATAAAAAAAAGAGTAACAGAATTATTAGACTTTGTTGGATTAAGCGATAAATCAAACAGCTATCCAAACGAATTATCAGGAGGACAAAAGCAACGTGTAGGGATTGCTAGAGCTTTAGCTTCCAACCCATCCATTTTACTCTGTGATGAAGCAACTTCTGCACTTGACCCAGAGACAACCCAATCTATTCTACAATTGTTAAAAAAAATAAATGCTGAATATAACATAACAATCATGATTATTACACATGAAATGACTGTTATCCAAGAAATATGTAACAAAGTCGCCGTAATGGAGAATGGAAAAATTATTGAGTCTGGAACCGTACTTGAAGTTTTTGGGAAACCACAGCATCAAACAACCAAAAATTTTATTCAAACTGTGATTCATGATAAAGTACCAAATAGCCTTCAAAATTCTGTGGATTTCAGACATAAAATTTTCAAACTAAAATTTATTGGAGAAACCGCTTATGAACCAATCATCTATGAACTAATCCATCATCATCAACTCAAATTAAATATACTCTATGCAAATATGACTGAAATCCAAGGTACTGCGATTGGTAATTTGATTGTTCAACTGCATGGAGAATCAATGAATATTCAAAATGCATTAACCTATCTTCAAGATATAAATGTTTTTTTCGAGGAGGTACATGAGTAATGACTACTAATATTACCTTAGATCAATTTTTACAAGCAATAATTGATACCCTTTATATGGTTGGATACTCATTATTTATTGGATCGTTAATAGGAATCCCATTAGGAATTTTATTGGTTGTTACAAGAAGTGGAGGAGTACTGGAAAATAAAATAATCTATTCCATATTAAATCCATTAATAAATATTTTTCGTTCCCTTCCCTTTATCATTTTATTAGTAGCTATTATTCCTTTTACTAGATTAATTGTACAGACATCTATCGGGACAGCTGCTGCAATTGTTCCGCTAATCATTTATATTGCTCCTTACATTGGTAGACTAGTGGAAAACTCTCTTTTAGAAGTTAATCCAGGAATTATAGAAGCCGCTCAATCAATGGGAGCTACTCCTTTACAAATCATCTGGTATTTTTTACTTCCAGAAGCAGTTGGCTCTTTAATACTTTCCATCACTACTGCAACCATTGGTTTAATTGGTGCAACAGCAATGGCTGGAACTGTTGGTGGAGGGGGTGTAGGTGATTTAGCGATTGTATATGGATATCAAAGATTTGATACTGTAGTAATGGTAGTAACAGTCATAGTTCTTATAATTATGGTTCAAGGAATTCAGTCGCTTGGGAATTTCTTAGCTCGAAAAGCAAGACGTAACTAAATTAATACAAACAATCATTTATTTTAAAAACTATAGTGAGGAGATATAATATGAAAACTTGGACAAAACATGATCGATTTAACGCCCTCCTTTCCGGTGAAAAAGCGGATCGTCCGATTATAAGTGGGTGGAGACATTTCATAAACAAAGAACATAATGCAATTGATTTAACAAGTTCAACAGTGAACTTTACAAAGAAATACGATTGGGATTGGGTTAAAATAAATCCTAGAGCAACTTATCTTGCAGAAATTTGGGGCAATGAATACGACTTCACGGACTACCATACTGTTTTTCCAAGACAATTAACAACAGTAATAACTAAACCTTCTGACTTATGGAATTTGGAAGTAAAAAAAGTGTTTGAATCTTCTTCTTTACTAGAACAACTTGAAGCGGCTAAAAGTATTAGAGCTGAATTACCTGATATACCTTTAACTCAGACTATTTTTTCCCCACTGTCCGTGTTACTTTTTATTGCAGGTAGGTCTGCCTATGTGTATGAAACGGTATTTGGAATCGATGCACCTGTTTCTTTCGAAAGCTTATTTGTAGATAATCGTTCTGGTGTTCATCATGCCTTACATGCTATTGCTCTAACTATAGCTGAATTTGTTCAAGAATTAGATAATGTAGGTATAGACGGGCTATTTTATGCCGTAACAGGAACAGCTAATCCTACACTATTTGATGACTCTGCCTTTAATGAATTTTCAAGACCTTATGATTTAATCGTTTTAGAAGCAGCTCAAAATGGAAAAAGAATTTTACACACCTGCGGACCAAATGCTCAACCTGAAAAATTTAATGATTACCCAATTGAAGGCATAAGTTGGGATACCAAAGCTAATGGGAATCCAGGTTTATTAGCAGACGTAAATGCAACCGTTGTTGGTGGTGTAGATCACCATTTATTTGCAGATAATCATGTTAAATCTATCACAAGAGAAACAAAAAATACTCTTAAGCTGATGGAAAACAAACCTTTTATTGTTGCTCCTAACTGTGCCATCCCACTCAGTGTTACAGAAGAATCTTTATATGCATTCAGAAAGACTATTTTAGAAAAGGAGATTTCAAAATGAAAAAAACATTCATTACAATTTTAATAGGATTACTTCTTATTATTGGTGCTTGTGGTAACGACAAATCAACTGCTGGGGAGGACAAAAAAGAAATAGTAGTTGGCTTTGGTGTCGGAACATATGAAGAGCAATTTCGAAATGGGATTCTTCCGATATTAGAGGACAAGGGATATGATGTGACAATTAAAACATTTAGTCAGAACATGCAAGTAAATCCAGCAATGAAAGAAGGCTCTATTGATGCAAGTGTTTTTCAAAGCACTGCATATATGGAAGGCATCAATGAAGAACTTAATACAAACATGATTGGGATCACCTTTGTCCCAAGTGCTCCTCAAGGATTGTATTCCACTAATCATACAACATTAGATGATGTTAAAGATGGAACAACAGTTGCTGTTCCAAATGACCCAGTAAACCAAGAGCGTGCTGTACGAATTCTTGAAGAATTAGGATGGGTGAAAGTTGATAAAGACGCGGGTACAACTGATTTTAATTTAAATAGTGTTAAACCGGATAAGTATAATATTGATATTAAAGTCTTGGACCCAGCTCAAATATTAGTTTCTTTACAAGATGTTGACTATGGCGTAGTAAACGGAAATTATATTGCAAGCGCTGGTAAAAAAATTACCGATGCCTTAAAAATTGAAAATACTCCTGAAGAACATCGTATTATTGTGTCTGTCAATGAATCTAATAAAGATACCCAGTGGGCAAAAGATTTAAAAGCAGCCTACGAGTCAGATGAGTTTAAGTCTTATATTGAGTCACAAGGAAAATACGATGGTTTCATTCTACTAGATGCATGGAATTAGAAAATTCAGGAGTTTCTATGTTCAGGCTGTGTGCATAGAACTTAATGCACACAGCCTAGACTCTACCAATAAATTAATGCAGAAATGTACAATCGTTACTAATCTTTTCAATAAAAAGGAGTATGAATCATGAAAAAGATATATTTTATCGGTGGAGGACAAATGGTTGAAGCAATCATTCGGGCAGTTATTCACAATAATATTTTTGAGAATAAACAAATTAACGTTTATGATATAAATCATTCTCGACTAAAGTATCTTGCTGAAACATATGGGATTGGGGTTGTTTTTAATGAAAAAAGCGGGTTTAGAGATGCAGATTTAATTATTATTGGCGTAAGGCCACAAGATGATATCAAGGCTATAAGTGGATTAATTGATCAATATGCTGATCAGAACGCTACCATTATTTCTATTGTTGCTGGAGTTACGTTGAAAAAAATTGAATCCTATTTACATAATAAATTTCCTATTGTTCGTGTTATTCCTAATACGTTAACAGATACTGGCTTTGGGTATAGTGCTGCCACCCTAAATAAGCTTGCTGAAAAGAACAAAATCAATTCATTTTTAAACAGTTTTGGTAAAGTTGAATTCATCGAAGAATCCTTATTGGATATATTTACTGGTTATGGAGTAGCTGGACCAAACTATATTTATTATTTTATTGAATCATTAGCAGATGCAGGTGTTCTCGCAGGTTTGCCCAGAGATCTCTCTTGGAAAATCGCCCTAGAAAACACGAGTGGTGCAGTTGAAATGTTAAAAATAACAGGAAAGCATCCTAGACAATTATTAGACATTAACAATTCACCTGGGGGGGTTGGAATAAATGCATTATTTGAGCTAAATAAAAGTGACTTTGCAGCTGGATTACAAAATAGTGTTTTAACAGCTGTTAAACGGACATCCCAATTAGGAGGAGAACCAAAATGACAAAATTAGAATGGGATCATATCGTTCATTATGTTAACGATGTTGATAAACCGATTGAAATATTCAAAGAAAAAAACTTAATCGCTTTTAGAGGGGGGGCACATAAACAATGGGGAACCTATAATTCACTCAGTTATTTTAATCTAACTTATATTGAATTCTTAGGAGTTGAAAATAAAGAATTGGTTCAAAAAGTTAATGAGCCTAACAGAGTAGTCAAAGATTCAATTCAACTTCTCCCTAAACACGAGTCCTTAAGTAGAGTTGCTCTTCGAACAAATAATATAGAAGAAATCGCTCATAGACTAAAGGATGCTGGATTAAGCCTTTCCCCCATTATGGCAGGAAAACGACTAGATAGTAAAGGTGAAGTTATCGAATGGAAAATGATGACAATTGATGATTCCTATCAAGGTCTCCCCTACCCTTTTGTAATCGAGTGGAAAGGCACAGATTCAGAACGTTTACATACCCTTCAATCCTCAGGAATTATCCAAAATCATCCTGCTGGAAAAACTATTATTCATCAGGCTGTTTTTACCGTATCGGACCCTTCAGCGGTTGCTGAGCATTGGAATGAGTTATTTCACTTAAATATTATCGATTCAACTAATACTTCATCTACTTTATCAATCGGAGAACAGAGCTTTATATTTAAGAAAGGGGCTTTAAATCAGCTAACAGAAATCATTCTCTTAACGGAGTCTACACAGCTTCAAAACACGTCGTTCAAGATAGGCGACGGAATTTATACCTTTAAATCGATTGATTAGCATATTATGGTTGTTTTTGTTTAGAATTGTCCCAAAAAGAGTATATTCTATATGCAATATTGATTGATTCAAATTTAGCTTTATAGTCTGAAACTTTTTTGGGACAAGTCCATTTTCTATTACTACATAGTTCCAATTAGCGGATACTTTCCTTTTTAACGTTATAATTAAGAGTTTGTTTTTTATACTTCTCATAAAACCGCTCCACTCGACCGCCACGATCAGAGAATTTTTGACGGCCAATGTAAAACGGATGGGTATCAGAGCTAATTTCCACTTTTATAAGTGGGTAGGTTTTTCCATCCTTCCAGATAATTTCTTCCTTAGAAGTTTTCGTTGATCCAGATAAAAATGGAAAGCCACTATTTACATCCATAAAAACGACTTCCTGATAAGTAGGATGTATTCCTTTTTTCATAATAAAGTCCTCCTCTATTTAATAGAATATACGTATCACCAACTTGACTTTTTCACACCAGGTATTTGCCCCTTATGAGCGTATTCTCTAAAGGCAATTCGAGACATTTTGAATTTTCTTAAATAACCTCTTGGTCTTCCCGTTACTTCACATCTATTTTTCAATCGTGTTGGAGAAGAATCTCTAGGTAACTTTCTTAATGCCTCATAATCCCCCTTTTCGATTAATTCTCTGCGAACGGCAGCATATTTCTCCACCGTTGCTCTTCTTTTTTTCTCTTTTGCTACCTTGGATTTTTTGGCCACAATCTTTATCCTCCTTTATACAAATCGACATCATTACGATTTAACATGTGAAAATAACCCATCTTTCAGATGCATATTTATAATAAAACGAAATGGTTACGATTTGCAAGTTATTTGCTTTCACAAAACTATCTTGCTGCTACTTGCCAATGAAACGGATCGCTTAACTGTTGCCAATCTCCATAAAACTCTTCATCTGTTAATAAGCAATCTTCCAATTCTTTTTTTATCAGCTCCACGTTTAAATCCATTCCTATAAATACTAGCTTTGTATGCCTGTCACCAAATTTAGGATCCCAACTTTCCTTCAATCTTGGATTAACACGAAGAATTTCCTTCTGTCTAGCTTCTGTTAGTGATGCAACCCAATAAGAGATGGGTTCAATACTTACAGACGGCCCAGCTTGTGATAAAAGTAGGGCTAAATTATTCCTTGAGGCACACCATGCTATTCCTTTTGCACGAACAATCGAGAGTGGCATCGAATGACACCAATCATTAAAGCGTTCCGAATGAAAAGGTCTTTTACTAGCATAAACAAAAGAGCTAATCCCATATTCCTCTGTTTCCGGTGTATGCATACTAGGACCAATATTCAATTCACGCAACCATCCTGCTGACTCACTAGCCCGGTCAAAATCAAATAGATTTGAATCTAAGATTTCTTGCGGTGTAATTTCACTATTAACGGTTCGAATAATTTTAGCAACAGGTTGTAATGTTCTAATTACTTTCTCTAATTTATCTAAATCCTTTGGTGCAACTAAATCACATTTATTAAGAATAAGCACATCGCAAAATTCAATTTGGTCAATTAATAAATCAGCAACATTTCTGTCATCCCCTGCCCCAACTGCTTCTTTTCTATCTAAGAGTGAATCACCAGACTCATAATCATGCCAAAACCGATTTGCATCGACTACCGTTACCATTGTATCTAGTTTACAAAACTTTGTAAGATCAATTCCCATTTCTTCATCAATATAAGAAAAAGTCTGTGCGACTGGGATTGGTTCACTAATTCCAGATGATTCGATTAAGATATAATCAATATCCCCTTCCATCGCAAGCCTTTCCACTTCTACAAGTAAATCTTCTCTAAGTGTACAGCAAATACAGCCATTTGACATTTCGACTAGCTTTTCTTCTGTACGGGAAAAACCCCCAACTGTTTGCACTAGTTCACTATCAATATTTACTTCACTCATGTCATTGACAATTACCGCAACCTTCAACCCATCTCTATTATGTAAAATATGATTAAGCAAAGTTGTCTTCCCAGCACCTAAATAGCCACTTAACACTGTAACAGGTATTTTTTTCATTTTATCACTCTTTCATTTCGTTTTTTAAATCGTAATCATTACGATTTATATATTAATCTCTTTTGTGGAAAAATGCAAGGATAAATACATTAGAGGAATCAAAGAGCCATCCAATTAACAGGATCATCTGCTTCTAGATGAGTGCTATGGATTCTTTCTTGGATTTTCGTATGCTTCAACTGCAAGTCTTGCCTGCTCTAATTCATTTAGCGTATCTAATTCTCGTTGCCTTCTATTTATATTCACCTGCCTTTGATAGACAGACGATTTTACTTCGGCTATCTGTTGTGGTATAAGAACACCAGTTTCTGGTATACTAGCAGTCACTCTCCTGCCTGTGGTTCATACACGCAAATCCCCCATTTCATTTTGCCAGAATGAGGGATTCTGTTCTATCTAACTTTTTATTATGTATAAAGAAAGATAATCTATTAAACTATTATAATTCCTTTGATGACAATGGCAAGAACAGCTTAACGCCTCGTTTATTAAATGGGAAAATTTTAAAATCAGCTATTAAATGACTGATATATCCCCCAAGACAAGTATAGTACAATCCTTGCATTCCAAGCGAAGTCTCTAAATCAGAGGCTATAATTCCGAAGAACACGACTCCTAAGATAGAATGGGTATAGCTTCGATGGGAAGTAAAGGATGCAATCATAATAAAGATTCCTAATAGAATAATCCATCTTTCTTCTACAGAAAGCCCCCCCATCAAAACGGCAATTCCCGTTATCGTTAGCATAAGTTTTTGTTTAATTAAGGAGGCTATAATTAATATCAAAATCCCTATTCCGACACCCATCCACCTTTCTACTGCGACCTTCTCGAAGAAACTATAAAGAATCATAAGTATTCCGATTACCTGTGCAGACAATTGAATCATCTGATGCGGCAAAGTAATTTTCCCACGAAGTTTCCCGTCAATATCTAGATCAGGCATTAATCCAGAGACAGCTCCTAAAGCGACACACACAAGCGTCTCCGTTGGTGTTGCACGGTATGAGCAACAATAAATCCTGTTGCTGATCCAATTACAGCATGTGATGTTCCATTCAAGTTGATTTCCACCTTTAATATTTAATAGTTTTGATGCACTGATTACTATTCTACACCAAAACATTTGTTCTGTTTAGGGGAATTTTAAAGTAATAAAATACGCAAATAAAATTTGTAGGCTAATCGATAATTATATAATTATATTAAGAGTGTCAAATTGAGGTATTTCACGAAATATGTCAAAAATAGAATCTATTAATTGGAGAAAAGAAGGAATTCAATACTGGGGTTCTACGTCTATTCGTTAATATTACTTACAAACTATTCTATCTTTTTACTTTTGACGTTTCCTCTTACCTCTGCTACATTTTTTTGTAGGATTGAAAGTAGCTTTTAGGTGCTTATCTTAAAATAATCGTCTAAAAAAACCCAAGTAAATATGATGTCTTTATGCTCTTAGATACTCGAAATTAAGAATCATGAAAATTTTTTAAATACTACAAAAGGTGGGTGCAACAAGCTTGGAATATGTGTTGTTGCACCTAATAATACCTTCCTAATAAACACATAATTAAAAGCATGATTCTTCTTTTCTTAATTCTCAAATTTTCATTTTTTTCAGTGAAAACATTATTTATGGTCTTACGGCAGTTCCATCTACAATTCTTGCTAGGGTCCACTCTGGCAATTTATCATTACAAGGGTATTTTTTTGCCTTCTCTTCATTAATATCAATACCTAAACCAGGTAACTGATTAGGATATATATATCCATTTCTAGTCTCTGGGCTACCTGGAAATACTTCTTGCACTTTCTCACTAAATCCATAATATTCCTGAATCCCAAATGCTGGACTACTCACATTTAAGTGTACGTTTGCAGCGTGTCCAACTGGTGAGACATCTGCAGGTCCATGCCATGCTGTACGTATGCCAAACATTTGACATACTGCTTCTACTTTTCTCGCAGGGGTTATCCCTCCAATTTGACTAACATGGATTCTTATAAAATCAATTAATCTATTTTCTATTAGCGGCATCCATTCATTAGGATTATTAAATAGTTCTCCCATTGCAATAGGTACTGTAGTATGCTGTCTAATTAACTTAAACCAATCAATTTGCTCTGGAGCTAAAGCATCCTCTAAGAAAAATAATTTAAATGGTTCTAGATCTTTTGCAAATCCAACAGCATCAATCGGTGCTAACCTTTCATGAATATCATGAATGAATTCAACCTCCCAGCCTACTTTATTTCTTAGATAATCAAACATCTTTATAACACTTTTCATATAAATTTTTGGATCATAATAAATTCCATTGGGAGCTTTTTCTGGTTTATTGATAAAATGATTTTTCCCGCCATAGCCTCCAAGTTGACATCTAATATAACGAAACCCTTCCTTCATAAATTGGATTACATTTTCTTCTACCTGTTCTATAGTCTCTCCTTCTGCATGTCTATAAACAGCTGCACCTTCTCTACATTTGCCACCGAATAATTGATATAAGGGCATATTCGCTAATTTTCCTTTAATATCCCAAAGTGCCATATCAGCACCAGAGATTGCATTGTTAAATTCCGGACCATTACGCCAATAACCACTTACATTTGTGGTATTCCATATATCTTCAATATTATGAACATCCTTGCCTATTAAGAATGGCCTAACATAATTATCAATAGCTGAAACTACTGATAAATATCTTTGAGTAAATGTTGCACATCCTAAACCGTATAAGCCAGGTTCAGTTGTTTCAATTTTTACTACTACTAAATTCACACCCTCTGGGGCAGTTACTATCGTTTTTACATTTTTTATTTTTATCATAATTATCCCTCCCTATTTAACCTTTAACAGAGCCTGAGGTTAAACTACTGATAAAGTACTTTTGAAAGAAAATAAACAAAATAATTAATGGTAAACTTGAAATTACAGATGCAGCCATTAAATCATTCCAAAGAATTTTATAATATCCATTTAATTCAGCGATGCCAACAGGAAGAGTTCTCATCGTTTCTGAATTAGTTAATATCAGGGCAAACATATATTCATTCCAACCTGTTAACATTGCATAAATGGCTGTGGAAGCAAGTCCTGGTAACGATAGTGGCATAATAATTTGTAAAAAGGTTCTTAATTTACCACACCCATCCATCTTGGCCGCTTCATCTAATTCAGTTGGTATAGACTTGAAAAATCCTACCATCATCCAAGTACAAAAAGGGATAGTAAAAGATATATAGACTAATATTAAGCCTAAATGGGAATCGATTAGATTTACTGATCTTAACACATGGTAAAAAGGTATTAATAACATAATAGAAGGGAACATTTGAGTTACTAGTAAAAAAGTAAGAAAAGATCCCTTTCCTTTAAATTTAAACCTGGTTACTCCATAGGCAGCCAAACATGAAACAATAATAGATGCAATTGTGGAAATCGAAACGATTATAATACTATTAATAAAATAATCAGAAAAAGGATAATCTCTAAATATATTTATAAAGGATGCGAAGGAAAAGTTTTCCGGTATCCATTTTGGTGGTGTTGTCATTACATCTTCAATAGGTTTTAAAGAGGTAGAAAGCATCCACAAAGTAGGTACTAAGACAAATCCTGAGGCAAATATTAATAGTACATAAATTAATAATTTTGAAAGTCTAAATCTCTTTTTAATCATTATCTAGTACCCTCCTATACAAGAAGCCTATCAAGAAACATACCGCAAAAACAATTACCGCCATAGCTGCTGCATTTCCAAAATCAAAATATTCAAATGCATTCTTAAAGATATCTATACTAACTACATTTGTAGCATTTCCAGGTCCACCTGCAGTCATTACCCAGATCATCGTATAATGTTTAAACCACCAAACTGTATCTAGTATGAGGCTTACTACTAAAACTGGCTTTAAACCTGGAACTGTTATATAAAGAAATTCCTGCCATTTATTCGTTCCATCTATCCTTGCAGCTTCATATAAATCTTTCGGAATAGACTGTAATCCAGCCAGGATCATCATCATTATTAAAGGATACCCTTTCCAAATACTAACCATTACAACTGCTAAAAATGCATAAGTACTTTCACCTAACCAAGAGATAGGTTCAGAAATAATATTAGTTGTCAGCAAAATATGATTAAATAAGCCATACATTGGGTTAAATAACCATTTCCACAATAAAGCAACTACCACTTCAGGCAAAAGCCAAGGCAAAACAAGGATTGCTCTAAAAATAACGATTCCTTTTATATTTATATTTAATAAAAGTGCCAAACCAATTCCTATGATAAAATGACCTAATATCGTTAGTACTGTATAGAGTAAAGTAAGCAAGATGCTATTAGTAAAATCCATATTAGAAAATATTTCTTTAAAATTTTCTATCCCAACAAAATCCCAACGATTAACCAGATTTGTATCAAAAAAACTAATATACATACCATAAACTAATGGATAAGCCACTAACAACAACAACGCAATTGCAGCAGGTGCTGTAAACAAGTAGCCACTCCAATATTCTTTTTTTAATATTGAGAATGTTTTATTTCTCATATTTTCACCACCTGACCGCATATGTCGGCATTCCCCTAATCCAACTCTCTTATAAGCAAAAATAGTTAGGGGAATACCGCTTTATTATCTCTTTATCCTACCTAAAAATTATTCTTTACTAATTAGATCTTCTGCACGATTCTCAGCTTTTTTCACAATATTTTCGACGCTTTCACTATTCGTTAACATTGTTTGATAAGCTTCAGCTATTATATCTTGGAATTGGCTATATGAAGAGATCTCTGGTAAATGAAATGCATATGTGATAGCCTCTGAATATCCTGCCATTTCAGGTGTATTTAATTGTTGTGACTCCCCTACATCCTTTCTTGTTGGAAGTCTCCCTGTATCCTTATTCCATTGAAGGGAATTTTCTTTGTTTACTAGAAATTTCAAGTAATCTGCTACTTCTTCTTTATGTTCACTGTTCTCTGAAATTCCATATCCAATAAGGCCAAAATTAGAGGAATATTCAATATCTTTTGGAACTGGAATACTATAGACTTTACCTTTTAAATCAGGATTTTCCGCATATATTGCTCCTAATGCATTAGGTCCAGTAATCATCATAGCCACTTTATTTGTTGCAAATAAACTCGCTACCTCAGGAAAACCAGATTCAGTAACCCCTGGTGGAACAACTTTATATTTATTATTTAAATCTCCATAAAGTTGAAATGCCTTTTTAGCTTCATCTGAACCTAAGTCTGTAATCCAATTTCCGTTATTATCTTTTCTAATTTCTGCTGCACCAAAGGAACGTAAAATAGGTATAAATCTTGAAGCACCAGAACCATTTCTAGTTCCAACTAACCCAAATCCCCATTGATCTAACTGACCATCTCCATCTTTATCTTTTGTTAGCTTTTGAGCTACTTCTATAAATTCATCCCAAGTCTTCGGCGCCTCTAAACCTTCTTCTTCAAACCAATCTCCTCTAAAGATTAACGCTTGCGGGGTCGCGTTCCATGGGATTAATTGTAATTCCCCATTTATACTTGCTTCATCAATAATATTTTCGTAAAAATCTTTTAAATACTCTTCTCCTAATAATTCAGTAAGATTAGCTGTCATTCCCATATCATGAGCTGTTCTCATAAATTCAGGTGTCATAGTAAAAGCATCGGGCAAATCATTACTTGTTGCTAATGTTGTAAGCTTCTTATATAAATCATTCATTGGAACCCCTATAAATTCAATCTTGACTTTAGGATTTTGCTTCATGTATTCATCAGCAATTTTTTGTTCAAGTTCCCCGTCTGGTTGTTCTGTTTGTGAAACAGACATAATTTTTAAAGTTACTACGCCATCTTCTGATTCGCCAGCCCCTTCTTTTGATGAACACCCAGATAAAACGCTTACAATAAAAAGCAAGAAAACTAACCCCATTTTAATTTTTTTCATTTTCTCACTACCCCCATCTTTTCTAAATAAAATCTATTTCTAAAAATGATATTTTTTAGAAATAGAGAACAACCTATAAGGTGGCACATCATACAACTTTTCGGAAATTTTATCGTTACTGAGTCATATTGAGTTTTTCCAACATTTCCATTACTCCTCTTCTTATCTGGTCCTTAATACCTTCTGCGTCCCTCTTTTTAAAACATTCATACTGTTTCGTATGTCCATCTATACTGTTTTGGTTCACACCTATGACTCTATTCAATTCCTCTAAATATAAGTAGAAGTATTTTGAATTTTTCAACACTTCAAAAAGCAGCTTGTTTTTTGAAGCCTTAGCAATAACTAAGTGAAATTCAAAATCAGCAACAGTGTACTTTTTGTATTCTTTTTTGTTTTGTATCATTTTTTTTAAAGCTCTTTCTAAATTTAAAACATCTTCTTCAGTTGCTTTTTCCACAGCGAGATCAATACACTTAAATTCAATTGCTTCGCGGAATTCAAGCATTTCTAATATATCTTCCTTAGTTAACTTTAATTCTACATTTAATGTATCTAAGCTACTCAAAATACTTACCTTTGCAAAATTAGAAACAAATGATCCTTGCCCGTGTTTGATTTCAATGATCTTTTTTACACTTAATTTTTGTAATGCACTTCTAATACTCGTTCTACTTACCCCTAACATTTCACACAATTGATGTTCAGAAGGAAGTTTTTCTCCAAGGCCCCAATAACCATTATAAATCTTCTGAACTATCTGATCATAAATTTCATCAACCACACTCTGCCTATTAATTTGTTTAACCATATCCATCTTCACTCTCTTCAAGTTGTGTGTTGTCATACAACTTCTTGCTTATCTCTCCTCTTAAGAATTTAATTTTCTGTAGATGTATATTCTTCCACTTTATATTTATGACATTTAAAAAATTAAAATCACATCTAGAATCTTGCTTACTCTACATTGAATCCTCTTAAATACAGTGTTAAGCACAAATCTTATTTAATACTATAAATGGAAGCAAGAGACAGTTCCTTTTCCTACACTTCCATTCAGATTATAACCTCACTCATGTCATTGACAATTACCGCAACCTTCAGTCCATCTCTATTATGTAAAATATGATTAAGCAAAGTTGTCTTCCCAGCACCTAAATAGCCACTTAACACTGTAACAGGTATTTTTTTCATTTTATCACTCTTTCATTTCGTTTTTAAATCGTAATCATTACGATTTCTATATTAATCTCTTTTGGGGGAAAAATGCAAGTAGAAAATCAGGGAACTTGCTCTACCGTTTCCCTTTTGAAAATCAAAGAGAGAAGCAGACTACAACCGCCCCCCCTTCGTTCCTTCATTTATTTGCGAAAATGCTTATTGCTTTCTTTATATCTTGTTTGATGGTTTCTTTTGCTACTACGGTTAAATCATGGTAGAAAGGGTTCTCTTCTTTTTCTAAAAATGCTTTCGCAGCGTATGCCCCGGCCTTTGCTGCATAGCTGTAATAATTAATTTTTCTTACTCCTCTATTTATTACTGTTTTGTACTCTTCTTCACTTAAACCTGATCCTCCATGCATAACGACAGGTCTTTGAATATTTTCATAAATCCTTTCTAATCGATCAAAATCTAAGTTTGGTTTTGTCAAATAGATTCCATGGACTGTACCAAAGGAGGCAGCTAATGCATCGATATTCGTTTTCTCTACAAAGTCCTTTGCAATAGCAGGGTCTGTATAATAGTTTGCTGCATCCTCTAAAACATGTGAGTCTCCCTCATATGTTTCTTCTCCTCCAAGTCCAGAAGAAGTCATCACGCCAAGCTCTGCTTCTACAGAAACATTTTGTTTATGAGCATATTCCACTACCTCTTTCACAATTTGAATATTTTCCTCATAGCCTTTATGTGAGGCATCTATCATAACAGAGGTAAAGCCAATATCAATAGCCTGTTTCACCATTTCTAAATTAGTTCCATGGTCAAGATGAACAGCAATTGGCACAGATGCTTTTTGAGCAAACTCTACTAAGATAGGGCCCATTATTTCAAGAGGAATGATAGTATTATGCACCTCTGCGTGTGCCAGAATAATTGGAGCTCTTAGATCCTCCGCCGCTTCTACTACTCCTCTAACAGATTCTAATGTTGGACAATTAAAAGCCCCGACTGCATAGTTCCCCTTATCTGCTTCTATCAAAAGTTCCTTTAAAGTTACTAACATAGTAGCCCTCCTCCTATATTTCCACTTTATTTCTCTTCGGGTATTCCTGATACATCTTTACTAATTCATCATATGCCTTTACACCTGATGTTCCATCCGCCTCGAATAACGAGGAAGCTGCTGCTGCAGTACCTAATTGCATAGCCTCTACTAAAGAAAGCTCCTTCAACGCACCATATAGTACCCCGGATACATAAGCATCTCCTGCTCCAACAGTGCCTTTGATTGAGCTATTATCAATAAGTAAAGATGGTATACTATGAATCTCTTTTCCATCAAATCCAAAACTTCCCTCTGGTGTATGGATAACAACCCAATCCTTGACACCTAATTTTTTTAAGCGATATAACACTTTTCTAATATTGTGTTCAATCAGCTTTCCATCCCCATTCCTTAATGCTATGCCAACACTATTACCTGCTTCTAGTTCATTTATAATGCAATAATTCGTGAATTTAAGACAAGGTGGCACAAGCTTTTGATAGCGATCACTATTCTCACTGACAATATCAATAGACGTCTTGATTCCTAATTTTTGTACATTCCTTAACACCTTAGCCGTCTTTGTTCCATATTCTTTGTCTTCCTTATCTAGCCCATCTAATAATAAAATATAAGCGAGATGAAAAATTTTGGTGCGCAGCTGTTGATAATCTATTTTTGACTCATCGAAATAAAGAGCGTTTCCTTTATAAGTAAAAAATGTTCTGCTAGTTGCATCTTGATAAACATCGGTAAATGGTGTATCTCCTAACACTTTCACTTGACTACTATCAATATTTTTATAGTGAGATAGTCGCTCTTTAAGATAGTCGCCCCTCTCATCCTCTCCTATCATTGCTAACGTATCTATAGGCAACTCTCCATCTATTTTTGCTAAAGAAACAGCACAGTTAGATACCGCTCCTCCTATGGATCGCATTACGCTTTTTATTGTCGTCAGCTCTGACTGATTAGGGTATTTTTCAATTTTTTTTATTTCGTCAACAGCAATTGTTCCAGCGATTGTTATTCCCTCTTTCATCTAATCCTCCCCCCTATTCTATGTCCATTTATGCTTTTCTTCTTTTAATAACATCTGCATAGACAGCAACTAGAATTACAACACCTTTTACAATGTATTGCCAAAAGGAGCTTACTCCCATCAGATTTAGCCCATTGCTAAGCACCCCAATAATAAGTGCCCCGATAACTGTGCCGCCGATTTTCCCATAGCCTCCTGTCATACTCGTGCCGCCTAACACAACTGCCGCTATCGCATCTAATTCTGCACCTTCTCCCGCTGTTGGTTGACCAGAAAACATACGCGATGCTAACACAATACCTGCAATTGCAGCCATTAATCCACTAAATATATAAGCAAAAAATTGTACCTTTTTTATGTTTATTCCTGAAAATTTCGCTGCTTCCGCATTCCCACCCACAGCATACATGTGACGACCAAGTCGCGTTTTATTCATAATGAAGTAACAAATGATTAATAGAATTAAAAGGTAAAGGACAGGCATCGGCAATACACCACCAATATAACCAGATCCAATGAAATTGAAGGAATCAGACATAACTCTGACTGGCTTTCCATCTGTAATTACATAGGCCGCTCCCCTCGCTATATTCATAGTGGCTAGCGTAATAATAAAAGGAGGAATCACGGTTGTTGCAGCAACATAACCATTTAAAGCACCGATTAATAGCCCCACAAATAAACCAGCTAATACAGCTATAAATACCGGTGCCCCGAATGTTGCAATCATTAAAGTCGTAACTACTCCAGTTACTGCCATAATGGAGCCAACAGATAAATCGATCCCACCTAAAATAATAATCATCGTCATTGCCAGTGCTAAATATAGATTGGTGGACGTTTGTCTTAACACATTTAATAGATTATTAGAGGATAAAAAGTTGGGATTAATAATCGAAATAATAATACATAAAGCAAGTAACCCTATTAAAATACCTAAATTTTCTCGAATAAAGGTTATAATACTTGAACCTAAGTTCCATAAAAAGTTTTCTTTCTTTTTCTCCTTTAGTGCTGCTTGAGCCATCTTAATTACCTCCAGTAGCATAATGCATAATTACTTCTTGACTAAAGCGCTCTTTATTCTCCAATATCTTTTGAATTTTCCCTTTGTACATAATAGCTACTCTATCACTCATATTAATAATTTCAGGAAGCTCGGAAGATATCATAATAATGGAAACCCCTTTTTGCACGAGCTGATTCATAATCGCATAAATCTCCGCCTTTGCCCCTACATCGACTCCTCTTGTTGGTTCATCCAATATCAATACTTGAGGATTTGTCGCAAGCCATCTAGAAATCAATACTTTTTGTTGATTACCACCGCTTAAATTTTTTACTATTTGCCCACTATTTGGGGTTTTAATAGCTAATTCTTTAATAAAATCCTCTGCATACTGGTCTTCGATTTTCTTTTTTACGCGAAGAAATTTGATCACCTTATCCAAAACTTTTATCGTAATATTGTATTTAACAGACTGAATGAGAAACAGGCCTTCTTCTTTCCGATTTTCCGTAACATAGGCAATCCCGTGTTTAATCGCATCATTCGGGTTTTTTATCGTAATTTTCTTGCCGTCGCGATAAATTTCTCCTTCATCAAAGGGGTCAATGCCAAAAATACATTTCATCAGCTCTGACCTCCCTGCACCAACTAAGCCGGAAAAACCTAATATTTCGCCTTTATTTAATTGGAAGTCCGCATGATTCACATAATTTTCCCTTGATAAATTCTTTACTTCTAAAACTGTTTCTCCTACTTTAGAATAATCTCTAACATAATAGTTAGTTAGTTCTCTACCAACCATCATAGAAATTAGTTGGTTCTCCGTCGTTTCTTGCGTACGAACGGTCCCAATATAGGTTCCATCTCTCATCACTGTAATTCTATCTGTTATTTCAAATAGTTCATTCATGCGGTGTGAAATATAAACAATCCCCACACCTTGTTCCGTCAAATTACGAATTGTTTTAAAAAGAAAATTCACCTCTTTTTCCGTTAAAGAAGAAGTTGGTTCATCCATTAAAATAATTCTCGCTTGAAAAGAAACTGCTTTAATAATTTCAATCATTTGTTGCTGTGCAACATTCAACTCACTAATTAAACTCTTTTCCGATAAATCCAGCTCAAATGTATCTAAAAGGTTTCTTGCATTGGAAAACATTGTTTTTTTATCGACAAACCCTGTTTTTGTTAAAGGCTCTCTTCCTAAATAAATATTTTCCGCAATCGTTAAGTATGGTACTAAGATAATTTCCTGATGGATAATGCTGATACCATTGTATTGTGCATCTTTAACATCTTTTATCTCTACTTCTTGCTCGTCAATAAAAATTTTTCCTTCATCAATGGAATATATCCCACCAAGTATTTTCATAAGCGTTGATTTCCCAGCTCCATTTTCCCCTAATAGAGCATGCACCTCTCCCCTATTTAGTTCAAACTCCACACCCTTTAAGGCATAAACTCCTGGGAAACGTTTAGAAACATCCTTCATCTCTAATAATTTCGTAGACATAATCCCACCCCATTAAAATGTAGAAGGAGAATTCTATATACGATCCATTTTAGAATTGCATATTTCTTCTCCTTCTATTTGTAGTCGCTAAGAATGTATATTCACATCATTTATTGCCAGCCATCTGTTCCGTATTCCTCCACATTGTCCTTATTAATGATGAACGTTTCTACTGGAATTCTCTTTTCATAGTCTTCGCCTTTTAGTATTTTATAAGCGACTTCGACCGACTTTTCTCCAATAGAGATAGGCGATTGAGCTCCTGTTCCGATTAATGCTTCTCCATTTGCAATTGCAGTTTTCGCATCAGGTGATCCATCAACTCCATAAATGGCAATTCCTTCTATATTCGCAGCTTTAACAGCTGCTAATGCACCTAAAGCTGTTGGATCATTTCCACCCATTATAGCGATAATGTCAGAATGGGCTTGAAGGATATCCTCTGTCACCGTTAACGCTGTCTCTAAGTCTCCCTTGGCATCTTGCTGTGCAACAATCTCAAAATTTTCCCCTTCAATCGCTTCCATAAATCCTTCGATTCGATCATTAACTGAATTCATTGTTGGACTATCAAGGATAACTATGTTTCCTCCATCTGGAAAATTCTTCACTAAATCTTCTCCAGCAACTTTTCCGGCATTCTTATTATCTGAACCTACATAGCTCGTTATATATTCCATATCTTTCACTTCTGCATCGTAATTGATGATTGGGATATTCGCTTCCTTTAACATCGCTAATGCTGGTCTAATTCCTTCCCAATCAACAGGATTTAGAAAAATTGCGTCTATTCCTTGAGCAATCATATCTTCAATTTGATTAATTTGAAGCTCCACATCCATAGCAGGATTGGTCGTAATTAACTTATCTCCATTAGCTTCTACCTTATCTCTAATTGCTTTTTCTACTACTTGAAAATACGGGTTATTTTGTGTCATCGACGTATAGCCAAATACATATTGATCCTTTTCACTACTAGATTCTTCACTCGTATTACATGCAGCTAACCCAAAAGTTAGTACCAATGTCAATAATCCAATCAAAAACTTCTTCATACATATCCCCCTTGTTTATCGAAGTATTTATATATTAAAATCACCATTGTGACTTAATATCCAGATGCCAAATACATTTTTAAGCGCTTACATTTAATGCGTATTTAGAAACACTTTTGATTTTCACCAAAACTAATCAAAGGCTATTTACTTTCTATTCACATTTGATTCCATTTATTCATTAAAAGAGTTTCATCCATAAAAGGAGTTAAGAAATTATTGGTAGAGGTATTATTAAGTAAGAACGGATTGTAGTGTAATATGCTGAATTACATGCTTGTATGAGTAACAATTAATAGAAACACTCAAATCAATTGTTACTACATACTACTAACTCAACTCCACTGCTCTGAATTAACTTACAATATTCATTAGAGGGTTTTTTGTCTGTGATAATTCGATTTATGTTTTCAAGCGAGGTTATTTTGTGCATAAATTGAGTGTCAAATTTGCTATGATCTATAAGGAAGGTTATCTCTTTTGATTGCTTTATTACTTTTTGCTTAATCTCCACTTCAAAAATATTCGAGTTACTGAAACCTTGGTTAAGCGTGAAACCAGATGCAGCTAAAAAGGCTTTATCAAAAGAAAGATTGTTTAATGTTGAAATGGCAATTGGTCCATAAAGCGACGACGTGGACTCTCTTATCATGCCACCTAAAATAATTTTTTCCTTGTTTTTCCCATGAATTTTCGAAGCAACATTCAAGGCATTTGTTGTGATGGAAAGCTTTGCATCAACAGGTAGGTTTTTAACAAAATATGGAGTGGTCGTACCTGCATCTACAAAAATGCCGTCCCCCTCCTGAACAAATTTGACCGCCTTTTGCCCAATGAGTTCTTTTGCCCTTCTGTTTAATAATTCTCTCTTATTAATGACAATATCTTCAAAAGCGAGAATCGCACCTCCATATGTTCGTTTCAAAAATCCTAATTTCTCCATTTTATCAAGATCCCGCCTAATCGTCATTTCGACCACGCCAAATGTTTCTGTAAGGTCTTGAATCTTGATCTCTCCTTCATTCAATAGAAGTTGATAAATTTTATTTTGTCTTTTATTTAATTGCTGCAAATTTTCCATATTATGCAGTTCTCCCTATTATGTTCTTTACACCAAATGTTTGAATCAAACATTTTTTTGTTAACTAAACACATAATAAACGGAATTGCTATTTTTGTAAATGCTTTCTTTTCAATTTTTTAAATTTTTTATTTGCGTAAACTCTAGTTGTAGTATGTACCCAAAAGAATCAACTTCCAGGAAAATTTTTCATGATTAATAAAGCGTGAGTAACTATACCCACGCTTCTAACCTTATCCGCTTAATCAACCATAAGTCTACTAACTGCCTCAAACCCTTTTGTCTTTTTAAAATTCATCTTGTGTTCAAAGTTTTCTAATGCATCGGAGCAGTCAATATTAGCAAAATTTAATCGATTTAGTTTTCCTTTGTCCAATTTCACAGAAAGAATAGTGATTTTTTCCATATATCCAGTTGCAGTGTTTAAACGATTATCTATTGCATGTATGTAGACCGTATGTAGTGGTAATAGCGCAAACATATCACGGGCAATTCTTAATATACAGCTACAGACATAATCTTGCTGAATATCATAAAACTTCCCCTTCGGCATTTGCTTTCTTGATAATTTTCCAGTCTTTGTTAAAGATAATTGTTCTTTTGGAACGACATCCTCCGCATTTACTTCAAATTCGATTTCCATTACTTTCGGATCACCACAACTGAATTCAAATCCACTTCCAAATTCCGTTAAATCATCCAAAGGTGCAAATGCGTCAATGACTTGAAAATAAGTATCAATATCCCCTTCTAACACCTTTGTAGCAATCTTTATATCGCGCTCCCAAGTAAGATAATCCTGTTTATCTTCCTCTCTAGCAGCTATAACCTCTTCTCGTAACTTCTGTTCAGCAGATTGTCGATTAAAAAGCTTGGTAAGAACTCCTGGTTTATAATTTTGAAGCTGCTGTAAAGCTAGTTTTTCCTTTTCTCCCATTTCCCCACTAGGCAGGTGATAGGGCGCATCTGCCCCTCTTACTTTTATCCAATTAACAGGATCATCTGCTTCTATATGAATACTATGAATTCTTTCAATTGTATTTTCGTATGCTTCAACTGCAAGTCTCGCCTGCTCTAATTCATTCAGTTTATCTAATTCACGTTGCCTTCTATTTATATCCGCCTGCCTTTGATAGGCCGACGACTTTCTATTCCTGCCACCTGACGTGGTATAAGAGACACCAGTTCCTGGGATACTAGCAGTCACTCTACTTCCTGTTCGTGAGTTAACACTATATCGTAGCCCTTTTACACCAGCGCTTACCCCAACACTCTTTTTTCCAACATTCACCCGAACACCAGGAGCTATTTTAAAGCTCTTTCGAAAACCAAAGCCCATATTTAAGACCTCCCTTTTTCCATATTATAACATAAATAGATGGTAACTTCGATTCTATCTAGGTTAGAAATATCAACATATTGCTTTAGAGCCATATAGAAAGAATCCCCTATTAAGATTGCTATAATAGGGGATTCTTTCCATCCAACTTAATATTATGTATAAAGAAAGACAAATAGTAAACTATTAAAATTCCTTTGATGTCAGTGGCAAGAATAGCTTAACGCCTCTTTTGTTAAACGGAAAAATTTTTAAATCTGCAATTAAATGACTGATATATCCACCAATACAAGTATAGTATACTCCCTGGATGCCAATGGAGTTCTCTACATTTGCGGCAATGATTCCAAAAAACACAACACCCAAAATAGAATGAGTATAGCTACGATGAGAAGTAAAGGATGCAATCATAATATAGACTCCTAGAAGAATAATCCATCGTTCCTCAACAGAAAGTCCTCCCATCAGCACGGCAATCCCTGTTATTGTCAGCATATGTTTTTGTTTAATTAACGACGCGATAAACAAAATCATAATACCTATCCCGACCCCCATCCACCTCTCTACTGCTACTTTCTCGAAGAAACTATATAGCACCATAAGTATTCCGATTACCTGTGCAGACAATTGAATCATTTGATGAGGTAACGTAATTTTACCACGAAGCTTCCCGTCAATATCCAGATCAGGCATTAGTCCAGAAACGGCTCCTAAAGTGACACACACTAATGTCTCTGTTGGTGTGGATTGCACGGTATGAGCAACAATAAATCCTGTTGCTGATCCAATTACAGCATGTGATGTTCCATTCAAGTTGATTCCACCCCTAATATTTAATAGTTAATATAACATTTACTATTCTACACCAAAACATTTGTTCTGTTTAGAGGGAAATTCATAGTGGAATATATATGATAGAAAGAAATAATTAGATCGTATAATAGATTCTTTCTCTCACTTATGTTACACTTCACTTCAAAAGGTGGTCATAATGATGCAGGAATTACAATTTGAATCTGCCTGGGACAAGCAAATTGCCCCGCAAGATAGAGAAAATATAGAAAAAATCTTTAAGGAAACAAAACACATAAACAGTTCAAGCGTTATTTTTTCTCCTATCCGAGAAGCAATCAATCATAAGGATGCACTACTTGTTTCCGTATTGGTTCATAATTTCACGGAATATCCCCTAAGCTTTCAAAATACACTATTATATTACAGTGTTAATGATGAAGTGATTGCAGAAAAGGAATTCACACTGCCAGACCTTGTCATTCCTTCTCATGTCAGTATGCCTTGGACATTTATTTTCCCAAAGGATAGTTATAGAATGCAAGATTCATTTAAGCATGGGAGATTAGAGCTTAAGTATTAATAGAAAATAAAATGGGGTGTTAACTAGCTAGAACGGTTAACCCTCTTATTTTGTCTCCAACAATCATAATAGGATAATTATGGTAGAATAAAACAAACGACACTTCAATTAGTGGAGGCTTAATAACCATGAATTTTGACTTAGATAGGTACTTAGCATTACAAGAAGCTGAAAATGCATTACTTGAGAACACATTTACCCCATTGGAGCTGTAATAGTTGATGAAGATAATAATATAATTTCCAAAGGACGAAACCAAGTGCATCCACATCAAGATGCAACGGCACATGCTGAAATTATTGCGATAAGAAATGGCGGTCCGGCAATTTTACAGGGAAAAGTAAGTCGTCAGAAATATACTATTTATACCTCTTTAGAGCCTTGTCCGATGTGTACAGGGGCCATCTTATTTGCCAATATGAAAAAGGTCATCTGGTTATTAAACGATGACATAGGATTTGGAGGCTATAGAAAAATAAAAGATGCTAATCTATTTGATGAACGGTTCGATGAAATCGAGATGGTGGAAGAACCTTATGAAGATTTGAAAAGAAGACAACAAGAGCTACTGAGTAAATGGTCTACTAATCCAAATCATATCGTTCACTTGAGAAATGCTTTAAAATAAATGAACCTTCTATCAGTGGGATTTCCCTTCTTCCCCACTGATAGTTAGTTGTTCCTTTATAGATAATTGAATTCCAACCTATCTTCTACAAATCTACTATGCAAGAGTTGTGAGCCTTATTGACGTTTATGAGTTAGTGAAAAAACTAGCTGTGTTTGCTAGCCTTTTGGAAGAACTCTAATGATAGATACATCTTTATATCCTATAAAAAAATTCTCTATGGAGAGGGCTGAAACTTCTTGAATGAAAACAATTTTTGCTTTGATCCAACTCAAAGCAGTTGTAAATGCCCTGTAATTTCATCTACATTGTTTCTATATCCTAAAATGGCTAAACAAGTATCTGTCTTTTCTCCATGAAACATGGTCAAGCCACTGTCTGTTATTAATTTAACTGCTTCTCCCTTTTCGATGGCTCTATTTTTCACTTCATGTAATTCGTCTAGACTTTTGACGTAGACACATATTTTAGTCGAAGATTCGCTGAACCATTTTTCTAATATCGCTTGTGTATGCACATCTTCGCGCTTTATCATATCTAATACTAATCCTAAGCTTGCGTGACTACCTTGGGCTACATATTTCCCCTTTGTCATACACAAATCTTTTCGAACTACAATAACCATTTTTGTTTCTGTTGCCTTCCTCTCCAATTAACGTCACCCTCTATATATTATTCTTCGGAACTTTTTTGTAATTTTCAAAATTCAAGCTCCGATTGCTATACTATTCCGTGATAAATTTATTTGTTACTTGTTTAAATAAAATCTTACCTAAGATGAAAAAAACCAAAAAAGCAAAAATCCCTTCACTTTTTTGGCTGATTATTTTTCTTAAATCATAAATGTCCTTTGCTAATCTAATTTCATCCCTCGCTTGAAATAGCAATCGGTGTTACTGCCTTAGATCGATCTACATAAATAAATCCATTATAGCGGACTGAAACTTTTGATGGTACATAATTCCCATAATGTTCATATGCTGCCTCATAGATTACCCCTATGGCACGATGACCGATTGTATGCTCAAAAAAGTAACGGTTTTCCTCTGTAAAGGTTAGATATTTATTAAAGGAGCCAGCACGATGAAGTTGTGCTTCCCAGCTATTAAGTTGTGCAGGAGGAATATCCATTATTTTATAGCGATCTCCCCATTTTTCTGCTGCATTGACGGTCCCCTTGTAGGTACCAAAACCAACTGCATACACATTTTCTGCTCCAAATTTTTCTTTTGCAATTTGCCCAACATTCACTAATCCTTCTTGTTCCATACTAGTAGCTCTTGCATCACCAATATGCGTATTATGTTCCCAAACAATCCCCTTTGCTTCCTTCCCATAAAATTGGCTGACAATCTCTAAAGCTTCTACCATATGATAATCACGAATATTCCATGATTCGATATCGTCTGTAACCATTGCTTTATAATAGGCTTCTGCATTTTTGGATACTAACCCATTTATTTGTAAATTAAGGTAGGACTCTTTATCCTCTTCCATGTATTGCTTTCTTTTCGATACAATAGAATTTAGAAGCTCTAATACTTCCTCTCTACAGCTTTCTCCCAAAAAAGCCGCAGACATGCCATATTGCTCTGGCCTTTTGTTATAGGGGTGAAAACAAGTAATTGCTTGCATCGCTTTATCCAAATCTGGTGAATTTATTTTTTGCAAATAAGCAACAATAGACTCCATCGATTCCCATAAGCTATAGACGTCTATGCCATAAAATCCAACCTTGTCTTCTTCCTTTTTATCAAAATTATATGCTTTTAGCCACTCAATAAGGGGAATGATTTCTTCATTTGCCCACATCCATGTTGGCCATCTGTGAAACTGAGAAAGTACTTCTCTAGCATGAGAATAATTTGAATGCCCTTTTACATACTGGTTCACTTCATAACAAGACGGCCAATCTCCTTCTACTGCAATAAAAGTAAAGCCATGATCTTGTATTAATTTTTTACTGATTTCTCCTCGAATGGTATAGAATTCTGCTGTACCATGGGTGGCTTCTCCCAGTAATATGTATTTTGCTTTACTAGCATTTTCGATTAAACCTTTTAAATCCTCTATATCATGAAAAGGCTGACTATATTGTTGGATATTTTCGATTGTCTTACTGATTTTTGTGACCATTTTTGTTCACATCCTTTCATTTGCTATTTCCTTTTAATGAATTCATTTTATTTTGTTCATTTAATTGCAAGGTATACTCCTTTATATTTAGCAAAACAAGGTATAAAGGTAAAAAAAGAAGGTGGAGACTCACGAGGCACTCGCTAGTCTCCACCTTTTTATCTATTTTCCCCATTCGATTCGATTACTTCTTTATACCAATAAAAGCTCTTCTTCTTGATACGGCGAAGGTCGTGCGTTCCTTCTTCATGCTGATTAATATAAACGAAACCATATCGTTTTTGGAATCCGTTCAACCAGCTTAGAAGATCAGTAAACGACCAAACACAATATCCCATTAAGTCTACTCCATCTGTAATGGCTTCTTGCATCGCGTTAATGTGAGCGCGGATAAAATCAATGCGGTAATCATCATTGACGATATTGCCTTCTTCCAGCTTATCAAAGGCCCCTAAACCATTTTCACTAATGAGAATAGGTAGATGATAGCGATTTGTAATTCTTCGAAGCGCTATCCGTAATCCTTGTGGATCAATATTCCAATCCCAATCCGTTCTTTCTAGATTTGGATTCTCGACTGTTTTATACACACCAGGTATTCCGGAATCCTGAGAAGTACCTTTTTTCCCAGAAGTGTTCATTTCAGCACTACCTACTCCGCCTTCTAACGGATTTTTCTCAAAGGTCGTTGTTTGATAATAGTTAAGTCCCATGAAATCAGGAGTACCTTCTCTTAATAATTCAAAATCCCCTTCTTCCACCTCAGGAGTTAATCCATTTGCCTCTAAATAGTTCCATGCAGCTTCTGGATATCTTCCCCAAGCATAAATATCCATCCACCAATGGCTATTCAATTCCTCCGCATTCTCTGCTGCAATAATATCTTCTGGTTTTGAAGTTAAAGCATATGCAGGAGAATAAGCAAAGCTAGGACCAATTTTTCCATTTGGAACGTATTTGCGGAATGCTTTGATAACACTAGCGTTCGCTAAGTTCGCATGGTGATTTACTTGATAGAATCTCTTTTCATCTGTTACTCCAGGTGGATGTACAGCCATTCGGTAGCCTAAGCCAGTGAAAATATTTTGCTCATTTAAACTAACCCAATATTTCACTCGGTCTCCAAACTGTTTAAATAATTCGATACTATAATTCGTAAAATCCTCAATAATCTGGCGAGATTCCCACCCTGCATATTCATCTTGAAGAACTTGTGGAAGATCCCAATGATAAAGAGTAAGAACTGGCTCAATATTATACTTGATTAACTCATTAATTAATTTATTATAGAAATCAATTCCCGCTTGATTTACTTCTCCTCTTCCTTCTGGAAAAATACGAGTCCAAGCAACGGAAAATCGATAAGCCTTCATTCCCATTTCAGCCATCAGCTGCACATCTTCTTTATAACGATGATAATGATCTACTGCAACATCTCCATTTGTTCCTTTAAATGTTTTTCCCGGAATCCTAACAAATTTATCCCAATTTGAAACTCCTTTGCCATCCTCATTCCATGCACCTTCTACTTGATACGCTGCAGATGCAGCACCCCAAAGAAAATTATTCGGGAACGCTTTCATTGATTGATGAATCACTTCGCTCAACTCCTTAAATTCTTAGAAATAATACTCCTATTATAGATATATATTCTTAGCTAACATCCTTTTTTCATCACTACACATTTAGATACTGTATAAAACCACGTATAAAAAGTATAGTTCATTATAAAATAAGTATATACATTTAGTATCATTTTCGCAATACATAGCTATCATTAACTTAGAAAACCTTTACTCCCTCTATGAAAAATAGACATATTTTATCACTTATAAACCATAGGAAATCTTACGCAGAAACAATTTAATAAATGAAAGAATCATAGATTAGGAATGAAGCTTCCTTACTTAACATGAGCATGTATGAAAAACTTTTAGAATACAATATAATGAAGGAAAAGGAGGAGATATTTTTATGGAGTTTTCTTTATTTTGGGTAATAAACATTTTAATAACAGTTTATTTAGTTATAGATTCAAAAAAACAAGGCAAAAACCCTGTTCTATGGGGAATCATGGGCTTTCTGTTTGGAATCATTACACTTTCTATTTACTTGATTAGAACAGATCGAAAAATTTTAGGATGGATTTTACTCGTATTAGCAATAATATTCATGCTACTATTTATCCTATTTATCATCGCCATTTTGTTTATGTCTTTTTCTTACCTTTAATTCTCTAAATTAAAACCCAAATGGTGGACATATTTTATATGTTGTCCTGATTTTGGGTTTTAGATTAACCTATTATTTTAAGTTCTTCCTTTTTTAAATCGTCTATTCTATTTCTATAAAAAATTCCCCTCCCTCCTTATTACAAAAAAAGAGTCAGGATGTCCTTCTGCTATTCCTGAACTCTATATAGAAATTCTTATTCCATTTCTTCTTCTGTAAGCAATCTTGTTGCTTTTCCAATTGTTCCATCCTGGAGATTCCAAATGTCATTATGATCCTCAACCGCATTGCTAAAATCATTTTCCTGCCATCTTTCTAAAATAGATAGGTATAACCTGCTATTCTCATAAACATCAGTGTTTTCTTTTATTACTTCCAATAAGCGAGCAATTCTTCCTTGAGTTGGTTCTATAGAACCCCATTTTTCATCCGCATAAACTTTTGTATGGCTCATCTGATGAATAGCATCTTGGATTTCTAATTCTTTCATATTGTTAGGAAACTCAGAAATAAGCTCCAAATCCGCTTCTGGATCAGTGGAAGTAGTGGAATTATTATTATCGATTTCTTCACTCTTATCATCTTTCTCACTATTTACTGTCATCCTTTTTTCTGGCTCTGGCTTTACTTCAAAGTCTGTATCATTACTAGAAAAAAAGTAAACCCCAGTTCCCACAACAACTAAACTAACGAAGATTATTATAGCGAATTTATTTTTCATTATGACCTTCCTTACATGTTTTATTTCAACAGCTGTTCAATAACTTGTGCAACTCGGTGATCATATGGTTGAATTTCATCTGCAAGAGTTTCTAAACGTCTTTGACAATAAGCTTCCTTTTCTTTTAGATCATTTCCTCTTTTCAGTTCGGCTCCGATAATCTTTAACTGTTGAATCAATTCATCCATTTGCTCTTTGGTAGGACTGATTGCAGAAGTTGTTTCTGTAAAGTGACCTTTTTGTGCAGCATTTGCTAATTGCTCCTTAAAGAGATGCTGGTAGGTTGCGTAATGACTTTTACGATGTCCGTTTGCTCCTGAAGGATGAGGAAAATTAAACAAAATTGTTTTATTTTCAATCTTACCTTCTTCTACTAAGTATTGAAGTAAATCAGAAACTGCTTTTCCAGTAGGAATAATAACAGCATCTTTTAAACTGTTAAGTTCAGGGATTAACAGTTCATCTATCATTCTAGTAAAAATCGGATGTCCCATTAATTTTGGTTGACTTCCACTATAATTCTCTCCATTAATAAACACAGGGTATCTTAACACAGAAGATGTATGTAACAAGGAACTCTTCACATTAAATAATTGTTCACAACTATCAATGCCTAAATGTTTATGTAGTTCTATTCCATCAAGCATTTCAATGAGGTTCTTCCTCATTGCTCCACCAAAACTAGCATCGTATTTTGCATGATACTGTACTTGCTCCTCATCCTCTTTGTCCATATGATGGAGCACATAATTATAAGCCAACTCCATTTGCGTCCATCCAGGAGTAATTCCTAATATAACTACTTTAGCGCTTTTGTTAATATAATCGAAAGGGGCCCAATATACTTCTACCTTTTCATCCTTAGCGTACAAAAATCTCTCAGACATTAAATCTCTTTTTTCATACGTTTCTTTAAGTGGTGTTTTACACAACTCACTCCTATAATTTTCAAAACTCATTCTAGTTCCTCCTCCAATTTAACGATAATAATCATACCAATAAAAACCAATAACACTTTGCAAACAAAATAATAACACGAGTAAATATCACTGTCAATATTTTTCATAATATGTTATTATATCGGTAAACTAAATGCTATAAAGGGGATAGGATATGCCCAATTCTATAAATGAAAGAATTAAAAATAGAAGAAAAGAATTACATTTATCTCAAGCTGAATTGGCGAATCAAATTGGATTAAAGCCACCTGCTATTAGCCAATATGAATCTGGTGCAAGAAGGCCTTCCTTTGAGATTATTCAAAAACTAGCATTTGCTCTAAAAGTAACGACAGAATATTTAATTTCAGGTGTAGATCAAGTAAAAGCACAGCATTCGATTAATTTATCTGATCGTTTGTTCCTAAATATCGTTAACTCCTTATCACCACAAGATAAAGAAAAATTAGTTGAGTATGCAGCTTTTTTAGCAACTGGTAGAAAAATTAAAATGGATATACTATATGAAACACCAAAAGAATATGCGGAAGCCATTTTAACAGAAAAAGTAGAAGAACCGTTACCCATTGATTTATATAAATTAGCAAATGAGTTAGGAATAAAAGTTTTGGAAGATGATTTAGAGGAAGCAGAAGGAATTTATATACAAAGTGAATTTCCCATTATTGTATTAGCTCGAAGAAAGAAACACGAGCACAGAGCTAGATTTACATTAGCCACACTTATTGCACATCATGTTTTGCCATGGCACCTAAAAAATAAATACTTTTCCAGAAAATATAGGAATAACCAAGATAAAAATCAGCAATTTGGAGTATCCTCTCTCCTAACACAAGAAATCGAAGAAATGGAAGCACATCAGTTTGCCTCCACCCTTCTTATTCCAACAAATCATTTAACTATGGAGTTCACAAACAAAGTTGTAAATATAGAGACCGTTCAGCACTTTGCAGAAAAATATCACGTTACGTTATTCATGTTTTTAAATAGATTAGTTGATTTTGCACCAGAAAAATATGCAGTAGTCCAATCAGATGGCTCAAATATTATGAAAAGATTCCAAGGAAATCGAGCGCTAGTATCTAAATTACATACTAATAGCATTGCCGCAAGCTTTTTTCATAAACCTAGTACACAAATAGAAGTAAGACGAAATGAAGTCCCAGCATCCTACTGGTTTATAGACAGTAAGATGAATGAAACGGTTATAGAGGAGTCTGTGTATAATCCTGATATGGGGAGAGTTTTGAGTTTGATTACTATTTTGGAGGAAAAATAAGAGCTGTCCAACCGTCCATTAATGACGGTAGGACAGCTCTTTACACTTATGACTAAACCGAAAGAGACTCCTCTGCTATGTCATATTATCCTAGCAATTAGACATCTTTGACCTGAAGCTTCGTTGTTTATCCGTCTGAAAATCAACTTTTTCTCCTCTTTTCTTTAACATAATATCCGCCGTTTTAGAAATAATAATAGTTAAAGAAAGGAGGGAAAAGTATGACCCAAAATAAAGAGAACTTAAATTCCATTATGAAACCAGATTTTGCAGGAACGGATGCACAAAAAGTAAAACAAGAAATTCAAAAAGATGTAAAAGCAGGAGATGGCGCAATGACTTCTAGGGAGGCAGGACATATGCGCGACTAAGAAAACCACCTTATTTTCCACTATGGTTAAAGGGAAATAAGGTAGAATTAAAACTTATAGTTGATTCATATTTAATTTAGCTTTAATAAAACCAATCTTCTACTTCTACTAAATATATTTTTCATGAAATTCACCACGTTCTTCTGTTTTTTGTTTTCTAATTTGGTCAACTTCTTTAATGCTTTATTGATGATAGTTTGCTAAAGCATGTAAAATCTCTAAAACATCTGCTGATTCTTCTAAAGCACTATCACGATTTGGGACTTCTAAGTATTCCTTTAATTCTTCTAGGCTTTTTATTCTTAACTCTTGAATGTATTCTGCATCAGACAAGTTTTCAATGAAAATTCTTTCCTGTCGATGTGATAATTTGCGATATTTTGTCTCTTACTAGTTTGTTGTAGACTGGCATTTTTTATAATTTCTTTCGGATATAATTACTTTTTATTATATGAAAATTCTTTCTCCTTCTACTATTTCAATGCTATGATTATAAAGAACATTAATTTCTTCAGGAGGATCCACCAATTGAAAAAAACAGTAAATGTAGTAGCAGGAATTATTGAAAACGATCAAAAGGAAGTACTATGCGCACTTCGATCACCTCAAATGACTATTCCAAATAGATGGGAATTTCCTGGTGGCAAGGTAGAAAAGGGAGAGGATATCTTTACAGCACTCGAAAGAGAAATTAAGGAAGAACTAGGATGTATGATAAAAGCAGAAGAGCTTTTCCATGAACATACACATGAATATGACACTTTTATTATTACTTTATTATGTATTAATGCTAAAATTATCGACGGAACTCCAATGGCTAGTGAACATTCAAAACTAGTATGGCTAAAGAGAGAAAATTTGGATTCATTAAACTGGGCACCTGCAGATATTCCAGCAGTTACTGCATTAATAAATGAAAAGTAAAAAAATGCTAGGATTTCCCCCTAGCATTTTTTTACACCTTTACTACAAACTCATTATAAATGTTAGTTGGTAATGTATGCTCTAACTCCATAATAACAGTAATTGGTTTATCCCCTTCAAATTCTATCGTATTCCCTTTCCCTATATAAATATAAGGCTCTGTTTTGCCATCTATCTCTTTATATTTACGAATGAATAAATGTAAATGTATCCCTCTTTCTTTATTGTAAATAATATTCTTCCCTCTATCAGAACTTTGACTAGTACTATTTGGAGTTTGCCATTGGAAAGTACTCTCATCAATCATCATATCTTTATAATTTATACTTTCTTTAATGTCTTCTTCCTTGTGAAGATCTATATAAAGAAAATAGTCATTACCATTTGTTAAAAGTCCCGATCCTCTAAAGGAACTATGAATTTTACGATAATTAGATAATAAAGCGGCATCAATCATCTGATATTGTTCGTATAATTTAAAATGCGGGATGCCATAATATGTATCTTTAAATTCCTTTTCATATCGGAAAATTCCATACATTATACAATCTTCTATATAAATTCGAAATTTTTCCTTTTCCAATAGTTGCTTAAAAGTCTCTGTTTTAACAATTTTATTATGCTCATATATACAAAGTTGAAGCTTTCCTTTTTTTTGCATACTATCATAATAATTTTGGTTTAAGTTTTCAAAAGCATGGATTATGCTGTCGTCATCCACTCTTTCCACATATTTCAAAATTTCCTGTTTTGCATCTTCCAGAATAACTTCATTTGTTTCTAACAAAGTTTTTAATATAACAAACTCATATATTCGTTTAAGAGGAAGTTTACTGGATAACTCCTTTAATGCACTTTCAAAATTAGTATCCAATAGTAATTCTTTAAGCTTATTATCTTTTTCTACTTTCGCAACAAATTGCAGATAGCTTTTTTCTTTATCAATAAATTTAATTGGATCTGGTGCTCCATCATATTTTAGATAATCCACTAAAAATTTTGGAGTTTTCTCACTGTTGAGTTTCTTAAATTCAAAATACTCTTCTTTTAAATACTTCATAGAATTAAAGTTCTCTTTGTCAATTTGGGCTAAAATTCTTTCTTGTGAAATTCGATCCATTTGTATATGTGTACTACCTGGTATGTTAGCAAAGCCTGTTGCAATAGCAACCTTTAAACTTTCTTTATCGTAATATTTAGTTCCATTTAAGGCGATGGCGATTAAAAAAGTTTTATTATGATTTCCGATAAAATCTAATACTGTTAGAAAGCTTTTCCCCTTAAATTTCCTTAACCCTCTTCCTAATTGTTGAATAAACACAATTGGCGAATTAGTAGGCCTTAACATAAGAACTGTATTTACGGTAGGAATATCGACACCTTCATTAAAAATATCGACGGAAAAAATAACTTCCAATTCATCAGCATCATCTTCTAATTTATTGATATAATGTGACCTTTGATCAGCACTCATTTCTCCAGTCAAACAAGCACTTTTATAACCTCTTTTGTTGAATTCCTCTGTCATAAATCTCGCATGCTCAATACTTGCACAGAATCCCAAACACTTTCTTTTTTTACCATCATGCTGATAAAAGAGCATTTTCTCAATAATAAAATCTACTCGCTCATTAACTTTTAGTCTTTTCGTAATTTCAGCAATATCATTAATATCCACATCACTTAAATCAACTTCTTCTATATCCGTGATTCCAAAATAGTGAAAAGGAACAATTAATTCATCATCTAACGCCTCATGTAGACGTACTTCAATGGCAACATTATTGTCGAAAAGATCAAAGACATTTTGATTATCTGTTCTCTCTGGTGTGGCTGTCATCCCAAGTGTAAATTTAGGATCGAAATAACGGATGACAGATTGATAACTATTACTCGTTGCATGATGTGCCTCATCGAATATAATGTAATCAAAATAATCTTTATTAAACTCACTATAGCATTTGGATAAAGTCTGGATCGTTGTAAATATGTAATCAGCATTTTTCTCTTTATGATTTCCCGTTAATAAACCAAATCTAATATTCTCATTTGGTAATAGTTTTTCAAACGTTTCTTTAGCTTTCTTCAATATTTCTTCTCTATGTACAATAAACAGCATTCGTTTTGGCTGATATTGTTTTACATCGAAAGCGGACATATACGTTTTACCGGTACCAGTAGCAGCAATAACTAACGCCTTTTTTTCACCGAAAGATCGTAACCGATTTAAACTTTCCATTGCTCTTTTTTGCATTCTATTAGGAATAATATACTCACTTTTTTCATATATAAGCTGATGGTTTTTATCCGTATAACTGATAATAGAATTTACAAACTCCTCGTAGTCGTCAATAAATTGATCATCTGCTTCTGTTGTTATATCCCATAAATGATCATATTCCTTTTTTACATTATGGATAAAAGGAGTATCTTCCTTAGAGACGATTTTCACATTCCATTCAACATTACTTTTTAATGCACTCTGAGTAATATTAGATGAACCAATAATGACCTTATAGTTCTCTTTATTTTCTAAAATATATGCTTTAGTGTGAAATCCTGTTTCTTTATCCGTAACATACACTTTTAGATCTATATTACTAAATTCATTAATTTTTCTTAGTGCTTTGCCTTCCGTAAAATTCAGATAGGTAGATGTAATAATCTTCCCTTTTACCCCATTCATTTCTGCCTCTCTTAATGAATCTAAAAGCAACTGTAATCCACTGAAATTAACAAACGCTACACTAAAATAAAATCTTTCACACTCTCTTATAGCTTGTACTAACTCTTTTAATAAATTTCCATTATCTGAGTTTACGATTAATTCCTTTTCTGTCATTACGTAGAGTCTCCCAATTTTTTTATATTTCCTATCTTTTCTCTTTACTTTTATCCTAACCGAAACTATTTAAATAAAAACCATCTTCTAACTCATTCTTTTTAATCTATTGGGTTTAAGTTATATGTAAATATTATACAAGAAAAGATGCACCTAGGAATGTGCATCTTACATTAACTTTCTATTTAATAGTTATATTCTCTTTTTATAATTACCACTAGTTGTTTTGCTGTTTGTTCGTCCATTTGAAGTGTTTGACTTACTACACCTTTATGTAATCTTTCTGAAGAACCATATGTATTTATTTGTATATATTTTTTTCCACCACTTATTAGTGTATTATACGAACTTTCAACTTCTGTTTGCAATCTGGAATTTCTTGAGATTTTAGTCAAATTTTTTATTAATGCCACAAATACTCCTCCAATCCTATATGTAATTACTTAATACCTAGTAACATATTACCATAAAAATACAACTACATGGCACGATATAAAGTCAGTTGTTCAAATTGCTAAATCTATGACATAATGTTTTTAATCTGATTATTCTAACTATTAAGGAGTGGTACTAAATGATAGAAAAACTTTACTGGTTACCTACAGGAAAATTAACGCTAGATCATTCTTCTTTAAATCAAAAATTAGAGCCTGGAAAGCTTGTAACCTTACAAATATGGTCCTATCTGCTAGAAACAAAGGATGGCCCTATCCTTATTGATACAGGTATGCCAGAATCGTTTATTGAAAATCCAGGTTATTTTGATTATACGCCATTTGAAGGGTTGTTCTTACCTGATATGAGAAAGGAAGATCATATTCTTTCCGTATTAGATAGAATTGGCTATAAACCAGATGACATTCAAGCAATCATTTCTTCCCATTTACATATGGATCACGCTGGTGGAAATCCGCTGTTTCCCAAAACACCTATATTTGTTCAGCAAGCAGAGCTGGATGTTTCTATTGGAAACGAAGGATATGCTCCACCAGAATGCACGCAAGCAGATTTAAATTATAAGGCCATTCAAGGAGATTATGAACTCATGCCTGGAATTCAACTTCTCTTCACTCCTGGTCATACACCTGGACATCAATCAATTCTTGTAACTACGAAGCAATCTGGGCCTATTTTATTGACGATTGATTTAGCCTATACAAAAGAAAATTATGAAGATGACATTCCATTTGCTACATTTGATCAACAAATAGCTACTGAATCGATTAGAAAAATTAAAAATCTTATGGCCGAAATACGTCCTACTCGTATTTTTTATGGGCATGATTTGGTCCAAGCAACTACACAGAAGACTTACCCAGACTTTTCTTAGAGACAAACTTCAGATATAGTTTATTACAACTATTATAACAGTGCTATCCAGTTTCATTTTGATAGATTATGAAAAATCCACTCTAGAAAACAACAATAGTACCTGTCACCAAATAAGGTGACAAGCACTATTGTTTGCTACCATTTCCATTACTCAAATAACGTCATCTGCTCCGTCTCCCCAAGCCGATCAATCGTTTGTGGCTCATGATCTTGGAAAAATGCATGGTGCAGCCATTTCTCCTTCGTCATAATCTTTTTACTAGCATCATTTGATGGTCTTAAGCGGCAGCTATAAAGGATTGGAAAATAATCTTGCAAAAATTTACCTTCTGCATGTGCTGTTAACGCAATTATTTGAAATCCTAACTGTTCGGCAACGAAAAAGACCGGACTTAACACATGGTCGCTCGATGCTTTTCCGAATGGATTATCGAGAATTACCACCCTATTACGTTTTCGGTTAGTTGGTTGATGTTTTTTCTTTTCTGCTACATAATTGAGTATGCCTAAAAATAGAGTCATATTCTTACTCCATTTTTCCCCACCGGACCAGACATTACTTTGCTCCCAGCTGTAGTTCCGAGTGGATACCTTATTATCATTGGTTACTTTGCGACAGTTTACTTTTAAAACATCATTACTCATTACTACTTGGAGTAACTGTTTCGTCTGCAGCCATTTCTCTGTCTCTTTTCGAATTTTCACTGTATCTTGTTGTCCTAAGTCATTTAAGAATCTTTCTGAATCCAATTGTTGTAAAATCCATTCAATATAGTCTCTTATTCTCATCTTACCAGCATCTTCTTCCCATTCAGGAATTTTAAAGGTATAGATTTGCTTCCAATCATCTTCCACCTTCACTCTTGTTTTCTTAGGAATTTGATTGATTTCTTCGACCAGTGTTTGTAAATGGGAATGGATTTGATTGATAAAAAATTGTAAATCTTCGTCACTTTGACGGATATGCTCCATGGCATAGTTAGATATTTTCTCAATACGAAGAAGCATATTTTTCTTAAACTCTAACAAATCTTCATAGTTTTGTTTATTATCTAGGCCAGTGATAGCCATCTGCTGCAGCTTAATATTCGAAATTTCACGATTACAAAACTCTCGGAATTTTCGTCGAGACTTTTCCACTTCCGTCTGCTCTGTTTCCACTAATTGTTTATTCTGCTTTAATTCCTTCACTACTTTATCTATATATTTCTGGCGATTATAAGTAAAGGTAAGTATTTCTTCCTGTGCTATAGAAAATGGTACAATATGCGGTGCTTTAAAATGATGACTGTCCTCAAAAAGATCCATGCCTAAAATCGCTTCACCTATAGAAGTTAACTCCTTTTTAATTCTTGCTTCTTCTTTCTCTAAATATGCTTTTCTTTCGAGTAAAGCCTCTTTTTCTATTGCTAGTTCTTCCATAATTTCCGATTTTATTTTGGTAAAATGAACTACTTCTTCTAGGAATTTCTCTTTAAATTGTTTCACTTTTAGTTGCCATATACCATGTTGTCTTTCTTTTCGGGTGTTTCTGCGCTCTACTTCATTTACTAGTTTCTCAATTTCACTTTCAACAGTTTGCATTTGATTCCATAACTGATCTTGCAATAGCTTGTGGTCACTTAGAAACTCTATCGTTTCATCTATATAAGGATGTTCCTTTTGTAACTCTTCTATTTGATTTTTTACTTTGTTAAGAGAATTTTGATTTGCTTCTCTTTTAGCGAGTAATTCTCCTTCGGCAACCGTTATTTCACGAATTTTCATTTCTAATGAGAACATTTTTTCTTTAATTGTCGATTTATCCTCATTTGAAAAGATCGGAATAATGGTTCCTAAAGATTTATACTCCTCCTCTTGCTGAAGCATTTCTGCTCTCACCTTATTCCTACTTATCTGTTCATCTAGATACTCTTTCTCTTCCTTAAAATCAGTTAGTTGTCGTTCAATTCCGATAAGCTCTTTTTTTATTTCTACGAGTTGATTTCTAGTATCTATTTCTTTTCTAGAGACATCTAGAACTTCTTTGGCGTACTGTACATATTGTGTCCCTTTATCGATTTTTCCTTCTAACCCATTTTTCTCATCTCGATAATCTTTAACCGTAATTGTATGCTTTTTCCCTTTATCCTGAAAAGAAAGTATAAGTTTTTTTTCCTTTTGAAGTTGCTGCTCTAAATTCTCTAATAAAGCTTTTGCTTCATTCTGCTGATTCTTCCATTCTGTTATGCGAGCAAATGGATATGTTTCCAGAAAGTTTCGGAATGTCTGCTGGGCATCTTGCCATTTCTTCACTTCCAATTCTTTTTCCTCACGAAGCAGAGTAGCTTCCTTCGCAATCGTACTAACCTGTTTTTTCCATTCCGCGAAATGATTTTGACTTGAGTTTGCTTGCCAGTGAGACGGCACTACCCAATTTTCATTTGCTTGATAATCTTGAATCGTTAATGCTTCTTCAGTAGTAAGTACCACAATTGGGTATTGCAGCTCTTTGGTCATATTGGAAATTCGATCTAGGAGCTTCAACTTAGATTTTTGTGTTGTAACCAACGTAATCGGCCATAAAGGGTATTGTTTTGCTGCTTGCTTTTCTGCTTCATCTAATTCTTGTAAATACTCTACTCCAGTTACTACATAGTCCAATTGATTTTTCCATGACCAAAGCTGTTTTTCAAGGTAGGAATCCCCAAAGAAAATATCTTGATTCGCGTAATCATCAACAAAGCGATGGGCCATTCTTTCTTTATCCAGTAACTTCTCCTTTTCTTTCTTTACATTCACCAATGTTTCAGTAATTCTATGTTCAATGGATTCTTGTTTTAAATATACTGTATCAAGGGCATTCCATGCAGCATAAAGAGTTGCAAGTTCTTTTATTAGCTTTTTTTCTGCTTGTTCTCCAAGTGACAGGTTATAGGAGATTTTGTCCATCTCTTTTTCCAGATTCATCACTTGCAATTGAACCTCTTCTTTTCTTTGCTCTGCTTCTTTTATCTCCACCAGAAATTGCTTCATTTCCTGTTCCAGACGAATGATTTCTTGATCGAGATGCTGTGCTCTATGCTGCCATACTAAGAGCTCTGCTTCAACTTTTTCTTGTTCTGGATTGGCAAGAATTTGTTGTTTTATACGCCCCATATCCTTTTTAAGATAATTAATTGTCGTAGTAATTTGTGTATTAAGTGCCTCTATCTCCTTCTCCCTTGCCAATAAATCACTTTGCTTTGATTCTTTACTAGCAATCCCATCCATTATAGGATTTAGTTGATACCTTATCTCTTGCTTATTTTTTTCTAACCGTTCAAATTCTCCTTCATACCACCCTAACAAAGTTGCTTTTACTTCCACTAATTGTTCTCTAAAATCTTGCACTTCTTCCTTTTGATCATGCATTTTCAGTTCTGCTTCTATGTTGGTTAGCGCTTCTATTAATACACGTTTTTCGTTCTTTAAACCTTTTAGTTTTAAGGAGTAAAATTCTTTTTTATACCGCTTGAGATTTTCTTCTTTGTCATTTTTTTGTTGATAACTTTCTTTATAAGCTTGATTTAAATTCTGAAACTTCCACTCTTCTTGTAAAATATCAAAAGAAGCCTCTTTCACTTCGTATAAATGATTACTCGAAAACCATTCCTTCCATTTTTCTGTAATACTTTGTTGTTCTGCTAAGTAGCTTTCTTTTTGGCTAATCGCTTCCTTATAAAGACCTTTTACAAACTGTTTCGTTTTTTCATAAACATTTTCTTGAAAATGAAGTACTTCATATTTTTTTGTGAAATCTTCCAATTTCCTTTGTATTTGTTTATTTTCTTCTAATGTTTCTTTTAAATTTTGATAGTTTTTTAAACTGGCATGCTGTTGTTCAAATGTATTAGCGAACAACTGCGTATCATGACCAACAATTGAATTTTCTACTATAGGTATTAATAGACGGTCAAATAATTGATTCGTGTTTTTGCAGTCGTCAAAAAAAGCTTCTACTCCCCCTTCTGAACTATTAATTTTCGCAATACTTTCCCATTCACTTGTGATGATTTGAAATTGTTCTTCTATATACTGCTTATACTCTTTAATTGTCTGAAATGTTCTCGCCGATAAAGATTTTTCTCGCATATAACTATAGTAGTCTTGCATTTCGCCTTTTTCTGCCGTTCTTTTTCCTGCTTTCCCTTCTTTCACAAAAGGAATTTCTTCCATGCTGTTTGCATCGTTTTCTCCGTAATCATAGACATAGCGTAGTGAATCGATTCCTTGTTTTGTTGTAAATAGCGACACCGCTGTTACTACATAATGTCTTGGATTATCATTGGTAATCCATTCAATGGCAATATGCGCCGGAGCATTCTCAAGCATTAATGTATTCTTGATTTTCCGATCTGCTAAATCTGTATGAGGCAAAATAGCTTGCAGGGCAGTTTGAATAAAAACAGTCTTTCCTCCGCCGTTTTCTAAAAGAATCGCACTATTTTGTCCATCAAATAAAAAAATCTCATTGTTGTAACGCTTATTCCCCTCTTCATAGATCACATTCGTTAACCGGATTTTGCTAATCGATGGCATGACTTTCCTCCTTACTAAAGCTATAAATAAACTCGAAAATGCCTTTATTATATTCCACTTCCATAAAATATCGCTGAATGATTGTTTTCGCCTTTTCCGTTAAAGTTATTTCATTATTACCAATATCTTGGATTAAATCTTGATCAATTAAGAATCGCTTTACCGTATTCATGAAACTAAACCGACTGATTGTATTTCCAGCCTGCTTTTTAGCCGTTTCCTTAATATCATCCATGTCTTCCCATTTCTCGATAATGATACTCCAATTATAAGAAAACTCCTTTTCCAGTTCCTTCAATGTATCTTCATCATGCGTCTTTAGATGCTCTATTCGTTCATGAATAAAGCGCACCCATTCATCCAATCTTAAGAAAAGTCTTGTGGGCTCTATGCTTTGATAGGTATCGTAAAAACTACCAAAAAGGACGATGGTCGCAAAATAAAGCAAATAAATATCTCCATTTGTTGCTCCAGAACGTAAATAATTTCGCTTCAGCCATTCATTGCTAACATGAAAGGGGGATAGTTTCGTTTCTGGTATTAATAGCATTTGTTCGCTGGTATTCACAATAACACAGTCCACTTCTTTACTAAATAGATCGAGCAATCCTCGAATTTCGTCATCTGCTTTATATTGCTGAACAGCTTCTTTATCTGCTACACCATCCCGAACTAATCTTGTATATATTTGAAAAGCATTCTTAATCGTTTGTTCCGAGTAATTCATTTTCTTCTCCTTCCAAAGAAATAATCATTTCTTGAATTGAATAGCGGGCAAATTGTCTAATAACACTCTTTTCTTCTATAACAATAAGCGTACGATTTTCTATAAGTGCCAAAGCTTCACCAAGTAAGGTTGTTCCTTCTTCTTCCTGTATAGAACCTTGCGCAATTGGTGACCTTTGATGCAAGATTAACCAAAATTCATAAAAATAACGATTTTCATAGAGCGACGATTGTCCAATTTCGTCTAAAAAATGAAGATAGGAAGATAAAGTATTCCCCTTCCCTGTCTGATAGGCAAATAAAAATAATTCCATAATCTCTTTATATTTTTTCATTAGATTTTTCCGATAAGGTCCATCTTCGTCTTCATTACTTAGCTCTATTAATCCTTGCTCCACTGGTTTTTCTCTTTCTTCGTTTATATTTTGTTCAGCCAAAATGGTTAGAGGTGACCAGAAGTGATTTTCTTCCACTTTTAAAAATGGGTGCAAAACGCCTTGCATCGCTTCAAAAGGTAATGGTGTGGAAATCAAATGAGAAACAATATCTTGATCGAAATTAAATGCTTGTATCCCCGTATAATATAGCGATTCTTGGGCAGTCACTAGCGTAGTATTTTTTAAGGATAGTGTCTGTTCCAACAACCTTGAATGCTCATAATGTACTCCTTCTAATTCTCTTGTAATGGTAAGAATTAATTCATACGTTTTGTGCTCCTTCTTGTGAACATCTTTGGAATACAATCTTTCTCTTGTCTCTTTTACAAATTGGCGGAGCTCTTTAAATTCTTCATCTTCTCTTGATAATCGGGCAGAAATATCTTCTAATAGCTGTTTATAGCGGGCAAAGGTTTCTTCTGAAACAATACTCCGCTGAATCTCATGTTTTAACTTTCCAATTCGTTCATCTAAACTTTCTACATCTATTCTCATTTCATTAATCTGGCGCAGAGCTCCTTTAAACTCCCCTCGATCCAATTGTTTCCGCAACATAAGCTGATTAATAGACAGTTGAAATTCACTATAAAATTCTTTCGTCGCAAACACTAATTCAAGCCCATCTTCATCCAACGTATAATATTGTGTATTGGTTTCCATATCAAAATTATTCGCTTTGAGAATAGAATAGTCTATTATATCCTCTTTTCCTGAATCCCAATTATAATAAGAATAACTGCGTTTCCTCCCTGTTGTAGGTCGAAATATTTGAATAATAGTTCTTGCTATTCTTTCATAATCCCGCTCATCAAGTATATATTGATTTTCCGTTAGCTTTTGCAAAAAGCGAGCCAATTGTTTTGTACCAACTTTATAATTCCGAATTAATTTCTGCTCAAAAAAGAAAAGCAAGGAAAGCAATCCAAGTCCTTTCATATCAACCATCAACTCTTGTTGATCTTGTTCTCGTTTTCTTTCTAATTCATATAATGGATCAAATAAAGCGAGACGGTGCATTCGTTCTCTATATCCATTCGTTATTTCTTGTAATTCAAGCTTGTCCAATTTGACTCCCTCCAAATTTGCTGCAACTCCTTAGTTTTAAGTGTTTCCTGTGGATAATAGCATCCGTCTTCTAAGAGGCGTTGAATTTGCAGTTGCTGCTCCAAAGGAAAATAGGATAAAAATTGACTGAATGCTATTTCTCTACTTTTTTGATATGCTTTTCCCATAGCAGATTTCTTATGCAAACAAGCTTCATAGAAAGGAAGTGCTAATATCATATTCTGTTTTTCATTCAAGGAATACCAAATGGATATGCCTTCATGATCTATATCACCAAAGTAGAAAAAATAGTGTTTAGCTATTACAGGATACTGCATAGGAAATTGTTCAATACTTTTTATTACTGCTTTTCCACTCCCGTAGATTAATGTAGAAAATTTTGTTTCTTTTAATACAGGAAGTAGCCCTTGAAAGGTTGTCTTATTTTCAACTATTAAATGAAACTGTTCTTCTACTGTTATTTGCATAGGATTAATTGCGAACATGAGTGGTTCAGAAACTGGGATAATTTTCAATGAATGAAAGAGACCGATTTTCTCGAGTATTTCTTTTCCTCCTTTTTCCACTATCCATTTCTCATCTTCCACTAATTCATAGCTCCGTTCTGGAGCAGGTACTTCTTCAGTTGGAAAAGAAAACTTCTGCAAATACTGATCAATCTTCTGGATATAAGGTAAGTGTTTTTTCCAAACATTAGGTTCTTCTTGATAGTATGCGTCCAAATTAATGGATGGGTGCAAGTTTCTTCGGTAGGATTGTAATTCCTTATGATAATCATCTACTAACATTTTCTTTTGAATACGATATTGAAAGGCAAGTGAAGGATTTCGACTATTTCTTCCTTTTGCTTTTACCATTCCAAGAATTCCTTCTGCTTCCAATTCCAACACTACTTGAGCAAATTCCTCATAGCTACGAATAAATGGCTTTATCACTTGTTCTAATTCAAGCAGTGATACAGTCTTCTTTGGGAATGCAATAAACAATTTTTTTATCTCTTCCAATACACAAACACTTCTTTCATAAGTAATTAAATCTACTATTATTGTACTAGATAATGGTATGAAGGCTAAATATTTTTTTCATAACAAAGTGCCTAACAAAGTGCCAGGCACCTTAAAAAGACATTTGTCCATCGCTGGTACCTGGCACTAAAAAGTGTAAAAGTTTTCACTTAGGACATTCACTAATTGTCCTGTTCACTTGCATTTTGATAGTTTATAAGAAATCTAAACTATAATGGGAGGCTAAGATATAAATAATCAAGCAAAAGAAAAAGCTAATCAATCACACAGTTGCATATGATTGTTTGGCTTTTTTATTAGCTTAAAAACAAGTGGAATGGAGCGGAGAATTACTTCATTTATGGCCAAAATCAAATAGAATCATGGAGTGTTAGGACAAGACTCTTTCATTCATTTTGTCATAACGTAAACAAGGTGTTTAAGTAAAAGAAAGCTTCCCCTTCACTTTACTGCATTATATGGTGCCATCACTTCCAAAGCTTTTTCCACAAGATAATAATGAATGATAGAGAGCATTGCTTTTCCTGCATTTAGCATTGCCCTTTCGTCGAAATCAAATTTAGGATGGTGATGGGGATATGCAGCTCCTAAGTCTTCATTTCCTGCTCCAGTAAAGAAAAGCATACCTGGCTTTTCCTCCAGATAATTGGCAAAATCCTCACTGACTAACAGTGCTGGCACTTCTTCCACGTTCACTTCTGGCAGTGTATCTTTCGTGGATCTGGCAAATATCTCCGTCTCATTCGGATGATTATAAACCCCTGGGACTCCATGGAAATAGTCAAATTCATAATCTGCCTTTGAACTCAAGCATATTCCTTTGATTGCATCATTCATGGCTTCCTCTACTAATTGCTGCACTTCTTTTTCATATGTTCGCACCGTTCCTTTTAATATCGCAGAATCTGCTATTACATTGCTAGCATCCCCTGCATGAATGGAGCCAATAGTCACAACAGCTGTTTTTTGAGGGTTCACTCTTCGACTTACTATGTATTGTAGCTGATTGATCAGCTGACCAGCTACAGCAATAGAATCAATGGTATCATGCGGAGAAGAGCCATGACCGCCTTTGCCTTTAATTTTAATCTGGAATCCGTCTCCTGCTGCTGTTGTATACCCTTTCGTATAAGAAATCGTTCCAGTTGGGATTAAACTCCATAAGTGATTAGCGAAAATGGCATCTACTCCTTCGAGACAATTGTCCGCAATCATTTTTCTTGCTCCACCACCGCCTTCCTCCGCATGTTGAAAGAGAAGAACAACATTCCCTGCAAATTGCTCTCTGTTTTCCTGCAATACTTTACCAACTGCTAATAGAGTTGCAGTATGTCCATCATGTCCACATGCGTGCATGACCCCGGCTACTTTAGATTTATATGGTACTTCTTTTTCATCCTGAATAGGCAATGCATCAAAGTCAGCTCTTAACGCAATGGTTTTTCCTGGTTGCGCTCCCTTTATATAGCCTATAATTCCCATACCTCCAACATTTACCTTACTCTCAATCCCATATTCCGATAAAAGAGATGCGATTAGCTTGGAAGTCTGATATTCCTGATTTGATAATTCAGGATACTGATGCAAATATCTGCGCCATTCCACCATTTTGTCATACATTTCTTCTAATTGTACTTTCCAATTGTTTAGCATAATCCTTCCTCCTTCGTTCTGTTATTTTACACGCAATACTATTTTAATATTCTTTATATTCAGAATATTAAATTTATAGATAGTATAACGCGAAAAATTCAAGAATACAATTTTATTTTACGAATGTCGAAGTATTTTTAGTTAGTAAGATTGATATTCATACGAAAAAAATCGGTCAACACTTTAAAAAGATATGTTTGCCTATAATATAAATAAGAGAATCGGCAAATTGCTGATTCTCCTACTATTTTTTATTAATCCTATCTGGTGATAAGCTTGTTATATAATCCCCTGTGCAATCATTGCATCTGCTACTTTAATAAAACCAGCAATATTTGCTCCTGCTACAAGATTTCCTATCGTCGCATAATCCTCTGCTGCTTTTATACTTTTACTATAAATATTTTTCATAATTTCTTGTAATTTTTTATCTACCTCATCCTGTGTCCAAGCTATTCTTGCACTATTTTGTGCCATTTCTAAAGCAGAAACTGCTACTCCACCTGCATTTGCAGCTTTAGCAGGTGCAAATAACACATTATGATGAATAAAGGTATCAACTGCTTCTAATGTAGAAGGCATATTTGCACCTTCTCCTACTGCATTTACCCCATTAGAGATTAACTTTTCTGCCGCTTCCTTATTAAGCTCATTTTGTGTTGCACATGGCAATGCAATATCACATGGTATCCCCCAAATACCAGTATATCCTTCCTGATAAAGAGCATCTGGATGTTCTTTTACATATTCATAGATTCTCTTATTTTCTACTTCTTTTAATTGCTTTACTGTTTCTAGATTAATGCCATTGGGATCATATATGTAGCCATTTGAATCACTACAAGCTACAACCTTTGCTCCTAACTGTATCGCCTTCTCCATGGCATAAATAGATACATTTCCTGAACCTGACACAACAACTCTACTGTTATTAAAGTGTAGTCCTTGACTTTTTAGCATTTCTTCCACGAAATACACTAATCCGTATCCTGTCGCCTCTTTCCGCCCTAAGCTTCCTCCATAACCGACACCTTTTCCTGTTAAAACACCAGCTTCATAAGCACCTTTTAATCTTTTATATTGTCCAAACAGATAGCCAATTTCTCTTGCACCTACGCCAATATCTCCAGCAGGGACATCGATATCTGGTCCAATATACTTGCTAAGTTCTGTCATAAAGCTCTGACAAAAACGCATAATTTCTTGATCTGATTTGCCCTTAGGATCGAAATCGGAACCACCTTTCCCGCCACCTATCGGTTGACCAGTTAATGAGTTTTTAAAGATTTGCTCAAACCCTAGAAATTTAATAATGCTTGCATTAACAGAAGAATGAAATCTTAATCCTCCTTTATAAGGTCCAATCGCATTATTAAATTGGACACGATAGCCTCGGTTTACTTTTATAATTCCCGCATCATCTACCCAAGGTACTTTAAAGCTAATTAGTCGATCTGGTTCAAGCATTCTTTCTAATACAGCATGTTTAATATATGTTGGATTTTTTTCAAGTACAGGAACTAAAGAAACGAGGACTTCTTTAACTGCCTGCTGGAACTCCTTTTCGTGAGGATTGCGTTGTTGAACTTGAATAAACAACTCGTTAACGTAATCTGTCACGGTTTGTGTTTGAACCTCTTCTTTTTCCTCCAGCACTTTCATCCTTTTTCAGCCCCTAATGTTTTTAATGTTAGAAGTATGAGTAAAATGTTTGTGGGAGAATAAATATCCTTTTTGTCTAGTTGGGGGACGAGTCCCCCAACTAGACAAAAAGGCCACCAAGCGAGAGCGCGGTAGCTGGAAAAAATGAAGCATTAAAAAAGAGAGCTTCCTTTTGTAAAGTAGAGTTTGACTAGAACACTACGAAAAGGAGAGGCTCTCATGAATCAATGTAACACAAAAATGCCATCATTAAAAGAATTGGAAAAAACTTTATTTCGAACACTACAAATGACCTTTCAAGAAATCCTTGTTCAAACATTAGAAAATTGGGATCAAGAGATTGCTCAGCAACGAGACAAAAGAAGATTTGCTTTACGTGATAAACGAGAAATACGAGTAGATACAGCGTTTGGAGCTGTGGAGCTGAAGCGTAATTATTATTTTGATCGTGTGACCAAAAAATATATTTGTCTATTAGATCACTATTTACAGTTTCAGGGGAATAAGGGATTTAGTCCGCTACTAGAAGAATGGGGGTTAGAACTAGCGACGAATGGTTCCTCCTATCGAAAGGCGGTGGAAACGTTCGAACAATTTTTAGGCTATTCGGCGATGAGCCACGAAGCATTACGGCAACATCTTCTTCAAACAAGCGTACTTCCCGCTAAGGAAAAACGCCCTTTTCAAAAGGTATTGTTTGTCGAAGTAGATGGATTATATGTGAAGAGTCAAGAAAAGAAAAAGCGTGGATTTGAGTTGAAATTCGCCGCTGTACATGAGGGATGGAAAGAAAACGGAAAGCGAGTCAGGCTCCGAAATAAAAGGCATTTTCTCTATGAAGGAAAAGAACCCTTTTGGGAAGCTTTTGAAACGTTCTTACAGAATAATTATGCGTATGATCCTACCCAAACCTTGCTTATTATTAATGGCGATGGAGCAGGCTGGATAACGGCATGTCGAGAGTATTTTCGGGAACGCGCCTTTTTCACCATGGATCGTTTTCATGTCGCTCGTTCAATGAAGCAACTAATGAAGAGCCATCCTCGATACCGCTACATGAAAAGAGCGTTAAAAAACTACCAGGTAGAAACATTACTTCTAGAGTTGAATAGCGCAGTAGGAACAATGGATACACCAGAAGAAGAAGAAAAACTAGAGCATTTCCTCGCCTTTTTAACGCATCATCAGGAAACCATAAAAGATTACCGTAGTTGGTTACAGGAAAAAGGTGTGGACACGACAGCGTATCGTCCAATGGGAAGTGCAGAGGCGATGATGAATCAATTAGCCAAACGATTAAAAAATGGAAGAGCATGGAGCAAAAAAGGGGTCATGAGCATGGCGCGCTTGTGGATTGGATTGAAGGATGACCTATCCATCCAAACGATATATGGGAAATGGGAAAAGAAAAAAGCCTAAATACATCAAAGAAAGAACATCGACCGAAAAGAAAAATACCCACAAAATTAGTAACAGAAACCGTGCGTCAGAACATGCCATACTTAAATCAAGCGATTGGAAAACCCATTCACTTTGCCTTACAGGGATTAAAAGGTTTTTAAAAAAAGAAAAAAACGAAATTTTGATGAAAGAAAATGTTTAGAAAGCGGATACAAAATTAAAAGTTTTATTTTATAAAAAGGGAGCTAAAAAAACTCCCACAAAAACTTGACTCAATCATGTTAGAATATTCTCTTTTCTAAAAGATGTTTTTATTTTATAATTTTATAATTAATAGTTTCAATACTAATTTCGGATTGAATTCATGCGTTATGCGCATGAGTGGAAAAGAGTGAAGATATGGAAATAAGACAAATTCAATATTTTTTAGAAGCTGCCAAAAGAGAACATATTACAGAAGCTGCCGATTCTTTGCATGTTGCGCAGTCATCTGTGAGTCGTCAGATTTTTAACTTAGAAACAGAATTAGGAGTAGAACTTTTTATACGTGAAGGGAGAAGCGTAAAATTAACGCCTCTAGGTAATGTTTTTTTTGAACGCATGAAGCAAGTATGGAGTATGATGGAAGACGCAAAAAGAGAAGTAGAGGAGTCCCTTGATCCTGAAAAAGGAACAGTTAGAATCGCATTTCCTATTAGCATGGCTGCTCATACCCTACCCTCCATCATTTATTCTTTTCGCACCCGTTATCCAGAAGCTAAATTCCATATGAGCAATGCCCTATATCACGATCTCATCGATGGAGTAATTAATGGGGAATTTAATTTGGCGATGATTGCGCCAATGCCGAATCGTGAAAAAGAAACTAAAATTAAAGGTGCGACATTATTTACAGAAAATATAGTCGCACTCCTTCCACTTCATCACCCTTTAAGTAAGCAAAAAGAAATCCAGTTAAAAGACCTAAAAGACGACTTTTTCTGTGTTTTGCCTGAAGGATTTGTATTTCGTGATCAAGTAGTTACAGCATGTCTTGATGCAGGTTTTTCACCACAGATTGCATTTGAGGGAAAAGATATTGATGCACTAAAAGGATTAGTATCTGCAGGATTGGGCGTTGCCTTAATGCCTGAAATGACTCTCGTAGATAACACACCACGGTCTACTTGCGTCATCCCCCTTTCAGATAACAATCTCACTCGAACCGTCGGTGTCATTTATCCCACCCATCGAAAACTTCTTCCAACAGAATTATTATTTTATCAGTTTCTTCTGGAGACATACGAAAGATTGAATGAGTTTAAAAAGTAAACAGCAAAAACAGAGTGTCTGACACTGTTAAAAGACATTTGTCTTGATTAGGTGCCTGACACTCTTATTACATTAATAAACTGATTCACTCTTTAATTCTCATATCTTTCATAAATACTACGTATCACAATCGTATTTACATAAGCAATTAAGGAAAAGCCAATAAACATGCAAAAGTATAAAAGGAACAAAAAAGAATAAATCGAAAATACAAAGGTTATAACAGGAATCATCGTCGTAAATATTAGGACTGTAAATGTTTTAATTGGATGTAAAAATGCAATCTTCCATGTATTTATGATAGAATTTTTTATTGAATTTTCAAATCTAGCGACATATGGAAAGATAAAGGTGAACAATAGTAAGTAAGCAAAAGTAAAAATAATGAGACTTAGTTTAACCAGCAATGACAAACTCCCTGTATATAGATTAAGGAAATAATAATCCAAGGAAAGGATAACACCTACTGCCAATACAATCATCCATATGATTGTACTTTGTTTGAAATTCTTTTTAAACGAATCGATGAATCCTTTGATGATAGAAACATCCTCATTTCTTACCATCTTCATTGTTATGGAATACATTGCTGTTATGGAAGATCCCATTGTAACAATTGGCAAACAACTGATAAGAAACACAGCATTTAAAACAAACAAATCAACTATTTTTGCTAAAAATCGATAAATGGGTCCATTCCATTCAAAAATATCATTCACCGTTTATCCATTCCTTTCTTAAATTATAGAGGTTATCTAGTTTTATAGATGTTGATACAATATTTGTTTTTTAATTGATACCCTCTTAATCTACGTTTGAAATATCACTTACTATTCCTTGACAGATCCGACTACAATTCCTGTAATAAAATATTTTTGTAGCATTGGATAGATTAATAGCAATGGGACACAGGAGACAACGATTTTGGCAGCATTAAGATTCTTGTTGGAAACTTCTCCTGCATTTGCTAAAGCACTTGAGGTTGCACCTGCTTTTAGCATATCTTCAATACTAATGGTTAGTGATTGTATATAGGTCATCAACGGATAATTGGATACTTTTGTCATATAAATTAATCCCGAGAAGAAATCATTCCAATTACCCACTATACTAAATAATGCAACCGTTGCTAAAGCTGGCATAGAAATCGGTATATATACTTTTATTAATACTTGTAACGGATTCGCACCATCCATTATGGCTGCTTCTTCTAATGATTTCGGTACACCTATAAAAAAGTTCATGACAAGGATGATGCTAAACACCTGCACTGCTCCAGGAAGCACTAATGCCCATATTGTATTTAGCATATCAAGATTTTTTACAACCAAATAGGTGGGAATCATTCCTCCGTTAAAAAGCATTGCAAAGATAAGTAAATTCATATAGATTCCTCTACCCCTAAACTCTCTTTTTGATTTAGAAAGAGGATAAGCCATTGTTACAATTAACACCATATTTATCACCAGTGATAAAAATACTCTTTGAACGGAAATACCAAAAGACCGCCAAAATTGTCCATCTTCCATGATCATTTTATATGCCTCAAATGTTGTATTAATTGGTGTAAGGCCAACTTTATTACTTGCTACTGCATCACTTCCACTAAAAGAAATCGCTACAATATTCCATAATGGAAGCAAGCAAGTCAGAGCAAGGAAAATGACGATTGCATAAATAGTAAATCGACCGATTCGTGCAGAAAAGCTTTTATTCTCTATCATGCGTTCTTCCCTCCTAGAACAATTTACGATCTGTAAATCTTTTAGCAGCATTATTTGCAGATAAAATTAAAATAATTCCTATCACCGATTTAAATAATCCTACTGCTGTACCAAAGCTATACTCGCGTCCCATTAATCCCACTCTGTAGACATAGGTATCTAATATGTCCCCTGATTCGTATACCATTGGTGAATAAAGATTATATACTTGATCAAATCCTGCATTTAATACATTAGGCAGACTTAATACAGCCAACAATAGAATAATTGGCAACATACCTGGAAGTGTAATATGCCAAATTCTCTTCCACCAATTGGCTCCATCTATGCTTGCAGCTTCATGAAGCCCAGGGTCAATAGCCGTTAGCGCTGCTAAATAAACAATCGAATTATATCCAAACTCTTTCCATACATCAGTCCCAATCATCAATGGTTGGAAAAGTGTATTACTCCCAAGAAAATTCAGCTTCTCTATGCCCAGGAAAGCTAGGATTTGATTAATCGTTCCATCCAGACTAAACATGTTTACTACAACAGTTGCAAGTACTACCCATGAAAGAAAATGTGGCAAATAAACAATCGTTTGGATAGATTTTTTTAGTATTTTCATTCTGATTTCATTTAATAAAATCGCAAAAACAATTGCCAATAAGGAACCTAATACTATTTTTCCGAGTGCAATAACTATCGTATTTCTGAACAGTTTACTTATATCAGGTAGAGAGAACATATACTTAAAATGTTCGAAACCAACAAATTCTGAGCCTGAGATTCCTTTTGCAGGCACATAGTCTTGAAACGCCATAATAACACCAAACATTGGTATAAAAGTAAAAATAATCAAAAAAATCATACCAGGAAGTAGCATCGAATGATAAAACAACTCTTCTTTTGTTACTATTTTTTTAGAATACTTCTTGTTGCTAGTTGGTAATGTACTTTTTTCATTTTCTGCTTTTACATGTGGTTGCTGAAACATAACATCCCCTCCTTACTTTGCAGCTGTTCTAACAATGACTTCTCTAATTACAGAAGGATACCCACTATTAGAACAGCTAAGTTTATATTCTATTTGTTCGCTAACTCCTCTTTAATTTCAGCAGCAATTTCATCTCCGCCTTGTTTCTTCCAATTTGCAACAAATGTATCGAAATAATCTAATGGTTTATTTCCTGTCACAATTTTAATGAAATCTTCTTCTTCCAATTTCAATAGGTTAGCACCCTTCTTTTCCATCGTTGGAGTGCTTCCAAAGAATACTGGAGTAGTCCAATTAAATTGCTCTTCTTTAGTAAACTTATCAATCATGCTCATACCTAGCATTCTAGAATGATATTTTGCCCATTCTGACGTCTCTGCACCTTCTGGATTCTCTTGATAAGCCATAACGCTTTGCGCATCAATTTTTAAACCTGCAGTAGGAATGTCATCAATAGAAATTTTCCCATCTACTGCTTCTTTAATATATTGATACTCATCTACTATATTTGTTGATTTATATACTTCAATGTTAAATGGTCTAGTTGAGCCGTCTACAGCTAATTCACCATACTTATAGATTTCTGGATAATCCTTTTGTAAATCATCTGCATTAATTATTTCATCATAAAATAAATTCAATATTTTGATTGCTAATTCTGGATGCTCATAATCTTTACGTACAACCATGAATTGTCCAGTCGGGTTATTATGGAATACATTTACTTTGCCGTTTTCTCCTTCGATTGCATAAGCAGCAAACTCAGCATTCTTATCCATCCCTCTCACTGTTGACAATCCCCAGTCCGGTATATGCCAAGGCCCTGTTATAATTCCCGTTTGGCCATTTGTAACAAGTGCCATAATATCATCCCAAGTTCTTGTACCAAACTGTGGATCGATGATACCTTTTTTAAACCAATCTGCCATTACTCCTAAAGCTTGTTTCGTCTCTTCTGTTGTAGAACCATTCACGATATTTCCTTTATCATCTTCTAACCACATACGAGGATGGGCATTAAAAACTCCAGCAATGCTAGTCATATTCAGACCACTACCCCCGTAATCACCCGCATTTAACCATGTAGCAAATGGAATTCCTACTGGATTTCCGGTGCCACCTGGATCATTTTCAATAAATGCTTTAGCTGTACGCTCCAATTCGGCTATAGTGATTTTGCTATCTCCGTCACTATCTAATTTAACCCCTAGTTTTTCCATCCAGTCTTTTCTAATCCAAACCATATTTGGCGCAGAGTCTCCAATGGTTGCTGGAATCGCCATTAGTTTCCCGTCAAATGTCGCATCCTCTAGACTGCGGTTATCATAAGTTCCATAAATATCCTTAATGTAATCGCTTGCATTTTCATCATAAACATCTGTCAAATCAGCAATTAGGTCATTTTCTACTAGCTCTTTTAGCTCTTCACGACTATCAACACGCATCATATCTGGCAACTCACCAGATGCAATAGCAAGTGCTACCTGACGACCATAATCTTCCCCTTCTGCTTCGAATTGATCCACTATCTTTGCATTTAATTTTTCTTCTACTAAACGTGTATAAGCATTATTTTCATATGTGTCGCCTTCAGGTAATTTAGAATTGGCAGCTGTTACACGTCCCATCGTTATAATTGTTTTCCCATCTTCTGTTTCGCTTTCTCCTGATGAAGAATTATCCATGCATGCTGCTAGTGATAGAGTTAGCGATGTTGCCATTAATCCCATTGCTGCGCGTTTCATTAACGTTTTGTAATTCATAAAGTCCCCTCCTATGGTCTATTTCTAAAAAAAATATCGTATAAGTTTGCCCAGCTTATTTTAAGCATAGTTAAAGTCTAATGGATTTTGAGAAGCAGGAATATATTAAATAAACCGTTTTCATGTACTTTTTTCCGGAAATTTTTCCAATTCAACATCGAGTTAAAAATCAATATGTTATAATCAACTAGAATTTTGTGCAGGAGGTATCATTATGTTTCGAATTTTAATAGCAGACGATGAAAAGGACGAACGAAGTGTCATCCGTTTTCTCCTTAATAAATTCCAGTTCGAACTCGATATTATAGAAGCTGCCAATGGAAAAGAGGCTGTTCAGTTATTAGAAAAAGATTCAATAGATATTCTTTTCACTGATGTAAAAATGCCTTTTGTAAATGGCATAGACTTAGCTGCAAAAGCAAAGGCACTAAATAAAGATATTCAAATTATATTTTTTAGTGGACATGACGATTTCAACTTTATCAAAAAGGCTCTATCGTTGCGAGCTGTTAATTATATATTGAAACCTGTAAGCCCGAATGAATTAAAACAAACAATGGCATCTGTTATCGAAAATATGGAGCAAAGAAGTTTGGAGTTAAAGCAAAAAGAAACGAATATCACTTTTCTTAAAAGTCATATACTATATCGGCTTTTAAATGGTACATCAATAGATGCTCTAATTAATGAATACCCTTTCATCAATATGGATTATTTAAAGGAATATTATCGAATGATACTCATTCAATTTGAAGAACCCTTTTTCGATAAATTACTTAAAGAAGAAACGTCCCTCTTTTTTGCTCAACTCAAACAATGCATGCAAGGGAATTCTTTTGATTATCTACATCTTAACCCTGATCAACTATTATTACTATTTACTGAAAAGCTTGAGCAAAAAAATATAAAGGAACTAGCCAGAAAAATTCATCAGGAGATTCTTTTATCGTTTAATATAATTGGATATATATCTATAAGTGAAGAAATTGCTTTACCGGAGAAAATTCCTGCACGATTTAAACAGATGGAAAATTACTTAGAAGATCGATTCTTTTATAAAGAAAACTATATTTATCCCATTGATTCAAATAAATTAGGATCCAATGACTATTTAGAACAGGACGAAGATCTCCTTCAAGCAATACAGAGAGCGATACAATATGTGGATACGTTCAGCTTTAACAAAAATATAGATACTCTCTTTCATAAATATAATAAAAAAAATCAGCTTTCCCATATTTATGTCCGGTTCTTATTTTCAAGATTGTTTCAAATTTTATGTCATGAATTGCCGCAATACAAGGAATCTATTCTAAATGAAAAAATCTCCGCTATCTATTCTTGTACACATTTTTCTGAAATAGAAAAAATAGTAGAAGAAGTAAAACTAAATATTCTAACCAGGCTCGAAGAAAAAGAACAATCTTCTAAACATGTCATTCATATTGTAAAGCAATATATCAATGAACATTATCCAGAGGATTTAAGTCTGAATCTTCTTGCTGATAAGGTGTATCTATCCCCTCGCTATTTAAGCGAAGTATTTATTCAAGAAACTGGGTCTGGAATAAATAAATACATTAAACAGATTCGGATGGATTCTGCCAAAAATCTGTTGGTCCATACAAATATGAAAATTAATGATATTTGCAAGCAAGTAGGCTATCAAAATTTCTCCTACTTTGTCCGAAGCTTCCGAGAGAACTTTGGCCTAAGTCCTGAAAAATTCCGACAATCACATAGAGATGCGAAAGAGAAGAATGAAAAATGAAAAAGCTAATCCAATGGTTTAAAGATTTAAGATACCGTAGGAAAATACTAATCATTTGCTTATTATCTAGTCTATTACCTGTCACTGTATTAGGTAGCTATTGCTATTTTCAAATACAAAACCTATTAATCAGTCGAGAAAATGAGGTTTTGGAAGAATCCTTACATCAGACTATTCTTAGTTTAGATTACAAAATTAATTCTTATAGTGATGCAATGAGCCAGATTGTTTGGAATGAAAATTTAAAGAACGGGTTAACTGCCACTTATGATAATACATATGAAATGTATATCATGTATCGTGATCATCTGACACCACTAATCCTTAATGTGAAAAATTTACAAACAGATATTAATCGTATCACTGTATACAGTAATAATAACACCTTGTATCCACATGGAACATTTCTACGACCTCTCACAGATGTAGAAGAATCAGACTGGTTCCCATATGTTATTAATAGTGCTTCCGTACACTTGACCGCTTCCGCTGATAAACGCCGATTTGTAATTGTGAGTAAAATATTCGATTATAACGAAAATAATAGAAATATAGTTTATATGGACATTGATTATCAATCAGTCTTTAGTCCATTGTCCCATATATTTGAGGATTCTTACGGACTCATTATATTAGATGAAAACAAGCAACCAGTCTTTACCCATCAAGGCTTTAATGAGAATGACGAATCTCATCCATTAACAACGGAAGAATTGATAAATAAAATCACTGATGGTTCACTAAAGGACAAGTATGTTTATAAAAAAACTAGTTTTCAATCGAACCAATGGACTGCCTATTTATATAGACCTTTAGAGATTGTTTCTAAATCTACTACCCCTATCATGACTTTGGTTATTATCGTGATTGTTTTATGTATTATTATTCTCTATCTATCTATTTATTTTCTTTCGAAGGTGGTTGTTCGCCCATTAGAACTACTTGCTGCCAATATGAAGCAAATTGAAGAAGGTAATTTAATTGTAACTGTAACCCCATCCTCTAAGGATGAAATTGGAGATGTAATTGGCCAGTTTGGTAACATGGTGTATGAGCTTGAAGATATGATTAATGAAGTATACAAAAGTAAAATTGCCAAGCAAGAATATGAAATGAAAGCATTACAAGCACAGATTAATCCGCATTTCTTTTATAATAGTCTTTCCCTTATTAACAGTAAGGCGATTCTTGTAGAACAAGAAGAAATTAGTGAGATGGCGCAGCTACTCTCCACATTTTATCGGACCACGTTAAATAAGGGAAAAAATACGATAACGGTTAAAGATGAGCTAGCAAATACCGTATCTTATATGAAAATACAACAAATGATGCATAGTAATTCCTTTGATATTTCTATTGATGTAGATAATCAAATTCTTGATTATTCAATGATTAATCTACTGCTTCAACCCTTAGTAGAAAATGCCATCAATCATGGAATAGACCATAAAGTGGATATCGAAAAAGGTAAGGTAACAATTATCGGAAAACAAACAGATACTTACTTGATAATTACTATACTTGATAACGGGCCAGGAATGAATCCAGAAGTATTAGATAACATTCTTACTACCAAAACAAAAGGGTATGGAGTACAAAATGTCCACAATCGGATAAAGTTAACCTATGGGGAAGAATATGGTCTGTTCTATACAAGTGAGTTGGGGAAGGGAACTTCAGTAGACGTTCGGATACCAAAATTTTTTTAGAAAATTCAAACAAAAAGCACCTGATACCATAAAAGAAAGAACGCTAAGTTCATTTGTGGTTTCGGGTCCTTTTTATTTATTCCTCTAATCTATCTATCACCATATATACATTGTACCAACTTATCCTTTCCCCTTCTCCTTCATCTCCCTAATACACGAATAACAATACCCCAGCTCCCGCTCAAATTTATACCACTTTTCACACTTCAAGCATTTTTTATGTAAAACTTCGTTTATCAGTAAATCATAACCATAGTATGTCATTACTTTTTCGATTTTCAGTATCTGCCCCTTTCTTTTCATCACCCTCTGCTAAATTATGCAATCGCTTGAAATAGGTGATAGCCCAAAAGGATTTTTTCTGCAAAAAAAGGGGATTAACCTGTTTATAAAAGAAATGCACTCCAATACTTTAAATCAGAGTGCATTTCTTTCACTTTATTAATGCTGTTTATTAGGCAGTTTTTCTTCTGGATGTCCTTTGCCATGCTTTTTGTTTTTCTCTTGCTTCTTTTGATCATTTTTCAATTTTTTAACAAACTGATTCGTATCTTCCATTATTATCCCTCCTACAAATGTTCATGTTATTTTATCCCATTAACAAACTTTACATTCTTTCAAATTCTTTCTTTTCTCTGGGGCATACATTGTAAAACGAATATTTAGCAAAATAAAAAAATTCCTTTCTCTTTGGATTAGCGTCACATGCTCAGTCTATTTCAATAGCTCTAGTTACTTGTTTGCCACAATTTTTACAGTTTTCTTGTAAAGCAATGGCAATTTTTGTTTCTTCGCTTAAATAATATTCTATTTGAACGATATCAATGCAGGAACTCCTCCATACATTTCTTATTAATTCACTAAACTCTTCACCTTCGCCACCCCTAGGGCATAATGATCAAAGAATATATTCTCAACCATTTCTCCTTGTGACTCTTCACAATCCACAATTACGATTACTTCTGAATGAATTCCCTTTAACAATCGCTTTCTCTTTTTTATGACTATTTCTGTAAAAAAGCGAATCCCAACTCCAATAAGAAAACCGACCGCGGCTCCTATTAACCCCCAATAAATCGGTCCTAATCTAAGCTTAAACCCTATACTTGCCCCAATAACAGAAAAAGCAGTAGCTAGTGCTGCTCCAATATCAATAAAAGAGGTTCCATCTGATAGATGAATATTATCAAAAAGTTTACGTTCTCCTGTTTGATTATCTAAAGGAAGAATAAATATACTCTCCTTCTTAATCCCCTTTTTCTCTAGCGTACTAATAGCCATTTCTATAAAACTCGAATGTTCAAATGTTGAAAATACTTGCATTATGACTTCACCTTTTGCCCTTTTAATACTTTAAATGACGGTGATTGATAATTTTCTTTAAAATAAAAGCGCTGTTCTTTATCATAAAGTTTATTGTTTTCTACGGTGTTTATATAGGAATCAAACGTAGCAAATCCATAAATCGACGGGAAAAACAACAACCATTCAGCATCTAATGCCGATGTAGCTTGTTTTATTTCCCCTAAAAATAATAGGGAAATGGCTTCAAGTCCATGAGATAAATAAAAAAATACTACCACCCAAATAATCACAAAAAATGCAGTGACAATTCTATGTATGTATAATTGACCTAATCCTGGCATAAAAAGTGACCATATAATTGCCATAACAGGATTTCTCTTATCGAGATAGTTGATTTCCATTACACCGATACTAAAAGAATTGAACCGATGCTCCTCCCGCTCTGCCAATACAAACACTTTATTCAAATCTACTGTCGTTCGATAGCTATCCCAAATCGCGAAGATATATACTGGAATATAAATGAGCAGCCATCTTGTATCAAGAACTTCTTTAGCCTTGTCAATCTCTCCTTGAAACGAATAAATCATAGCTAAATTCAAATGACTGTTAACATTTACTATAACTTCCCAAATAAATAAAACAAACCCTCGTAGATATTTTGATAAAAGAAGATGTCCGAATCCAGGAAAAGCAGCACTCCACCACCCTATGATATAAGGATTTCGCAGGTGAATTTGTGTCGTTCCGAGAACACTAACATGCGCCCTAAACCTTCTAGCTGTATTGTCATTTGTAAAATTATCCATAATTAAATTCACCTTGTTTTTCTTCATATATTACAAAGGAATAATAACTTGGTGTTATTTTTGTCTAAAATATGAAAGTTCATCCATGATTTAACTTTTTTAGTACAATAGAACTAAAAGAAAATAGAAAGGAAGATTAAAATTGATAGGAATTTTTGCATTATTACTATTTTTAGTTATCGCTAATCGCTTCTACCCAACAATAAAGGGTTTTATTGGGGAAATGAGGGTAAATAAACTTTTATCCAAATTGGAATTTCCATACAAGCAATGGAGAGATTTATATGTTCCAAATAGTAAAAGAGGCATGTCTCAAATAGATCATGTTCTGTTTGGTAAAAATGCTTTATTTATAATAGAGACCAAAAACTATCAAGGATGGATTTATGGAAGTGAAAATAGTCAGACGTGGACACAAGCTATTTATAAGAAAAAACATAAATTCAAAAATCCAATTTGGCAAAATTATGGACATATTCAAGCTATAAAGGAGTATCTTTCTGAAGAAATCCCAGAAAACTTTCCTATTTACTCTATTATCGTATTTAGTAATGAAGCAACATTAAAATACAAAACACCTTTTAAAAAAGCATCTGTCATAAATAACCGGAAACTTCTCTCTACTATAAAAGAACTGGATGTACCTTTCATTCAAGAAACAATTAATCGAGATACTATCGAAAACAAGTTAAATAGTTTATTAATTTCTGATAAAAAACAAAAGAAAAAAGTAGCAAAAAATCATATTAAGTCGATACAGTCTGAAGTAAAAACAAATAAAAAGAAAGTAAAACAAAATATTTGTCCCCATTGTGGCAACTCACTTGTTCAACGTAAGGGAAAAAATGGCCCCTTTACTGGTTGTAGTAATTTTCCCAAATGTAGATATACAAAAGCTATATGACCTATGTAAAACTTCAAAACACCATTGGAATTTTATGCTAAAATATATCTTAGAAATAAAACGAACTTTACAAAGGGGAGAACGAAATGTCTCAAGCATTAATATTTGATATGGATGGCACGCTTTTTCAAACAGATAAAATTTTAGAAATATCCCTTAATGATACTTTTAATCACTTGCGCTCTCTTCATTATTGGGAAGGAGCTACCCCCATTCAAACATATCGTGAAATTATGGGTGTTCCATTACCGATCGTTTGGGAAACATTATTACCTAATCATTCTATCGAGGTAAGAGAACAAACGGATGCTTATTTTCTTAAACGATTGGTTACAAATATAAAGAATGGAAAAGGTGCATTATACCCAAATGTAAAAGAAATTCTCTCCTATTTGAAAGAAAATAACTTTTCCATTTACGTAGCTAGTAATGGCTTAATAGAATATTTACATGCCATTGTAGAATTCTATCAATTAAATAATTGGCTTACAGAGACATATAGTATTCAACAAATTGCATCACTGAATAAATCAGATCTTGTTCGTAGTATCATAGCCAAACACGGAATAACTAGTGCTGCTGTTGTCGGTGACCGACTTTCTGATATTAAGGCTGCCAAAGAGAATGGACTAATTTCTATCGGCTGTAATTTTGATTTTGCTAGAGAAGATGAAATTAGCCAGGCTGCTATCGTTATTGATGATTTATTGGAGTTAAAATCAATTATACCGAAATTATTCACCTATCCAGTTAACGAACTTCTACATAATATATAAGAGATTAATAGGACTAGGACTAATAATCCTACTGCGGAATCTATAAAGCTATAGAACAAATAGCTGCCTTATTTGGCAGCTTAGCTATTAAACATATTGTTCCTTATTATCAAATTGCATCCCGTTTCAATTCTTTACAATTTCAGCAATACTCATAAAGCTGTTTGTGCGAATCCCCCATAAATCAACGTTTCCAATAAATTCGTAATTTTGTTGACTTAACAATGTTTCTAAGCTTTCTTTCCGTTCCTCATAGGGCAATTTGTATTCATCTATTAAATGCGCTTCGTCTCCTACTATTTCATAATAACTAAATAAAATGGAGTAACCCATCAAAACTATCTCCCCTTTTTCCCATCGTACAATGTATTCAATTAAATACATTAATTTATTTCTATACAAAACATAGATTTTCATATTTATGTTACTTAGTATAATGTTGTAAAGTAAACTGAATATAAACTTCTAAAAATTTATTTTCAGTTTACATTTTGCTTTTAAAATTAGGATAACTTATAGCTATGGAGGCATTTGATGTTTAAAATATTAGTGGTGGAAGATGACAAAAATACAAGAAAATTAATGTGTGCTGTCTTAAAACAGTATGGGTATCAAACTTTTGATGCTCAAGATGGAATGGAAGGTCTTTGTATGATGGAAAAAGAACATGTTGATTTAGTAGTTCTTGATTTAATGATGCCGAAAATGGATGGCTATGAATTAACGCGACAGCTTAGACAATCATGGGAGACTCTCCCTATATTAATGGTTACTGCAAAACAAGAACCAAAAGATAAAAGGAAAGGGTTTCTTGTCGGTACCGATGATTATATGACTAAACCTGTGGATGAAGAAGAAATGGTGCTTCGTATTAAAGCTCTTTTACGGAGAGCTAAAATTGCTAATGAACATAAGCTTACAGTGGGTAAAACGGTACTTGATTATGATGCACTTACCGTATCCCGGGGTGATCTCGTTTTTACGTTGCCACCTAAAGAATTTTTCTTATTGTTCAAACTACTATCCTATCCAAATATGATTTTCACACGCATTCAGCTCATGGATGAGATTTGGGGGATGGAATCTGAAACAGATGATCGCACACTTAATGTTCATATAAACCGGTTAAGAGACCGGTTGCGAGATATTCCAGAATTTGAAATTGTGACTGTTCGCGGACTAGGCTATAAGGCAGTGAAAACAGGATGAGAGATTTCTTTACCAAACGATTAAGTCTTGCTATCACATTAGTTATGTTTGTCTTTAGTGTAATGGTTGCAACGGTATTGGTAGCTGCCATGATTACTTTTGCCTTACAGCATTTAGGAATTATCTCAAAGAATAGTCAGCTTCCTTTATTTCCCTTAGTCGCTTTTTTAGGCTTCTGTATATTACTTGGAACTTCCTTAACAGCCTTTCTCAGTAAAAAGGCATTAAACCCTATTCGAACCGTAATCGATGCTACACATAAAGTTGCTGATGGTGATTTTACGGTGCAAGTAAACATAAAAGGAATAGGAGAATTAGAAGAATTATCCCAAAGCTTCAATAAAATGACTCAAGAGCTTTCCGGAATTGAAACATTACGAAGTGATTTTGTAAATAATTTTTCACATGAATTCAAAACCCCTATTGTATCTTTACGTGGGTTCGCAAAATTACTAAAAGAAAATAATTTAACAGAAGAAGAGCGACAAGAATACCTAGATATTATCATAACCGAGTCGGAGCGGTTAGCGGCACTTTCTACAAATGTACTGGCACTTTCAAAGTATGAAAATCTTGAAATTATAACCGATAAAGCGCCATTTCGATTGGACGAGCAAATACGAAAAACAATCGTCTTAATGGAACCAAAATGGGCTGCCAAAGAAATTAATATTAACGTCGAACTAGATGAAGTGACCTATAGTGGCAATGAAGATTTAACGCAACAAATTTGGTTAAACCTTTTGGATAATGCTATTAAGTTTTCAAATGGTGGGGGCTTGATACAAATAACCCTTACAAAGACAAAGGAAGAAATTTGTTTTATAATCCAAGATAATGGATCTGGTATGGATAAGCATACAAAAGCACATCTCTTCGATAAATTTTATCAAGGAGATACCTCTCATTCCAAATCAGGCAATGGGCTAGGATTAGCACTTGTAAAGCGAATTGTGCAACTATGTCATGGAGAGATTTATGTTGAGAGTGAAAAAGATTGTGGTAGCATCTTTATCGTTCGAATATAAGTACTTCCCTCTTTCCTTTTGCTTTTTCCATAGACAAGAGAGATATTTTAATAGTGAAAATTTATGTTTTTTATAAAAAAGAAACAGGCACCAATTGCTTTGGTACCTGTTTTTTCTCTCTTCAATATTATCCCCAAATTTCTTTTGCCACATCAACAATGTATTTCAATTTATTCCATTGCTCTTCTTCTGTCAATTTATTTCCATGATGAGTGGAAGCAAATCCACATTGTGGACTGATACAAATCTGCTCAAGAGAAACGTACTTAGAAGCTTCTTCTACACGTGCTTTGATAGCTTCCTTATCTTCTAATTCTCCACTTTTTGAAGTGAATACTCCTAAAACTACTTGCGCTCCACCATTTGGTACAAACTCAAGTGGTTTGAAACCACCAGAACGTTCATCATCATACTCTAAGAAGAAACCATCTACTTTTTCCTTGGCAAAGAAGCTAGGCGCAATTTTGTCATATGGACCTTCAAATGCCCAAGTAGATTGATAGTTTCCACGGCATAGATGTGTTGTAACGATTAAATCTTCTGGTTTTCCTTCTAGAACACCATTAACTACACGTAAAGCTAAATCGATTAATTCTTGTCTTTCTAACTCACTTTTTGCAAATGGTAATTCTGGAGCACAAAGTCCTGCAATATAAACATCGTCAAATTGTAAATAACGACACCCAGCTTCATAAAATGCTTGAACTGCATCACGATATGCTTGGATAACATCGTTTGCATAATCTGCAAGCTCCGGATAGATTTCTTCATTACGAATTCCTGCATTGAAAAATTGATTTGGACTTGGGATTGTCATTTTGGCAACGGCACGATCTCCCACAATCTCATAAAATTCCTTGAAATCTTTAAGATGAGGATGATCAGGATTAAAAGATACTTTTCCTGTAACTCGTACGTCATATGCTTCTGTTTCAACCCCATTAAATTTATAACCGTGGTCAGGTACATAACCTTCTACACCATTTAAATGCTCCATGAAATCAGTATGCCAGAAGCGACGACGAAACTCACCATCTGTAACTGCTTGAAGACCAACTTCTATTTGTTTATCGACAATTCGTTTGATTTCTTCTGTTTCTACTGCACGTAGTTCTTCTGCAGTAATAACTCCATCAGCAAACTTCTTTCTAGCATCATGAATTGATTGTGGACGAAGCAAACTGCCTACATGATCTGCTCTAAATGGTGCCTTAATAATCGTTTTTGTCATTTGAATCCTACCTCCGTAAATTTCTTCTCTCTTTTTTTTGTTTGGATTTTTCTAAAAAACAAATTATTATGTATAGAAAAATCTCCTTTGTGGATCATACATAACTAATTTCCACACCTTGCTTAGTTATAAATAAATGTAACATGAAAACAAGCATTCGGAAACACACAAAATTTTAATTCTTGTGATTATTTAAAACTTTTCTAGTAATTCTACACTATTTCGAAAAAGAATACTAGAAGAAACAAAAAATAGACGCAAGCTACTATTTTGTTATAATAGCTGACGTCTATTTTTTATCATTTTATGTTTTAATATTCAAATCATGATGCAAGGATTCAGATGGAATAGGATTAATCGGAACTTGTCCTTTCGGAACTGGTTCTTTTACATAAACGAAGTCACCTGTACCATCTTGTGCACTTCCTGTTGCCCATAAGCCCTCAGAAGAAGCATCTCCTTCTGATAGATTCCAAAATTCATATGCTTCTGGTTGCGATTCTTTTTCTGCTTCTGGTGGGAAAGTTGCTGGAACGACCACACCATTTTTCGCTTCTAGTTCCTCAATTGCAGCCATCCATTGATATTGGTGGTAGCGGTCACGGGCTAACATTTTTCTAAATGTTGCTTTAACTCCCTCATCTGTTGTCATATGGTACAATCTTGCCACCTGCAGACGGCCTTGGCTTTCTGCGTGAAGATTGGAACGCATATCTGCTAATAGGTTACCACTTGCTACAATATAAGATCCATTCCACGGTACCCCATTAGAGTTTGTAGGCATACCACCCAAACCACTTACTAGCAGATGCTGTGGATTAATTCCACCCATAATGGCTGCAACTGCTGGATCTTTTGCAGCCTCCGCTTGATCCTCAGGTGACGCTCCATCTAGAAGCTGACTTATAAGAGAGCAGAGCATTTCCACATGTCCAATTTCCTCTGTCCCGATATCCATTAGCATATCCTTATATTTTTCTTCTCCTCTACAGTTGAAACCTTGGAAAAGATATTGCATCATAACTGTCATTTCCCCGAATTGCCCTCCAAGTACCTCTTGGATTTGACGTGCTAACATTGGATCTGGATTGTCCACTTTCACTTCAAACTGTAATTCCTTTTGATGACGAAACATGATATCTCCTCCTTATGACTTTTCGTATTTACTGTTCGATTAAGATGTACCCCGGATTACATAAGAGTAAACTGCGGGAAATATTTCCAAGCAAAAAGTTCCAGGTGCTAAAATGCCACCTGGAACTTTTTTCTCTTATAATATACTAATATAGTAACTTCCTCCGTTTTTGCATCAAAAAGAAGTATTTTCATTTAAGTAAAACGCTTATATTTAAGAATAAAGAACCATTGCTAATCAGCTATATAATAACTGGATTATTTACTGCATTAGTATTGGTTGCGATTAGTCCTAGTGTACTCAATCCAGAGCCTGGTATCGCTATTTTAACTGGAACTGCTATATTCCCTTTAACAAATTCGGCCATCATTTCGATTCCAGCTGGTTTCTTAGGAGCATTTATTGGAACATCACTATCCAATAAACGGGATGAGAAGAAATACGCAGAAGTTATTGTTAAAGCTAATACGGGGATGAAGTGAAAATATAGCGCTGACATTCCATAACTTATTGTACAGGAAAGTCAGTCCATTGCTTTCCCGGGAAATAAAATGACAAAAACCGTCAATAATCGATTATATCCTATTTTTTCCGCAAACTCCTCTAACGTAGTTGATTACTTATTATATTTTTGAAGGCAATAACGTTTTCCCACGTCCAACATCAAAGTAACTCAAATATAGAATAAGATGGGAAAAGTAGAAATAGTAAGAAGATAAATTTATTTTTTCATACAGAATAAGCTCCCCTTTTTTCCTTGACCTTAAATGAAGTTGCCTCATAAATTCGAGACAACTTCTTCTACAATAAAGCAATTAATGCATATTATTATTCATTTGCTGTTGCATCGGCATACCTTGAGCAGGAGCAAATCCGTTTAAAATTTGCTGCATATCTTGTGCTGCTAATTGTGGCACTTGATAATAATGATGCTTGTTTTGATATAAGGAAACTTCATAAGCCATTTCAAGACAGTTTGGTATAGACGCGGCAATAACACGGCGTACTACTGGATTGGTTGTCTCTGAGGCTGCCATCGTTTTCATAGAAGCAGTTCCCTTAAGTGCATTTAGCATTGCTGCTGCCACATGTTGATCACTTATTTCCGTAACATTTTGAATTGGTTTAGATGGTGGCATTTGCGTCATACCAAAGATGAAATCATTATTTTCTTTCATCATATATGGCTCAGTTCTCTTAGCAGGAGGTTGTCCTGTTTGAAAACACTGTAATGTTAAATTATATTCTTCTTGGATAAATTGAGATTGTCTGTTATGGATATCACGTAATTCAGGATCCTGAATATGCCCCCCTAACAGTTTATATAAATTTAATGTATTTATTGCACCAGCCAAAACTTCATGTACATCGAACATTTCATGCCCACCATGATTCATTGCTTGGGGAACTTGTCCTGTTTGTATATTTTGGTGTACTTGCTGTCCATTTTCTAACATATAACGTCCTCCTTTTCTAATATAATAAACAACAGGATTAGTATGATAAAACCACATTAAACTATTCGTTTAAAAATAAAACATAATATGGCAATACATATGGTTTGGTTTCTAAAAACTTGAATTATTTTCTTATTTTAATCCATCCTAACAATTAGGAGGAGGTGTTATAATGCCAAGAGATCAAGTACATGTTAACGTGGATCCTAATATGGATGGGCCAAGAGAGGGAGTAATTGCTGATGCTGATGGAGACCAATTAGGTATAAGTAGAGACACTGGCGCAGAAACAACTGCCTTTCATGTGAAGCAATTAAAAAAAGACCCTGAATTGGCAAAATTTAACCAAACATTTAAACAATAATTTATAGAAAAAGAATTTGTAAAACTTAGGAATCATATGGAGGTAGAAATGAGTAGCTATTTAGATAAAGTGGTCACAAAAGTAAGAGATACTTTCGCTCATGCAACTGATTCAGTTCGCAAAAGTTTCCTCAACCTAACTGGAGAAGCTTCTGTCTCCATTAATCAGCTTGCAGCTTTTATAAAAGATCATAAGGAAACAAAAACAGAATGCAAATATTTATTGGGGAATTATTATTATTTTAGCCATTTGCAGGAAAATGGCATTCATTACTATTTAGAGACAAATGGCAATTATATTTTACAGTTAGATGCTAGCACAAAGGATCAGATTCTTATTGCCTATCGTTCTTACAAGGACAAGTTGTCTTTAAATTCCCCCATTAAATTCCCCAAAATATATTAAAAATAACAAAAAAACAGGATAGCATGAATTGATCTCGCTTCCTGTTTTTTAATATAGCTTAGACTATTTTCCCTTCCCAGCTCTGCATCCCACCAACCATATTTACTACATGAAAACCATTTTCCGATAATAATTGGGCTGCCTGACTACTTCTTCCACCAGCTTGACAAACGATATAATATTCTATTTGCTTATCTAATTCATGCATACGAAATTCAAGTAAGCGTAAAGAGATATTCATTGCGCCAGGAATTTTTCCTGTAGCCACTTCAGCTGGTTCACGAACATCAATAATGGATACGTTCTCCCCGCTGGATAGTTTACGATTTAATTCCTTTGGTGTTATTTCCTTCATACTATTATTCCTCCCAAAAATATTTTTAGCTACTTTAGATAAATAAATTCACATGCCCATCCTCTGCTTCTGCTAAATAGGCAGCTACACCAGCATACTCTATTCCGTCTAACAACTCTTCTTCTTTTAATCCAAGTAAGTCCATTGTCATAGTACAAGCAACAAGGTTTACATTCTGCTCTTGTGCCAATGCAATTAATTGGGGGAGTGTCATCGCATGATGTTTATCAATAATATGCTTAATCATTTTCTGGCCAAATCCTGCATAATTCATTTTGGATAAACCCATTCTCTCCGCCCCCCTTGGCATCATTTTGCTAAAAAGCTTTTCTAAAAATCCTTTATTTATTTGGACCTTTTCTTCCTTTCGAAGTGCATTTAGTCCCCAAAAGGTATGAAATATCGTTACTTCATGATCATAAGCAGCTGCACCATTCGCAATAATATATGCGGCCATTGCTTTATCATAATCTCCGCTAAATAGTACAATCGTTGTTTTCTTTGTCATTGTCCCACTCCTAGTCATTTACCTTTACCCCTATAGGTATTATACATACTAAAAATAATAAGCTCTATTATTCTAGAGCCTATCCCTTTTTATCATCTACTCTTTACTAACAGGTTAACAGCTTCTTTAATAACCTCATCCATTCTTTCGCCGTTTTTTTCTGCTTCTACTACACAATCTACTAAGTTAGTGCTAACAATTACTCCCATTGTTCGATCTACTGCTGAACGAACTGCTGATAGCTGTGTTATTACTTCCTTACAATCCTTATTATCTTCCATCATTTTCAGAATCCCTCTTAGTTGACCTTCCATTCGTTTCACTCTATTTTTTAATTGATCATTATATTCCAAAGAAAATGCTCCTTCCACTCAATAAGTATTTTTTAATCAACCATTATTAATCATTTCATTATACTTGATTAAATAATACTATATATAGTTTGTCAACGAACAAGCCAGCTAATGAAAAGGAGATTTCCTTACCATTCATCTATTTTTTCTTAATCCAAAATTTGATAATAGAACCTTCTTGTTCTGTTTTTAAAATTTGATGTCCGACTTTTTTTGTCCATGCCGGCAAATCAGTTAAAATTCCTTTGTCTGTTGCCAATAATTCTAATACTTGATTACTCTGTAACTCATCTATCCCTTTTTTTAACTTAACAATTGGCATCGGACAAGTTTAAACCTGCAACGTCTAAAATAGAATCAATTTGAATAGACGCTTCTGCTTTACTTCCTTCTTCTTTACGTTCTTCTTTTTGCGAACTACTTTCTTTTGTGATTTCTACTGTATCTGTCAAATTAGTAACAGCAGAATACGTTTTCCAGCCACCATCTACATTTTTTACTTCAAAGCCATTATTTTTCAATATTCTACTAGCTAAATAACCTCTTAGACCAACTTGACAACTTACATAAATCGGTTGATCCTTTGGTAACTCATCTAACTTATCTCTTAATTGACCTAAGGAAATATTCTGAGATCCCTCAATAAAACCAAATTCTCGCTCTACACTTTCCCTTACATCTATTAAATATCCACCGTTTTGGACTATTTGATCCACTTCATGCCACTGGATTTGTTCTAGTTCTCCGTCTACAATATTAGTTGCAACATATCCTGCCATATTTACTGGATCCTTGGCAGATGAATAAGGCGGTGCATAGGAGAGCTCTAAATTCGTTAAGTCCTCTACTGTTAAATTCCCTTTTATTGCAGTTGCAATTACATCAATTCGCTTATCTACACCGGCTCTTCCAATTGCTTGTGCACCGTAAATTCGTCCTGTTTCTTTATCAAAAATTAGCTTTAAGGCAATAGGTGAGCTTTCCGGATAATAGCCAGCATGTGCATAAGGATGAATGTGAACCACTTCATATGGGATATTCCACTTTTGAAGCACTTTTTCATTGTTTCCTGTAGTCGCAACTGTAAGGTCAAATATTTTAACAATGGAAGTACCTAATGTCCCTTCGTACTTTTCTCTTTTTCCCAATATATTATTTGCCGCAATTCGTCCTTGACGATTTGCCGGTCCTGCTAATGGAATCATTGTCTTTTTTTTATTGATATAATCGCGAACCTCAATTGCATCTCCTACAGCATAAATATCTTGATTTGAAGTTTGGAGCAAGTGATTTACAATAATACCACCTTGTACTCCAATTTCTAAACCGGCAGATTTTGCTAACTCGTTTTCCGGTCTAACACCAATAGAAAGAATAGTCATATCAGAGGTTATCTCTGTATTATCTTCTAATACTACTTTCTTGCCATTTTCTTTAAATCCCTTCACTCCATTGCCTAAGATAAGAGTGACTCCATTTTGTTTAAGATGTGTTTGAACAGGACTCGCCATTTCCACATCAAGCGGAGCTAAAACCTGATTACCCTTTTCGATAACTGTTACTTTTATGCCCCGAGCAACTAGGTTTTCCGCCATCTCTAAACCAATAAAGCCTCCTCCAATTATTATGGCACTATTTGGTGCTTGATGATCGACAAAATCTTTTATTCTATCTGTATCTGGTATATTTCTTAGTGTAAATAAAGATCCATGATTTTCTATCCCAGGAATAGGTGGAATAATTGGTCTAGCTCCAGGAGAAAGCAGCAATTTATCATAGAACTCTTCATAAACCTGAGCTGTTTTTAAGTTTTTAATCGTCACTTTTTTATTTTTTGCATCAATAGCTACAGCCTCACTATTTACTCTTATATCTAATTGAAATCTATTAGACATTCCTTCCACTGTTTGCACAAGTTATTTACTGCGATCTGTAATCGTTTCACCAATATAATAAGGCAATCCACAATTAGCAAAAGAAATATGCTCGCCTCTTTCAATTAAGATGATTTCAGCCTCTTCACTTATTCTTCTTAATCTTGCAGCAGCTGTTGCACCTCCTGCAACACCACCAATTATAACTACTTTTGTTTTCATATAAAATCTCCTCTCTTTAATACCTACAGGGGTATAATAGAATGTATAAAAAATACCCCAAGGGGTTTATTTATGTATTATATATGTCTTTAAATTGAAAGTAAAGAAAAAGGTGTCCAGCACTACAAAAGATAAGTAAGTATCTAATGCATCGCCTAACACCATTTTATGAACTAATTTATACAAGTCTTCTACGAATTCTACTACTTATAAAGTCAATGACAGAAACAACAACAATGATAATCATTAACATCATCCCAACTCGTTCCCAGCTACGCTGCATTGCGGCAATGATAAGAGGCGTACCAATTCCACCTGCACCAACTACACCAAGTACGGTAGATGAACGCACATCAATTTCATAGCGATAAATAGCATAAGAAGCAAATTCAGGAATAATCTGTGGAATTACCCCATACCAAATCGTTTGCAGTCTTCCAGCACCATTAGCTTTGAATGATTCAAGCACACTCATATCAATCGATTCAATAACTTCTGAATACAATTTTCCAAGCATCCCAATGGAGTTAATTCCAATCGCAAGCACCCCGGCAAATGGTCCCATTCCAACTGCAGCAACAAAGATAATCGCAAACATTACCTCTGGAAATGCACGAATTGCATTTAAAATCCATTTTCCAATATAGGAAAACTTCGAAATATTGGATGCAGCTAAAAATCCAAATGGAATTGCTAAAATGGCTCCAATAACTGCTCCTCCATATGCGATAGCTAATGTTTCAATCATATAGGCTATGTATTCAGGCACCTTCTCTAATACTGCATCATCAAAGAATGGATTCCAAAATAGACGTTGCAGTAATGCGCCTGGACTCAATGTTGATCCTCTATATGTCAAATCTGTAGTAGTCAGGGCAATATAGTATAGAAAAATAAGGATGACAGCAGAAATAATTGTTCTAATCCAAAACATCCTGTCTTTTTTCGGCTTTTGTATGATAGTATTTTTCGTCATTATAATAAACGCTCCCTTACACGACTACTTACAAAGTCAATGATAGTGACCGCAATAAATGTCATAAGTATGATAGTTGACACATTTCCATAATTAAATAAACTAGTTTGCTGTTTTAAAATAATCCCAATTCCACCTGCACCAACAAACCCTAAAATAACAGATGCACGTACATTTATTTCTAACACATATAATGCGTAAGAAGTATATTGCGGCAAAATTTGTGGGATGACAGCATATCTAATTACTTGAATGGTATTCGCACCAGTTGCCCGAATGGCCTCAAGAGGATTTGGATCAATCGCTTCAATTGTTTCACTTATAAGCTTTGCAAGAATCCCTAGTGAAAAAATAAACAATGCCCCAATACCGGAGATAACACCAATACCCATAAAGGCAACAAGAAGAACGGCCAGAATAAGCTCTGGTATCGTACGAATGATGTTTAAAATAAATCGTACAATTTGATAAAACACTTTGTTCTTATTAATATTTGCAGCAGCAAGAAAGCTTATTGGCAATGCAAATATAACCGATAGTGTTGTACTCAATAATGCCATATTCCACGTTTCTATTAATGCTTTCATAACGGTAGAAATGTACTTTAAATTAGGCGGAAAAAAATCATAAATAACAAAATCTATAACAACTGGCATTCCAGCAATAATCAGATTTGGATAAGCTTCCGTGTAAAATGCAGAAGCTATATATAAGCCTATTACAATTATAAGGATATAAGTTATTGTTACTTTCGTCTTTGAATGGAATACAGCAATATTCCCATTATCCACTGACGCTTTATTCTTTTGCTTCGACATTATTATTCAGCTCCTATAATGTCATCTTCTTTAATTGGACGACCATAGATCTCTTCGAATGTTTTTTCACTTACTTCACTAACAGGTCCATCAAATACTACTTCTCCTTCACGCATGCCAATAATACGGTCTGCATATTCCATTGCCATATCAATAAAGTGAAGGTTAATAATTGTCGTAATCCCGTCTTCTTTATTAATCTTCTTTAAATCTTTCATAACTGTATGAGATGTCGGTGGGTCTAAACTTGCGACAGGCTCATCTGCCAAGATGACATTAGGCTTTTGCGTTAATGCTCTTGCAATACTAACACGTTGCTGTTGTCCACCACTTAATTGATCTGCTCTGCGGTATGCTTTATCGTCAATTCCGACTCTCGCAAGACTACCCATTGCCAATTCCTTATCTTCATTTGAAAATAATCCAAATAAGCTTTTAAATGTACCCGTTCTGCCAAGACTTCCAGTTAACACATTGCGAAGCACAGACATTCTTTTTACTAAATTATAGCTTTGAAAAATCATGCCGATATTTCTGCGGACTTCTTTTAATTGACGCTCATTACACTTTAACGTATCTTTTCCATTAATAATTAGTTCCCCTTCTGTAGGCTTCACTAATTGATTAATACTTCTTATTAAAGTAGACTTTCCAGCGCCTGATAAGCCTACAACAACAATAAATTCTCCGTCATTAATCTTTAAGTTAACATTCTTTAATCCTTGATGACCATTCGGGTAAGTTAAAGATACATTTTTAAATTCAATCATCTAAAGAAACTCCTCTGCATTTACTTACTTGTAAAAAAGGAGGTAATTAGCTCCTCCTTTTTTACATTACTGTCTATTATTCAGATAACTCATCTTCGAACTTGCTATATACTTCTCTTACAATATCATAATCTTCTGGCTTAGCCTCTGCAATTCCATCCCAAGTATATACATCATTCATGATTGCCATCATTTCTTCATCATCATTAAATGCTAGGAATGCATCTTTAATTTTTTGTTTCCATTCATCTGGAAGATCACTGCGTACAGATAATGTATCATTTGGAATTGGATCTGTATGACCGATAACCTTTAAGTCTTCTTTAACTGTAGGATAGTCACCTTCTACTGTATCACGTGCATCATCAAATGTAGTTGCAAAATCAGCTTGTCCATCAAGTAATGAAAGAATCGCATTATCATGTCCACCAACTACTGAATGTTGGAAATGTGTAGATAAATCCTCTACGCCCATATCCATTAATTGTGATGCAGGGAATAAATATCCAGAAGTAGATAATGTATCTGCATATGCCCAAACAAGACCTTCTGTATTTACTAAATCTTCAATAGAATTAATTTCTGAATCTGCAGGAACAACATATTGAGCAACATAACTGTCGCCGCCATTACGAATCGCTTTTAATAGTACATCAACATCGGCACGATCTTCTGCTTGAACATAACCAAATGGATTTAAGAACCCAATGTCAATTTTCCCCGTTCTCATACCTTCTACTAATCCAACGAAGTCAATCATAACTTCTGCTTTAACAGGAATTCCAAGTTCTTCTGAAAGTTTTTCCTCAAGTGGTTCTACTGTATCAGCAATTTTATCTGCCTCTTGTGATGGAATAAACCCTAAAGTTAATTCCTTAATTTCCTCGTCATTACCATTGCTACTTTCGTTCTTTTCTTTCCCACCACAAGCTGTTAGTGCTACAAGCATTAATACCATAACTAGTGAAAATAATGTCTTTTTCAATTTCTTAGCCCTCTTTTCTTAATAAATTGTGTAATAAATAAAAGAAAACAACTGCAAAAAAACGATAAAAAAGTAGCTTTTAGTATGTATCTACATACTAAAAGTTTGTCCCCCCCTGTTCAAATTGTTGTAATGGATAAAATATATATAAAAATGGAAAAAGTCCATTTCTATTACGAAAGAGAGATATAAATACTGTAATACAAGTGGTAATAGTAATTAAGAAAGACTGACAATTACCTGATCCTTTATTTAGCTAAATGAAACATTAATTTTTTCAGAATATTCAATTTAATAGAAACCTACTATTTTTAAGATAGATATTCAAGAATATATTGATGAATTCCCGGTCTAGAAAATATAGTGGATGATTTCGTAAATACATTAATCGCTTGGTTTTCCAAGGTTGTCATTTCTGCACCTACTTCATTCAAAATGACTATACCTGCGGCAATATCCCATGGAGAAAGTCTAAAATCCAAGGAAGAATCTAATCTCCCACAAGCAACATATGCCATTTCTAATGCTGCAGAGCCAAGATAACGAACACCTCTTACATCATTTACTAAATGGTGCATTTTTTCATAGTCCACTTTTTCATTTGGAACAAGCCACAAATGATTGAAACATATTACTGCCTCTTCTACCCTACATGAAGTTAAAGTAGATAATGGCTGATCATTTAGAAAAGCGCCCTGATTTTTTATTGCAGAGAACAGTTCCTTTTTAATAGGATCATAAATATAACCAATGGTTGGGTCACCATCAATATAAACCGCAACAGAGATTGCATAATTCAGATTCTGATGGACAAAATTAGTTGTACCATCTATTGGATCAATAATCCAAACTACTCCTTCTTGCGTATCTATTGGTAATACATCTGACAAACCTTCTTCTCCTAAAACATAATGTCCAGGATAGGTTGACTTAATATTTCCGATAAAAAATTGTTCAATTTCTTTATCTTTTTGGGTAACAATGTCAGCAGCAGATGTTTTATATTCGACATTTAACTTTTCTTCCTGAGATAAGTTTAGACGTGCCCCAGCCTCCAGCGTCCATTCCTTCGCTTTCTCAGCAATCTCAATTACTCTCGAATCTACCATCTTTTCCTCCTCTGAAACTTACTGTATACAAGACTTCATTAATTTATGTATAAAATAGCTATAAGAATTAATAGTTTTGCCGTTATTTGTAACTATATGTTAGTTTATATCACATCATCTCTACTTTCAATAGAATATTGAATTTTTTCATGCTAATTTTTATTTTGCAAAAGTTTCCACAATAATATTAATAAAAAATTTACATTCTACCTAACGCTGTAAATAACTGTGGTTAATATATATCCCCTCAATATGTTGATTCACTGAATGCAGGAAAAGTTAAGGATTGGAACAGAGAGAATGTAATGATAATCTCTTGTCTAAAAAAATAGAAAGCAAATTGCTCTCTACTTTTAAATCTATACAACCATCACTGCATTTAAGATTTTATTATTCTATTACTCAACTTTCGCACCAAAAAAATAAGTGCAAATCGTTAGTTGTATTGCGTCTATGGTCTATTAAATATGTTGCTTGACAGTGTTTAATAAAATGAAATAACACCTCATTCTTTGGTATAGTGTAATTGTAGAGAAAACACTACCATACAGAAGAGGTGCTCCCTATATGATAGACCAAAATAGCCAAAACAATCAACTACCAAAAGAACTTAATTCGGTTTTTTCTGAGCTTGAAATGAATAAACACCTGCGCCAAGCAGGAATTAAAAAATCCTTCGGTTTCAGCTGTTCCTACTTATTTCAGCTTGTTTTCTGTTTGATTTTCCAGCACAAAAATTGGTTTTCACTTCTTGATTCAAAGAAAGCCGATCAGTTTCCAGCCAAAGATGCCGTCTATCGCTTTTTAAACCAATCAACTTTTAATTGGCGCCGTTTCTTACTACTGTTGAGCATTTTTACTATTCAAAAGGTGACTCGCCTTACGAATAAAGAGCGTCCAAAAGTACTGATTATCGATGATTCTGCGTATGACCGAAATCGTAGTAAAAAGGTAGAGCTTCTCGCTCGTTGTTTTGATCATGCTTCCCTGAAAATGCGTTTCTTTAAGGGGTTTCGTATGCTCACTTTGGGCTGGTCAGATGGCTATACATTTATGCCAATTGACTTTTCTTTAGTCAGTTCAAAAAAGTCTCAAATCAATGGTATCTCTGAAAAAATTGATAAACGTACTTGTGGATACAAGCGTCGAGAAAATGCATTACAAACTGAGCCTGAACAAGTTCCTGACATGATTAAACGTGCATTAGCCAATGGGATAGATGCAAGTTATGTCCTTATGGATTCTTGGTTTACATTGCCACCACTTGTAAAGTCTATTGTGGATCAAGGATTAGACGTAATTGGTATGGTCAAAGAAACAAAACAACGTTATAACGTAAACGGGGAGATGGTTTCTTTAAAGCAACTATACCACCTAGCTGGACCCATTCAATCCAAGAAAGGAATTCTTCGTTCCATCCATACGATGATGGCTAATGGAACACCAATTAAAGTGGTATTCATTCAAAACAGAAATAAGAAAAGCGACTGGCTTGCCATCCTCAGCACAGACTGCACTCTTTCAGAACAGGAGATCGTCCGAATCTATGGAATGCGCTGGGATATCGAGGTATTCTTTAAGGCGGCCAAATCTCTTTTGAAACTTGAAAAAGAATTCCAAAGCCGTTCATATGACGCGCTTATTTGCCATACAACGATTGTGTTTTCTCGTTTTATCGTTCTGTCGTGGCAGAATCGCTGTAATACCGATCAACGCACAATAGGTGGTCTGTTTTACGAATTATGCGATGAAGTAAATGAACTTGATTGGGCTGTCGCATTACAGCAATTGATCGAGCTTCTTCAAGATGCACTTAAACAAACGAATAAGAAAATCAAAAAAATAATTCAAAGTCAACTTGAACAGTGGATCGCTGGCCTTCCTAATTATATCAAGGCTTATTTGCCGATATCACTCTGCGAAAGTTGAGTCTATTATATTAAGAATAAATCAGTCGGCAGTTTTCCACATAGAAGGAATGTTTATAACTCGCCTTTAAAGCGTAAAACACTCCTCCGCTTTAATTCCTATTCCAAGTACTAGTCTTTTTCCTTGTACTACATATTATCCGAGCCATGATGTTGTAGCTATCCACACAATTCCACTGAACAATAGGAGTAGAAAACCAAGTTGAAGAAATGTAAATAGCGATTCTTTGCGATTGTCCAAATACTTCCACTCCATTAAGGCACGTGTAAGTCCTGAAACAGTAATGAAAAGAAGCAATACAAAATAGGGCTGCAAATACCACAGTTTATAAGCATAATTTATTATAAAGGCTATAAATAAAAGGAACATGAAAGCAATTCTTATACACCAATCGATTCGTTCGTGCACTTTATTTATATGGTTATAAGAGAAAAACTTTCGTCTTGGTAATTTCAATATTTTTCTAGCAACTAAATCAATTAGGTAACTAGCTATAAAAAAGACAAATAATATGATCAATAATTTCAACCAAAAAATTCCTTCGAATTCGTACATAGCTCGTTTTCCTTTCTCCGTTATTTTTATGTAAATATATACGAACTATAAGGTAAAAGGTTCCATCGATCTATATCTTTTTAGCACTATATATTCACTTAGGATTAATTTTGGATTATATCTTTTTACGGTTGAATCATAGATACATTTTTCTCCGGACTAAAATATGGCATACCGATTTCTATTGTCGGTATGCCATAGAAAAACTAAATTTTTGATTTTTTAACAAGCTTTATTTTAATTCCTTAATAAAAGCTTCAACTTCCTCCTCATTTGTTGCCCATGAAGTAACAAGTCGAATCGCAAAATGATCATTATCGACTTTTCCCCAAATATTGAATTGGTAATTCTTCTGCAGCTCGGCAATCATTTCATTAGAAAAAATCGGGAATACTTGATTGGTAGAAGATTGCGTTAAAAACTGATAGCCTTTCTCTGCCAATGCTATGTTTAGTCTGTCTGCCATCTTATTAGCATGCTCCGCTAATTCGAAGAAAAGATTGTCTTTAAATAGTTCATAAAATTGGATTCCTAGAACTCTCCCTTTAGCTAGCATCGCTCCCTTTTGCTTTATATGGTAACGAAAATCTTCCTTCAAGGAATCATTCTTTATCACAAGAGCTTCTCCCATTAATGCTCCATTTTTTGTTCCACCGATATAAAAAGCATCTAATAATTCTGGAAAATCACTTAAATCTAGATCATTATCCTTTGCACATAGTGCAGATCCTAATCGTGCGCCATCCATATAAAAAATTAAATTATTTTTTTGACAAAACGCACTTAATAGTTCAAGTTCTTGTTTGGAATAAATGGTTCCAATTTCTGTTGAGTTAGATATGTATACTAGCCTTGGCTTAACCATATGTTCATCTGTATGTTCATCCAGCACCTTTTGCAGCAGATCTGGTGTTAGCTTTCCATTTTCCGTATCAACTGTTAAAACTTTATGCCCTGTTGCTTCTATCGCCCCTGTTTCGTGGACAAAAATATGTCCAGTGGAAGCTGCAATTGCTGCTTCATGTGGTCTTAAAAAGGCAGAGATTGCAATGAGATTTGTTTGTGTTCCACCGACTAAGAGATGAACATCTACCTCATCACTTTTCATTTTTTCTTTTAATACTTCCACCGCTTTGTTTGTAAAGGAATCCTGTCCATACCCTATTTCTTGTTGTAAATTGGATTCTACCAATGCTTGGAGAATTCTTGGATGTGCGCCTTCACTATAATCATTGTTAAAACTATACATGGACATAACCTCCTTTTTTTTAAAATATTCTCTCATAAAAAGATTCTCCTTGTCACTAGTTGTATTTTTCTTTTAATTAAAATATGTTTTACCAAAAAAACAAATTCTTATAGATTTACGATAGACGCAGATGAAAGATGGAAAGTATTTACGACGCGAACTCTTGAAGCCAGAACTAAGAAAAAAAGCAAGTGTGAGCTTAAGCAAAGCTTTCGATAGCAAAAAAAGGGATTGCCCCTTAGATCTTAAGGTGTAACCCCTTCTTTCTTACTTATTTCGATATAAACATCTGTGTCCAATAGTTTCCGCTTTGGTAATAGCCTACTCCTATTTGTGTGAAACTTTTGCTTAAGATATTTGCTCGGTGACCACTTGAATTCATCCATGCTTGTACGACTGCTTGTGCACTTGTTTGTCCTTGAGCAATATTCTCTCCAGCTGATTTGTAGCTGATTCCATATGCTTTCATCATATCAAATGGTGATCCGTATGTTGGACTTGTATGGCTGAAATATTTCTTTTGTGCCATATCCATTGATTTGTCTCTAGCTACTCGGGATAATTCCCAGTTTTCCGTTAATGCTGGAAGTCCATTTTTTTGACGCTCAATATTACAAAGTCTAATGACTTCACGTTCTACTGTTTTAATAGAATCAATATTGGGAATCGTTAATTTTTGATTAGGATAAATTAAGCTTGGGTTTGAAATCTGCGGGTTTGCATCAATAATTTTCCGTAAGCCGATTTGATATTTCACAGCAATTTTCCACATCGAATCTCCGCTTTTTACTGTATATGTATCAGCGATTACCATCGTTGGAAGTGTAACTAAACATATAAATAAACTAAACATTGCCATAAATTTTTTCATTTTTCTTTCACCTCCTTCTGAGTAATAAGTTGCGCACAAAATTTTGTTCTTATCCTTTCTTTCTATGATTTTTTGATTTTTTTCAAAAAAAAGCAGAAATCAGATTTTACACATAAAATCCTGACTTCTGCTCTTATTTCACATTAGTGTATTTGTTTTTTTCTACGAAGGATAAGAGAAAGACTTACTCCAGTAACTAAAAGAATAGTACCAATCAACAGATATGTTCCATTATTTGTTGCTGTATTTGGCAATGAATTTTCGGAATTTCCATCGTTATATACTTCCTTTTCATTTGCTGCTTTTTCGTCGCTACCAGCATTGACTTCCTTTTCAGCTATAACTGGATCTTCGTCCTTTTCAGCCGGATTTTCTGGTGTAACTGGATCTGTTGACTCACCTGGCGTTTCTGGCTTAGTTGGCTCAGTAGCATTATTATCCGGCTTTTCTTCTGTTTCTTTCTCATCTTTTATAACAACTGTAGTTAACGGCTCAAGTGTTATTTTGTCAGACGCTAATGTAAAGCCACTTTTCTCTGAAACAGCATCTTTGCCAGCTTCATCATCGTCCACTAGCACTTTATAGCTTGTTAAGTCCTCCTTTAATGTTAGCTCTCTTGATTTTGTATCACCATTCATAAATACATAGTAGCTTCCCGTATTATCTGTTGACTCATTTTTATATGCAATTACAAGATCTTCTTCTTGTATTTCTTTCGCTTCTATTAATGTCACATTAGAATCTACTAGACTCTTTTCCCCTAAACGAAATGCATTTGTTGATTTTCTTAATTCAATCAATCCTTTTGTATATTCGACTGTTTCATCATTCACTGCATATTCTTCCTTATTTGTTGCTTTTGTCCAATCAAACATATTGATTGCATCAGAAGAATCATACGAATCATGGATAAAATAGCCAAAGGCGTTACCATTTTCATCGGTGAATTCATCATATTTTTGCTCTGGAATTCCTTTACCTAGCCATTGCTTTGTTCTTCCATATTCCTGGCCAGCATGTAAGAAAGCCGTTCCTTGAGATGTTAAAATCAACGAGTTTCCAAGACGAATACGTTTATGAATTTCCAGATCATTAGCTGGAATGGACGGATCTTTTTTCAATGCTTTCGCAATAATATCATATAATGGTAAATTATCATGTGCTTCAATATATTGCACTATGTCCCCTGGATCATCTGCCGGAGTATTGGATGGCTGTGCTTTAATATTGTTGAAAATCGTTTGAATATTACGAGCTCCTCCCGTAATAAAGCGCGGCTCCCCTTCTGATCCAAACCCTGACTTTAACTCATTTCTCATTTCATCGGAGAAAACACCAACATTATCTGTCTTATCCATCCAGTCTTGATCCGCACCTTTTCCTGCTAAAGATGAATCTGCTAGTTGTCCAGAAAAGGTCCTCCAGCCTTCCCCGATAAATAATGCATCAGGATTGATAGCTGCTGCTGCATCATAAGCATTTTGCACAGCTTCATAGGTCGCATCCCCCATCATATCCCATCTCATACCATCAATTTTAAATTCAGTAAACCAGTATTTTACCGAATCAATCATTAGCTTTTCCGCCATTTTGTGATTTGTTGCCAAGTTATTCCCAAACCCTCCGACAAATTTGCCATTGCTGTCCTGGAAAAAATAATAATCTGGCACAATATCATTTAATAGACTCGCATTGGACATATGGGTATAAACGACATCTAGTATGACTCCCATTCCGGCATCATGAATGGCATTTATTAACTCCTTTAATTCTTTAATACGCTGCTCAGGGTCTTTCGGATTTTCAGAATATGCACCATCTGGAGAGAAATAGTTATGTGGGTCATAGCCCCAATTGTATTCATTTCCTGCTGAAGAATACTCTAATTCTCTGTCCCCCATTTTTGTCTCATCCCCCCAATACCATGCCATTACTGGAAGTAACTGAACATGCGTGACACCAAGGGATTTAATATAATCTAGCTTATCAATAAATGCCTTATAGGTACCCCATCGACCATTTAAATCTGTTTCAATTGTCGGATCAGAAGTAAAGTCACGAATATGCGCTTCCCAAATGATTGCATCTTCTCGTTTTTCATAGCCATTAATATTCGCACTATTAAAGTTTGCTGGGTTTGTTTGACTTAGATCAACAATTGCTGCCTTACCAACTGTATCACCATCGCTGCCAACCTTTCCTTCTGTGTTCACAGTAAAAGCAGCCATTGATTTAGCATAAGGATCTAAAACTTTTGATATTTTCCCGTCATTTGTTACTTCATATTGGTAGTAATATCCTCTTACATTGTTAATCCCCAGCTCTTTTGCCTCTGCTTCCACGCTCCAAACACCTTTGTCACCTTGTACTAAATCTAAACTACCAATTTTCTTAGCAGCATCATTTTTGTCATAAAAAACGGCTGTAACTTTTGTTGCCTTTGGTGCCCATAATTTTAACGTTGCATCCCCATTATGATAAGTAGCCCCTAAATCGTCTCCTTCATAGAAATAATTTTCATCTAACAGTTTCCAGCCAGATTTGACTGTCACTGTTCTTCCTTGATAAGAAATCGTAAACGGTCCTTTTTCTGCGTCAAAAACTCCTGTTACTTCCACAATTGTTTCATTCGAAATTTTCACGCCATCAAAAGCAATCGCTTCTTGATTCTTGTCCACAATAGATAGGTCTTTGGCTAAAGCTTCCTCTGTAAGACCTTTTGTACTAGAAAAGATTAATTGAATTGCTTTATCAGACAATAACTCACCAGATACCAAATCAGTTGGCGTTTCCCAATATGGAGAAATATAAACATTATCATCTTCATTCTTTATCCATAAATGATCATATTCTTCAAGTAATGCAAAACCTTTATCCCCGCCAATTTTTTCTCCATTTTCTCGGTTCACAATAAGAAAGCCAATCTTTTGTGAATCATCCTTCACCTTAACATCCACATAGCTGCCATAGCGATCTGTTTTTTCAAATGCAAGCGCATCTGTTGGCCAATTAACAGACGGAGATTCTACATCTTCCCATAACCATAAACCTAGCTTGTCGTAAGTTTGATCATCTCGTTGATAGTGAATTCTTACTGTATTCTCAGGCAAATTAACTGGTTCGAATAGATTTACCGTATCGGAACCTTCCTTAATCCATATCTCATTCAACGCGGGGTTGCTTAAGGTAACCGTCTTATCTCCGCCCTCTTTTTCTCCATTTGTACGATTTACGACTAGGAAACTAACTTTTTTTGCATCCTCTTTCAAAGGAATATCAATATATGTACCATACTCATCTTGTTGCTCTTCTTCAAAAGCCATAGCTCCTTGTGGCCAATTAGCAGTAGGAGATGCTACATCATCCCATAGCCATAATCCCAAATCCTCATAATTTTTGTCTTCTTTTTGATAATGAATTCTTAATGTGTGTTCAGGTATTTCCTTTGCTTCTGTATTCTCTGCCTTCGCACTCATTTGTTCGAAGGTGAATCCTCTTGTAGTTAAAACAAGGACCAATACAGTTAGAATAATAAGTAGCTTCCTTACAAATTGGTTCATTTTTTCTCCTCCTGCTCTAGATTTAAGCAATCTGTTATTTAGAAAAAGCCTATTCACATTCCTAAATAATAGTTACTACTAAATTAAGCATTTACTTATAGTCTATCTCTCTAATTAAAGTAAACGCTTTCTTTCTATGTGAGATTATAAATATAGTAGATTACGAGTGTCAACGTTCCTCTTGATTGTTCACGGTAACAGAATTGCCAAATAGAGTAATTCAGGTCATCAGCCTCATCATATATCCATATATATCCATCCGAAAAAATAAAAAGGTTTAGCGCTTTATTTAAACACTAAACCTTCAGTACTCAGATTTATTTATAACCATTCATACTTCTCTTCTAATTTGTATGATTACTTTCATCCTTACTAATATGTTATTTTTCTTGAGCTCTATCCATTTTAAAATAGTTAAATAATAAATAAGATAGCCACATACAATCTCGATGATGCCTAATATTTTCAATTAGACCTTTGATTAAAACATTACTTAGTGTTCTTTCTTCCACCTCTACGGTAAGTAATGATAAAGATTCTTTCACATAAACATCTTCCACTTCTTCTATTTTCCCTTTTAATTGATGTAATAGCTCTTCTTTTGTAGCTACTTCTATTGTAAGGGAATGATGTAGCAGCTGATATTTTTCCTCTGTAAAAAATGGAGATTTCGTATGGGTAGCAAGAATATCGGTTTTTTCCACTAGAGAGTTTGAAAGCATTCGCAAATCAAAATCAATCCATTCATGATGACTTAAAACAATATGCGTATAAGTATTTAATAAACCCTTAATACTAAATACTAAATCAAATTTCAATTTCTGTATGGACGGATCATAAACTTTCTCAATCATGCGCACGATTGTTTTCTCCAGTAAATGGTCATAATAAGTACATTTATTGATAAATTCTTCATCAAAAGAAAGCGCTTGCTCTTTAAGAAATAACATAGCAAAACTAGAATTTTCCTTAAATGCAAAAAAGATTTCATAATAAAAATGATAAAGGACATCCTCTTCACGATTGACTGCATAGTCAAGTTTTGCGATAAATTGTTCCATAAAATAATCAACTAAGGCCATAATTAGTTCATCCTTAGACTTAAAGGATAAATAAAAGGCACCTTTTGATATGCCACAATGCTCCGTTATTTGTTGTACAGAGGTAGCTGAAAATCCTTGTTTTGCAAATAACTCAATTGATTTTTCCATAATTAGCTGTTTTTTCGTCATGCTCATCCACTCCTATGAACTCTCGTTTGACATATGACCACTTAGTCATTTATTATAGGTAAATGAGTTAGATTAGTCAATAAAGGGAAGGTGTATTATGAAAGGTTTAGTAAATTTTGTGTTAGGTAACAAACTTGCGGTTTGGCTTCTAACCATTATTATCACTGTATCAGGTATTTATTCTGGTACGAGAATGAATATGGAGACCATACCGAATATTTCGATTCCATACTTAACCGTAATGGATGTTTACCCGGGAGCAACTCCGGAAAAGGTCATGGAAGAGGTTTCCATGCCAATAGAAAAAATTGTTGAAAATCTTGAAGATGTAAAAGCTGTTTATTCGAACTCTTATTCTAACATGGCAAATGTTCAACTAGAGTATGAATATGGCACAGATATGGATGAAGCAAAACGAGCTTTACAATCTGCTTTAGATAATATCACCTTGCCTGATGATGCACAGGAACCTACAGTTACAGCAATCAGTATGAATATGATGCCAGTTGTAGCGTTAAGTGTCAGCAGTACAGAAGAAGATATTACAGAATTAACATCAACTGTTGAAGAAATCCTCCTTCCAAAAATCGAAAAAATTGATGGTGTTGCTTCTGCAACTATCACCGGACAGCATATTGAAGAAGTAGATTTAACATATGATAAAGAAAAAATGGCACAATTGGATCTAACTGAAGATACAGTTAAAGAAATGATCCAAGCAAGCAACTTAGCAGTTTCCTTAGGACTTTACGAGTTTGAAGAAGGGGAACAAGCAGTTGCAATCGATGGAAAGTTCATGACAGAAAAAGAGCTAAAGGATATGCTTATCCCTGTAACTCCATCGGAACAAAATCCATCACCATTCGTCAAACTTAGTGATATTGCTACAATTGAAGTGGTTGGGAAAGTAGAATCTGTCTCTCGTACTAACGGTGAAGACGCCATTGCGATACAAATAGTGAAAGGACAGCAAGCTAATACAGTTGATGTCGTGAACAGTGTTAAAGATTTAATGGAAGACGAACAAAAAAATATCGATGGTTTAGTGATTGATGTTTCTCTTGACCAAGGAGCTCCAATTGAAAAATCGGTATTTACGATGATTGAAAAAGCAGTATTTGGTTGTTTAATTGCTGTATTAATCATTTTGTTATTCTTACGCGATTTTAAATCAACGATTATCTCTATTATTTCCATCCCAGTTTCTATTTTCATGGCATTGTTACTACTAAACTGGATGGATATTACGTTAAATATCATGACACTAGGTGCTATCACGGTTGCGATTGGTCGGGTAATTGATGACTCTATTGTTGTTGTGGAGAATATTTACCGACGACTTCACCTTAAAGAAGAAAAATTAACAGGTCGTGCCTTAATTAGAGAAGCAACGATTGAAATGTTTAAACCAATCCTTTCTTCTACATTAGTAACGGTAGCTGTATTTGCACCATTGATGTTTGTTGGTGGAATGGTTGGAGAATTATTCCGTCCTTTCGCTTTAACAATGGCATTCTCACTTGGCGCATCCTTACTTGTTGCAATAACAATTGTGCCAGCTCTTTCTCACTTCTTATTCAAGAAGAAATTATATGGAGAGAAAGTAGAAAGCACTCATAAAGAAGCCGGCAAATTGGCGAATTGGTATAAGGGGATTCTTGAAAAAGCTCTTAACCATAAAATCATCACTTCTCTTATCGCAGTCGTGTTATTAGCTGGAAGTGTTGCTCTTACTCCTTTAATCGGCTTTAGCTTCTTAGGAAGTGAAGAAGAAAAAACAATGTATATCACCTATACACCAGAAACTGGTGAATTAAAGGATGAAACATTAAAGAACGTTACAGAAGTAGAAGAAAAAATGCTTGATCGCAAAGATATTGATATTGTTCAATTATCTATCAATGATACTGCTGATGCACAAAGTGCCATGATGGGCATGGGAGCTGGCGGTGCACTTATGTACCTAATCTTTGATGAAGATATGAAGAACTTCCCAGAAGTTCGTGATGAAATTGAAGAATACATTACAAATATTGGTCAGTCTGGTGAATGGAAAACGCAAGACTTCTCATCAATGGGAATGTCAACAAATGAAGTAAGCTATACATTCTATAGCGAAGATTTAGATAAGCTTAATGAAGCTGTTAAAAAAGCAGAAGATATTTTAAAAGAAAACGACAAATTAGAAGATGTTTCAACTACTGCTGAAGATGCATATGTAGAATATACATTTAACGTAGATCAAGATGAATTATTGCAGTACGGCTTAACAGCAGGTCAGCTTCTAATGATGCTAAGCCCAGATAATACAAAAGATGTTGTCACAACCATTGAAAAAGATGGTGAAGCTTTAGATGTCATCGTTCAGCAAGAAAAAGCAGCACAGCCAAAATCAATTGACGATATGCTAGACACAGAAATTCCAACTGCATTAGGAAATACGATGCCCCTTTCAGAGCTTGTTGAAGTAGAAGAAGGAACTACTTTAAATACACTTTCTCGTAGTAAAGGAGAGTATTACGCAACTGTATCAGGAAAAATTCTTGGTAGTGATGTTTCCAAAGTAACAAGTGAAGTGGATCAAGAAATCGATAAAATCGACTTACCAAAAGGCGTTACAATAGATGTTGCTGGTGTTGCAGCAGATATGAATGAAACATTTACGCAATTGGGTGTAGCAATGATTGCTGCTGTTGCGATTGTATACTTTATTCTTGTTGTAACATTCCGTGAAGGGGTTGCCCCATTCTCTATCTTATTTAGTTTACCGTTTGCCGTTATTGGTTCATTTGTAGGCTTATATCTGGCAGGTCTAACTATTTCCGTATCGGTTATGATGGGATTACTCATGTTAATTGGTATTGTTGTAACAAATGCCATCGTATTAGTAGACCGCATCATTCATATGGAACGTGATGGAATGCATATGCGTGAAGCGATTCTGGAAGCAGGTTCTACTCGTCTTCGCCCTATTCTAATGACAGCAATTGCAACAATTGGTGCATTAATTCCATTAGCAATTGGATCAGGTGGTAGTGGATTAATCTCTAAAGACCTTGGTATTACGGTTATTGGTGGTTTAATCAGTTCTACTTTATTAACCCTTGTTATTGTTCCAATTGTATACGAAGTTCTTTCAAAAATGTTTAAGAAAAATCGTAAGGATATAGACGAAAGTTAATAATCTATTCATCAAGAGCCAGTGAAGGAACCTTCACTGGCTTTTTGTATTTATTATCTTTCTATCAGGATGGATGAATCCTACTTTTTAGGATTTTCCTTTGCTATGGTTGTCGTCAAGCGCTTGATGAACACCACTTCTTCTCAATTTTCCTTGTGGCTTTCATATCCTTCCATATAAAGTGCTCTTCCCTTCAAATAAACCCAACAACTCAAGTTCTTTCATAAAAAAATTATAAACTGGAAAAACTACTTCCATACTACAATGGAAAGGATTTTGTCATGAAAGTACATTGTTCTAATGAATATGATTCATTAAAAACAGTTGTTTTAGTTTCCCCGGAATATATGGCTATTAAAGTTCCTATAAACGATATTCAAAAAAAACATGCAAAGAAAAATATTGATCGAAATGTCGCCGAAAGACAGCATCAAATGTTTGTTGAAAAGCTGCAAGAGCACGGAGTAGAAACGATTCTTCTTCCTCCAGAGGAAAAATACCATGAACAGGTATTTACAAGAGATATTGGCTTCACATTAGGTAATCAAATCTTCGTTGCGGAAATGGCTCGTGAAGTAAGACGAGGAGAGGAAAAGATTTTAATAGACTATTTAAAAGAACAAGAAATTACTTATACCGATATAAAAGGTAATATGATTGAGGGGGGAGATGTAATCATTGATGGTAAAACCATTTATGTTGGCATTAGTCAGCGTACAAATAAATTTGCTATCCGTCATTTACAAACATTACTACCATCCTATGATGTAATTCATGTTCCCTTTACCGATACGTATCTTCATCTTGATTGTGTTTTTAATGTTCTGTCTCCTACTGAGGCGCTAATATTTCCAGGAGAATTCCATAAAGAAAAAGAAAGAATGTTACGAGATCGTTATGATTTAATTCATATAAGTGCAAAAGAGCAAGCAACATTAGGTACCAATGTATTATCCATTGGCAACAAAAAAGTATTTAGCTTACCTATGAATGAAGGCGTAAATAAAGAACTACAAAAAAGAGGCTATGAAGTCATTGAAGTTGATTTTTCAGAAATAATTAAATCTGGTGGTTCCTTTCGCTGCTGCTCTATGCCTTTACTAAGAGAACAATAATAAACATAGCGGAAAGGAAATAGTGGGGGCTAGAAACCCGTCCCCTCTATTTCTTTGAATACTACATTTTTTAGTTCATCTAGCATTTTTCTTAAGTTATTTAAACTAATTTCAATACTTTCAAAAGGGGTTCTTCTCGTAGCATCCTGTTCGATAATCCACCATTGTATATCTGCTTCGTTCCCTTGTTTTAGAATGGATTGAAAATCAATAGCACCCGTCCCTACTTCCGCAAAGAAACCTTCTTCATCTTTTGTCATATCTTTTAAATGGACAAGTTTCGTTCTCTCTCTATATGTATCAATCCATTTAGCTGGATCATATTCTCGCTTAGAAAGCCAATATACATCTGGTTCTGCAAAAACAAATCTTACGTCTGTTTCTTGCATTATCGTATCTAATGCTGTTCTGCCGTCCTGTAAGTTATCTAATTCAAAATCATGATTATGATAACAGAGAGAAATTCCTGCTTTTTGACACTTTGCTCCAGCTTTATTTAAGAAAGTAATCAGGGACTGATAATCAGCTTCTGTTCTTTTCTCTGGTAAGAGATAGGGACATACTAAAAATTTACTTTCTAATACTATCTGCTCTTGGATGACTTCTGCTAAATTACTTTCTATGACAGCTAAAGGAACATGACACGCTGCTACTTTAAGACCTAGTTCATCCAGTAATTCCTTTAATTCGCCTACAGGTATCCCGCCATATCCCGCTAGCTCTACTCCTTGAAAACCTAAACTAGCAACTTTACGGAGAGTCCCGCGAAAATCCACTTCGCATTCATTTCTTAACGTGTACATCTGCAATGCAATAGGTATATTCTTCAATTCCCCTTCCCCCCTTTGTATAACTGCTTTTCGACTGAGCTTAAGTTATAATAAGCTAATTAAAGTCTACACTACTTACTATTTTACAAGAAAACGTTGTCATTTTACAAAAAAGATGGAAGAATGTTACCATGTTCTTTAACAAAAAAATAATTAGGATGTGTACCTTATTGGAACATCATATCAAAAAAATAATAGCGCAAATGGAAAAAGAATATGACATAAAAGTACTGTATGCTTGTGAATCAGGTAGTCGTGCATGGGGGTTTTCCTCTCAGGAAAGTGATTATGATGTTCGCTTTATTTATATTCATCATCCAAGCTGGTATTTATCGATTGATCGCAAACGAGACGTGATCGAGATACCGAAACGTGATTCATTATCCATCCCTGTAGATCCTTTATTAGATATAAGTGGCTGGGAATTGACTAAAGCACTTAAGCTGTTCCGAAAATCCAATCCACCTTTATTAGAATGGCTACACTCCAATATGATTTATTATCAGCGCTTTTCGACCATTGAAAAAATGAGAAACTTAGAAAAAGAAGTATTCTCTCCTACTTCCACTTTTTATCATTATATTAATATGGCAAAAGGAAATTTTCGAGAATATCTTCAAGGGGATATTGTGAAAATAAAAAAATATTTTTATGTATTGCGGCCAGTTTTAGCTGCTAAGTGGGTGCAGAGTTTCGAGACAATACCTCCAATGGAGTTTAACACTCTAGTACAAGTGCTTATTCCAATGGGAGCTCTTCGTATAAAGATTGAATCGTTAGTAGAAAGAAAAAAATCAGGGCAAAAATTGGCATTAGAACCAAGGATTAACCTTATTAATGAATTTTTGGATACGGAGATAAACCTTTTAGAGACATATGCAAAAGGATTAGAGAAAAATTTATTGGACCCTACAGAACGATTAAATGATCTCTTTCGCAATACATTAAATGAAGCATGGGATAATAATTAAAAAAGGACATATAAAGAAGTTCGCGTTCTTAGAAAACTTCTTTATATGTCCTTAAGATTTTCTCGACTTTTTTCTATTTAAAAAGTTACCGCTACATCTTTTGCACGAGCAATCGCATTCGCTTTAATTTCTTCTGCCTTTTCTGGAGCTAAATCATGTCCTTCCACAAATAATCCTTGGAAATCATCAATTCCAAAAAAACCCATCAATGTTTTTAAATAGCGATGTCCCATTTCTTTTTCAGCAGAAGGTCCATGAGAATAAATCCCGCCACTCGCCTGAATATGAAGAACTTTCTTATTAGAAAGAAGCCCTTTTGGTCCTTCGGCTGTATATTCAAATGCCTTTCCTGCTACAGCTACAGAATCTAAATAAGCCTTCATAACAGGAGGAAATAATAAATTCCATAATGGGGTAACAAAAATATATTTATCAGTCTGAACAAATTGTTCACTTAGTTCCGCCAAACGACTTACTTTTGTTTTTTCTTCATCAGATAGCTGATCAAAACCATTTCCAGATTGCAGTTTTCCCCAGCCTTGGAATACGTCTGCATCAATAGAAGGAATATATTCTTTATATAGGTCAATGTGTGTAACTTCATCCTCTGGATTGGTTGCTTTATACTGTTCAATGAATGCCTTACCTACTGCCATTCCATATGATCTAGATTCATCAAATGGATTTGCTGTAATATATAATATTTTTTCCACTGTATTCTGCTCCTTAAGAAAGACTTTATTATCTTATCTTTACTATAGTGCTGCTAGTACTTATATTCAATGGAAGTAGGCATATGTTACTAATATTGTCACATTTCAAATAACATTTAATTTTTCTCTAGTCGCTATTCTTTAAAATAGGGATTCAGGTGAATTAGTACTTCATTTATATTGTCGTGTTTTGCCATTAGCTTCTTTTTGATTTTTCTTGATAAATCATGACCTTCCTTAATCGTTTTATCATAATCGATGGAAATTCGTAAATCGACTAAAATATAGTGGCCATGTTCTCTAGCACGTAAACGATCAATCCTTTTCACTTCCGTAAAGGAAGCAATAATTTCACGATATTCCCTTAAAATTTCTAAATCTATATTTCGCTCAAGTAAAATATCAAAAGCTTCACTTACCATTTCTTTTGCAATTTTAAAGATTAAAAATGCGACGATAATAGTGGCAACTTTGTCCCCATAAAGAAGGAAATTAATCGTTAACTTTTCCCCGATTATAGACAATAAAACCCCTATCGCAGCTGCAATGGATGCAACAATATCAGCCTTATGATCATAAGCAATTGCTTCAATCGCTTTACTATTTTGTTCATCAGCAATCTTCTTACTATATCGATATAAAAGCACCTTTGAAATATATGAAATTACAGCAACCCACATTGCGATTAAGCTTGGCGTTGTTATCGGATGAAAGAATCCCATAATCACTTCATATACCAGATAGACGGAAACTCCAAGAAGTATCATTCCGACTAGTCCTGATACTATTATCTCTGCCTTACCATGTCCATATGGATGTTCTTGATCTGCAGGTTTATTTGCAATTTTAATAACGACTAATACAATTACAGAGGCAAAGACATCTGCAGCAGAGTGAATCCCATCAGCGAAAACAGCGTCACTATTCCCCACCCAGCCAACTATTAATTTTCCAATAGTTAATACAATATTACTAATGACACTAATCCAAGCTACCCTTTTGGCTAGCACTTCTCTCGATCCCAATTTTAATCAACCTCTTTTTATTATTTCCAATAATTTCAATATGTACAAAAAGTCAACCTAACTATATTAGCAGAAAAGAAATCAGTGGGTCTAGAGAAAAAAAGTTTCCACCTTGCAAATTAATAATTTACCATTCCTTGCGAATTTATTCGCTAATACATGCTAATAATAGAGTTGATCGAATAGCACTTAACATTTTCTCTTATAACTTGCATCTTTTCGAAAAGCAAATAAATGATGAAAGCAGCCACTATCTAACAATTCATTGTTTTTAAACATAGGATTGTTAATTCATGAAAAAAATTCCCTATTAGGATGGTTATGATGACAACTATTTTTGAAGCATTAAAGGATTATTTACAGTTGAATTTAGATGTAGAGCCAAAAAATCCGCTGCATGTAGGTGAAGTGATGAGTTGCTGGACTTATCTTACTATTGTGGATGAAGCGAATATTTATATTCAAGTTGCATTAAATACAACAACAGATGATGATGTTATCAAGTCACTAAAAGACAGTTTTAAACAATGTGATGCGCATGGGCAATGGTTTCGAGACTTTCTTATAGCTGAAGGAATTCCATTGCCGCCAACAAGTGAACAACGACCACTATCTTATTCACAGGCCGTGCCTCTTGGTGTGAAAATGACTGATGACGAAATAATGAATGGACTAGGCATTAAAACCGCTGCATCCATTACTCACTGTGCAGCAGCTGTTTCCCAATGCATACGAAATGATATAGCTACTATGTTTACCCAATGTATGTTAGAAAAAATGAAATTCGGTGCAAGTTTAAAGGATTTAATGAGACAAAGAGGCTGGATTAAAGTCCCCCCTTATTACTATCCACCTGGTGCACCAATTAAAAACGCATGAAGAAAATTTTTGCGAGAGCAAAATCGATTGGCCCCAGCTCTTTCTTTTAGCAGGGGCACAGTGTCTTTTAAGTGCCTTAGCTACGGACATTCTTTGTTATATTTTTTGGAATGGAAACTAAATTTATTGGCTACCTTTTTCCAATAGTAAAGCATCCAGAATTTTATTTTTCCCCATTTATATACTTTTGAATTCGTATGCTGTAATTCTACCCATGCAGAATCGTATGAGTAAAATGTTTGTGGGAGAATAAATATCCTTTTTGTCTAGTTGGGGGACGCGTCCTCCAACTAGACAAAAAGGCCACCAAGCGAGAGCGCGGTAGCTGGAAAAAATGAAGCATTAAAAAAGAGAGCTTCCTTTTGTAAAGTAGAATTTGGCGAAAACTACGAAAAGGAGAGGCTCTCATGAATCAATGTAACACAAAAATGCCATCATTAAAAGAATTGGAAAAAACTTTATTTCGAACACTCCAAATGACGTTTCAAGAAATCCTTGTTCAAACGTTAGAAAATTGGGATCAAGAGATTGCCCAGCAACGAGACAAAAGAAGATTTGCTTTACGTGATAAACGAGAAATACGAGTAGATACAGCGTTTGGAGCTGTGGAGCTGAAGCGTAATTATTATTTCGATCGTGTGACCAAAAAATATATTTGTCTATTAGATCACTATTTACAGTTTCAGGGGAATAAGGGATTTAGTCCACTACTAGAAGAATGGGGGTTAGAACTAGCGACGAATGGCTCCTCCTATCGAAAGGCGGTGGAAACGTTCGAACAATTTTTAGGCTATTCGGCGATGAGCCATGAAGCATTACGGCAACATCTTCTTCAAACAAACGTACTTCCCGCTAAGGAAAAACGCCCTTTTCAAAAGGTATTGTTCGTCGAAGTAGATGGATTATATGTGAAGAGCCAAGAAAAGAAAAAGCGTGGATGGGAGTTGAAATTCGCCGCTGTGCACGAGGGATGGAAAGAAAACGGAAAGCGAGTCAGACTCCGAAATAAAAGGCATTTTCTCTATGAAGGAAAAGAACCCTTTTGGGAAGCCTTTGAAACGTTCTTACAGAATAATTATGCGTATGATCCTACCCAAACCTTGCTTATTATTAATGGCGATGGAGCAGGCTGGATAACGGCATGTCGAGAGTATTTTCGGGAACGCGCCTTTTTCACCATGGATCGTTTTCATGTCGCTCGTTCAATGAAGCAACTAATGAAGAGCCATCCTCGATACCGCTACATGAAAAGAGCGTTAAAAAACTACCAGGTAGAAACATTACTTCTAGAGTTGAATAGCGCAGTAGGAACAATGGATACACCAGAAGAAGAAGAAAAACTAGAGCATTTCCTCGCCTTTTTAACGCATCATCAGGAAACCATAAAAGATTACCGTAGTTGGTTACAGGAAAAAGGTGTGGACACGACAGCGTATCGTCCAATGGGAAGTGCAGAGGCGATGATGAATCAATTAGCCAAACGATTAAAAAATGGAAGAGCATGGAGCAAAAAAGGGGTCATGAGCATGGCGCGCTTGTGGATTGGATTGAAGGATGACCTATCCATCCAAACGATATATGGAAAATGGGAAAAGACCACGGAAAAATCAAAGAAAGAGCATCGACCGAAAAGAAAAATACCCACAAAATTAGTAACAGAAACCGTGCGTCAGAACATGCCATACTTAAATCAAGCGATTGGAAAACCCATTCACTTTGCCTTACAGGGATTAAAAGGTTTTTAAAAAAAGAAAAAAACGAAATTTTGATGAAAGAAAATATTTAGAAAACGGATACAAAATTAAAAGTTTTATTTTATAAAAAGGGAGCTAAAAAAAACTCCCACAAAAACTTGACTCAATCTATACATCTACTTCTTTATACAATTTATACCATTCTATTGTATAATATACGGTTTGGTCAATATCCCATTTAGGGTGCCAATCTAAATTATACTTTGCTTTATTTATATCCAAGCTTAGAAGCTTTGCCTCATGTTCCGTGGAGTATGACGTATCGACTTCCCATGTGCCATCCTTCCACTGCATTACTATTTTTTCTACTAATTGTTGCACCGTCGTCACGCTATCTGATTCCGGTCCAAAATTCCATCCTTATTACAAACAAAAAATCCCCCATTAATCCAGTCATTTAACATTGGTTTTTCTGAAAAACCCTTTGCGATTCCATCTTCTATATCAAGAACGCCATATTGATTATTTTTTTTAATTCCAGTAAGTGTAACTGTTTTACCTTTTTCTTTATGGAAGGCAATTAGTTTATCTAAATCTATGTCAGATAAGCCATCTCCATATGTTAATAGAAAGATATCATCCTCTATATATTCTTCTAACTGTTTAATTCTCGCTCCTGTCATCGTATCTTGCCCTGTATCAATACATGTAATATTCCAAGGCTCTGTTTTTTCGAGAATGTCATATTGGTTGTTTAATAAATCTATTTTGAGATTATTTTTTCTCCAAGCTAAATTTACAAAATAATCCTTTATTTGATCCCCCTTATATCCCAGTGGCAGAATAAATTCTTGGTGTCCATATTCACTATAATGCTTCATAATGTGCCATAATATCGTTTTTCCATTCACATCAGCTAAGGCTTTTGGTATGTTCTCTGTTAAGCCCCTCATTCTCATTCCTTTGCCTCCACATAAAATGACAACTTTCATGCTTTCACCTCTTCTCTTAGTATTTTCATGCCATTATATGTACAGGCCACTAATTATGCATAGGTTGTTTCATTAAGTTTTACAAGATATAGGCATAATTTCTGAGAGAGTGGGAAAAAACTTTTTTTCCCATTACTTTTTTCATATGGAATAAAGTTATTATTACTCCTTACAGGAAGCAAGCCTTGGTTTAAATTAAACCGTTTTCAACAGAATAGTAAACAAGCATTATTGTTTGTTAGATTGGCTAAATAAACATATATCTATTATCACAGTAGTAGTTGGTACTAAAGAACAACAGGATTAGAAATATTCCAAAAATCAACTTCACAAAAAATACCGCCCTACATGTAGGACAGTATAAACTAACATTTTTGTGGCTAAAGATTGATTTTCCTTTTCTTCTTTTATCTTTCAACTGCAGTTTTACCTGAGTTTTATTTCAACTTTTCTCTTTATAAAAAAATGCTATGAGGATGTTTCTCCCCATAGCATTTTTCTTATCCTATTTTTATTTTGTTGCCTTCCACTACGATTTTTTCATTCTCGCCTAGGTTTGTAAATACCATTGGAGTAATAATAGACGGAACCTTTGACTTAATTGCATCAAAATCGATTTCCATTAATTTTTGTCCTTGCTTTACTTTATCTCCATCTTTAACAAATGCTGTGAATCCTTCCCCTTTAAGAGCAACGGTATCTAATCCAACATGAATTAAGATTTCTTTTCCACTATTGTCCGTCATGCTCAATGCATGCTTTGTAGGAAATACATTCATAATTTGTCCATCTGCCGGAGCAACTAAAACACCATTAATTGGATCTACTGCTATACCATCCCCCATCATTTTTTGTGAAAAAACAGGATCAGGAACTTCACTAATATTTAGTAATTTTCCTTCTAATGGCTGAATGTAATTATTAGTTGAACTCGTATTTTCTTCCTTATTTCTTTTAAATAGATTTTTAAACAAACTAGTACCTCCAATAAAAGATTCTTTCATTCTATTTTAACGCAATAACAAAAATTTTCCCATAAATCTGATTAAAAATATTTCCTGCGAAATTTCTCCGCAGGAAACGAAGTCTTATTTTAAATGATAAACAATGGACTCATATGGTCTTAGCGTAATACTTTCTCCAAATGAAGGAGAATTTGAATAGTTAGAAAGAAGAGTTGTACTTGTTAATCCTGTAGTATCAACATGCTTCGGCACAGTAAATACCGCTTCTTCCTCGTAAAAATTATTTATTACGAGTAGCTTTTCTTTATCTGTACTACGTAGGTAAGCAAATATTTTATCATCATCAGGAGCAAGTAACTCATAATCTCCATCTGTCACAATATCGTATTCTTTACGAAGGTTAATTAACTTTTGATAGTGATAGAAAACAGAGTCCTTATCCTTTAATGCATTTTCTGCATTCAGCTCTTTATAATTTCTCGCTGTTTCTATCCATGGTGTTCCCTCCGTAAATCCAGCATTTTTCTCTCCATTCCATTGAACAGGTGTACGAGAATTATCACGGGATTTTCTACGTAGGACTTCTAAGATTTCTGCTTCTGGCTTACCACTTGCTTTCAATATATTATACATATTTAAAGATTCCACATCACGGTATTGGTCAATAGATGTAAATTTAGGATCGGTCATCCCAAATTCTTCTCCTTGATATATATATGGAGTGCCCTGCATCATATGAATCGTGGTCGCAAGCATCTTCGCAGATTCCTTATGATATTTCCCATCATTTCCATAACGAGATACAATCCGCGGCTGATCATGGTTACACCAAAATAGGGCATTCCAGCCTCCACCTTCATGCATCCCTACTTGCCAGTTAGATAGAATTTGTTTTAAAGCATGAAAATCCATTTCCCCAATTTCCCACTTTTCTCCGTTTGGATAATCTACCTTTAAATGGTGAAAATTAAAGGTCATGCTTAATTCATTACGTTCTGGCATTGTATATTTAATACAATGCTCTAATGTTGTGGAAGACATCTCCCCAACTGTCATACTGTCATATTTTGAAAAAACAGCTTGATTCATTTCATGGATAAATTCATGCACACGTGGACCATCTGTATAAAACTTTCTTCCATCACCAGGTGCTACTGAACCATCATCATCTGGAAAATCCTGATTTTTTGAAATTAAGTTAATAACATCTAGACGGAAGCCATCTACTCCCTTTTCAAACCAGAATTTCATCATTTTGTAAACTTCATAGCGTAGCTGTTCATTCTCCCAATTTAAATCAGCTTGGCTTACATCAAAGAGATGTAAGTAATATTGATCTGTCTTTTCATCATATTGCCACGCATTCCCACCAAATTTTGACTGCCAATTTGTTGGCTCCTTTCCATCTTCTTTTCCATCTTTCCAAATATAAAAATCACGATAAGGATTATCCTTAGAAGAGGCGGCTTGTTTAAACCACTCATGCTCTGTGGAGGTATGGTTAACGACAATATCCATAATTATTTTTATCCCTTTTTGACGAGCTTCATTTAATAGCTGATCAAAGTCATCCATATTTCCATATTCATGATGAATGGCATAGTAATCACTAATATCATAGCCATTATCTTTTTGTGGGGAAGCATAAATAGGTGTTAGCCACAGGACATCTACCCCTAATTCCTTTAAATAATCTAGTCTTTTTATTATTCCTTGAATATCTCCTACTCCATTTCCAGTTGTATCTTGAAAACTCTTCGGATAAATTTGATATACTACTGCCTTTTGCCACCATGCTTGTTCCATCTATTACACCACCGATGTGAGAATTATGTCCTTTTCCTTTATCTCAAAAAACGTAATGATTTTAGGAGGCCACTGAAAAAGTGAATTACCTGGTGAATCGGTAGTTACCAAACCTTTCTAACTTAGTGTAGGTTTTTGTTTTCCGAGGCTTGCCGCTCGCTTTCCACGGGGCGAGCGCCGAGCCGCTTCACAGCTCACGCTCCTGCAGGGTCTCGGACTTTCTCGCATCTCCCGTAGGAGTCGAGCGGACGCCTCTCCAAACCAACTTATTATTCGCTTTCAAATAAATAAAACCTCATTTTATTTGGAGAACTAGACTTTTTCAGTGCCCTCGATTTTAGTATCTGTGTTTTTTTCCATTAAATTTATTAGAATAAGTTCAAATACCTTATGCTCATCTGCACACAAACCGGTCGACATCATAATGAATATCAACTTTCTTTGATTTAGTACTCTACGCAACACCATAAGAACGAATTTTTTATGTTTTCCTTCCCTTCCATCATAACATGTATATACAAGTTGTCAACTAATTTAGTAATACGTTTTCAAAACATCCTTTTATGAAAAAGATATTGTATATAAACTTGTACGTATAATAAATAAGAAGGATTATACTTGCCACATCATTTTTCACTATTTCCTTGCTAAACTCTATGTTTTCTTTTTCTTGTGCCTCTCACCCGACTTTCCCCCCCTTTATCAAAGAAAACATTGGTCTTTTAAGCCTATTTTTGATACGATATCTCTATGATTTTTATTGTACGTATAAGTTAACATCGTTAACTACAATGGAAAGCGGTGAAACAGTGGCACAAACAACAAAATACAATATGGTGAAAGAAAAAATTACGGACTGGATCACTAGCGGTAAAGTGCAGCCCGGAGAAAAAATATACTCAGAAAATGAGTTGGGGAAAATGTTTGGGGTAAGTCGACATACGATTCGTCAAGCATTAGGCGATTTAGTACATGAGGGCTGGCTGTACAGAGAACAGGGTGCTGGTACTTTTGTTTCCCATCAGCAGATTCCTTCTACACAAATGGCATTATCCCAATCTCAGCTTCCATTAAAGAAAACGAAAAATATTGGTGTCATTACAACATATATATCAGACTATATTTTCCCATCCATTATTAAAGGAATTGAATCTTATTTAACAGATCATGGATATTCACTCACTTTCGCTTGTACGGACAATGATATAAAAAAAGAAAAACAATGTCTTCAGACAATGTTAAACAGAAACATTGACGGTTTAATTATTGAACCGACTAAAACAAATGTCTTCAATCCAAACATGAAGTTTTATTTAGAGTTAGAGCAAAATAAAATCCCTTATTTAATGATTAACCAATTTTATCCACAGCTCTCTCCCCCTCATTTAGTGGTGGATGACGAATATGGTGGATTTATTTCGACAGAGCATTTAATAAAGCTTGGGCATAAAAAAATCATTGGATTATTTAAATCCGATGATTTGCAAGGAATTAATAGAATGAAAGGATTCATACAAGCATATAAAGCTTATTCGATTCCGTTCTTCCCAGAAATGCTGATTAATTATTCTACCGAAAATCAAGTTAAATTTCCCATGGAGCGATTGGCAGAGACTTTCAAAACAGATAATAGACCGACCGCTATTATTTGCTATAATGATCAACTTGCCATCCAAGTAATCCAGTATCTTCGCTCCTTACATTTATCCATTCCAGATGATATCTCCATCATTGGCTATGATGATTCATTCTTAGCCGAAGCCTCTGAGGTTAAATTAACTTCTGTATCCCACCCAAAAATGGATATGGGCTTAGATGCAGCAAAATGGATTGTCAATGCAGTGGAAGAGAAAGGAACTTTACCATTGTCCTATGTGTATAAGCCTAACTTGGTATTAAGAAATTCCACAGGACCTTATCCAAAGACATTATAGAAGTTCATTTGCTCCACATATTAGGAAAGAACATGTATACTATAAATAGATTTATACTTAGGAGTGAGCCGTTTTGAAGGATGAATTAGCTTATATAGGTAACAAAATCATAAAAAACAAGAACATCCTTGCTGAAAATACAAATACATTGCTATCTCAATTTTTACAGCAAACCTCTGATTTATCCTTACCTTATCTAAAAGAAGATATGCATAAATGGAATGCGAAACTCTTTTTCATTTTAGCTGAATCATTAAAGGATAATAAAGATACAGATGAAATACAGCAATGGTCGGAAAAAACTGCAGAAGCATTTGTAAGGAATCATATTCCTTTACAATCCGCCCTTCGCTCCCTATCCATTTATCGAAATGTTATTTGGGACGTATTTACAGAAGAATTGGAGCAGAAGTCTTTTGCACCAATTACTATGTTGGATGTAGGAAAGATTATTGATCCGATTCTCGATGAAATAAGTGCTTATATTGGGCATATTTATGAAGAACATAATACAAAGATAATGAAGCTTGCCTATAATGCATTAGAAGAACTGTCTGTACCAGTTGTTCCAATCGCGAAAGAAACAGCGATTATCCCACTTATCGGCGAAATAGATACACAACGTTCGCAATTAATTTTAGAGGTAGCATTACAAGAATCTGCCAATTTAAAAATCGAATATCTCATTTTAGATATCTCTGGCGTACCAATTGTCGATACAATGGTTGCAGATAATTTATTTAAAGTAGTTCACGCTTTGGATTTGATTGGAGTTAAATCCATTGTCTCTGGAATTAGACCTGAAATTGCTCAAACGATTATTTCTTTAGGAATCGACTTTAGCAAGATTACCACGTGTGCAAATTTACATACTGCTTTAGCTAGTATTGGGTTGAAGAGAGTAATAGAATAAGAAAAAGAGGATGTCTTAAAGTGTTATTGTAATAAATAACTCTGCTAAGACATCCTTTTTTTATGCTGTATAACGCTCTTTTTCAATTTCTTTTAATGATTTTCCTTACTTGGAAGCCAAATGTTATTATTATAAAATCTCTTTAAACATAGAAATGACTTCTTCCTTTGTAGGTTGGAATGGATTTCCTGGAGCGCATGCATCTACTAATGCAAAATTCGCTAATTTATCCAAATCAACCTCATCTACACCTAATTCTGATAATTTTGCTGGAATTCCTACTGTTTGGCAAAGCTTTATTATGGCAGCAATTACTTCCTCAGCACACTGGCTATCCGTTTTTCCTTCAATAGAAATACCAATCGCTTTAGCTATTGCAGGAAATTTATGAGGATCCCGTCTAGCATTTTCTCTTTCCACGATAGGTAAGAGCATAGCATTGCATACACCATGTGGTAAATCATATACGCCCCCTAATTGATGTGCCATTGCATGAACAAATCCTAAACCTGCATTATTAAATGCCACACCAGCTAAGAACATAACATATACCATCTGTTCACGGGCTTCTATATCATGTCCATCCTTAACTGCACGCGGTAAATAAGTGAATATCTTCTCTACTGCAGCTAAAGCGGTAGCATCGGTTACTGCATATGCTCCCGGAGTAACAATTGCTTCTATCGCATGTGTTAAAGCATCTATTCCTGTTGCAGCTGTTAATGCAGCAGGCTTATCCTCCATTAGCACAGGATCGTTCACAGATATTGTTACAAGGCAATTTTTATCCACCATCACCATTTTGACTTGTCGTTCCTCATCTGTAATGACATAGTTAATGGTGAATTCACTGGATGTTCCAGCAGTTGTGTTTATCGCTACAATTGGTACTGATTTTTTTGAAGTTTTTCCTACACCTTCGTAATCCCTAATATCTCCACCATTCGTTACATAAAGTCCAATTGCTTTTGCTGTGTCTTGAGGAGATCCTCCACCAACAGATACAATAAAATCACATTCATTTTCTTTGTATGCTTCTACTCCTTTATATACATTTGCTGTTGTCGGATTAGGTTTTACTTCTGCATAAACAACATACTCTATCTCTGTTTCGTCGAGTACTTTTTTTACTTTTGCCACAATCCCGCTTTCATTTAGGAAAGCATCGGTTACCAATAGTGCTCTTTTTACGCCTAATTCTTCTATTTGTGGTCCTACTTCCTGTAGACAGCCTCTTCCCATTAAATTCGTACTTGGAACATAGTTTTTACACTTGACTATATTTAAAGACATAGATAACCATCATGAGAAAGTAGCTTTATTTAAGGGGCTAACTTAGAGATTGTTCTTCTTTACATATTTTTCCATTTAGTTTTATCCCGCCTTCTATCGACCTTGTTTCCCCAGCATATCAAGTGTTTCTTCTACTCCTACAGCATAATCTTCAAATATACCATTTTTAATTTTTATCATGGTTGGGGTGCCAGTAATTTCAATTTCCTTCGCGGTTTCTGGCGCTTCATTGCCGTAGGCTGTATTATGTGTGGCAATAATTTGATTATCCTCATTTGCAACAACCCCCCAGGCAATATTTTTATCATTTTGGAAGTCCTCTATATTTATTCCATCATTCCAAACTTCTTTTCCGTCCACTATTTTACCTATTATTTTGTCATACTCTTTATGGTGGGCTTCCCAGTCATACCAGATAGATTCATTCTTTTCTTCCTGCATATCGACAATATAAATTGGAACGTCTCCACTGTTGCTAAACTCAATAACATCCTCTTCAATTTGCTTACAATATGAACAGGTTGCTTGCCAAAAATAAACGATATATTCCTCATCTTGCTGATTGAATGTAGAGGATGCATCTATTTTCGTTAAATCCTCAATGGCATTAATACGATTGCTGTTTAACAACCAGATAGCTGCAAAACAAACAATCAAGATTACCGCAATCACTATGAAAATAATCATTGGTCTATTTTTTTTCTTCATTTATAAATCTCCTTCACTACAATATGTAATACCTATATTCTATCTAAAAAGCCACCCCAATAAATCATCAAACCAGCCACAATTTCAACATAATTGTGAACAAGTCTTCTCCATTGATGGCTTTATTCTAATTGCAACGAAAATGTTAGCAGCAAATTCACTATATTCGTATTATTCATTCCTTCTATGATAAAATCAGAATATCTTGAAAAGGAGTTGAATACCGTGAAAGAAAATATAATAAATCGCTTTATATCATATGCTGTTGTTGATACACAATCGAATGAGAACAACGCAGAATGTCCTTCTACTCCAGGACAGTTAACACTAGCTAATTTATTAGTAGAAGAACTTAAAGAAATTGGATTAGATGAAGTAACTATTGATGAAAATGGCTATGTGATGGCTACTTTGCTAGCAAATACGAATAAAAAAGTTCCAACCATTGGTTTTCTTGCTCACTTAGATACTGCTACTGATTTCACAGGAAAAAATGTACGTCCACAAAGAGTAGAAAATTATGATGGGCAAGATATTATATTAAATGAAGCTTTACATATCGCTTTATCTCCAAACGATTTCCCTGAACTAAAGAATTATGTGGGGCATACTTTACTTACGACAGATGGAACTACCTTACTTGGTGCAGACAATAAGGCTGGTATTGCTGAAATTGTCACTGCCCTTATTTACCTAAAGGAAAATCCCGACATTAAACACGGAAAAATCAGAGTTGCTTTTACCCCGGATGAAGAAATTGGCAGAGGTCCTCATAAATTTAATGTAGAAGCCTTTGATGCTGATTTTGCTTACACAGTTGACGGTGGCCCCTTAGGCGAATTGCAGTACGAAAGCTTTAATGCTGCTGGAGCCAAGATTACGATAAGTGGAACAAATGTGCATCCAGGTACAGCAAAAGGGAAAATGGTCAATAGTATAAAAATTGCAATGGAATTACAAAGTCGCTTGCCAGCAAGTGAGGCACCTGAATTTACAGAAGGATACGAGGGCTTTTATCATCTACTGTCCTTTGAAGGAGATGTTGAAAAGACAAATCTCCATTATATTATCCGTGATTTTGATCGTAATTCTTTTGAAGAAAGAAAAAATGTTCTACAAGAAATTGTGGTCGAATTAAATCAAAAATATGGCGATAATACGATAAAGTTAGACTTAAAGGACCAGTACTACAATATGCGCGAAAAAATAGAACCAGTAAAAGAAATTGTTGATGTTGCCTACAAAGCAATGGACAATCTCGGTATTAGCCCTATTGTCCAACCAATTCGTGGTGGAACTGACGGCTCCCAGCTCTCTTATATGGGACTACCGACCCCGAATATATTTACAGGTGGAGAAAATTTTCATGGCAAATATGAATATGTATCTGTTGACAACATGATAAAAGCAACAAATGTCATTGTAGAAATTGCTCGCTTATTTGAAGAACGAGGAGAGTAATAGGGAGAAGGCTATATGCCTTCTCTTTATAGTTTGCTAGATAATTTTTTAATAGTCACCCATTTCTCACACGATATTTATTTCGGATTTCGAATTAAATTTTGTACTTTTAATAGTTTAGTATATAATGATTCAGTGCCAAAATCCCTATATTCCATGGATTTAGGGTTGAAAGAAAAGATTAGAGGAGTTTTGCAATGAATACAATCAGTAAAATGCAAGAAGAAGTTACACAAAATACAGAGTTACATCACTTTATTTTAGAATCCTTTGGACTTCAATCCAAGAAAAAGAGAGTGCGCAAAAAACTGTTTAAACAAGTAATCTCTCAAGAAAAAATCCTAAAAAAAGTTGTGAAAGAATTTAAACTAGCAGGTCAAGAGCAGTCAATTCCAACTGCCAAACAGGAAGAAAGCAATATATCCTTTAATAGCCTGCCAATAACTACTTTATTAAAAATCGGAAAAGAATTTTTTAAAGAGGAAGAAAGTGTTCGTTTTTACTATAATAAAAACAAAGAACCTTTCTATAAAAATAAAGAAATGTTAGTTACTTGTATTTCCACAAATTTTGCAGATGCACCTGCTGAAATTCAAAAAGAAATCATCAATAAATTATAATTTTTTACATTTCATGATTCATTTTTTAATAGCCACTTCCTCTCATCCTCCCAAATTATGAAGTGGCTACTATTTTTTATTCCCTCTTTCCCCATGCAATAGTGCTACCTCTTTTAATTTTCTTGTTCCATATCTCACACTCTGCTATAATTTTCATGTGTATATTATTGCACTTATATTAGACTAGAAAGAGGAGGAATACATATGATTAAAGTTGCACCCTCCATTCTCTCCGCTAATTTTGCGAAGTTAGGAGAAGAAGTAAAAGACGTTGAGCTAGGTGGAGCAGATTATATCCATGTAGATGTCATGGATGGACATTTTGTACCTAATATTACGATTGGCCCACTTATTGTAGAAGCAATCCGTCCAGTTACAACTTTACCTTTAGATGTTCATTTAATGATTGAAAATCCTGATTCTTATATACCACAATTTGCAAAAGCTGGTGCTGATATCATCACAGTACATGTTGAGGCATGTCGCCACCTGCACCGTACTATTCAATTGATAAAAGAAAATGGGGTTAAATCAGGCGTAGTATTAAATCCAAGTACTCCTGTAGATACAATCAAACATATCATCGAAGATATTGACATGGTTCTATTAATGACCGTTAATCCTGGTTTCGGTGGACAAGCATTCATCCATAATGTACTTCCAAAAATTAGAGAAGTTCGTCAATTGGCTGATCAACTAAATCCGGCACTTGATATTGAAGTGGACGGTGGTATTAATGCCGAAACGGCAGTATTAGTGAAAGAAGCAGGGGCAAATGTTCTTGTTGCTGGATCATTTATTTATAATAATCCAAATCGTGAAGAAGCAATTAAGGCTGTACGTGGATAAATAACATGAATTTATCATCGTGGGCGTTTTCCTTTCCCTCACTGATGATAAGTTGTTAATTGAATTTTTTAGTCAGTAAGACAGTTCATTAGTGGAGACTTCCGAATTAATTGATAACAAGAGGCTGGGACAAAAGTAAATAGCCACTATCACAGCTTTTATAAACCAATAAAAAAACCTGAACAAGCATATGGAACTATGATTGTTCAGGTTTTTCTATAGCAGGAATCTTCTTTCCTTTTTATCGTTCGCCTTTCTCCTCAAAGTGAATCTATCACTTAATCTTGCGAACACTACCTCACACTTGATAATTGCAATCATCAATTTTTAGATTATTCGACTATTTCTCCTTTCCATTCACTCACAAATCGTATCAAATACTAGTGTAACCCTTCCTCAATTATTATATTAGAAATACTTATTCCATTCTAAAAATAGAGATTTTTAAGACTTTAATAGTATATCCTCCTTATATTTACCTATATTAAAGCAGAAATAAAAATTTTTTTGACAAATCTAGCACCTTTTCAGTATTATATTAAAATAATAGAGGAGGTTTCATGATGTCAGAACTAAATAAACAGAAAATTGTGGACAGTGTTCCCCAAAAGGGATTTTTTGGGCACCCTAAAGGATTATTCACTCTTTTCTTCACAGAATTTTGGGAGAGGTTTTCTTACTATGGAATGAGAGCCATCCTAGTTTATTATATGTATTACGAAGTTTCTAAAGGCGGATTAGGTATCTCTGAAGGAACAGCAATAGCTATTGTTTCCATTTACGGTTCCCTTGTTTATATGTCGGGTATAATCGGCGGATGGTTTGCTGATAGAATTTTTGGTACGTCTATGGCCGTTTTCTATGGTGGTATTTTCATCATGCTTGGTCATATTGTTTTAGCCGTTCCAGGAAGTATTACCATGTTCTTTATTTCGATGGTCTTAATTGTTATCGGAACAGGTTTATTAAAACCCAATGTATCAAGTATTGTTGGGGAAATGTATAGTCCAGAGGATGCTCGACGTGACGCCGGATTTAGTATTTTCTACATGGGAATAAATCTTGGTGGATTCCTAGCACCGATTATTGTCGGAGAGATTGGAATGAATTATAGCTTCCATCTTGGTTTCGGACTTGCTGCAGTAGGGATGTTATTAGGTTTAATTGTATTTATGATGACTAAAAAGAAAAACCTAGGTCTTGCTGGTACAGTAGTGCCAAATCCTTTGTCAAAAGAGGAAAAGAAAAAAGTTTATTCTTCCATCGGAATTGGTGTAGTTGTCCTTGCCATTATTCTTGCTATTACTATTTCTTTAGGAATATTAACATTTGATTCTTTCATCACAATTGTTGGAATTCTTGGTTTCTTAATTCCCGCTATCTATTTCACTGTTATGTATCGCAGTCCCAAGACAGATCGTGATGAGCGTTCCAGATTAATTGCATATATTCCGTTATTCTTAGCTGCAGTTATGTTTTGGGCTATCCAAGAACAAGGCTCCACTATTCTAGCTACCTATGCAGATAAACGAACACAATTAGAGTTTGCTGGATTAAGTCTTTCACCGACAATTTTCCAATCCATCAATCCGTTGTTCATCATCATTTTTGCTCCAATATTTGCATGGATTTGGATGAAGCTTGGTAATCGACAGCCTTCTGTTTCTAAGAAATTTTCGATTGCATTATTATTTGCAGGTTTATCCTTTATCATTATGATGTTACCTGCCTATATTGGTGGAGAAAATACACTAGTAAGTCCATTATGGTTAGTATTAAGCTATTTCCTTGTAGTAGTTGGGGAGCTATGTATATCTCCAGTAGGACTATCCGCAACTACAAAGCTTGCGCCTAAAGCCTTCTCTGCACAAACAATGAGCTTATGGTTTTTATCTAGTGCAGCTGCTCAAGCACTTAATGCACAAATCGCACCATTATTTACAAAAATATCGGAAGTTGCCTATTTCGGTATTTTAGGCGGAATAGCAATCCTCTTAAGTATTATCCTTTTCTTGTTATCACCAATGATTCAGAGCAAGATGAAGGGAATAAAATAACAAATAAAGACAAGTGGGGGTTTATCCTCCACTTTTTTACCTCTGCTTTCCATATACACTAAACGTGGAGAGTTAATGCTCAGTTAAATCTCTATTTCTACTTTATGTCCTCCTATCGAAATTCCATCAGCGTTTCTTGAACTTACTAGACTTCTTTTAAGTAATTTTAAGGCACGATGCTGTGTTGTCTTCACCTTGCTTTCAGACCATCCTAAATTTAATGCTGTTTCTACAATACTCATGTCTTTTAAATATCTACAATAGATTACCTTTTTTTGATCTACCGTACAGCATTTTAGTAAATGATTCAGCCAATCCAGTTGTTCTTTATATAGTGCCATTTCCTCAGGAAGTGCCTGTTCATCTTTTATATGAATGGGAATTTCACAATCAAAGGAATAAGAATTTTTTTGCTTTCGAAAATGATCGATAGCGATATTTTTTGCAATTGTATATAACCAAGTTCTTTCACTACTTTCTCCTTTAAAGGAGCATTTTGTTTTAAGAACTCTTATAAAAACTTCCTGAACTAAATCCTCCGCCTCCTCTTTTTTTACTCCTAAATATATTAAAAAATGAATTAACTCTTGATTATATTGTCTATAGAGCTCATCAATCGAACCCATTTCTCCCACTCCCAACAAAACCGGTGAATCCATGGAAAGATAGCAAATAAAAAAATCTTCATTTAAATTAATGAGAGCAATAAATAATTTAATGCATACAAATTTGTTTATCCATTTAACTTCCTCATTAAATTGTTACTATCTCGATAGTGTTTATCCATTAGATTTGTTACAAAATAGTTACCAAATCAACTTTTGTAACATTAATGAAATATATTATACATCTTATCGTAATAAAAGTCCCATTTTTTTCATTAAAATTCTGCTATTTTTCTATTTCTTTTTAGCTCTCTTCCATCAAACCGTTGCGTCTACTATTATTTTGTTAGGAAAACTCAAAAGATTCATAGTCTTTTATAGGAGAAGCAAAGCATTAATGCTTTGCTTCCGACTGTTTGAAATTTTGAATGCTTATATTAGACTGAAGGAGCGTCTTTCTGATTGTTTTTACGATAGATAAGCCCTCATTTGAATCTCCGTGAATACAAATTGTATCTGCTTGAATCGGTACCTCTTCTTCTTGAACCGAGACAATCTTTTTCTCCTTGACCATATGAAGTATTTGCTTTGCTGCATAATTTGGATCATGGATAAGTGCTTGTTCCTGTGTACGTGGAGTTAAGCTACCATCTGACTGATAGGTGCGATCTGCAAATACCTCATTAGCAACATTTAAGCCATATCGTTTACCTGCCCTGATTATTTCACTATTCGCTAATCCAAAAAGGATATATTCAGGATTCACCTTATAAACAGCTTTAGCAACAGCCTCTGCTAAGTGGATATCCTTTGCTGCCATATTGTATAATGCACCATGGGGTTTTACGTGCTGCATAGCTCCCCCTTCTGATTTCACAATTGCCTCTAATGCCCCTATTTGATAAACAACAAGATCATAAATTTCACTAGGTGATATATTTATTTCTCTTCTTCCAAAGCCTAGTACATCATTAAAGCCTGGATGTGCTCCAATCGCTACTTTATTCTCAAGCGCAAGTTTTACCGTTTTTCTCATGGTCGTTGGATCTCCAGCATGAAAGCCACAGGCAATATTAACACTTGTCACAAATGGTATAATCCCTTCATCATTCCCAATACGATAAGTACCATAGCTTTCTCCTAAATCACAATTAATATCAATAGACGACATAATGGCTCGCTCCTTCCACTTTTATATTCAACATTTAATGTATTTTCCTATCTATGGTGATTCTAGATAACCGACAGTTAAACCTGCTAATTTCTCAGTTTTCTTAAGTCTACAAAAAATGCGGTAGTCCTAAAAAAGAGGGACCACCGCATTTGAATTTCCATTAGAAGATTCTTCTTTAGACTATTATTTTCAACTAGGGCTGTTTCACCTTCTAATGTTTATTACTCTCTAATCTTTTCAATCTCATCTGCAACAAATTGAACTTGTGTTCCTACAATTACTTGAATGCTTGTTTTTCCCACTATATTGATCCCTGGTACACCGGTTGCTTTAATTTTCTGTTGATCAACAGCATCCATGTCCTTCACTTCAACCCGTAAACGTGTTACACAATTATCAACAGAAGTGACATTATTGTCGCCACCAAGACCTTTATAAATTTCAGAAGCCATCACAGCAAATTTATTATCTGTAGTCACTGCAACCTGATCTAATGATTCATTCACTAACTCATCATCTTCTCTTCCAGGTGTTTTAAAATTAAATTTAGTAATAAGAAAACGGAATAATGTATAGTAGATAACGGCAAATACTAGTCCTTGAACCATTAGCATATATGGATTATTTGCTAGCGGCAAACGTGAACTTAAGAAGAAATCAATAAATCCACCACTAAATCCGAAGCCTGCTGTCCAATGAAAACTTGCGGCAATAAAAAGAGAGAGACCTGTTAATGCTGCATGAACTACATAAAGGGCAGGTGCTGCAAACATAAATGCAAATTCAATTGGTTCTGTAACTCCTGTTATAAACGCTGCTACCCCTGCTGCAAGCATCAAGGAAGCCACTTGTTTTTTTCTTTTTGTTTTTGCAGTATGATACATAGCAAGCGCTGCTGCTGGAAGTCCAAACATCATCACTGGGAAGAAGCCCGCTTGATACATACCAGTTACACCTTTTACCCCATTATTAGACCAGAAATTATTAATATCGTTAATTCCTGCAATATCAAACCAGAATACAGCATTTAAGGCATGATGCAACCCTGTTGGAATAAGTAGTCGGTTAAAGAAACCATATATACCAGCACCAACTGCTCCAAGCTTACTAATTGCTTCACCAAAAGAAACAAGTCCTGAAAAAATTGCTGGCCAAACAAATAATAAAATGACGGAAATGATTAGCATCGAAACAGCACTAAGTATAGGAACAAGCCTTTTTCCGCTAAAGAAGGCAAATGCTGTTGGGAGCTGTGTCTTACTAAAACGATTATACAAAGCTGCAGCAACAGCACCTGCTAATATACCGATAAATGCATTTTCAATTTTAGAGAAAGCCAAGTTCACCTCTTCTACAGGAATCCCTTGTAACATTGCTACAGAAGCAGGAGATAGCAAAGTTTTCACAACCAAATAGGAAACTAAACCACTCATAGCGGATGCGCCATCTTTATCTTTTGATAACCCTAGCGCAACTCCTATTGCAAATAAGATTGCTATATTATCTAATATGGACGAACCAGCTTTAATAAAAAAGGATGCAATTGGGCTTTCGGCTCCCCATCCACTTGGATCAATTGCATAACCAATACCCATTAATAACGCTGCTGCTGGTAAAACAGCCACTGGCAGCATTAATGCACGCCCGAGCTTTTGTAAGTATGATTTCATTTAACTTCCCCCTAAAAATAATTAAATAAGTTAAAATAATGCCACCAACTACTGCTGTTTTATAAGATAAAATCTCTCTATTACTGTCTCTTTTTAGGCATCCCTCCTTTAAATAGTCATTCTCTAATTTTTTTGATAATACAATTGAATAGCATGCTTAATATGCCCGTCAGCTTCACCAAGATAATGAAGCGAATCCTCCTTTGTTCCACCTGTTAAAACACGAAAAATAGATACTTTCAAATTATGATCATTCTCTTTTAGTATTCTTGCAGCATCTGCCTCACTAAGATCTGTCGCATTCATCAATGTTTGTACAGCCCGATATACAAGCTTATTATTAATGAGCTTCATATCTACCATTTCATTGCGGTATACCTTCCCTACTCTCACCATTGATGCGGTTGATAGCATATTCAACACCATTTTTTGAGCTGTTCCCGCTTTTAAACGTGTCGATCCTCTAATAACTTCTGGACCTGTTATTGCTTCAATTCCATAATCACAAATAGAGGAGAGCATTGTACTTTCATTATTGCTTATCCCGATTGTCAATCCATTTCTTTCATTTCCATAATGAATGGCTGCAAGGACAAACGGGGTGGACCCACTAGCGGTCACACCAATTAATACATCTCTCGCTGAAAAATTATAATCTTCTAAGGTTGATTGTATAAGCTGTTCGTCATCTTCTGTCTCTTCTAAAGAGGTCCACATCGCCTCATAACCACCTGCTAAGATTCCTATCCAGCGATCCTCTTCAATCGAAAAAGTAGGAACAAGCTCAACAGCGTCTACTACTCCTAACCTTCCGCTAGTACCTGCACCAATCACAAAAATTCTCCCGCCAAGCTTCCATCGGTCTACAATTCCATCAACAGCTAAGGCAATCATTGGCAATGCTTCTTTTACCGCATTTGTAATTCCGCCATCTTCTTGGTTCATAAACTGAACAATTTCAAAAGAACTCCATTCATCTAATAACAGGCTTTTTTCATTACTGGTTTCTGTCGTTCTATGCTTCTTCATGATTGGGACCTCTTCATATCAATCACAAATTTATAACGATCGCCACGATAAATAGATTTAACATATTCAAAAGGCGTACCATTTTCCAAATAACTATATCGTTCCATCAATAATGCAGGTGCTCCTTCTTTAATCCCAAGAGGTATACTTTCATTTTTTTGAGACAAGGTTGACTCTATTGTCTGGGTGGCATGACTAATCTTTAATTGTAAAGTCTTTTCCACATACTCATAAATAGAACCATGCAAAGTTTCTTCCTGAAGCTCTTTAATCAAAGCTGTCGGAATATACGAGGTTTCAAGTGCCATAGGAATTTCATCTGCTATTCGCAAGCGACTAAACTCATAGACCATCTCTTCCTCTTCTATCCTTAATTTAGAAGCAACCCCTCTTGGACAAGGTATCGTCTTAAAATCTAAAATTTTTGTTTTCGGAGTTAGTCCTCTTGAACGCATATCTTCTGAAAAACTTGTCAGCCCAGAAAGCTCCTGTTCTACTTTAGGAGTAGCAACAAAAGTTCCTTTTCCTCTTTGACGAACAAGAACACCTTCTGCTACTAAATTATTTATTGCTTGACGTACCGTCATCCTGCTGATCCCGTACTTTTCCGAAAATTCCCGTTCTGAACTAATCGGATCCCCTGGTGTTAATTCTTTAATGATTTCTTTTATTTCCATCTCTAATTGATAATAAATGGGGATATGCGAATCTTTTATAATCAACTAAACACACTCCCTTTTTTTTCTTTTAAAATCGAAAGTGCTTCCTGATCAGCAATTACCGTAACATCCGGATGTTTTTTCAAAATAGATGCAGGTAGATTCTCGTTCACATCTGTTTGGAATAACTGATTTAAAATTGGAGCTTTTTTCACTCCGGAAACAAGTAACACGATTTGTCGACTTTTCATGATGGTGGATATCCCCATAGAGATGGCATGTGTTGGCACGTCTTCCATTTTAGTAAAATAGCGTGCATTTGCTTCTCTTGTAGAGTCAGCTAGTTTTACAATACCTGTAGTAGAAGAAAAAGAAGTCCCCGGCTCATTAAAACCGATATGCCCATTTTCTCCAATTCCTAAAATTTGCATATCTATTCCACCTACTGTTTCAATAAGCTTTTCATAATTTCTACCTGCCTCTTCATCGTGAACACTTTTGGCAGATGGCAAGTATGTTTGATTTTCTGGAATATTAATATGGTTAAATAATTGCTCTTTCATAAAATAGCTATAGCTTTGTGGATTGTCCTTTTCCAACCCAATATATTCATCTAAATTGAGTGTAATTACTTGCTCATAGGAAGTTTTATTTTGGGTGAAATCCTTCATTAAATATTGATACATACCTACCGGAGTACCACCAGTTGCAAGTCCTAAAACACTATTTGTCTTCGTTTGGACTTGCTCAATAATTATTTCCGCAGCTAATTTGCTCATTTCATCATAATTTTGTACTTCAATTAGTTTCATGCTGTTACTCCTCCATTTGAATAAACGATTTGTCCATTGCAAATTGTTAATGCAACTTGATTATTTTCATCTAATACGACTAAATCTGCATCCTTGCCTTTTGCAATACTTCCTTTTCTATCTAAAATTCCTATTTGCTTAGCTGGATTATAAGAAGCCATCTTTACTACATCCTGCAATGTACATCCTGTGAAATTCATCATATTATTGATAGCATCATTCATTTTTAGGGTACTTCCAGCAAGGGCACCATTTTCCAATAAAGCCTTCCCATCCTTCACAATTACCTTTTGTCCGCCTAATGAGGAAATACCATCGTCAAGCCATTTGGCACGCATACTATCTGTAATTAGAATGATATGATCAACACCCTTTTGGAAAAAAGCAAGCTTAACGATTTCTGGATGAATATGTACACCATCAACAATCATTTCTGCCACTAACTCTGAATGAAGCAAAGCTGCACCTGCAACTCCAGGATCACGATGATGGAGGCCTCTCATGCCATTAAAAAGATGTGTAACATGATTAACTCCCGCTTGAATGCTTGATAGTACTTGATCGTAAACAGCATCTGAATGCCCCATTGATGGGACAATATTTTCACCCTTTAAATAGCGAACAAGTTCGAAGTTTTCATCTTCCTCAGGTGCCATTGTAACAAGCTTGATGTGATTTTGGGCTAGTCTTTGCCATTTTTTAAAAAGGGCTACATCAGGCTTTTTAACAGACTGGATTGGCTGCGCCCCTACTCTTTTTTCTGAGATAAACGGACCTTCCAAATGAATTCCGATTATTTCTGCTTTTCCAGTTTGATTAGCAGATCCGAGATACTGAGCAATAGTAGACAGCGCCTTTTCGATACTTTCTGCATCTTGCGTCATTGTCGTTGCTAAAAAGCTTGTTGTCCCTTCCTTTGGTAAAGTATCGGCCATTCTTTCTAAGGCATTCCATGACCCATCCATCGCATCTGCATCATTTGCTCCATGGATATGGATATCAATGAATCCTGGAATTAAATTCATCCCCATAGGGAAATCTATTATTCGCATATTACTCCAGTCTTCTTCATGAAAGGATTCCATTAAACCTATCGTATCGATTTTTCCACCCTTTATTACCATATACCCTTTTGGAAAAATGCCTGATTCTGTGTAAATGCATAAGTTTTTTAAAACTAATTCCTGTTGTTCATCTGTTATCATGATTTCATTAATCCCTTCTAAAATTGATTCATCAACTATATATCTAGATGTCTAGACCAGTTATTCCGTTCCTTTATCATTATCACATATACTACTAAAAGTATGCCTAGAAATCGCTAAACTTGTCAGGAAATTTAACAAACTTTTTTTATTTTTAATAAACACACTGATCAGTAATCGCTTTCATAATGAATTATAATTTATTTCTTTTTCCCGAGTCAACCTTCATTTGTTCTTAAAAGGATAACCGCCGAAGCATAATGTTGCAAACTTCAGCTGTTATCACCTATTTTATCCTTATTATATTCATACAGCTTACCTGAACGATAGGCATTCCTAAACCTGCCTTACACTTTCCCTATAAATGATTTCAAAACCAGATACTGTTTTCAATGGGGTATCCTCTCCTCTTATTAGACTAAGCATCTTCCTAGCGGCAAGGTTTCCAGCATCTTCATAAAAAAACTTAGCAGTGGTTAAGCCAGGATGAATCATTTCTGTCATTTCGTATCCTCCAAAACCAGTAATGGATAGATCATTCGGAATAGAAATCCCCATCGAATAAACCGCTTTCATTGCACCGATTGCAAGATTATCTGTAGCACAAATAATGATACTAGGACAGAATGTATTCATTATGTCATAAACAACGGAAGACGCTTCTACATTATTTCTATTTATTTCAAAAAATCTTACATCTATATCTGCTATATCCTCCAAACTTTTTTTAAAACCTTTTTTTCGATCAATTCCTACCGCAACATTTTTTTCATTGACTCCAAGAAATGCAATTCTTTTATGTCCCTGAGATAGAATATATTTCCCCACTTCATAGGCTGCTTCATAATCATTATGAATTAAACTATGAATCTCCTTATGCTGTTGACCGACTATTAGCACAGGAATATCTACTTCCTTTATTATCGATAAGTGACGGTCCGTTATTTCCGTCGCTAATAAAATAATCCCTGCAACCTTTTGCCTTACTAATGAGTGAATATTTTCAATTTCTCGTTCTAAATCTAGATTGGAATGAGAAATAAGCATTTGATAATTCATGGTCTTTAATTCTTCATCTATTCCAATTAAGGTGCGCGAAGAAGCATATGAATCTAATCTAGGAACAATAGTCCCAATAATATTTGGTTTCTTTGCCTTTAAGCTTTGAGCAAATGCATTAGGCGAATAGCCCGTTTCTTTAATAATATGCTGTATTTTCCGTTTTGTTGCTTCACTTACAGAACCATCATTTAAATAACGAGATACCGTACTTTTCGCTACACCTGCAAGTCTTGCAATATCCCCAATTGTTGTCACCAATAAACCTCCTTATCTCTTACAAACCTTATTAATTAATCCCCTTACTTTTCCAATTAATACTATAGAGAGCCCTTTCATTTTATTACACTTATGTACTTGATTACATCTAGCTAGTTTCACTTTGGTCCCTTTTCTTTTCTACCTTTATTATACAGGATAATAATACAAACGTATTAACTACTTTTTCTATTTAGACGTATACTCTCCTGCTTGTTGATTCATAATGATTGCTAGTAGGAGTTTCTTTTAGGTTAATATGAAGGTAGGGAAACCAATGAAAAAGATATCATCTCTTCACAAAAATAAATATAACTTTGATTTATATCAAAGTGAAAACTATTTAAATCAGCCCCTTATCTCTGTCATTACACCCGTATATAATAATGAAAAAACAATCAAGCATACAATTGAATCTGTTTTAAATCAATCTATTATGCCGCAGATTGAATATATAATTGTTGACGATGGCTCTAAAGATCAGACTCGTTCTATCTTAAAAACGTTCGTTAAAGAACATCCCAATATTAAACTCGCCTTTCTTGCAAAAAACAGCGGTACCCCTGCTTATCCTAGAAATTTGGGAATCGAACTTTCAACTGCCCCCTATCTAACTTTTTTAGATGCGGATGATTGGTTTGAAAAAACTGGCTTAGAAAAGCTTTATAGTGTATTAAATGAAACAGATGATGACTATGTAGTGGGAAAAACAATTAGAGTTACTTCCAATAAAAGTGCCATTGTAGCAGAACATGAATCTTGGAAAGAAAGGAGAAGTATTCCCCCAACGAGTATCCCACATATTTTTCATCATTTAGGACCGAGAGCAAGATTAATGAAAGCCAGTATTGTTAAAGATAATCAAATTAAATTCCCTGAGATGAAATATGCGGAGGACAAGCAATTTTTCATGGAATTACTAACGAATTGCAAGAAAATCTCGACCACGAAAGCGATTATTTATTATTTAAATCGTTTAGATGAAAATAATGAGTCTTTGACTAAGCAAACAAATGTTTTAAATAAAATGCATTGTAATAGAAAAGTCATTCACTATTTTAAAAAGAAGGAGATGGATGCAGAATTAAAGAAAATGATTTTTAATCGACTTTATGAATTTGATTGCTTTAATGGTTTTATGAATCGATATCATACGCTAGGAAACGAGAACACTCAAACATTTAAGGGAAAAATAGATGAATTTTTAAAAAGAAAAGCATATATAGCAACCATGAAAAAAATATTACGTACGACTTCTTCCTTTGATTATGAAATCAGCGATCATTTTCATCATCCTTATAATGTTGTTTGTTATCAATTATTTCAGCAAAAGCGCTATAAAGATATTGAAACATTATTTAAATGGATGAACCAAGAAAAAAACAAAAAACATATTGTAAAAAAAGGTACAGCTTATTGGGCAACCCCTTTAAGTCAGCCCTATAACTATATTAAAGTTCCCATGTATGCAGAATTAGTAAATTGTGAATATACGAATGGTTTCTTCCGGTTCGATATTGGTATAGCCGGCGATTACCCGGAAGACATGGAACAGATACTTTTCCGTGACCGAAATAATATGCATAGACAGTATTTCTTTCAGATTGAACCATATGAAGGAGCTTTAAAAAGAATTATGATACCTGAAGCATTCTTTGCTTCTTTTAGGAAATCAGTCTATACCATTTATTTATCGTATCGAGATTATCATAAAGTACAGTTGCATATTCCCAATCCAAAACTTAGGCTAAAAAAACGCCAAACAGATAAGCATCATTTTTACAAAACGATTCATAATCATTTGGCGTTAAAGGTTCTTGGATAGACAAAATTAGTTTGATCCTAGTCGTCCACTCGCTTTCCATCAGGCGAGCGGGCGACTATCCAAAATTCTAATTTCCTTCTTTAAAAACGGGAAGGAAATAGTCCATTATTTTCACTTTGTTTTTTGCAATGTTGCTACAAATCGTTGAAATGCTTTCTTTCCTTTGTCATCTCTTTTAAATACACCTGCATGATGCAAAATGGTCTCAAACACTATCCCTATTTCTTTTTGTAAGATGGAGTGTACATTTTTTCTTGTCATTTGCGGATTTTTTTCTTTAACAACCTTTGCCCAATTTAGATGTTTTATAATAGCAGGCTCGTCTTTGATGTTCACTTCGAAATCTGCTTGTAAAATTTTGTCTGCAAGCATGCTCATCTCTTCTTTTAAGCGACCTGGCAAGACTGCTAAGCCCATCACTTCAATGAGACCGATATTTTCCTGTTTAATTGCATGGACTTCCTCATGTGGATGAAAGATGCCATGTGGATGCTCTTCACATGTGCGGTTATTGCGGAGCACTAAGTCTATTTCAAAGAATCCATTTCGCATTCTAGCAATCGGTGTAATCGTGTTATGGCGAGTATCTGCTGTGTATGCAATAATATCTACCGTTTCATCACTATAACCCATCCATTGTTTTAATATATAATCAGATGCCTCTACTAATTCTTGTCTATCTGTTCCTTGTAATCGAAGAACAGACATCGGCCATTTGACAATACCTGCTTGAATAGAAGGAAACCGGTCCATTGTAAACGCTGTTTCTACTTCCGCCTTTGCCATCGGAAATTCATGAAATCCTCCTTGAAAATGCTCATGGGTCAAAATCGATCCTCCAACAATTGGTAGGTCTGCATTGGAACCTATAAAATAATGAGGGTATTGTTTGACAAAGCCTAGTAATCTAGCAAATGTATGTTTAGAAATTGTCATTGGTTCATGCTTCTCGGAAAAACATATAGCATGTTCCTTGTAATACACATATGGCGAAAACTGCAGAAACCACTGTTCCTCTTCTAACGTTACAGGTATAATGCGATGATTTTGTCTTGCAGGATGATTTACTCTTCCCGCATAACCAGCATTTTCTTTACATAGCAAACATTTTGGATAGGAGCCTTGCTTTACTTTTTTGGCAGCTGCAATTTCTTTCGGATCTTTCTCTGGTTTTGATAAATTAATCGTAATCTCTAAATCCCCATAACCCGTTTGTGCCAGCCATTCTTCATTTTTGGCAATTCGATCGGTTCGGATATAATCCACCTTTTTCGAAAAATCATAAAACCAGCTCGTTGCTTGCTCTGCTCCCTTTTCTTTATAAAGCCTTTCAAATCTATTATTTATTTCAGATGGCAATGGAACAAAGCAACCCATTAATTTTGTATCCAATAAATCGCGGTAGGTAATCGTCGACTCTAGTAAGCGATTATTTTCTGCTGCCCAATCTAAAATTTCATCTAAAATAATTCGCAAATCTGTATCTGCTACTTCATTTTTTTCAGATGGAACAAAATCATCCAATTCTAGTATTTCGAGTAATTTATTTCGTACTACATCTATATCCCATTTATTTAATAACCCTGATTTTAGTCCATAATGAAGCAATTGTTCTACATGATGATAAATAGTTGTTGTCATCTACTATTGCTCCTTTCTTCTTAGTCATTCCCCATTATCTATCTTGATAGCCTTCTGGATTTTCCTGGAACCATCTCCATGCACTACCAATCATTTTTTCTAAAGAAGTATACTGTGGATTCCAGCCTAATTCTTCTTTTGCCTTTTCTGAAGAAGCAACTAATCGGGCAGGATCTCCTGCTCTTCTAGGTGCAAGCACAGTTGGGATAGGATGGCCGGTTACCTTTCTTGCTGCTTCCATTACCTCTTTCACAGTAAATCCAGTTCCGCTACCTAAATTGTATATCCCACTTGTCCCCTCTTTTTCCAATTTATCCAAAGCAAGTATATGAGCATTCGCTAAATCAGTGACATGAATATAATCTCTTATACATGTTCCGTCATGCGTATCATAATCATCGCCAAAGATGCTAATTGCTTCTCTACTTCCTAATGCCACTTGTAAAATAATCGGAATCAGATGTGTTTCAGGAAAATGATCTTCTCCTAATTTACCATCCATATGTGCTCCTGCAACATTAAAGTATCTTAGAGCAACAAAATGAATCCCATACGCCTCTTCCGTCCACTTTAACATTTTCTCAATCGCAAGCTTTGTCTCACCATATGGATTCGTCGGAGTAGTAGGATCACTTTCTTGTATCGGAAAATTCTTCGCTTCCCCATACGTTGCAGCAGTTGACGAGAATACCATTTTCTTCACACCATTTGACTGCATTGCCTTTAAAAGCGACATCGCACCATATACATTATTGTCATAGTACTTCAATGGATTGTTTACACTTTCTCCTACTAAGGAGTCGGCAGCAAAATGGACAACCGCATCAATCGAATGTTTCTTAAACACAGCATCTAGGAATTGTGCATCTCGCAAATCACCAATATAAAGTGCTGCATTTTCTAATACGGCTGCTTTATGTCCTGTTTGGAGATTATCGACAACAACTACTTCTTCCCCTCTGTCTAATAGTTCAGACACCATATGACTTCCAATATACCCAGCACCACCACATACTAGAATTGCCATTTCTTACTCCTCCTCTTATTATTAGCTTCTATTCTTCCACCATTTCTTTTGCACCATCACCAACTTGAACAACATAAAAGTCTGCCTTTAATCCTGTCTGCTCCTCGTATTTCGCCCCTACCGTTTCGATGAAGGCATCAATATATTTGTTGTTCACAATGCTGATTGTACAACCACCAAAGCCTGCACCTGTCATACGAGAACCTATGACACCTTCTTGTTCCCATGCTGCCTCCACTAAAGCATCCAATTCTTTCCCAGTAACTTCATAATCATCCCTTAAGGAGACATGGGATGCGTTCATCAATTGTCCAAATCCCGCAATATCGCCTTCTTGTAGTTTCTTTACCGCCATAATTGTTCTGGCATTTTCATATACAGCATGCTTTGCTCTTAATCGATCAATATCTTGCTTAATGAAATGAGCATTTGCATCAAATTCCTCCTTAGTTAACTCTCCAAGCGAACGAATATCTAGCTCTTCTTGCAAGTCTTTTAGTGCTCTCTCACATTCCCCTCGTCTCTCATTATATTTAGAATCAGCAAGCCCCCTGCGCTTATTGGTATTTGCAATAATTAGCGACGCATCCTCTAAATCGAGTGGACTGTAGGTATAATCAAGCGTATCGCAATCTAGTAAAATGGCATGTTTTTCTTTTCCCATTCCAATTGCGAATTGATCCATGATGCCACAGCTTACACCAATAAACTCATTCTCTGCCTGCTGACACATTTTCACTAGCGAAATTCGATCAATCGCAAAAGAGTAGAGCTCATTTATCATGATAGCTGTTACTACTTCAATAGAAGCAGAGGACGATAGGCCCGCACCATTTGGTATTGCTCCTTCATATAAAACATCAAATCCAGAATCTAGTTTATATCCATGTTGTGCAAGTATTGCAATAACTCCTTTTGGGTAATTCGCCCAATCATCTCCTTGATCGTAGACTAGATTATCTAAGGATATCTTTATCACACCTAAATTGGAAAAATTGGTAGAATAGAAGTGAATCATTCTATCATATCTTTTTCGAACAATTGCTGTTGTTCCAATGGATAAGGCACAAGGAAAGACATGCCCTCCATTATAATCTGTATGTTCTCCTATTAAATTCACACGTCCTGGTGCAAAAAAAGTACGTATTCTTGTTTCCCCTTCGTTAAAAATATCAGTAAAAGTTGTATATAGGTTATTTGCCATTTGTGTCTCTCCTTTATATATGAACGATTATTTTCCCTCTCGTTATCAATAATTTATTGAACCGTTTACATTTTTATTTTATGCTTCAAACCGTTCTCTCTCAATGGTAAAATAAGAAAGGGAAAAGGGTAATATTTTGCTATTCAGCAGAAAAATTTCTGATAAAATTAATATTAGCTCAAATTACCATTCATCTATACAGGCAAGTATCTACCTATGTTATCTCGACTTAGAAAGGGGCTTTCTCATTGCCTAAAAAAGATAATAATGTATTTGCATACAGATTTACGGAAAAAATTACAAAAGAGGTTGCCCAAATTTGGTCGATTGGATGGGAAAATCAAACATCTTATCTTTATAATTGGAAAGGAAAAAAGCGTAAAGAGGATAGCATGTATATTTTCCAATATACTATTTCTGGAATGGGAGCAATTGAAGTTGGAGGAAAAGATCATCGATTAACCGCTGGAAAAGCATTTCTGATTGATATTTCAGAGGAATACAGATATTATCTACCACAAAATAGCGAGCAATGGGAATTCATTTTTATTACTTTATATGGGGAATCGGTAAAAAAATGCTGGCATTCCTTCACAGAGAATAATCAATTCATTATCCAATTAGCTTCTGATTCTAGACCCATACAGCAGCTTCTTCACATTTATCAATTAGCAAATGAGAAGAATATAACGAATGCGTACCAAGCATCTAGTCTTGCTTATTCCTTTATAATGGAAGTGTATCAATACAAGAAGAATATGGGAGACATTCCATTGCCTGAAAGTATATTAAATGCAACATTATTTGCGCAAAATCACTATGATAAACCAATTGGTCCTGATGATATGGCTGAGGCAGCCAAACTTTCCCGCTTCCATTTTACCCGTTTATTTAAAAAAGTGCTTGGGATTACACCTATCCAATACTTAACAAATATCCGGATAATAAAAGGGGCAGAGCTATTATATCAAACCAAATATTCCATTGAGGATATTTCCGTTCAGGTAGGCTTTGCAAATGCAAACTATTTTACGAAGGTGTTTCGAAAATCAACGGGCATGACACCTGGAGAATTTCGAAAGAAGAATATTCGTCCAAGCGAAGATATTCTTCTTTAATACTTATTTTTCATCAAACATTTCCAGGCTGAACATTCCTTTTTCATAAATGAAGTTCAGTTTCTTCCCTGGTGTTAGCATATTTTCCAGAATATCTTTTGAAGCTTGGAGAGCAATAGACATTCGATTAAACTGTTCTTGCTCCTCTTCTTGCAATGTATCCGAATTTTGACATAAAATTGCTTCCAGTTGGTTTTGATAATGGAGTATTTGATTATAAATAGTCTCATACATCGTTTCCATTTCGTTATTCATTCAAACAGCTCCTTACACTTAGGATGGTTTCATCTTAGCATATTTTTGCTTTGTTTTTACACTATTTAGAGCAAAAATGTATAGCTAACCCTTATATATAGACAATCAAATTCAACCAGCCTCTAAAGGAAAGCAAATTAATTTAAAATAATACATGAAAACAGTTTCAAAATTAATATATATCCTTTAAAATATAGATAAAGAAATTTTTTTCTATATAAAATGTTTTCTATGAAATATTTTTTACACTTTTCCATATAAAGGAGTTTTTATAATGAGTTCAACATCCCTATATTTAGGTGTAGACATTGGCACAACAAGTACAAAATCTGTTCTATTTGCTGAAGCTGGCAAAGTCTTAAGCATGCATCATGTAGAATATCCACTACACAGCCCTGCACCTGCAATTGCCGAACAGGATCCTGAACAAATTTTTCAGGCTGTATTAGAAACAATGAGTACAGCTATTCAAAAAGCCAAAGTGGATGCAAAGAACCTAAAATTAGTTTCCTTCAGCTCTGCCATGCATAGCGTTATTGCATTAGGCGAAAATGGAAAACCATTAACACGCTGTATTACGTGGGCAGATAGCCGTGCTTCTACTTGGGCGAAAAAAATCAAAGAGGAGCATAATGGCTTAGACATATATCGCAGAACGGGAACACCAATTCACCCTATGTCTCCTTTAGCCAAATTAACATGGCTAAGAAATGATCAACCAGACATTTTTACAAAAGCAACTAAATTTATTGGCATAAAGGAATATATATTCTATCGCTTATTTGATGAGTTTGTTATCGATTATTCTATTGCTTCTGCGACTGGAATGTTTAATCTTGAACAGTTAAATTGGGATCAGGAAGCTTTAGAAGTTGCTGGTGTAACTCCTGAGCAGTTGGCGAAGCCAGTTCCTACTACTCATTATTTAACAGGGCTTAAGGATAAATATGCTAAAGAGATTGGAATTCCTGCAGAAACTCCATTTGTTGTTGGGGCAAGTGATGGTGTTCTTTCTAATCTGGGAGTAAATGCTATTGACCCTGGTGTAGTTGCAGTGACAATTGGTACAAGCGGAGCGATTCGGACTGTAACCGATAAACCAGTCACAGATCCTAAAGGAAGAATCTTTTGCTATTGCTTAACAGAAGATCACTGGGTAGTTGGCGGACCTGTTAATAATGGTGGAATGACTTTCCGTTGGGTTCGTGATGAATTGGCCTCTTCGGAAGTTGAAACGGCAAAAAGACTTGGAATTGATCCATATGAAGTTTTAACAAAGATTGCTTCCCGGGTCACACCTGGTGCGGATGGTTTATTATTCCATCCATATCTAGCTGGAGAAAGAGCGCCTTTGTGGAATTCCAATGCAAGAGGATCTTTCTTTGGACTCGGATTACATCATAAAAAAGAACATATGGTAAGAGCTGTATTAGAGGGAGTTATCTTAAATCTTTATACGGTTATGCTTGCCCTTCAAGAAGTTATTGGAGCACCAAAGCAAATTCAAGCAACAGGTGGATTTGCCCGTTCTGAACTATGGAGACAAATGATGGCAGATATTTTTGATCAAGAAGTAGTCGTTCCAGAAAGCTTTGAAAGCTCTTGTCTTGGTGCTATCGTTTTAGGCATGTATGCATTAGGGGAAATTGACGACTTTTCCATTATGAAACAATTAGTCGGTAGTACACATTCCCATCAGCCAATTCAAGAAAATGTTGACATTTATCAAGATTTAACAGCTATTTATATCCGTATATCTCGAGCATTAGAGCAAGAATATGATGCAATCGCATCGTTTCAAAATAAATGGGTGAAATAACCTTTGAAAAAGATGTCTACAGTTAGTAAGTAGCTAAAGGAACTGGGAGAAAAGATTACATTGTAGTCTTTTCTCTTACAATATTATTTGTACACCAAATGACATGGCAAAACGCTCGGACCTCCAATCATTTTGCCGTTTTTTTACATGCTACTCACCTAAAAAAAGGCACAATATCCTTATGAGGTTCCATGTGCTAGTTCGTTTATGTGTCTTTCTCTTCTACTCCCATATTTTATTCATTAATAATACGGGTATAATTCAATCTATTGTTGAAAATTAAAGATCTTCAATTAATAGTTTCATTGCTAATCCACTAAACTCCGATAGTTATGAGTCCCTTCTTTTTAATTGAACTACCCGTCAACTTCTAGATTAATCCTTCTTAAACTTAATTACGATATAAATAAAAAAGCCTTATCCCTTATATATCAAGGTTTTAGACATTAACTAGCATACATCATTTAAACGAATTACTTTTCTCGATTAAACCAGTCATTTTATTGCTGGCAATATCTTTCCCATTCACCCAATTATTAAAATTAAAATCCAAAGCTTCCTTCCCTTGAGCTATAGAAGTAATAATTCTCGATTTATTAAAGGAATAGGAAAAGGTATGAAGTGTTCCAAATAGGTTTTCATAATCTGTAAAAAATACAGGGGAGCGTTTATTTGCGAAAATTTTAAACATCTCGTCTTGTGTTAGTTTATCTCCATAAAATGATTGTAAATAATTATTTCTTTTGATCGAACCATCAATAGATAATCTATTTTTTTCTTGGAGTTCCTGCGTTTGAAAATGATTAACACATGATAAAAGGGAATCATCATTTCTGATACAAATTTTTTCCGGGGTTGCTTCAATAACCGCAATGTTGCCTTTTTTATCACCCAAGGAAAAATTATAACACGCTGAATGCGGTAATTCTTTTAGCAGAGCAAATGCATCATCGACTGTGGAGCAAGTATCCAATGCCATCCTGATTGCTGTCCAAGGTGAAATACCTTTTGTATATCCATTATAACTTACAAAGTTTAGTCCCATTACTAATCCTTCCTGATTAGCTCCATCGTGTCTCCCTAAAATTTGGAGATTATATCCTGCTGTGGCAAGTGCTGTCTTTGATTGGACTAAACTAAAAATACCATCATAAAAATCGGGGGAAAAATCATAGTTCCTAACATAATATTGATCTGTAAGTATAGCCGTGCACCCCATCGCATCTATCTTTGGAACATCATAACCACTAAACATGGATGCAGCTCTAATAGATGAAATTCCCAATCCTTGTGCTAGTCCTTCCAACTCTTCTAGTAGATGGGGAGTATAGGATGAAAATATGGAGCGCATATTTTTATAGTCAATGTCATGCTCGAAAATCTTATTCCACATCGGAACAAGAGAACTATCCAGTATGTGCTGTCCTGTTTTCATCCCAATATTAAAAGAACTATCTTCTCTAATTTGAACTATCTTCACCTCAAATTTCTTCATAACTAGTACCTCCAACTTTTAGTTCTGGTTTATTTTCATATGAATCTCACCTCCATGATACTTGCAATTAAAGATAATTTCCTGTCAATGGCTGCTCTTTTTAGTCTGTTCTAGTTGTCCATTTTTTCAAAAAAGTCCTTCAGCAAAACATACTTGCTAAAGGACTTTTCGTTTTATTTAGATTCTACACTATGGCCGCCAAATTCATTTCGTAAAGACGCAACAACTTTACCTGAAAATGTATCTTCATCTAATGAACGATAGCGCATCATTAAAGATAATGCTGTAACTGGCATAGCCGTTTGTAAATCTAATGCTGTTTCCAGTGTCCATTTTCCTTCACCAGAAGAATGCATTACACCTTTAATACCTTCAAGCTTTGGATCTTTAGAAAAAGCATTTTGCGTTAATTCCATTAACCAAGAACGAATGACAGAACCGTTATTCCAAACCTTTGCCACACCTTCGTTATCAAAATCATACTCACTTTTTTCCAGTAGCTCAAAACCTTCTGCAATGGATTGCATCATGCCATACTCAATTCCATTATGAACCATTTTCAGAAAATGGCCGCTTCCAGATACACCAGCATACGTATAGCCATTTTCCACACATAAATCCTTAAACAATTCTTCAACCTTATCAAATATTTCTTTATTGCCGCCAATCATCATACAAGCGCCATTTCGAGCCCCGTCTACACCGCCACTTGTACCAACATCTAAATAGAAAACGCCAAGTTCTTCTAAATCAAGCCCTCTTCTTTTCGAGTCTTTATAATGAGAATTACCACCATCAATAATAATATCCCCTGTTTCCACATACTTCTTTACTTCGCACAACACATTTTCTGTCACTTCTCCGGCAGGAACCATTAGCCAAATTACTCTTGGTGTAGGCAGATTTTTCACTAAATCCTCAATTGTATTTACTCCTGTTACATTTTTATGAGAAATTTCTTTTACAGCGCTTTCATTTATATCAAAAGCTGTTACACTATACTTATGATCCACCATATTTAAAGCTAAGTTATATCCCATTTTTCCTAAACCAATAAGACCGATGTTCATTCGTTATTCTCTCCTTTTGAAAAAATATTTCTCTATATAAATTATTATACGAAATTTTTTTCGAAAATAATACCCCTTTACGAATATTTTTCGAAAAAAAATGTTATAATAAGAAAAATTTTTTCAAGAGACTAATTGTGTTATACTACAACTATATTAATTTGGAAAGGATAGAAGTCTATGGCGCAAAATTGTCTTGGGAAAATTCGTTCCTATTACGCTAGACTAAGTGAAAAAGAAAAAAAAATCGCTGATTACATTCTTGAGAATCCTGAAAAAATCATTCATTCCACCATCAATGAATTAGCAGAAGATTTAGGCGTTGCGGACGCAACGGTTTTTCGGTTCTGTAAGCGGATTGGTTTTAAAGGCTATCAAGCAATGAAAATAGCTTTAGCTTCTGAAGTAATTGAACCAATTCAGCAAATTCATGAGGAAATTAGCGAAAATGATAGTGTCAAAACCGTTACTGAAAAAGTATTTAAATCCAATGTACGAACACTTGAAAATACATTGGAAATACTAAACGGCCATTCTATTCAAAAAGCAGTTGAATTATTATTACATGCAAAACGAGTAGAGTTTTATGGTACAGGTGGTTCAGCTGTTATTGCAATGGATGCTTTCCATAAATTTGTACGAACTGGAATTAAAGCGTTTTCATTCATAGACTCTCATTTTCAGCTAATGTCTTCTTCTCAACTATCAGAACAGGACGTCGCTGTCATTATTTCACACTCTGGTACTAACAAAGATACTATTAGCATAATGAAAACAGCTAAAAGTAATGGTGCTAAAACCATTGGAATTACTGGGTATCCCAGATCACCAATCGGTCAGAATTCAGATGTAGCTCTATTCACAAGCTCTGAGGAAACGGAATACCGTTCGGAAGCTTTATCTTCAAGAATTGGTCAGCTTAGTTTAATTGATGCATTATATGTAAATGTGATGATTTTAAATAAAAATATTGCAAATCAATCATTAGAAAGAATCAGAAATGCTATATCTGATACAAGAATATAAGGAAACGAACGATTCTTACTACTTACGTGTTTTAACAAAGCTAAAAAAGGGAGTTAGTTATGGTTAATCCATAATTAGCTCCCTTTATCTATTCAAACTATTATAATATCTCCATATTAATAAAAGGAGTATCAAATTCAAGCTGTCCTTTAATTCTTTTTAAATTTAGTTTTTCTCCCTTCAAAAAGGAATCCAAATCAATGATTAGAGGCATTCGATCACTACCAATCGCAAACCATGCTTTTTTCTCATGAGGGAGATATGCTGCGGTGTGAAGCGTTCCAGACCAAGCATTATACTTATTTGAAAACACTTCTTTATCCTTATCATTCAATATGCGAAAAGCTTCATATACATTGGAATAACTGCCTTGTTGTCCTTCTATTATCTGCTTTCTTCTTATGGAGTCATCCATTTGATATTGGTTTTCTTCCTTTAAGATTTCGAAATGATTGGTACTTATATTCGATTTTCTAGCAATAACTGACCTTGGAGTTGCTTCTACCACGTATGCTTCTCCACAATTGTCTAATAATACATAGCTAAAAGAAGTTCGATGAGGAATTTCCTTTAATAAAGCAATTGATTCTTCCACATTTGCACATGTTTCTAAGATTATTCGACCAATCATATTACATATAAAACCATCCCCAGAACCAACTCGATTAATAAAATTATAGCCCATCACTAGACCTTTTTCATTCATGCCATCGATTCTTCCAGTTATTTGCATAGATGGACCAATAACAGCATAACCCGTATCAGTTGGCTGATATATCATGTAACGCCCTTCGTATGAACCAGGATGACTATCATAGTTTCTAATTAAGTAATTCGATCCTGCTAAGATCGAACAGCCACTTCTTGCATATTCGACGTAATGGCCACCAAATTCCCTTAATGCATCTTCGAGTTTCCAGTGGAGAGCGTCTGCTAGGCCATTGATTTCTGCTAGCATTCCCGGAATAAACTTATTAAGAAGCTGGATGGATTCTTTTTCATTTATGGTAAAATAACGTTTCCGCTTTGATGTCCAATGCTTTATTCGATTAGGCAAAATAGGAGATTCCTTCAATAATTGTCCTTGCATATATCCAAAATCATAATGATTTCCACGAAATTGAATGAAATCACTATATACTTGTTTCATCAACATTTCCGTATGAGTAAAATGTTTGTGGGAGAATAAATATCCTTTTTGTCTAGTTGGGGGACGAGTCCCCCAACTAGACAAAAAGGCCACCAAGCGAGAGCGCGGTAGCTGGAAAAAATTAAGCATTAAAAAAGAGAGCTTCCTTTTGTAAAGTAGAATTTGACTAGAAAACTACGAAAAGGAGAGGCTCTCATGAATCAATGTAACACAAAAATGCCATCATTAAAAGAATTGGAAAAAACTTTATTTCGAACACTACAAATGACGTTTCAAGAAATTCTTGTTCAAACATTAGAAAATTGGGATCAAGAGATTGCTCAGCAACGAGACAAAAGAAGATTTGCTTTACGAGATAAACGAGAAATACGAGTAGATACAGCGTTTGGAGCTGTGGAGCTGAAGCGTAATTATTATTTCGATCGTGTGACCAAAAAATATATTTGTCTATTAGATCACTATTTACAGTTTCAGGGGAATAAGGGATTTAGTCCACTACTAGAAGAATGGGGGTTAGAACTAGCGACGAATGGCTCCTCCTATCGAAAGGCGGTGGAAACGTTCGAACAATTTTTAGGCTATTCGGCGATGAGCCATGAAGCATTACGGCAACATCTTCTTCAAACAAACGTACTTCCCGCTAAGGAAAAACGCCCTTTTCAAAAGGTATTGTTCGTCGAAGTAGATGGATTATATGTGAAGAGCCAAGAAAAGAAAAAGCGTGGATGGGAGTTGAAATTCGCCGCTGTACACGAGGGATGGAAAGAAAACGGAAAGCGAGTCAGGCTCCGAAATAAAAGGCATTTTCTTTATGAAGGAAAAGAACCCTTTTGGGAAGCCTTTGAAACGTTCTTACAGAATCATTATGCGTATGATCCTACCCAAACCTTGCTTATTATTAATGGCGATGGAGCAGGCTGGATAACGGCATGTCGAGAGTATTTTCGGGAACGCGCCTTTTTCACCATGGATCGTTTTCATGTCGCTCGTTCGATGAAGCAACTAATGAAGAGCCATCCTCGATACCGCTACATGAAAAGAGCGTTAAAAAACTACCAGGTAGAAACATTACTTCTAGAGTTGAATAGCGCAGTAGGAACAATGGATACACCAGAAGAAGAAGAAAAACTAGAGCATTTCCTCGGCTTTTTAACGCATCATCAGGAAACCATAAAAGATTACCGTAGTTGGTTACAGGAAAAAGGTGTGGACACGACAGCGTATCGTCCAATGGGAAGTGCAGAGGCGATGATGAATCAATTAGCCAAACGATTAAAAAATGGAAGAGCATGGAGCAAAAAAGGGGTCATGAGCATGGCGCGCTTGTGGATTGGATTGAAGGATGACCTATCCATCCAAACGATATATGGGAAATGGGAAAAAGAAAAAAGCCTAAATACATCAAAGAAAGAACATCGACCGAAAAGAAAAATACCCACAAAATTAGTAACAGAAACCGTGCGTCAGAACATACCATACTTAAATCAAGCGATTGGAAAACCCGTTCACTTTGCCTTACAGGGATTAAAAGGTTTTTAAAAAAGAAAAAAACGAAATTTTGATGAAAGAAAACATTTAGAAAACGGATACAAAATTAGAAGTTTTACTTTATAAAAAGGGAGCTAAAAAAAACTCCCACAAAAACTTGACTCAATCAACATTTCCCCTTTAATTGCTTCCATATGGAGAATATAACTATACTATATTTTTAGAGAATAACAAGTAAATTGCTTTTGGTAAATGTTTTTTCGAAATTGAGATATCTGTTTGCTTAAAATAAAAGAATATTTTAAATTTAAACTAAAAACATTTCCTGTTAATTAACATAAAGAGGGTACTCATCGCTCGCCCAATAGAAAGCATAGTGTTTTCATGTTGCGGATTAACACAGACTTTTATTGAAACCTTCTTTAAAACAAAAACACGAACAATTATACATGTTTTGTATAACTGTTCGTGTTTATCACTAGCGGGAATACTTATATTCCAGCTTCTTCCACTATAGGGATTCTATTAAACAATTAAATCTAATATTAACACTCCTGCAAATGCGACGAATGATAATACCGTTTCTAGAACTGTCCAAGTTTTAAATGTTTCTTCTACTGTTAACCCAAGGTATTCTTTTACCATCCAGAATCCAGCGTCATTTACATGAGAGAACATTAGAGAACCTGCACCTGTTGCGATAACTAACAGCTCCACATTTACTCCTGACATTCCAGCAATAATTGGGGAAACAATTCCTGCAGCTGTCGTTAAAGCAACTGTTGCTGAACCTGTAGCTATTCGAATTAATCCAGCAATTATGAAAGCTAATACTAGTGGTGATAAAGATAAGCTTTCCGACATTGTTCCAATCGTACTCCCTACTCCACTATCAATCAACACCTGTTTGAACGCTCCACCTGCTCCAATGATTAATAAAATGGAACCAACTGGTAAAAAACAGTCTTCTGTAAATTTTTTAATACTATCTTTATTCATTCCTTGACGTATACCAAGGAAATAGAAGGCAAAGAATACAGCAATTAATAGTGCTAATAATGGACTACCTAGAAAGGCAAGTACATTTCTTACTCCTTCTGAAAAGATCGTCAAATAAGGTGCAGCTGTTCCAATTATCATTAAAATAACAGGTAATAAAATAGATAAAAATGATACGCCAGTACTTGGCAATTTATCTTCTGCTATTGGTTCTGCAGTGATAAGAGAAGATTCTCCCTTTGGAAAAACACGCTTATTAATCCACTTCGCAAATAATGGTCCACCAATGATTCCAGCAGGTAACGCAATAATCAGTGAATATAATAATACAGTTCCTAAATTAGCATCAAAAATTCCGATTGCCGCAATCGCACCAGGGTGTGGCGGAACAAGGCCATGGACGATTGACAATCCAGCAATACCAGGCAATGCTATCAATAGAATATTCTTCTTTGTTGCTTTTTGAATAGATATAACTAATGGCAATAATATTAAAATACCAACCTCAAAAAATACGGGAATTCCGATAATAAAGCCAGAGAAAAACATTGCCCATGGTAATTTCTTTTCCCCAAAAACGTTTACAAAAAAGTTAGCAATTTTTAATCCTGCTCCAGATTCTGAAAGCATTTTCCCCAAAATAGTCCCTAATGCTAATATTCCTACTAAGTGACCTAACACGCCGCCTACACCAGTTTCATAAGCGCTTACAATCTTATCAAAAGATAATCCTGAAAAAATGGCTAGAAATAAACTTGCTACTGTTAAACTGATAAAAGCATGCCACTTTAATAGTGAAACTCCTAAAATAACAATAACTATGGAAAGTAATGCAATAATTAATAAATAGGCATCCATCTTTGTACCCCTTTTCCCTTACGTTTGAAAGTGTTTTCATTTGATGTTTTTATTATACGAAAAATTTTTTCTTTTATCAACCCATTATTAAAGAAAATTTTTTATTCTTAATATTTCTGAAAAATTGAGTTTTCTACTTTTCATTCTTTTCACCTTTCAAGTGGGGGAACTTTAAAAAAATTTCATTAAAGACTAAAGAATACCACCGCCTATTTCGCCATATATAATGGAGAATCAACTTATATACTACTAGCTGCTAAGCTAATTGATGGCACTAGTTAAGACTATATAAACGGCTGAAGAATCTTCGAGTGCACCAAAATTTTTTTGATGCTTTTTAATTACAACAATTACCTATTTCATATTGGACAACCAACTAATGAAAGGATTTTACATATTATAAAGGAAAAATGAAGGAGGTTCACTTATGCAGCCAACGGTCATTACAGGACTTAACGGCGTGATTTATCAAAACTTTCCTCAGCCAGCATATGGAGCTTGGAATCAACAGCTGTTAGGAAATAAAGATAATTATTACTACATGATTGGAGGTCAACTTTATAAGATTGCTCCAAGACCACAAGGGGCACAAGCATATTATCCATATTTAGGTCCCAATGTTCCTTTGAATAGAAGCAAAAGACAGTGGTATTAATTTTAAATTCCTTTTACCAAAAGATATTTAATTATTTCTGTTTTCTACATTACTTAATAAAAAATATTAGGTAGTCACTTTCGTTTAAATTGACATAGAATTACTTAAGAGTATGAGTGGAATAAAAGAACTTATTCCGTCTGTAAACATACAAAAAGCTCAAACCACTTAGTAAAAAGAGATTTGAGCTTTCCTGAAATGTATGACCTGTACTGGGTTCGAACCAGTGACCCCTTGCCTGTCAAGCAAGTGCTCTCCCACTGAGCTAACAAGTCATGTTAATTAGTATTTTTCATCTTAAGCCTATCATACCATGTCCTCTCTCCATTTTCTATAAAAAATAAAAAAGTGACGGCATCTCCATCACTTTTTTAACCCTTATTGCATTTCTCCAAGCAGCTGTTCTAATTGATTGGTAATCCTGTTTCCTGAATCTTCATCTAATAAATAGGTTTGATTGACTTGCTTTGTAATTTGATTATCGGTAACATAGGCTCCTGTTAAGATATTGGTTGCACCTAAATTTGCTAACACAGGTTTCAATGCGTAATCTATTACTAATAAATGAGCATAGCTTCCTCCAAGCATTAAAGGAAGTATCGTTTTATTTCGAAGACTCTTTTGTGGCAATAGATCTAGAAATGTCTTAATGATGCCTGAATAAGAAGCCTGAAATACAGGTGATAGGACAATCACTCCATCACTTTGTTCTACGTTTTGTCTTGCTTCCTTAATTTCTTTATTCATAAAATCAGCGGTAATTAAGGCAGCGCTTGGCAATTCATGTACTTGTATGACGTGGACTTCAACCTTCTCTTTTTCTAAAAAGTCAGCAGTATATTGTAAGATACCTGTTAATCTTGAGTCTATTTTGTGTCCACCAGCTATGATGGTTACTTTCGTCATTGATGTCTCCCCTTTATAAAAATCTTCTATGTGAATAATAGTTTTTTTTCCTTGTGCAATTATTTTATCATGAATAACAGTTTATGTGCTTAAACCCTGTTTCTAAACAATTATGTTACATAAATCACTTTTCTTATCAAGAAAGTTCACATTTAAGACATATTCTTTTGAATGATTTGTGAATTGATTCACATTATTATTTTATTTTAATAAGTATTTGATATATTTAACTTGTAAATAATAAAAACGAAAAATAAGAAAAGGATGATTCTTATGTTTATCGGATTTTTAAGAGAAAATAAAATTGCAGCTGGCATTTTAACCATCATTCGTTTATTCCTTGGCTATTCTTGGTTTACTTCTGGATTTGGTAAACTTACTGGTGGGGGTTTTGATGCTTCTGGATTTTTAACAAATGCAGTTACTAACCCAGTCATGGGTCCAGATGGCGGAGCAGTCTATGGCTGGTACACTAGTTTTGTAGAAGGATTTGCATTACCGAATGTAGGTTTATTTAATGTTCTCGTTCCTATTGGAGAAACATTAGTCGGTCTTGGGTTAATTTTAGGTTGTTTCACAACTGCTGCAGCATTCTTTGGAGTATTAATGAATTTCTGTTTCTTGCTTGCTGGCACCATTTCTCATAACCCAACAGATATCTTATTGGGCATGATTATCATGATTGCTGGAGCAAATGCAGGATATTACGGTCTTGATCGCTGGGTACTGCCTTATGTTAGAAAAGCAATCTTTAAAAATGAAGATGATAACAAAGAATTGAATAAAAAACCTCGTTTGACATAAATGAAAGTGCACTTACTAAAATAGTAAGTGCCTTTCTTTTCTGTTCTATTCGCCATATAAAACCAGTTTATGCTGCTTTAAACTTCTTTGACAATCTATCACTCGTTGGTTTTTACTTCCTTTATAAAGGAGACTTAAATCTCTTTGTTCGATTAGAAACCGGCCATCAACTAAAACATCTAAATATATACTTAATTCCGCAAACTCTTCCTTAAATTCTGTCACTAGCTCTTCCCAGAGAAATCCTGTATAGCACCAAATATTTTTATTATTTTCTTTGCATTTTTTAGCTAATCGTATAAGTTCTCTTATTTGTAGCATTGGCTCTCCACCACTAAAGGTAATATCATTTAATGGATTTCGATTCAATTGACTCATCATTTCGTCAATTGACATCTCGATTCCTCCATCTATTCGCCAGCTCTCTGGATTATGACACCCTCTACAATAATGAGTACACCCCGCAAAAAAAATAGTAGTTCTTAATCCTGGACCATCGACAACACTATCTTCAACTATTGATAATACTCTCAACGATGTTTAACCCTTTCCCGCTCTTCTGCACGCTTAGCTGTATTCCAACGATCAAGTGATCCAACAAATAGCGATAGGTAAGTCTTTGGTTCCTCCTGTTGTCAGGTTTTCCTCCGTAAACAATCATTTCAGATTGAACTTTTCCCCCGCTCCACACCGTACGTGAACCTTTCAGCTCATACGGCGTTCCATCGTTTTCACATTCTATTTGTTTTAAACATTACTTACACACTTCGAAGAAGATATATTTCACTGTATATTCGTTTCTTTACCCAACGCTAAATTTCTTCTACAATACTTTCTACTTTGGCTATTAATCTTAATTTGTTCAGTTTTCTTAGCTGTTTCTCATTTAATCCCAATATCTTTAGATATTTATTAAGTGTCTCTTTTTTTGTTGCGTGAATTAGTTTATGCACTGTTTCTGAGACAATTAATAAATTCGAGTAGTTGTCACTGCCTCCATATTGTTTCGGAACCTTATGATGACAATGTATATCATGCGCTTCTAACAATTCATTTGTCACTGCACATTTTCCATATTGTGCAGCATACAATGATATTCTATTATCTGCGTATTCTATAGACTGACCCTTTACTGGATTTCGCATTAACCATCTTAGTACGCCCGTATCAAACTTTAAATTTTGATGTTTTAATGCTCTTCCTTCTTTTGTATATCTATTAATCTTTCGAGTTCTTGACATTGGGATTTTATTTGAAACAAAACCTATCGGAAGAATATAGTGATTTCTCAGATATCTTAATCTTCTAGATTTACCATACCATTTTAGAACACTTGACTTGTATATACCGCTATCTTTCATATTACCTTTTGGTTCTTTGCTTAAGCCTATTCTTGTTAGCCTATTCTTAAGCATATGACCTGTTCTCCATTCAATATTACGGCAATCTACTGATATATGTGTCGCTATACGATAATAATTATGAACACCCATTACTAATGCATTATATCTGCTTATTGCTTGATATTGTTTTTCTTTTTCTTGTGTGTTCTCAATTTTCTCGATTGCTTCTCTTATCTGTATTATGATTCTTTCCTTTGCCTTATCGCACATATAGGATCTAACAACCCATTTATTCTTTTTTGGGCTTAAGTGGACTTTTAGCTTATAACCAAGGAACTCTGAATATTTCTTACGAAGATTGACTATTTTCGATTTTTCTTTACATATGTCAAGTTTCAATCTTTCTTCTAGCCATTTCTTTGTTCCTTCAAAGGTTCTTATTGCTTCATTATAGCTTTTGCAAAAGATTTTAAAATCATCTGCATATCTTACTATAAATATTGGTTTTAACTTTGAGTCTTTTTTAAGCTTCGAATATTTTGCTGAGTTATCAACTGAACCATTTTTCCTTATATAAGGTTTGTATGGACTACGCATAGGAAAGCTTTCCCATTGTGATTCAATCCATTTATCTAGTTCATTTAATACTACATTTGCTAACAAAGGTGATAATATTCCACCTTGTGATGTTCCTTTTGTCGGATATATTACTTTTCCGTTTTCAAGTACCACAGGTGCTTTTAGCATTGCTTTAATTATTGATAACAACTTCTTATCTCTGACTCCTAGTGTCCAAAGTTGTTTTATTAATTTACTATGCCAAACATTATCAAAGAATCCTTTGATGTCCACATCTACCACGTAGTGCATGTTTGAATTTTGCATTAATTGCATAACTCTTGCTATTGCATTTTCAGCAGAACGGTCAGGTCTGAAACCATAGGAGTGATAATAAAATTTAGCTTCAACTATTGGTTCTATTACTTGCTTTATACATTGCTGTACAATGCGGTCAATAATGGTTGGTATTCCTAAAAGTCTTTTCTTACCATCCCTTTTTGGTATTTCTACCCTTCTTACTGTATTTGGTCGGTAATTACTGAACTTTCTATTGATTAATTTTAAGTAGTCTTCTTCATTTAGCTTTGATAAGTCATCAATTGTTCTACCATCTATTCCTGGAGTATTGCTTCCGTCATTCTTCTTTATATTTCTATATGCCAACATTATGTTCTCTGGTGTTGTTATCAACTCAATTAAACTGTTGAAATTTTTTCCTTTTGTGCTATCTTCATATAATCTATCAAATGTTGTTTGCATATCGTAATATTCCGAGTGACGTATTTGACTTATCTTCGGTAACTTCTTTTTCAGTGTTTTATTCTGCTTCGAAGTCAACACAGGCATCCCTCCTTTATTGGATGGATTTTCTTTGTCATACTCGAAGCTGTGTTTATAATGTTTTCAATTTAAAATGTAAATACGACTTGAGGCTATCCCTCCATGGATTATTATCTCCACTTCAACGGTACTATGCCTCTGCTCTCACCAAGATTAAAGATAGTTATATCCTTATGAATTTCCTATCTAACGCTTCACTAGCCTACAACTGCCTCAACGTTCTTGGCTTTCCACGTTCCAACAATCCTATCATTTAAGTTCCTTAGGTGCTTCCTTTGAGCCTGATTGCTTGACATCGCCTTTAACGATGTAAGGATTTTCGTGGTTACCGTGCTACTCATCCTCACAATCTCCAATTACCATGGAGCCATACATTTCTGTATGGTATCACTAAGACCCTTTCATTCGGAAGTTCGTCAGTACCTTTCTTATGAAGCTTGTACATTCTCACCATAGAACTTGACACCCGACCTATCATTTACAACCTCCACCTCTGGAGATATTTCCTCATCAAACTTATATTGTTTATGTTAGGGTAAACTTCAGTCGACTTCACCGAGCTTCTGACCAATCATTTGTTGTACGATTCTTAGCCAGTCGGAGTATCAGTGGGGACATTTCAGGGCGTTACTCCATCATTCTATCCCTTAGATTGTCAGTTCTCCAAAGTTTGTCTCATTACTTAATGTAATAATTCAACTTCGTGCTTAACCTTTTCAGTTAAGAACGTGTCACACGATATCCAGTAATTCTTCGTATCCGTTCAATCTTTGTCTCTTCCTTTTCTCCACACTTAGGACATTCGTTATCAATAATCCCTTTATAGCCACAGCTTATGCAACGATCCACTGGATGATTAATACTTCCATAGCCAATCCCTGATTCTTTCATTGTCCGGACGATTTTCTCCATCGCATCCATATTTTTACTAGCATCACCATCTAGTTCGACATATGTTATATGACCCGCATTCGTTAAAGAATGAAATGGTGCTTCCCGTTTAATTTTTTCATAAATAGATATTGGATAATAGACGGGGATATGAAAACTATTAGTAAAATAATCTCTATCCGTCACTCCTCTAATAATTCCAAACTTCTTTCTAGTTGCCCGTAATGCTTTTCCCGCAAAGGATTCCGCAGGTGTTGCAAGCAGTGAATAGTTCAGCTGATATTTTTCCATTGCTTGATCCGCTTTTTGGCGCATAAACTGAACAATGCGCAAACCAAGCTCATACGCCTTTTCGCTTTCTCCATGGTGAAAACCAAGCAAAGAAACTAAACACTCTGCTAAACCAACAAACCCAATCGATAATGTTCCTTGCTTTAAAAGTTCATCTAGTTGAGCATCCATCTGTAGCTCTTCTCCACCTTGCCAAACTCCTTGTCCATATAAAAATTTAAAATTTGCTACTTTTTTCTTTCCTTGGTAATGATATCTTTCTAGCAGTTGTTCAATAACCAAGTCTATCGTTTCATTCAATTTATAAAAAAACGATTCTATTGTATTGGACTCTAAGCCAAGCAAAGGGAGATTAATACTTGTGAAAGATAAATTCCCTCTTCCAATTGTTTGTTCCCTTCCATGGATATTTCCCATTACTCTTGTTCGGCATCCCATTGTTGCAACTTCTGAATGAGGAGTACCGTCATAATACGCTAAATTAAATGGCGCATCGATAAAAACAAAGTTAGGAAATAATCTTTTACTTGTTGTCTCAATTGCTAAACGAAATAAATCATAGTTTGGATCTTCTTTTTGATAATTTATTCCATCCTTCACTTTAAATACGATGATAGGAAAAATTGCCGTTTCGCCAGCACCAAGACCTGCTTGTGTTGCGAGTAGCAAGTTCTTTGTTAACATTCTTCCTTCCCTCGATAGATCTGTCCCTAAATTTACTGAAACAAATGGAGTCTGCCCCCCACCTCTTGAATAGTGATAGGTAACATTTTGAAGTTATCACCATGTTTTCCCCCACTCTACACCGTACGTGAACCTTTCAGCTCATACGGCGTGCCATCGAAATAGTAAAATCAAAAATTTACTAAAAGGTAATGTTGTAATTTCCCACTAGCTTTCGGAGTTCGTTAATCTTTTTCATTTCCTCCTCCTGAAGGCTATATCTCTTAATGAGACGCTTCTGTGTCCTGTCATTATTAGTGTGTACTAGCAAGTGAATATTGGTAAGGAGATATACTAGGTTACTGTATTCATCCGTTCCACCTTTTTGTCTTGGTATTTTATGATGACATTCCATATCATTGATTGTTAGTTCTAATCCTGTAACAAAACATCTACCGTGTTGAGCAGAATATAGCGAAATTCGGTTATCATTATATTCAATACTTCGATAGACTATAGGATTTTCCATAATATGTTTAAGGACGAATTGGTTAATATTGATTAATTTATCATGAACAAGCTTTCTACCTTCATCTGTATAATTGGATATTCTTCTATTAAATAAGGTTGGTCGCCTGAACTTGATACCTGAGATTGGATATAATGCAATTTTATGCATAAAGTATTGTTTTCGATGAGCATATTGACCATAGTGCTTTTTGTATGTTTCAGAAAAATGCCCTCGATGTGAAACACATTTTTTCCATCTCTGTTTTAATCTGTATAACGTATCGTTCTCAATGTCACTGAAGTCCCTGTTAACGTTGGTTGCAATACTGTAGTAGTTGTGCACCCCAATAATAAGTGAGTTTAGCTTATACACTTCTTTTGGAGTGTTGCTATTTTCTATTTCGTCTATTTTCTTACGTATCTCTGATTTAATTCGAATTTTCTCTTCGTCAACCATATGTGATTTGATAACGTAGCGTTTTTTCTTCCTTTGTACTTTAATCTTAATGCCAAGGAACTCTGTATAGTTTTTCTTAAGATTTACAATACTTGATTTCCTTTCGTTAACTTCTAAGTTTAACCTTTCCTTAAGCCAGTTGATAGTTGCAATATAAAGCTTTTTGGCATTTTCATAGCTATTAGTTAGGATTCGGAAGTCATCTGCATATCGGACGAAAAAGCACTGTTTTAATTTGGTTCCGTTTCTAAGTGCATTCAATTTATTTGAATTATTTTTGTAAGGTAAATTTTTAAAGTTCCCCTTACCATTTCCTCCACAGCGCTGTTTTGCAGGAAATTCAATCCATTGTGAAGCAATCCACCAGTCAAGCTCATTTAGTACAATGTTTGACAGAAGTGGGGAGAGGATTCCTCCCTGAGGTACACCTTTTGATGATTTTCCCTCATTTTTCATTTCTGCTTTTAACATTTTACTAATTATTGAGATTAACTTTTTGTCTTGAATGCCTAAGCTCCAAATTTGTTTTAGAAGTTTTCCGTGATTAACATTATCGAAAAATCCTTTAATATCGACATCTACAGAGTATAAACATTTGGAGGAGTGAACATAGCTGTAAAATTTTGCAATTGCGTGTTGAGTACTCCTATTTGGTCTGAAACCATAGCTTTCATTAAAGAATTTAGCTTCACAGATAGGTTCCAAGACTTGTTTTATACATTGTTGGATAAGCCTGTCTTCAATTGTCGGAATTCCTAAAGGACGTAAATCCCCATTTGGTTTAGGAATCAATTTCCTTTTTACTGTTTGTGGTTGATAGTTGTTAAGCCTTCTTCTAACGTAAGAGATGACGTCGTTAACATTTTCCACACCAATATCTAAGATAGTTCGTCTGTTCGTACCACTAGTTTTACTCCCTCTATTTTTCTTAATGTTTCTGTATGCTAGTTTGATATTTTCCTCGCTAATAATAATTTCATAGAGGTTTTTGAACACATTGCCTTCATTAGATTCGAGATATAGCTGGTCATAGACTTCCTGAATATTGTAATATTCATTGTACCGTAGACTTTTCTTCTTTTTAGCCATAGTCATAAGTCGGTGTTACCACCTCTCTTAGTCATACTCGAACCTTATGATTATTACAAAAGAACCATGATTTTACTATTTCGACTAGAGGCTATCCCTCCACCATGTTTCCATGGCTTCAAAGGTACTGTGCCTCCGCTCTCACTCGGATTTAATACGTTATAACAAATTGCTTTTGAACCGTATTTACGCCTCATTGGTGGTTAATCCTCTGCGTTCCGAGCTTTCCCCGTTCCGATATTCTTATCCTTTCATATACCCTTAGGTTCCATCTATGAGCCTGCTTGAACGTCATCACCTTTAATGATGAAGGGTGTTTCATAATGCACCATTTTACTAAACCCCTCAAGCACCTAACAATGTAGGCATATGCATTTCTACATATCACACTATAGACTCTTTAGGTCAATGGTTCGTCGGTGGTTTGCCAACCACATTCTAACCATAGGTATTTTATGGACTCCCGGCATATAGGCTACGCTATTCACCTCTGAATAGGTTTCGAATCAAAAAGATTTTCGGTTGCTCTCTGCCGACTTCACCGAGCTTCGTACCATCAAATGTTAACCCATTATCAGGCACGTCGGAGTATCAGAGGAAGCATTTCAAGGCGTTACCCTATCATTCTACTTCTCAGAATATCAGTTCTAACAATAAAAAATTGTTGTACCAGCTTTTCACTAGTAAACGGGTCACACATGCATCGAGTTACAATTATGTATAAATGCCTCACAAGCTTGGTAAGTTTCTCTTTCTGTCCATTTCCAAGCACTACGTTCCAACTCTTCACTGTCATCTATTAAGTCACTTAAACGAAGCTTATTTTGGCAGTATGTTTTATATACATATGGTGCTAGATCATAGTCTAACATTGGGATAGATTGTCCCCCGTGTTGCTGATTTTGGTTAGCTTGTAAAATGATGGACGTAAGCGCCATTGCACTCATAATAGATTTAGGCTCTCTCATAAACCCATGACCTGTATTAAACCCATTCTTTAAGATTTTTGCTAATGGGATTTGACAACAAGTTGTCGTACCAGAAGAAAAAAAATCAAGATCATGAATATGAATATATCCTTCTTGATGTGCCTCTCTCACCTCTTTCTTTAACAAATGCTCCATAGTATAATACTTGGAAGCAGTAGCAGCAAATTGCATCATATGACTCATCGGTGACATCCCATCAATATTTGCATTTTCTTGGATAAAGTCTTGATTATTGTTTTTCATTATTTCATCAAACTCACTTACTAATTGGACATTCTTGCCCATCTAACTCACTCCATTCATAAAGGAATCTTTACCCATTATAATGGCATTTCTTTTAATAAATCTATATATTGTGTTAAATTCACAAAATATACACAATATATAGATTAACTTAAGTTTCCCCTTCTGTGAACCTGACCTCCTACTATCCATGAAGAATTATTATTGATACACTATTGGTAAATTCAGTGACAAAGAAAGGATAAGGATAACGATGACTAAAGGGACAATAAAAGAGGAAACTTTATTTAGCAAAGAATTAGGCGAAGAAATAACATTACTAATCAATCTTCCTCCTGCCTTCTCCCCTCTTTATAAATACCATTTGCTAATCGCACAGGATGGGAAAGATTATTTTCAATTCGGTCGAATTGGAAGAGTGGCTGATGAATTACATGCAAATCATCAAATAGCGGAGACTATCATTGTTGGAGTCCCTTATTCGTCTGTCCATGATCGTCGGGAAAAATATCATCCAGATGGCCCTCAAAATACAGCATATATCCGCTTCTTGGCACATGAACTTGTTCCTTATCTAGATGAACAGTTTCCAACTTATCATATGGGATTAGGACGTGGGCTGATTGGAGATTCATTAGGCGCTACCGTATCCTTAATGACTGCATTAAAATATCCACATACCTTTGGCAAACTCTTGCTGCAATCTCCATTAGTAAATGAGAAGGTATTACAAGCCGTTCGCAAGTTCGATTCCTATCATTTACTAGAAATTGATCATATTATAGGTACAGGTGAAACTGCCGTAAAGACAACAATCCAAACAACAGAAGATTTCCTTACACCAAATAGAGAGATGGCGCATCATCTTAAATCAACAAACTCTGATTATACTTTTGAAGAATTTGATGGAGATCATACATGGAAGCATTGGCAACCATATATAGCCAAAATGCTAATAAGAATGTTTCCTTCCTAATTGGAAACTAATTTCGTTTAGCTTTTTTAAGCAATCGTGAAAGTCACTCCTCGTATAAAGACATGAGGGGTTGCTTGCTAAACATTAGATTTTTTCTGAAATCTTTGAACTTAAAAGAATAATTTTGTTATAATATCTTACATATAGAACATTGAAATCGTAATAATAGATAGTCCATTTTCTATATCTTTAAATAATGTTTTTATAATGAAATGGAGGTCCATCAAATGAAATATGGTATTGCTATTTTTCCTGGAAAAGACTTGCAGGATTTGGCCAATTCCCTTCGTAAACGATATGATCCGAAGTATGCTTTAATCCCGCCACATATTACATTAATTGGTGATTTTGAAGCGGGAAACGAAGAAATTGGAGAAGTAAGTAAGAAACTTGCAACGATTGCAAGTCATTATCATTCTATTCCTATAAAAGTATCAAAAGTAAGTTCTTTTAAACCCGTCAGCAATGTGGTCTATTTAAAGATTGAACCAAATTCTGATTTAGAACACCTTCATCAAGAGCTAAATAGTACATTGGGAGTTAGTCCAGAGCATCCATTTGTTCCACATATTACTCTTGGCCAAAATTTATCGAGTGATGAGCATTTGGATTTATACAGCAATTTACGGATGCAAAACTTTCATTTTGAGGAAAAATCAGACCGCTTCCATTTGCTTTATGAATTGGAAAATGGATCATGGACTGTTTATGAAACTTTTAGGTTAGGAAAGGAATCGTGAAAAAGTGGAAGTAATCGTCGTGAAAACAGATAAAGAATTAGAAGATGCATACTTTGTACGTAAAACAGTATTTGTAAAAGAACAACATGTACCAGTCGAAGAAGAAATAGATGAATTCGAACAGAACAGTACACATTTTGTACTTTATGATGACAATAAAAAACCAATAGGTGCTGGTCGCTATCGATCATTCGATGAGTATGGAAAAGTGGAAAGAATATGTATCCTATCTACCAATCGAAAAGGTGGCGCTGGGAAAGCGGTCATGAATAAAATAGAAGAATATGCCTTAAATAACGGTACTCCTGCTTTAAAGCTTAATGCTCAAACACATGCTATTCCATTTTATAGCAAACTAGGATATGAAGTTATTTCCGAGGAATTTTTAGATGCCGGTATTCCTCATAAAACAATGATAAAAAAATTATAATGTTATTTGGTTGTCCCAAGATGCAATCTTTCCTCTAAAAGGATATCGATTATAGCATCATAATTGGGCAGCCTTTTTATTTACAACCTAAAGCTTTAGGTTTAACTTTCATGGATTTGCCTAAAATAGATGTTGGAAAGGGTGGGTTGCATGGAATTCAAACATATATTTAGTGAACTTATTATCGGGTATTTTTTGTTGCTTCTTTTAACAAAAATCTTAGGAAAAACCCAAATCACTCAGATTACTACCTTTGACTTTGTTTCTGTTTTGGTACTAGGGGAGCTTGTAGGGAATGCTATGTATGATACAGAAACAGGAATTAAAGAAATTACCTATTCTATCCTGCTTTGGGGAGCTTTAATCTATGTTACAGAATTTATTACACAAAAATTCCGAAAAACTAGACAGCTATTCGAAGGAAAGCCATCTATTGTTATAAATAAAGGCAAAATTGATTTTCATGAACTTAAGAAAAACCATTTGGATATAAACCAGTTACAACATTTACTCCGTGCAAAAGATGTATTTTCGATTGCCGAGTGTGCTTATGCTATTTTAGAAACGGACGGCACCATAAGTGTATTAAAGAAATCTGCATATTCAAATCCGACTAAGCAAGATATGAAAATACCAATTGAAACCACTTCACTTCCGATAAGTGTCATTTTAGATGGTGAAATCATAAGAGAAAACTTACCTCGAATAGGCTGGTCCGAGGACCAATTAATGAAAGAATTAAACAGCCAAAATATTCCATCTTATAAAGATATCCTTTATGCAGAATGGCGCGAAGGCTCTCCCTTATATGTACAGAGCTATGATATGAAGTAATTTCCTTTATACTTGTGCATGAAAATAAGTACCCTTTCCAGTTAATTGAGCAATTAGCTGCTCATTGGCTACTTTTAATTCATGCATGTTGTTTTTTGGAGAAAAAGGCTTGGAAGAAGATTTCTCCTCTTGATTAGCTGGAAGATTAGCAATCTTGGCCACAGGATATGTAGCTTCTTTTTTATAGATTTTTGTTTTGCTGACAATATCTCTCACCGCATACTGCTCTGCTTGAAAATGAGTGATTGGTAAGATATATCCCATCTTAATCAGTCCTTTCCTTCTATATATAGAATCTTTTCCCTTCTTTCCCACATGTTAAACCATTTTTCTACACTTTAAACAATCCTTTGTTTTTGATATGATAGATATTATTTCACAACAGATATGGATAGATGTATTAAAAATAGATTCGAGGTTTCCTATGTTAACAGCTTTAAATTATGATAGATTCATTTCATTAAATACAATTGATAGACAAGAATTGCAGAAAGTTTATGAAGCTGGCAAAAATGGGCTTCTTGCCTGCACTGTATGTGGAGAGGCGGTAAAGCTTTATTTAGGAATAAAGAGTGCTCCCTATTTTTATCATTATTCTTCTAAACAACCATGTGCGACAGAAGACTTATCCAATGTTCAGGAAGAACAAGCTGCTACCATTGATATAGACGATGAAAAAACAAATGGATTTCGATTACCAAAGAGCAGAAGTATTTTAAAAATTGTTACCGAAAGCCCAACTTTTAAACCGCCTATGACTATTAAAGCAACGATTCATACATCTGAATTAGCGAATAGTCTACCAGTTACTTATCCAAAGGAATCTTATTTAAATATGCTCGCGCAAAACGGTTATTCAGTTGATGCTACCCAAAGTAAAGCTGTTACAATCGACGAGGGACCGATTCTTATTCTAGCAGGAGCAGGAAGTGGTAAGACGCGAGTATTAACAATGCGAGCCGCTTTTCTAATTCACGAGAAAAAAGTTGATCCGTCGACAATTATGCTCGTTACTTTCACCAATAAAGCCGCAAACGAAATGAAGGAACGATTATTACACTACCCAATGATGAACAAAAGTGTAGTACAAAAGATTGTTTCTGGAACTTTCCATAGTATTCTCTATCAAATATTGATTTTTCATGAACGAGAAAAATGGCAACGTAATAAACTACTAAGCAGTAATTGGCAAAGAGAGCTTTTATTAAAGGAAATAGCAAGGGAAGAGCAAATGGATGAGAAAGACTTCCCATTTGATGCAGCCCTTCAATTAATAAGCGCCTGGAAAAACAGCATGCTATCCCCCAATAATGTGGAGCCTGATAATGACTGGGAACAAAAAGTTGTACAGTTATATACCGGCTATGAGACGAAAAAACAACAACGAAATCTATATGATTTTGATGATATGCTTCTTGGCGGCTATCGTTTTTTTGTGGATAACCCAGCTATTTTAGCAACCTATCAAAAACGCTTTACTCATTTCTTATTAGATGAATTTCAAGACATAAATAAAGTGCAATATGAGTGGATAAAGCTAATGGCAGGTTCAGCTAAATCCATTTATGCAGTGGGTGATGATGATCAATCTATCTATTCTTTTCGAGGCAGTGATCCAAAATACCTGTTAGATTTTGAAAAAGATTATCCAAATTCACAGACAATTATTCTCGATTATAATTACCGCTCTTCACAAGAAATTGTGTCTGCAGCAAAATCAACCATTAGCAAAAATACAAAGAGACGTGCTAAAAAAATGATTACAGGATATTCAGGAAAGCCCCCAATTGGGTTCTATCCTTATGACGAAGAAGAAGAAGCGACGATGATTTTGACAGATATTCAGGAAAAGATAAAATTAGGTTATGAGCCAAGGGATTTTGCCATTCTCTTTCGTACAAACACGAATAGTCGTGCCATGTTTGAGCGATTAGCATCCTCTAGTTTACCATTTAGATTGGAACAGGATACTGGTTCCTTCTACCAAAGGTTTATCGTAAAAAGCATGTTGTCCTATTTAAAACTCATTGATGATCCAGATAACCAACAAGCTGTTGGTGATATCCTGCCTACTCTCTTTTTGAAAAAATCCGTTTTGCAGGATATTAAAGCAACGAGTATTTTAGAAGATTGCAGCTTTTTAGATTGCCTCCATTTTATTAAAACAGGGTTTGCCTTTCAAGAAAGCAAGCTAAAAAAAATTCCAAATACATTAAAGGGATTAATAAATCGTTCTCCGCTTGATGCCATTAATTATATAGAAAAAGAATTAGGCTTTCAGGAATTTATTAAAAAACGAGGAAATGAAGGGAATCAATGGGATAAAGGGTCTGACGATATTCGCGATTTAAAGGTCGTTGCACGAAAATTTAATTCCATTAAAGAATTTGTGCAATATACGGATCATATGATGGCGATGAATGAAGAATTACGCAAGCAATATAAAAATGAATCCAACGTAATTACCTTAAGTACTATTCATCGTGCAAAAGGATTAGAGTATAAAACCGTTTATATACTCGGTGCGGTTGATGGGTCTATCCCTCATGACTTTGCATTAGAGTCATTCCGAAATAATAATATTTTCCCCCTTGAAGAAGAGCGTCGGCTTCTTTATGTTGCGATGACAAGGGCACAAAAAGAACTATTTCTGTCCATTCCTATGTATCTAAGAGGAAAAAAAGCTAAGGAATCACGTTTTTTATCGCCCTTGTCGATGTCTCCTTTTGTTCAATTACATTAATTTTAAAAGCCATCGTAAAACACTATTGTTCATTGGACAAACAAAAAATAGGGTAACTTTTCAGAGATTTTGATCAGTTACCCGTTTTCCTCTTACTTTTTGTTAATCATTTTAGATAGCGTATTAAAATCCAGCTGCTTGCCGTCTTTTACAATAGATTCAACTATTTTATCCTCTGTTTGCTTTGGTACAGATTTACCAGCAATTTGTGATACTCTTCGAATAACACTTCTCACTGTTTTTTCATCTTTAAAATTTGCGTTTTGTAAGGAATTTGCTAGTTCCAAAATATCTTTCATATTTACGCCAGTTTTTGATTCTATGTTTTTAAAGAAATTATTGTTCATACACGTGTTTCCTCCTTAGGTGAGCTACTTTACATTGTATGAAGCAATAGAAAAAAGGTGAAAACCCGGTGAAGAGAAAAGGCAAAAATGATTAAGAGGCGTAGCAGGTTATTGCTATTGAGAGCTCCATACTGAGAGCTCCATACTAAAATTCAAAAATATAAAAGGAGCTCTCTTTAAAAGAGAGCCCCCTTTTCCAATGATTAGTTGTAGAAGCTAGCTCCTACGATTACTAACAAGATAAATAAAACAACGATTAAAGCAAAAGAAGAGATTCCTCCTCCGCTATAGCCGCCACCATAGCCATATCCGCCATAACACATTCCTACTTCACCTCGCTTCTCCTTGTACTCATTATCAGAATATGGAGAATTGAAGTTTATGTATAGGCAAGCTACTAATAACGAATAGAATGTACGATTGTCATGAGTGTCCATTCCTTTACTTTCCATGCATAAGGAACTATCATAAATTTCCTACCATTAATCAAAAAATAAAGAATTTTCACATATTATTACCCTTTTGGTTTAAAAATTAGAGCACCGATAAAACCGAATATAATAGCCGCAGATATCCCTGAACTCGTTACTTCAAACATCCCTGTTAATACACCAACAATGCCATGCTTTTCAGCTTCTTGCATTGCTCCATGTACTAATGCATTTCCAAAACTCGTTATCGGAATGGTAGCACCTGCACCTGCAAAATCAGCAAATGGCTCATATAATCCAAATCCATCCAGTACCGCACCTACTACGACTAATGTTGTTAACGTATGTGCAGGAGTTAGCTTAGCAACATCAAACATAAGCTGTCCAATAACACAAATTATACCTCCTATAACAAAGGCCCAAAAAAACATTGGGAGCATCCCTATTCCTCCTTTTTCCTATATTTCTTCCATGCGACAATCAGTAGGAAAGAAATTATCCTACTGATTTATTAAATTTCAATCGATACAGCGTGAGCGATACAAGGTATCGTTTCATTTTGTTGCACGGTTAATGGGGAAAGAAGCGCACCTGTTGCGACTAGAAGAATCCTTTTGTAGGTGCCTTTTTTCATTTCATTTAATAAATGTCCATAGAGCACAGTTGCTGAACATCCCGCTCCACTTCCTCCAGATTGGACCGGCTGATCTTTTGTATAAACCAATAACCCACAGTCTTTAAATTTATTTTCATCTATACTCAATCCTTTTTCTTTTAATAAAGCTATCGCGGTTTCTCTCCCGATTCTTCCTAAATCACCTGTGACAATTAAATCATAGTGAGAGGGATCAATTTTTAAATCTTGAAAGTGTGCAAGTATTGTATCTACAGCTGCTGGAGCCATTGCTCCCCCCATATTAAATGGATCTGCTAATCCCATATCAACCACTTTGCCAATTGTGGCAGAGGTTGTGTAAGGTAATTGCCCATCTGATTGTCTACTTGTCACTAACGCCACACCTGCACCAGTTACAGTCCATTGTGCTGTCGGTGGTTTTTGCCCACCATATTCAGTTGGATAACGAAACTGCTTTTCAACCGCTGCATTATGACTAGAGGCACCTGTTAATACATTCGTAGCACCCTGATAATTCACCATGAAGGAAGCAAGAGCAAGACCTTCCATAGATGTAGAGCAGGCACCAAATAAACCGAAATAAGGGATTTTCAAGTCTCTTGCCGCAAAGCTTGAAGGGGTAATTTGATTAATTAAATCACCAGCTAAAAAAAACTGGATATCTTTTGGCTTTACTTCCCCTTTTTTTAAAGCTGTCTGTGCAGCTTCCTCTAGTAAGATCCGATGAGCCTGTTCATAAGAGGTTTTCCCCATCCATAAATCATCATGTAAAATATCAAAATCATTAGCTAACCTTCCATTTGCTTCAAAGGGACCTCCTGATACGCCGGTAGCTTTTATTACTGGATGATTTTGAAATACCCAGGACTGTTTACCTTGAAGCATTAGAATCCCCCCGTCATTAGAATGAATATTGTTTTAATAAGCGCGACCACAAAGGCTGAAAATACACCGAATAAAATAACGGAACCAGCGAGCTTAAAAATATTTCCCCCAACTCCAAGTACAAATCCTTCTGTACGATGTTCAATCGCTGCTGAAATGATGCTATTACCAAATCCTGATACAGGTACAGCACTTCCTGCTCCTGCAAACTGGCCCAAACGATCATAAATACCAAAACCAGTTAATAACATCGAAAGAAATATGACTGTAGCTGTTGTAGGGTTGCTTGATGTTTGTTCTGTAAAATGGAAAAAGTAAATGTAGAAATAAGAAATAATCTGGCCAATCATACATATTAATCCGCCGACAAAAAATGCCTTTATGCAATTTTTTAAAACCGGCCGTTTTGTTTCATATTGTTGTTCAAATTTTTCATATTGCTGTTGCTCTGGTGTTTTGTTTTTTTTCTTACTGTCTGCCATTTTATCCCCTCCTTACGTTAACTCATTATTTAATTTAATAATTTCTTTCAAACGCTTGTCTGCTTTTTCTTCACTAAATTCCGAATCTTGGATTTTATCCCTTAAGCGCATTGTCTCTAAGAAAATTTTAAAGTCACTAGAAACCGTAAATTTCTCCTCTGGATATTTAGATTCCAGCTTTTCCGTTAATTCTTTTTCAATACTTTTCATTTTAAAACGAGCCATCTGTTTCACTTTATAGGCTACTAACGTATCCTTCTTGCCTTTAACTACTGCTACATCATAAATGGACGAAATGGTATTTGTTTCTTCCTTTATCCCTTGGACCAATTCTTTTTGACCTACTTCGTCGGATTCTGTATAGATAACAACTGGTTCTGGATCTACCTTTTTCAGCATAGACCATCTGCTATTCGGCGTTTCTTTCTCACAACCAGTTAAGAAAACACATAAGCTAAAAATCAATATCAAAAAAGCGTGCTTTTTATTCGTCATATTCTTCCCTTCCTATGTAAATGATGAATTGATGTTTATATTTTCTTCTTTTTAAGCTTTAATTATTAGAGGTTTCTCTAACAATTAAAATCCAATTTTTACAAACTCTTTTTTAAAATAAAAAATACCCGCTCAAAGTCGGGTATTCTCCTTATTTTGCAGATTTTTTTCCGCAATTACATCCTGATTTTTTCTTTTTTGTTTTAGTTGTTGCTTTCGGCTTTTCTGTCCCTTTTACTTTAAATACTTTTTTCTCCAGCAACTCAATCCCTCCAATAATAATATCTATACACGAATAAAAACACTGTTCTCAAACGTGCCTTAACACATTGTATGACGGAATGAAATGCATGTGTAAACAACTAGCCTACCTAATGCAGTTAATCAACAAACACTCTTTGTAAGATAGCTTCAATTAAGGAAGCTCCTCCTGCTATCGCAAAGACAAGCACAAAAGGTCCACAAATGCTTGGAAAGATATAATATAAAAGGGTAAGGAAGATTGCGACCCACACACCAGTACACCAATAGCAGCTAATTAACTCTCCAAAGAAACCACGGATTTTTCCAGATTTAGGAACTATATAAACTTCTGTTTGCCCATCATTATTCTGTTCCTCTACTTCATCTAAAAACAACTTACGGAAAGATTCTGTGATTCGATCAAAAACAATTAATCTCGTTAGACGAAAGCTTGCCAAAATTAATAAAAAAAACTCCATCCATTGGATATCCATCTAGATTCTCCCCTCCAATCGACCAAGAAATAGTAAACGGATAGTCAGATGCCCAAATTTTGAGAAAAAAGGCGTTTGTCCGTAACCCATAAGGCTCTTCGGCAATATGTTAGTAATGTAAGAAACATAAAGAAAGAAACAAACAAGGAGGAAAACAATTATGGGTTGTGGAAAAAAAGAAGATATTTACGGTACATCCAGCTGTGTTTGCGAAGTGGTTCGTGCCATTAAAGATATCCAAGATAACGCTGAAGACACTTGCGAATGCGAAACTAACTGTTTCTCAGAGCCACTAGGATCACTTGTATCTCCAACAAAGCGTAAAAAAGCTGATACTCGTGTATTCGTTTTAAGTTCTGCTGATGGCTCTCCATTCCATGCATTTTATACAGGTTCAGACTGCAACTGCGTTTCTATCTTTTTCCGAGTAGAGGATGTTTTTGATAACTGCTGTGCAGTATTAAGAGTACTTGCTCCAATCGGTAAAGACGGAGAAACACTTGATATCGTTGGACACAAAGGAATCGATTTAAGCAAAATTTGTGAATTAGAAGGTTTTGTTCGCACTTCAAGTTGCATTACAGTTGACTTAAAATGCTTCTGCGCAGTTCAATGTATCGCTGACGTTGACTTAAATGTTTGTGACTAATAACGATAAAATTTATATGCTTTACCCTCGGAGGACGTCTATCTGGCTCCTCCATTTTTATGTTTACTCCTTTCTTTTTTCCATTACATTTTATGCACGGAAAAGAGTTACCATGTTACCAGACAAACCTATTCATCGCGATTCACAAATTTGTTGAATATTGGACAATAAAAGGGGGGCCGCATAATAAGCAGTTTCGATTATGTGGTGAAATTTTTTTTAAAAAGAATTCAAAATTACATATTATCTCAAAGCAAAAACGCATTTCATTCCCCTCTCAGTATGATAAGCGGTGATTATAAAGCTAATCTTTTTCAAGAGAAGGCATCTATCATAGGGAGGAAAAAATACTGAATTTGTCAAAAACGCCTTGTTTGATTAGTAATCCTTGTGTTTAGTCTTTGAATGATAACCCGTTTTCTTTTAATACAGACCTAAGTTTTGGTAAAGAAGCTGGTCCCATTCCGTGAAATTGCAAAATATCTTTCTCGCTATATTTTGATAGCTCCTTCAGCGATGTTATCCCATTGTTTTCCAATGCACGTCTTGCTGGTGCCGATAGCAATGAAAGAAATCCATTATTAGGTTTGCGTTCTGTCTCACAAATCGGGCAGGTTGGACAATCGCTGCTTTTAAAGTATTTGTGTCCCTTATCGCATGTTCTTAAAATTTTTTTTGAAGTAGTCATAAAATGTCTCCCTTTTTGCTATTATTTTTTCCTTCAATATATCTAGTTAAAGAATTTAATTCATCCTTTTTTCCGCAGTTCTCAATCTACCAAAGTTTACCTAATTCAATACTTTTATATTCGTTTAATTTAATATTAACATTAAACTCCGAATGTTGATAAATTACCAAAAGAAAAAGGAGTTATTCCAAATCAATGAACGGTTATAAATATATCATTAGCAGTAACCAATTTCGTAGATTACTGTATGTAATATATTTATACACCATCTAATTTGAAATAACTCCATTAATGCGATGAATTAATTAAATACCAATCATTCTTACTTCTTGAATCACAGCTATTTTTAAGGTGACGATCGACTGATCCATTAGTTTTATATCAACATTTCCGTCTGTTAAACCAACTATAAATCCACGAATATTCTCATTAGCCGTTATAACAATACACGGGACTGGTGGCAACTGCTTAGGAAAATTAAGTAAGTACTCTAATTTCTCGACTATCTCCATCTCTTTAAAGCTTTTTAACCGTTTAAAGGCAGGTTTTCTTGGAGATTTTTCCACTTGCTGCTCCTGATAATTTTGCATTTGTTCCTGGGTATTCATTGTGGAGGCTTGCTTTTCCGCTCCTTCTTTTGAGAGCTCTTTTGTTTCTTTGATCTCTTGGAGCATTTCTTCTTTTTGCTTTTTCTCCATCAGTTCTTTGTATTGCTTCTGTTTAGCAATTTTTGCAGAATAGCTTACTTGCATATTGCCTTCCATCTTTTTGGTACCAGACTGAGAAAGATAAGGCTTACTATTCTCACTGTACACAATTTTCACCTCCTAAAACATTAACCATATTTTTTATAGGATTCATCCTAATGTATGCATGATTTGCCTAATACGTAACTTTAATTATCAAAAAATGAAAAGAAGTGTACGTGGAAAGACGAAGTGGTTTGGTCAAAAAATAAGACAACCCATCAGCTGATGAGTTGTCTTTAATTGAATTAACCAACAATGTGGAAACCTGAATCTACATGAATATTCTCTCCAGTTATTCCTCTTGCTAGATCACTAAACAAGAACAATGCTGTATCTCCTACTTCTTCTGGAGTTGTTGTTCTTCTAAGTGGAGAACGCTCCTCGATTTCTTTTAAAATGGAATTGAAATCACTAATTCCTTTTGCAGATAATGTGCGAATTGGCCCTGCGGAAATAGAGTTTACACGAATACCTTCTTTTCCTAAATCAGCAGCTAAATAACGAACACTTGCATCCAAGGAAGCTTTTGCAACACCCATTACATTATAATTTCTAATTGCACGCTCTCCGCCTAAATAAGTTAATGTAACAATACTTCCGCCTTCTGTCATTAAGCCTTTTGCTTCTTTAGCAACCGCGGTTAATGAATAGGAACTAATATTATGCGCAAGTAAAAAACCGTCTCTTGTTGTATTCATATAGTCGCCTTGTAATTCTTCTTTATGAGCAAAAGCGATGCAGTGAGCAATCCCATGAATTGTCCCAACTTCTTTTTTAATTGCTTCAAAGCAAGTGGCAATTTCTTGATCATTAGTAACATCACAAGGTAATACAATACTATCTGATGAATCTAGAGTAGCAACAAGGTCACGAACGCTTTTTTCTAATCTTTCCCCTGCATAAGTGAAAATTAATCGAGCACCAGCTTTATGCAAGGAAGTTGCAATTCCCCACGCAATACTTCTTTTATTTGCAACACCCATGACAACATAGGTTTTGCCCTTTAATGAAAAAGTCATTCTTATTCCTCCTATATACTATTACAAGTTATTAGTACCTAGTACTAATTTTACTACAAAAAAATAAAAAAAGAAAGCACTCATACAATAGGCACTTTCGTCATTTTTGTCATTAGCTTACCGTATCGTCGTTATTATCTGTTGCTTTTTTGGGATTTTAGCTTAGCATTTTTGTTAAAAAGGGCTTAGAGGCGCTTTCTCTGTTACCCTTTTGTCCTTTTTTTGCTAAAAAGGGCTTAGAGGCGCTTTCTCTGTTACCCTTTCGCCCTTCTTTTTACTAAAAAGGGCTTAGAGGCGCTTTCTCTGTTACCCTTTTGTCCTTCTTTTTGCTGAAAAGGGCTTAGAGACGCTTTCTCTGTTACCCTTTTGTCCTTCTTTTTACTAAAAAGGGCTTAGAGACGCTTTCTCTGTTACCCTTTTGTCCTTCTTTTTGCTAAAAAGGGCTTAGAGACGCTTTCTCTGTTACCCTTTCGTCCTTCTTTTTACTAAAAAGGGCTTAGAGACGCTTTCTCTGTTACCCTTTCGTCCTTCTTTTTGCTGAAATGGGCTTAGAGGCGCTTTCTCTGTTACCCTTTCGTCCTTCTTTTTGCTGAAATGGGCTTAGAGGCGCTTTCTCTGTTACCCTTTTGTCCTTCTTTTTGCTGAAATGGGCACTGACACCGTCGTCTTTCCTTTACCTTTCAACCCTTTCTCATACTGCAAAAATTATTAAATAATTTACCCGCCTATAATAACCTAACGATACTTAATTAAAATTTAAATTCCAACTGTCTCTTTAATTCTGTTACATATTCATGTGATCCAGTTACAAGTAGATGGTCATTAAGTTGTAACTCTGTATCTCCATGAGGGATGACAAAATCAGATCCTCTAAAGATTCGGACGAAAATGACATCTCCAGTAAACGGGAAGGATCTCAAAGACATTCCTTCAAATTCTTTGTTTCTTAATATTATTTCATGTAGGGATGTCTCTGTATTTCCAAGTAGTGCAAATATATTTGGAGACTGAATTAATGCAGTTAATAATGCTTTCGTAGATGTCAACATAGAAAATACTTCTATATCTTCTCTGCGTAATTCCTCCTCCATCTCCATATTTTCCACACGACAAATCACTCGATCTACCCCTGCTCTTTTAATCAAGAGACTCATTTCAGCATTTAAGAAGGAATCTCCTGTCGAAATCACAACTATATCTGCTGAGCAAATATCTGTTTGTCGTAGAATCTCCTCTGAATAATTGTTCAATTCAATGATTTCAAATAAAGAGTCTGCAATTTGAAAATCTTGCTTTTCTTGTTTTTTATGATAGAAAGTTACATCATAAAGAGATGATTTCAACTCTTGGTAAACTTGCATAGTAACTTGATTTACTCCAATAATAGAAACATTTATCACTTTTTCTTGTGCTACATCTTTCGGGAACATTTTCTTGAACAAAATCGGCGAAATAATGCACGATATAATGGCAACCAAAATAAAGATTCCACTCATTTGAGGTGTTATTATATTTAAACGTTCTCCAATTGTAGATGCAGCTATAACGAGTGACAAAGTAGATGTTAATAAAAATCCAGAAGCCACAATCGTTTTTGTATCATACCATTTTTTTAAATAGTAGACTGGTAACAGCTTACTTACTAATAAAGCCATTAATAGTAAAGGAATAAATAATAATAGTTTAGGATATGTAAATAACGACCAGATATCCATTTCAACACCAATCATCACAAAGAAAATAGGTATTAAAAATCCATAACCAAATGAATCTAACTGGTGAACCAATTCTTCATTTGGTGATAATAGGGACACAAGTACTCCTGCTAAGAAAGCACCTAAAATATGTTCTGCTCCAACAGATTCTGATAAAGCGACAAGAAAGATGATTAGTGCAAATACTGCTCTTGTGCCTATTTGTACTGTTCCTCTAGAAAGAGTGTCCATAAATTTATTATTTTTTATTTTTCTACCAACAAAGTAAAGAATTAAACCTGCTATAAAAAGAATTAATAATAGCCAAGTATTCCCTCCTGTTTCATGAATAGAAGCAAATACAGCAAGTAAAATCATTGTGACTAAATCAGCAATTACTGCTACAAGCAAAATAATTTGCCCAATAACGGACTTCATGATGTTTGCTTCTTTTAAAGTTGGAACTACTACTCCTAAAGAAATAGTTGCGATAATAATGGTCATTAAGAATGCACTATCAACAAATCCAGCTAGTACAAATAAGAAACTTAATCCGATTGATAGAAGGAGAATTGCCACAAAAATAATCATTGCCGTCTGAAATGATTTAGGCTCTAATTTCCCATTAGGCAATGTCTCTCTTTTTTTTCTACTTGAAAAAGCAGAAAAATCTATCTCTAAACCACTTAAAAACATTAAAAAGATAAACCCTAAAGTCGATAGAGTTTCTAGCCACATATCTTGCTCTACAAGGTTAAACCCACTTTTCCCGATAATTAAACCCATCAGAATTTCTGCCACAACTACGGGAATAATATTCAATTTTAGTCGTTGCAAAATAATTGGTGTTAATAGAGCCACCGTAACTACGATAACTAGTGATGCGAAAGAAGCACCGTGTTCCATCGCTATCCCTCCTTTTTTCCTCTAATTCGTTAAATAACTCATAAACATAGTTGCCATACCAAAATAAATCAAAATACTAATAATGTCATTAATTGTTGTAATAAATGGACCTGAGGCCACAGCTGGGTCTATATTAAATTTGTGCATAATAAGAGGGATGATTGCACCAGCAATCGTTGCTACTATCAGTGTTCCAAGGATTGAAACTCCAACTAGAATTCCGAGAAATAAATCACCCTTCCATACATACACCACAATCGTAACCAGTATGCCACATATCGTTCCAGTAATGAGCCCAGTCCCTGCTTCTCTTACAATTAGCTTCCAGCTATTTTCCTTGCCAATATCTCCTGTGGCTATCCCACGTACAGCAACTGCCAAAGCTTGCGTTCCTGTATTCCCAGCCATTCCGGCAATCAGTGGAATAAATACAGCAAGGATTGCTACTTGATTGAGTGTTTCTTCAAATCGACCAATAAGGCTTGCAGTAAACATGCCAAGAAATAATAAAATAATTAGCCATGGGAGCCTTTTTTTTGCTGCAGAGAAAGGATGCTGGTCAACAAAATCCATATTGGAAACCGCAGCAAATTTTGAATAATCCTCTGAAGCTTCCTCTTGCATAACATCGACAATATCATCAATTGTAATAATCCCAAGCAATCTTTTTTGAAAATCAATAACAGGTAAGGCTAAAAAGTCATAGTCTTGCATTTTTCTAGCTACTTCTTCCTGATCCTCACTTACAGAGACAGAATAGATTCTGTCATTCATAATATCTTTGATAAGCGTTTGATTCCCACTAACAATTAAACTTCGTAAAGAAACCACGCCAACTAATTGTTTTTGGTCATTAACTACATAAATATAATAAATAGTTTCTGCATTGGGTGCCTCTCTTTTTAAAATATTCATAGCAGTCTCTACCGTTTGTTCTGCAGATAAACTTATATAGTCTACTGTCATAATACTTCCAGCAGTCGACTCTTCATAATGCATAAGTGCTTTAATGCTCGTTGCAGTTGGTTGCTCCATTATTGCCAAATAGCTTTCTACTTGCTCTTTTTCTAATACATTTAATATATCTACAGCATCATCTACAGACATATTTGCTAAAGTGTCTGCTACATAATCAGGGATAAGTTTAGCAAAAATCTCTTGATATTCCCAATCATCCATTTCTAAGTTCTCAAACATTTCTGCGATTTCACTTGGAGCTAAGTATTCAAAAACTTTGGTTCTCTCTTCTATCTCCATTTCCTTAAAAAATGAAGCTTGGTCATAAGGATGTAATTCAAGGAAATTTTTACGAAATTCCTGTAAGTTTTCATTTTGTAAAGAATGGAGAATTACATTACGCTGTGCTTCATTCGTTAAATTTTTCTCTGACACTTGTCTTCCTCCTCTCTTTTAAAATTGGCTATTTTTCTTTGTCAAAGCAATAAGCTTTTAAAAAGGCTGTTTAAGTTTGTAACTGCAATTTAATCATAATTGTTGGTGGCCGACTTTTAAATTTGGGTATTTCATTTGTTTTCCGAGGCGACAGCTTGCTTTCCATGGGGCGAGCGCCGATCCGCTTCGTTACTACGTTCCTGCAGGGTCTCGGACTTTCTCGCAGCTCCCATAGGAGTCGAGCTGTCGCCTCTCCAAACCAACTTAATATTCGCTTTCAAATAAATAAACCCTTAATTAATTTGGAGAAACTATACTTTTTCAGTGCCCTCGTTATGCTCATGCAGAATCTTAATAGCGTCTCTCTCGATAATCCCACTGGAGTCTACGTATATTACGGCTACTCTATTTTTCCAACTTATTCTTTTTTCCTATTGAAAAAACAACAATCTTTTAGAAAACTGCCTTTAAAAATCAGCCTAAAAATTTGTGGCCACTGAAAAAGTGAATTACCTGGTAAATCGGTAGTTACCAAACCATTCTAACTTAGTGTAGGCTTTTGTTTTCCGAGGCTTACCGCTCGCTTTCCACGGGGCGAGCGCCGAGCCGCTTCACAGCTCACGCTCCTGCAGGGTCTCGGACTTTCTCGCATCTCCCGTAGGAGTCGAGCGGACACCTCTCCAAACCAACTTATTATTTGCTTTCAAATAAATAAAA
>NZ_CDRJSZ010000010.1:0-195906 GCF_976954375.1 Niallia sp. Marseille-Q9988 | reverse complement strand
GCTGCGCTGCGGGGTCTCAGCCTTTCCTCTATTTCCCGCAGGAGTCGACCGTCCTCCGCTCCATTTCACTTCATTTTTAAACCTTTTTCTAAAATATAAATACGAACGATCATGTAAACTTACCGCATAATCGTTCGTATTTATTGTTGGCTGAAATGTTTATGTCCCAGCCTCTTAATTAAAAGGCTATTTAACAACCTTTACAGAACTATCATTCACAGATTTTTTAAAGCCTCTCGTCGACTAAGTGGCTTTAAATCGTTGAAAGAAACGAAATCTCTCACAGCTACAGGATTCGTTTTTGCATATTCTCGCAGTACCCATCCTATTGCTTTCTGGACAAAAAATTCGTCACTATCAGCTGTAGTAAGAATATATTGAAACAAACGTTTTTCATCTGTTCTCTTCTTATAGTAAAGTTGATATAGCAATGCGGATCTTTGTAACCAAAAATTATCATCTACAATCCATTGATCTGCATATTGAGCTATTAGTTCTGGATAGATTGTGAACAGATTACCCATTATATGTGGAGAAAGCACATCCACCGTATCCCACCATGATTTTTTCACTAATAAAGAACTTAACCATGGTATATCATCTGGGGTAAGCTCTTTTTTTACTTTTTCAAGAATATCAAGAGCTGCTTTTTGATACTCTCTTTCTGATCGTTCCCACAATATAAAAATAATATCTTTTAATTTTTCTTTTGTTGGGACTCCATATTCACGAAAGAACTGTTTCGTCAGTTTTCGGCGTATTGGTGTTCGAATCCCTAAAAAGGCAAATTGGTTCCGCAAATAATTCTCCGACCATTCCGCATAATCCCTATCCATATGTTGTGTATATAGTTTAACAAGTTCCTCTACATAATTATTTGTTACGTCCATCACTTAGCACCTTATTTTAAATTTTTATATTTTAAGCTGTTCTTCTATTTCTTCTCCTCTTGCTCCAAGGTATAGGACCTTTTTTTCTTGTATGAGTACACGATAGCTGACAATTCCTGCTTCAGCAATCTCTTGCAAGAAAGCTAAGAAAGGGAGTGAGATGTTAGCAATGGCCGCAAGTACCTTCTTTCTATTAAAATTATCTGAAACTACCAAGTTTACCTGGGAATCTGTTTTAAATTCCTTGTATACTCCTTTATAGGTGGCTTGCCCTGTTGCAACTTCGATTTCGTATTCATTAATTCCTCTTTGGGACAATTCATCTAGAATGGAGCAAAATCTATTACACCGTTACTTCTTCTCTGAATAATTTCTTGGAACTCGTTTTCTGTTATTTTGTCATTCATACATAATACCTCCACTAATAATTGTATTTCCTTTCAATGTGTATCATCATTTTAACCTTGAACATACTTCTTATTCTTGTAAAAATGGGACATTATCTTTATGAAGAGAAAAAAATCACTCGGTATGGAGGCTGTATGCTTTCGAAATTCTTTTATAAAGTGTGATTGGTCAGTATATCCAGCTTCAAAAGCTATATCTACCAATTTATTTGTTGTATTCGCCAATTCTAGAGCATATTGAAATTGGACAATTTGTGAGAATGCCTTAGGGGAAACGCCGATTCTCTCCGTAAATTTTCGTCCAAATTGCCTTCTGCTAAGAACTACATCTTGGGCTAATTCATTAATTCGCATGGTACCATGTGTTGCTATTATTTGATTGATTACCCATGAAATCCAAGGATCAGTATCCATTTCTTTGAACTCTTTCCATAACATTTCTTCTGCAAGCGCGTTCCGTCTTTTATATTATCTATGCATGTAATGTTTGATGTATCTTTTAATAGAAGTTTTTAAATAATTCTATTATTTCCTATTGATTTATAATGGTAATATACCATTTAAAGAACTTCTTAAATAGGATCTCCGTCTCCTTTTTTCCATAACAATATATGACTACTTCCCTAACCAACAAACCGTTAAATCCCTAATCAAATGCGGCAACGTTTCAAACGAGTATGGCTTATAAACTCTCTCTGTCCACCGGTGAGCATCCATCCCATATACGCCAATATTAATAGCTGGAACATTCAGCTCCCTTATCTTATCAACCGGGACTGGGTAAATACTCTTCCATTCAGGAAAATTATGAATAAGGGATTCTATTTCTTCTTCTGTGTCATGAAGGGATAAATAGCTACTGTCTGATAGATAGGGGAAAAATCTTTTGATAGAAAATTGTTCGACTGAACCAGATTCCCATTTTCCTACCACTTCATCGATAACGCCTATTACGCGTTTATCCCGCTTACTTTCTCCTATTAAATAATGATGGGGACAATAAGGTGGAGCAAAAAAGATAATAATACAAGGAACTCCAGTAGCATCTTGCTGCCTTAGGGAATCTACTATTTGAAAACAAACCTCCCGTGGGTCTTCCTCTTTATAGGCAGCTTCCATTTGTTCCGCTATTCCCTCCACATCCACTCCTTGCTTTCGAAGCTTCTCGCAATACTCTTCAAATGTATAAACTTCCATTTCCCATTTCGGCATTTCCTCAGGAAAATGATTACGTAAGGCATACAATTGATACTGCTTCTGATAATAAGTTTCCGTCGTTCTCGCTGCCTTATTCGCAATCCTTCTTAATTTCTCAACTACTACTTGTGGACTATCCTCTAATACCATTAAATTAAAATAAATATGACTCGTTACCGCTGTTTGCACATTATAAAAGTCTTTCGTATCCCGGTGATATAAAACAGACGGCGGTGTCATCAGCTCTCCTTCTACCTGTTCGATCAATTCCATATTATTATTGATAAGACGGTTTAATTCAGAGGTTACAAGCGTTGGATCTAACCCATCTAGCGTTCTTCCAACATGCGTTTCTCTCCCATATACGTAAAAGCAAGGAAGTAGCTTGCCAACTGCTCCCGTATAAATATATTTCTGCTCATCCCCTGGAAAAAGAGAAGTTATGTAATCAGTATTGATTGCTACAATATAATCCAGCTGTTCCTCTTTACGAAGTCGCAGTAGCTCATCAACAGCAGCAATTACTCCAGTATGCTGATTTTCTTCCACTGGATTGACCATAAAGATAATCTCTCCATCCCATTTATCACGATGCTCACTCAGATAAAGAATATTCGCTAGATGAACAGCAATCCCACTCTTCATATCAAGCGCTCCACGTCCAAACATCCAATCACCTGAATGCGCTTGTTCTTGAATCTCTTTATTTCCCTCCCAGCTTTTGAAAAATTCTAGCAAGCGCTCTGGCATATTTGCTAGTTCTTGAATTTTCCCATAATCATCTGTTCCTACTGTATCTAAATGAGCATGATAAATGACAGTCTTCTTGGATGCACCATTGCCTTTTATCCTTGCAAAAACATTCTTTCTGCCAATTCCATCATTAGGCAAAGGCTGTGTCCATATCATTTCAGGACAGTCTTTAAAATAAGGAAAACTATGAAGAATTTCCTCTATCTTATTGGCAATCTCAACCTCTCCCACTGTTCCATTAATACTTAGAATGTTTACGAGAGAAGTAGTCAGTAAGTTTACTTGATTGAATGTGGATAGGTTTTCTAGTTTTTTGAACATTTTATCTCACCCTTTTCATTCTGTTGTATTTCGAATCATACCGAATAAAGAGAATATTATCTTTTAATATGTTAAATAATCTTACGTATTTTCTCTCTATCATTAAATCCCTCTGTAAAAAAATAGCCGCCCCAACAAATCGGGACGGTTCTTTTGCTTCCTCAAGAGGATATTCTGTGCAATTTCTTTAAAAGTGATTCTTCCATCTTCTTGTAAAAAAGAGATAATTTTTAAATCAATATCATCGATTCCTTCCAATCTATCCACCAACCCTTGAGTATACTTTTGTCCACTACATAATAGTTTGATTTACTTATAACACGTTACATTTATCTTGTAAAATATATCTATCCTACTAGTGGCTATTATGTACCCAGATGATGAACTTTGCACTTCTTGTTTCCATATCAAAAAGCATCCTACTTATCAGCATTTTACTCTTAAATAAACAAATCATTTTATAATTTTCCGAATTTTATATTTAAAATCCGAATATTATACGCTATAATGATGACATTATACGACAAATACCCCCTTATAATTCCGGTAATATGGTCTGGAAGTCTCTACAGAGTGGCCGTAAATCACTCTACTATGGACGGAAAATTTCTTTTTTCTAGAAACCGTTCTTTTTCTGCTGAACGGTTTTTTTCTATAGGAGGCAACAAGCGGGAAATAGAAAAGGAGAAGGAAAATGGAAGATATACTTAAAGACATACTTGCGGCATTAAGTGTTGTATTAAATGGATTGCCACAAGGATTACTGGCACTTTCCTTTGGATTCGCATCTGTACCAACTGCATTAGCATTTTTTGTGGGGGCTGTTGGGAATAGCTTAACAAGTAATGTGGCTGTTATTTCCTTTCAAGCCGAAACAATCGCCGTTGCAGGAACAATGGGTAAAAATATGAGAGAACGACTTTCTTCGATCTTTTTTGGTGCTCTTTTATTAGTTATCATTAGTATCTTTGGATTGATGGAGCAGATTGTTACCTGGATTGGTCCTGTTATTACAAATGGAATGATGGCAGGTGTTGGTTTCATGCTTGCGAAGGTTGCGTGGGATATGGCAAAAAATGATCGAATCATTGGCATAACTTCTTTTGCAAGTGCTTTACTGACCTATATTATTACAAAGGACTTAGTGTATACAATCACTATTTCTGTCATACTTTCTAGCATTGTCTATCATTTCACGAAAAAAGAGGGTGTCACTGTCACAAAAAACATATTAGAAGATAAATTTAAGCTTCAAAAATTCATTGTGAATTCTTCGGTTATTCGTGGGGCATTAGCTCTTGTTTGTTTAAACATTGGGGCAAATATTGCCTTTGGTAAAATCAATGGAGAAATCGCTGGAGAAAGTGTAAATATTGATACTCTTACAATCATAAGTAGTTTAGCTGACATGGCTTCTTCCCTGTTTGGCGGAGGACCAGTCGAAGTAATTATTTCAGCCACAGCATCTGCCCCACATGCCGTTTGGGCAGGCGTTTTAACAATGGCAATAATGGCAGCTATCTTACTCTTTAAACTCTTACCAAAAATCGGAAAGTATGTACCTAGTTCTTCAATTGCCGGCTTTCTATTCGTTTTAGGAGCAATCGTGACATTACCAGGAAACGCGACTGCTGCACTAACTGGCACTGAAGCTGGTTCTCCTATCGTTGCTGCTGTAACCATAATTGTTACAGCTATCGCTGATCCATTTTTCGGACTATTAGCTGGAGTTGTTATGGAATTTCTACTAGGAATCTTTGGAGTTTAAAAGAATAGGAGGGTTTTATTAATTGGAAACTTATACACTAAGAGTCGCAGGAGTAAAAAGAGAATTACCTATAATCCCTATTTCTAAGGAATTAAAGATTGCAAGCTTTGTAATCTTAGGAGACACAGAAATAGTTGCTGCTTCCGCTCCTTTACTAGCAGAACATTTGAATGGAGTAGACTATTTAGTTACAGCAGAAGCAAAAGGAATCCCACTTGTATATGAATTAGCTAAACAATTAGAAATGAATGAATACATCGTTGCCCGAAAAAATGTGAAACCATATATGAATGAACCACTAATCAATCAAGTAGTTTCCATTACGACTCAAAAGGAACAATTACTCTGTCTGGATGGTAAAGACGCAGCCAAAATTAAAGGAAAGCAGATTGCCCTAATTGATGACGTCATTAGTACAGGAGAATCTATGCGAGTACTCGAAGAACTTGTTAGCAAGGCAGGGGGAATCGTTACTGCTAAGGCAGCGATTCTAGCAGAAGGAGCCGCAGCTGAAAGAGACGATATCATCTACTTAGAAAAGCTACCAATTTTCAAGGGAAATTGATTAAAACAAAGGAAGCAATAGAATCTTCTCTCTGCTTCCCACCGTTTCCTTATTGTATGAGTAAAATGTTTGTGGGAGAATAAATATCCTTTTTGTCTAGTTGGGGGACGAGTCCCCCAACTAGACAAAAATGCCACCAAAGGACCCCCATATTCCCTAATTTGTAAATTCCTTCATACTTCGTTATTCTTGTACTGATATGTTTTTCTTAAAATGACTTGTTTAGGAAAGAAGGCGTTATTTACATGCAGGACTTAGATTTGCATTATGTGTTTGAGCTTAGTCTGATCTTAGTGATGATTGCAGCTGGAATTACTGCTATTGCCAAAAAAGTAAAGCAGCCATATCCAATTGCCTTAGTATTAGTTGGAGCCATTATTGGGTTAAGTAATATTCCTATATTGGATCCAGTAAAGACATTTATAACCGAAGGAGAAATCTTTAACTTTGTCATTATCACTTTATTTTTACCCGCTTTATTAGGGGAAGCTTCGCTAAAGCTGTCGTACGCTCACCTGATAGAAAATAAGAAGCCAATACTTCTACTTGCTTTTGGAGGCACCTTATTGTCTTTTATCATTGTTGGTTTTTCTTCTGTATGGCTGCTAGGCTTTACAATTCCTGCAGCATTTGTGTTTGCTGCTTTAATGAGCGCGACCGATCCAGTTAGTGTTTTATCCATCTTTAAAACGGTCGGTGTCAAAAAAAGACTGTCCATTGTCGTGGAAGGAGAAAGTCTGTTTAACGATGGACTAGCTGTTGTCCTTTTTAATATATCTGCTTTCTACTTATTAGATTATCTAGATTTAGGAATAGCAGGATTAGGTAATGGAATATGGCAGTTTGTGAAGGTTATTACCCTTGGTTTAATTGTTGGGGGAGTGCTTGGCTATGGTTTTTCCAAGCTAACACAATACTTTGATGATTATCCACTCGAAATTATTTTTAGTATTATTTTATTTTACAGCTCCTTTTTACTTGCAGAAAGTATTCACGCATCTGGCGTAATTGCTGTCGTTATAGCAGCCATCATTTTTGGAAACTATGGAGCAAAAATTGGAATGAGTCCCACTACCAAGCTAAATATCAATAACTTTTGGGATGTTGCTGCCTTACTAGCAAATTCACTTGTATTTTTAATGGTTGGACTAGAAATCACCAATATCGATCTTGAAGATAAATGGGGATTAATCCTTTTCGCGATTCTGATTGTACTAATTGGAAGAAGCCTAGCTGTATACATTAGTCTTGCTTTTATGAAGAACTTTCCAACCTCTTGGAAGCACGTAATTAATTGGGGCGGATTAAAAGGCTCCCTCTCTATTGCACTTGTCTTAAGCCTACCTAGAGATTTCGAGGGGCGAGAAGATATCTTATTAGTGGCTTTTAGTATTGTTCTTTTCTCTTTATTAGTGCAAGGACTTTCCATTAAACCATTCTTATCCTTATTAGGCGTCAATAAAAAAGAGGAAGGTTATAAAGAATATGAAGTATTAATTTCAAAGAACTTTCGTTTAAAGGCTTCCATCCAAGAGCTAACCGAAAGTAAACATAATGCTATCATTACAGGTACTGTACTTAAAGAAAGAATGGAACAACTTTCAAAAGAACAAAGGGAATTAGAGCTAGAAATGGAGAAATTCTATCAGAAAACTCCTTCTCTCAAGGAACAACAGCACATATTATTAGAAAAGCAATCATTGTACGCCCAATATGAAGCGATTGAAAAGCTTCTTAAAGAAGAAATTATCTCGGATGAAACAGCCAAGGACGAGCAAGCAAATATAATCGATCAGCTTGTTAAATTAGAGAATAATCATTAGGGTAGTAATGGGACGGTTCTTGTGAGGTCAACATCTTTACAAGAATCGTCCTTTCTTCACCAACTATTTAACGCCCTCTTAACTATTCCTTCGCTCCTTTGCTTCAAGAATTTAGAATCAATACAACCATTTCCCCCACTTCCTTTCAAACGCATCACCTCTTTATAACTATAAAGCAGGAGTCTAGTAGAAGATGGCACCACTGCCTATAGGTAGGATTTTGTTAACATTTTTTAGATATTAGATGTAAGAAGTAACGGGAGGGTTCGAGACCACTGTAAAAGCTATCGAGTTCTAACTTATTAAGATGGAAGGTAGGGGATTCTTTGAGTCACCTATTGTTTTGGTGAACTTATTATTTGAAAGCAATAGTTTGTTTTTTTATCAACTTCCATAAATGACTAATTTACTTTTAGCGTGTAAAAAAATTTCTGTTACACTGAGTATCCTAAACCTGACATAACGTAGTCATATTAAAGAATATATAATGAAAATTAATGTTGACGAACATTTCTCAAATTAAAATGGAGGCTAATATATGCCTGAACACTATCAAAATAAGACGAATAGCAATGAAACGAAAAGTAAAATAATCAATGAACTTCCCACAACAGATCACTTGCATGCTGCGGACGTTCCTGAAATGGCGATAGCCCCTAAAGCTACATTTGTGTCCATCTTAGGTGTGGGGGCACCAGGAACAGATGCATTTTATCGAAAAATGGCGTTCATTACCGATATTGGACGTATACTTACGCATGGAGATAACACGCTTGATGGTTCTCCAGTTGTTGAAATTCTCTACTGGTATCCAGACGACGCAATACAAGTTGGTATCGCTGACTTCTATAGCGTGAATCCCATATCATCATTGCTTTATCGCATGCTGGTACAAATTAACGAAAATACTTCAAAAGCAGATGTCGAAATGGCTCGTCGTTCTGCAATGAGTGCATCTGATATGGAAAACGAAAAGCTAGAAATAGTCACAATCCCTGAGCAAGTGGTTGTACAAGTGATGCATCATGGTCCATTTGCTAATGAATACGACACTCTAGCTAGACTTGGGGCCATAGCCGATCATTATGGAGTTAGAAGAAGTGGACCCCATCATGAAATTCATCTTGACCCGTTCAATCGTAGTACACCTCAAGACACACTACGTACGATACTACGTGATCCAGTTTCTTAAAAATTCCATTAACATAGAAGACAGGGATTACTTATGTATTGTAAAAATGTTAGTTTTATCAAAAAAAGAAATAATGCCAAGGCCTCACTTGCGTGTAAACTACAAGTACAGGTCTTGGCATATAATTATTTTGGAAAGGACACCTTAAAATCGGAACCTGTCCCAACGAAATCAGTAGAACTGTCCCTCTGTTTCCCTTAATAATAAAAGTATTTCGTTAGGTGGCAGTGGTTTACTATACAAGTAGCCCTGGAGCTGAATGCACCCTTTATCTTTTAGAAAGTTGAATTGTTCTTGCGTTTCTACACCTTCTGCTATCACATTTATACCTAATTCCGAAGCAAGAGTGATGATGGCTGAAACAATAGCTGTATCTACCTGACTAGTAGGAAGATGGCTAATAAATGATTGATCAATTTTAATGGTATCCGCCTGAAACTGTTTTAAGTACATGAAGGAGGCATATCCAGTTCCGAAGTCATCAATAGAAACCTTTATTCCCATGTTCCGCAATTTGGAGACCGCATCCCTAACCAGCGATTCATTGCTAGATAACACACTTTCTGTTATTTCTATTTCAAGATATTCTGAGGATATCTTAAATTCCTTTAGCTTTTTACTCACTAGTGTAGCAAAATCTTGTTTTAATAGCTGCTTAATTGATACATTTATGGCGATGGGAATCTTTATATTTAACTTTTCCCATTCCTTTATTTGATTACACGCTTTATTAAGTATCCACTCACCTAGCAGTAAAATAAAATCACTTTCTTCCGCTAGGGAAATAAAGGTGGCCGGATTGATCATTCCTTTCTCTGGATGAATCCATCTAATTAATGCTTCCACTCCAATAATAGTACCTGTTTCTGTATTAATTTTGGGCTGATAATAAAGAACAAACTGATTTTCTTTCAGTGCTTTTCTGAGATTGCTTTTTAATTGAAAAGCACGAAGGTCGTTTTTATTCATTTTTGGATCATACAGATTATAGGCGTTACCACCTATTTTTTTCACACCATACATAGCAATGTCGGCGTTTTTCATAAGCTCCTCAAACGTTTGACCATGTTCCCCACTAAGACTTATGCCGATGCTCCCATAGGTGGAAAATTCTTGACCATCGATAATAATCGGTTCTTCGATTGCTTTGAGAATTTTGTCCGCCAATTCAAGCAGCATGGTTTTATTCGTACAATTACTAATTAATATAACAAATTCGTCCCCGCCCATACGTGCAACAACATTCGTTTCTCCAATGGCCTCTTGAATTCGTTTCCCTACTTCTTGTAATAACTTATCCCCAGAAGAATGACCAAAAGTATCATTATGTGGTTTTAAGTTATCTAAATCTAAAAACTCAACTTTCGCACCAAAAAAATAAGTGCAAATCGTTAGTTGTATTGCGTCTATGGTCTATTAAATATGTTGCTTGACAGTGTTTAATAAAATGAAAAAACACCTCATTCTTTGGTATAGTGTAATTGTCGAGAAAACACTACCATACAGAAGAGGTGCTCCCTATATGATAGACCAAAATAGCCAAAACAATCAACTACCAAAAGAACTTAATTCGGTTTTTTCTGAGCTTGAAATGAATAAACACCTGCGCCAAGCAGGAATTAAAAAATCCTTCGGTTTCAGCTGTTCCTACTTATTTCAGCTTGTTTTCTGTTTGATTTTCCAGCACAAAAATTGGTTTTCACTTCTTGATTCAAAGAAAGCCGATCAGTTTCCAGCCAAAGATGCCGTCTATCGCTTTTTAAACCAATCAACTTTTAATTGGCGCCGTTTCTTACTACTGTTGAGCATTTTTACTATTCAAAAGGTGACTCGCCTTACGAATAAAGAGCGTCCAAAAGTACTGATTATCGATGATTCTGCGTATGACCGAAATCGTAGTAAAAAGGTAGAGCTTCTCGCTCGTTGTTTTGATCATGCTTCCCTGAAAATGCGTTTCTTTAAGGGGTTTCGTATGCTCACTTTGGGCTGGTCAGATGGCTATACATTTATGCCAATTGACTTTTCTTTAGTCAGTTCAAAAAAGTCTCAAATCAATGGTATCTCTGAAAAAATTGATAAACGTACTTGTGGATACAAGCGTCGAGAAAATGCATTACAAACTGAGCCTGAACAAGTTCCTGACATGATTAAACGTGCATTAGCCAATGGGATAGATGCAAGTTATGTCCTTATGGATTCTTGGTTTACATTGCCACCACTTGTAAAGTCTATTGTGGATCAAGGATTAGACGTAATTGGTATGGTCAAAGAAACAAAACAACGTTATAACGTAAACGGGGAGATGGTTTCTTTAAAGCAACTATACCACCTAGCTGGACCCATTCAATCCAAGAAAGGAATTCTTCGTTCCATCCATACGATGATGGCTAATGGAACACCAATTAAAGTGGTATTCATTCAAAACAGAAATAAGAAAAGCGACTGGCTTGCCATCCTCAGCACAGACTGCACTCTTTCAGAACAGGAGATCGTCCGAATCTATGGAATGCGCTGGGATATCGAGGTATTCTTTAAGGCGGCCAAATCTCTTTTGAAACTTGAAAAAGAATTCCAAAGCCGTTCATATGACGCGCTTATTTGCCATACAACGATTGTGTTTTCTCGTTTTATCGTTCTGTCGTGGCAGAATCGCTGTAATACCGATCAACGCACAATAGGTGGTCTGTTTTACGAATTATGCGATGAAGTAAATGAACTTGATTGGGCTGTCGCATTACAGCAATTGATCGAGCTTCTTCAAGATGCACTTAAACAAACGAATAAGAAAATCAAAAAAATAATTCAAAGTCAACTTGAACAGTGGATCGCTGGCCTTCCTAATTATATCAAGGCTTATTTGCCGATATCACTCTGCGAAAGTTGAGTAAAAACATAACAGCAAGGTTGTTTGTTTCTTGTAAACGTTTCGGGAAGAGTTCTTTTAAATATCGCAAATTCGGTAGATTTGTTAAACTATCATAATTAGCTAAGTATTTAATCTCTTCTTCCCGGTAATGACGCTCCAATGCAATTCCTGTCAGATGACTAAAATCTTTAAAGATTTCAATATCAGAATCCTTTAGTGTTATTGATTCTTTATAATAAACAGAAAATGTTCCTAATAAAGAGCCCTTTGAAGAGAGAATGGGCAATGACCAGCAGGAATGCAGCCCCTCTACCAGAGCCATTTCTTTCCAATTGGACCAGGATGTCTCAGTTTGTATAGCAGATACAATTTTTATATCTTTCGCATATGCTGAATACCCATAAGATGCAAAATTTTCACCGACCGGAAACTTATCCATTTTTTCAGCAAATTCAGGGTCCAGCTTTGGACCATAGCCAAAACGCAACCAATTATGCTCATGTTCATAATACATAATCGAACAAATTCCTCTTGATAGTTCTTCTACACTTTCAGTAATATATTCGATTATTTGTTCCAACGGCTCTCCAACAGCAATTCTCGATAAAATTATCTTTTGTTTCTTTTGTAGTTTCTCTATGTTTTTCTTATCTGTGATATCTTGTGCTATTCCGTGTATACCAATAACTTGATCATTCAACTTCAATGGAATTGTAGTTAATTTAACATCCCTAATTCTTCCATCTTTTCGGATGATTTGAGACTCAAACCCTTGAATCATTCCACATAGTACTTTGTCAAAACGCTGCAAAACCTTCGGAAGTTTTTCAGGTACTATCAAATCCCGGAAATTTAAGTTCGTTAATTCCTCCCTTGTATACCCGCTGATTTCTTCTGCAACTTTAATAACATCTAAAAAATCCCCTTCCTTGTCCAACGTATAGACTCCGTCGGGATCATGTAAAAATAGAGATTTATACGTTTGTTCACTTTTTTCCAATTCTGTTATGTCTCGCCCAAATACTATCAAGTTTTGGCGATTTCCACCAGCATCAAATATCGGTACCTTAATTACTTCATATATTCTTTCCGAATTATTGAAAATAATAGACTCTTTTACTTCTATCTGTTTTCCTGTCTCCCAAGCCTCAAGATCACTTTTCACAAAAACAGGTACGTATACAGCAAAATGAGGATATAGTTTTCCTAATTCATCTTCCGTTTTACCTTGGTATTCCTCTATATTAAAAAGTTCTAAAGTTTTACTATTCGCTTCCATCCAGCGTCCATCTTTATCTTTTAAAACAATAATATCTGGACTCGCATTTATAAATGGTTCTAATTTCATAGATTTCTCCCTATTTTTACGGACATATGCCATTTATTATATAATTTTATCGGAATTTGTACTATATAGATTCTTGGACAATTTTGTAATAATAAATGGATTTATAGCCAAATAATGGTTTCATTCTATTTTCCGAGGTTACATCTCTTAAAAAAATCATTCCCCTCTTTCAGGGAACAATGTCCGCTTCAACTTCTCCTTCGCACCCTTCCGCCACCATTTTACAGCAGAAGGGGAGACTCTTTCTTTCTGCGCTATTTCCTTCACCGTCAGCTGATGTACAAAGGTGTCAACTACCCACGTTGTTTCCCCTTCAGATAATTCCTTGCAAAGTCCTTTTACGTAATCTTCTTCTTCCCGATACAAGATAGGACTTTCCATCACCTCCCAAAATTCTTCACTTGGATAAGCATTTCTTTCTGCCTCTCTTGTCCGACGCTTTAATTCATCCAGAAATCTTCCCCACATATGCCGATATAAATAATTGCTATACTTCCCCTTTTCTGGATTAAAGGTTTTCGTCGTTTCCCAAATGCTTATTAAGCCAATTTGAAAAAAATCTTGCTTATCTTTATAAATCGTCAGCTTTTTCATCATGTGGTTAATCATGGGCGTAAACTCTTCAACGAGTTGATCATATGTTTTTCCTTCCATTATCGTTTCCTTTTAGAAAAGCGCTTTTCTTTGTTATTCCTAGGTACTTTTACTTTATGGAAAAAAAGAAAGCTTTTCGATTAAAGAAAAAGAAGGCAACGATGCTAAAAATGGAATAAATTAGAAAAAATAGCATTTTACTTGAAGCGATAGTGGTTCCTACCTGATAAATAGCAATAATTTTCGAAGGGAGATATCACCTAAATCATACCTGCAACGAGATCAAAATATGCTATAATTCGAAGGGGAAAAGAAAGATAGAGGTGACATTCATGGCCATACATGTTGTATTATATCAGCCAGAAATTCCAGCTAATACTGCCAATATTGCACGTACTTGTGCAGGAACAGATACAGCCTTGCATTTAATTCGACCACTTGGCTTTTCAACCGATGAAAAGATGATCAAACAAGCAGGTCTTGATTTCTGGGAGACTGTAAAAATCACATATTATGACTCATTAGATGACTTTTTTGTAAAAAATCAAGGTGAGTTTTACTATATTGAAACATTCGCTGAAGAAACCTATACATCTCATAATTTCAAAGATAAATCGAAGGATTATTATTTCATATTTGGAAAAGAAACAACGGGATTACCAAAGGATTTACTAGAAACACATAAAGACCATTTTTTAAGAATACCAATGACAGAACATATTCGTTCCCTAAACCTTTCTAATACAGCAGCTATATTGGTGTTTGAAGCATTGAGACAACAGGGATATCCGAATTTAAAATAAAAAATCTTCCTAGATGGAAGATTTTTTTGTTGGAATTTGTCTTTTTGATATGGACAATGTCTTTTTGTGGTGCCTGTCACCCTAAATTCTTCATCTGTTGCAGTAGTTTGATCATAATCAGAAAGTTGCTCTGTAATAGATGCACTCAAAGTATCTGTGTTATCAGTAGAATCGTTCTCTGAAAGTGTATTAATTAGATTAAAAATTAGTTCTTTCATCTGGTCCACTGATAGTTCTGTGCTTGTTTCCGATGACGAATCATCCATTTGTGCAGTTATGTTATTTATTGGTAGTGGAGGTGGCGTCATTTCCGCTTTGGAAGGCTTTGCTTCTTCCGGCGTTTCCGTTACAGCTGTGAATAGCTCGGAAATCTCCTCTTCTGAGCTGTCACTTGCCTGAAAGTCACTAAGAAGATCGCCGACTGTGCTTAATGCTGTTTGCAGGCTTTCAGGAAGATAAGAACTCTCGCTAGAATCTGTTGACTCCAAACGTTTAAGCATCGTTTCTAAATAAGCTGTTTTCTGTTCCGTTGTTAAAGATGTTAGATCTGTTGTGCTACTACTGTAATTGCCACTACTAGTGAATTGGGTACTTGTTGCAAGCTGCATATAGTCTTTAAAAGTTGATTCACTATTACTGGATGTTTGCTGGGTACTCGGTATGCTTGTCAGGTTTGCCGTAGTCCAATTGCCATACAAATTGGAATAATTGCTGTTGATTGATTCAGACATATAAAAAACTCCTTTCATAATGGGAGAGACTGATTGGCTAAAAGAGGCAATCAATCTCACTGTTAGCATAATGAAAGTTGCTTAAAAAAAACTTAATTTTTCTTTTGATATGGTGACTGATATGGTGACAGGCACCACAAAAAGACACTTTTTAATTTATGTCCATACCAGAAGGACAAAACCATGCACCAAAGGCACTATCATTCTTCCGACAGAAAAACTAGAAGCTAATTATACATTTTATCTTTTCAAAGTGCCCTGACACCATTATGTGAATACCATAATAGAAACAGCTTAGAAGAAAATGTGGGCGTGGTATTATGAAGAACCAAGTCGAGATTGCTTCGGTATGGGTGCAAGCAATTGGTGCCATCCTTGCTGCTTTAGGAAACAGTGCATGGAATTTACTAAGTGAAGAAGAAATTAAAGACTTGGACTTAATAGGAAATTTTTCACAAACTTTTGGAAATGCCGTACAGGCAGATCAACAAGAAACGATAACATTTGAAAAAATCGGAGCTGAGATACAAGCAATTGGGAATACGGTCGTAGCCAGTTCGTATATTTTATTAGAAGATGAGTTAGAAAGTAAGTTAATCATTAAAGGGAATTGGTTACAGGCATTTGGTGCAATCGTCGAAGCTGTGGATGAAGTATTCGATAACTCAGGAAAGGAACAAACATTAAATATCTTAGGAAATACCACACAGGCAGTCGGTAACTCCTTCCAAGCAATCGGCGAGAAGCATATCCTCTTTAACAATAACGATAAGGGGAATTTTTTAGTAATAAGTGGAAGCTGGATACAAGCAGTGGGAACGATACTAAATGCAATCGGCCAAACCGATGAGGAATTAACGGAAGATAACAATATTAACCAAAATAAGAGTATGGAAGATGCCACTTCCTTTTATGAGCAAGAAAATCTTAAGCATGCGTGGAAAGCAAGGAGTAAATATTATTAATATTATTAGCGAAGTTCAAGGCTGCTGATAAACAAAAAAGGTAAAGAAATCAAGAAAATGATTCCTTTCCCTTGTCCTTCTGAGAGAGACAGATGTGGTGTTTTGTCTTTTTATGGTGCCTGTCACCATTACTTGTCACCATTACTTTGTCACCATTACTAAACAAACACTCCCAACAGCAATACACATAATAGACCTGTTACCGAAATGACCGTGGTCAAGGTACTCCATGTTTGGAAGGTTTCTTTTATGCTTAAACCAAAATATTCTTTTACCATCCAAAATCCTGCGTCATTAACATGACAGAATATAACGCTGCCTGCTCCTGTTGCTAAAACAATAAGTGCTGGGTTCACGGAGCTTGTGGCCAATAAAGGAGTCACAAGGCCGGCTGTTGTAAGTGCAGCTACTGTTGCAGATCCTAAACAGAGACGCAATATTGCTGCAATCATCCAAGCTACTAAAATAGGAGACATATTCGTTTCATTGAATAATGTCGCTACATAATCGCCCACTCCTCCGTCTACTAGCACTTGCTTAAAGGCACCACCACCGCCGATAATTAATAGCATCATCGCAATTTGGGCAATAGACTCAGACAGTGTATTACCAATCTCTTTCATTGGAATCTTTCTTGAATATCCCATTGTATAGATTGCAATTAAAAGTGATAAAAGCATGGCAGTTCCCGGTGCACCAATAAATTCTATGATTTCTTTCCCAATAGATTCCCCAGGAAACAATAACGAGAAGATTGTTGCAAGCCCCATAAATATAACTGGGAATAATGATGTTAGCACACTTATGCCAAACCCAGGCGTATCTTGTAAATTAAACTCCTTTTGTGGTCCCAAAGCTGCAAGATTTCCATTTTTTTTATAAGCGTATGGAAAAAACTTCATGGCAAATTTATTAAATAGCGGTCCTGATATAATTGTTGTTGGTATAGCAATAAGGGTCCCTAATAACAACACCTGTCCAATATCTGCACCATATGCAGCAGTAATCGCAGTTGGCGCCGGATGTGGAGGCAAAAAGCCATGTGTAACATTTAAGGCAGCTGCCATTGGTATTCCTAAATAAAGAAAAGGCATTTTTAATTCTTTAGCTATTGCATAAATAATCGGAATTAATACAACAAGCCCTACTTCAAAAAATAAGGCAACCCCTATAATAAAGGAAGCAACAACAACAGCTAGCTGAATCCGTTTCGGACCGAACCTATTAATAAGGGTAATGGCAATTCTATTTCCGCCCCCTGCATCAGATACTAATCTCCCAAGCATTGCTCCTAATCCAAATACTAAGGCTAAATGCCCTAATTGGCTTCCAATCCCGGCTTCTATTGTCATTACTATTTCCGATAATTCCATGCCAAGGCTTATCGCAACCAAAAAAGAGACAATAACTAGCGATACAAACGTGTTTAGCTTCATCTTGATGATAAGAAATAATAAAATAAGAATACCAATTGCAACAATGATAATAGGCATTGCATTCCCTCCAAAAAATGATATAGTCGATCTTATTAAAAGTCATCGTGAAGCGCTTACAATAATCTATAACTAAACAATCAATACCACTTTTGCAAGGGAGACCCTATTTAGAAGAACAGGATGTATTCACACTTAAACGTTTGATTTACTTCCCTTGCAAACTATAAAAATTTTTCGTATGCAAATCAACCTTTCCTAGATTTAGCGGCCTAACCAGCCACCATCCACTGCCAATAAATGTCCATGAATATAGTTAGAAGCATCTGATGCTAAAAAAACTACGACTCCACTGAAATCTTCGGCTGTGCCCCATCGACCGGCAGGAATACGTTCAAGAATTTGTCTATTGCGTGTTTCATCTGACATTAATGCTTCATTCATATCTGTAGCAATATATCCAGGCACAATCGCATTTACATTGACATTTTCCTTTGCCCACTCATTCGCTAACGCCTTTGTAAGCTGGGCAACTCCTCCTTTAGCAGCAGCATAGGCAGGTACAGTCAATCCCCCTTGGAAAGACAAAAGAGATGCCATATTAATAATTTTTCCTTTCTTTTGGGGAACCATATACTTCCCTGCTTCCTGGCATAAAAGCCAAACTGTCTTCAAATTAACATTTATAACATCATCCCAGTCCTCTTCAGAAAAAGTCAAAGAAGGAGAACGACGTTGGATACCAGCATTATTAACAAGGATATCAATGCTGCCTAATTGCTCCACTACTGTTGGTATCGCCTCTTTTACTTGTGTTTGATTCTCTAAATTACAGGCAACAATAATCGCCTTTTGACCAATTGCTTCTATCTCTTTTTGAACTGTAATATCTGCTGTATTCCTCTGCAGCAACGCAATCGTTGCTCCAGCCTCTGCCAACGCGATTGCCATTTGTTTTCCAATTCCTCTTGTCGCACCTGTTACAGCAGCAACTTTTCCTTCTAAACGAAACATTTAATCATATCCTCCTTCATTCTTGAATTCATGTAGCAGATTATAAACACCCTTATAGAAACCGCTATCATTTTGTTGGCAAAAAGATCATTTAATTTTCTATCCCTCCTTTTCACTTTATATATAATTAATAATATTATATATAATTTTTAAAGACGTGTCGAGATTAAATATATATAATTTTAATTTTTATATATAATCCCAACACTTAATCTTATGTTATGGAGCAAAAAGACTTATAGAACCATTTTCATAATATGTTCCCAAAATACTTCCTTTGATTTTTGAATATCCTTTTCCTTTAAGACTTCTACTAGCTTTAAATGGTATGTATGCACTTCTTCTGGCATTATTTTGATTTCAGGATTTAGAACGGTAATATAGCGCTGAATATGACTATTGAGCATAGACCATATTCGATTGTATGTTTCTATTCCTGACCAAGAGATAATAGTCCGGTGAAATTCCATATCTAATTTAGATTGCAGCAAATAGTCAGGTTTTTCATTTTTCATCTGTTCAACAATATCATATAGCTCACCAAGTTTTTTATTTGTTAGATAAGGAGTAATTATTTCGATTGCATTTGTCTCAATCGATGCACGCAAGGAAAAAATATGGTACATTTCTGTCTTATTTATTTCTGTTACAAATGCCCCCTTATACTTTACTGTGCGGATAAGCCCTTCTTCTTCCAAGCCTCTAAGCGCTTCTCGAACAGGAACTTGGCTAATGCCAAGCCGTTTAGCGACCTCCGTCTCTACCACACGATCTCCTGGTTTTAGCTTATTAATAATAATTTCGTCTCGTAGAATTTTCTTCACTTTATCTTTTAACGATAAGGACATTTCTTCCCTCTCTTTTGATTTATCCATGATTATTCCTTTCCTTTTCTAATAATAGATTGCACGAAATCTTGTTTATCTCTCTCTATATATAATCTCATCTAAATTGCCTTTCATCAACTAAACACAGCAAACATAAAAAAGCCGCAACCAAGTATTGGCTACGGGCAATCTATCATGGGACAAGGTACCTGACCCCTTGTCCCAGACCCCTTGTCCCAGAATTATTTTATTAAACTACAGGCTCAAAAAGGCAAAGTATTACTTTTAGTGGTAAAATTATCATAATATTTGTTCAACTAATAAGCAGTGAGATGAATATACCAGTACAAGAACAGGAGGCTATTATATGGATAATTCATTTAGAGAATTTCTTGATACTTATTTAAGAGTTTGGAATTCTTCCTCTTTGATTGAATTAAGAAATTTAATATCAAAAGATTACAAAGGTAGAGAAATCACAAAGGGTGAGATAGCTGATTTTGGAATGAAAGAAGCCGTGCGTGGGTGGGAACAAGGATTTAATTTTGTTAAAGAAAATAATGCAGAATGGAAACTAAATGTGCTCTCTACTATCCCATTAAATGCTGATGAAACAATGGTGATAATATCTGCAACTATGATTATTCAGGGTAAGAGTTTAGATACTGCAAATTTATTTTTCCAAACCTTTAAAAATAATCGTTCTTATGGATGGAAGTTGATAAGGAGTTATATTGAATCAGGAATCCCAAACGATAATATTAACAGAATGCTAATTAACGGATCTTTTAGTGAAAAAACTCAAAAATGAATCCCACTAAGATATTCGCTGAAACAAGTCTCTCAAATCAGTGTATAAGTATCTTCTATTTCATGTTCTTAGTTAGAAATACTCTTTATTTAGGCGATGATATTTAGCCTTTTTTCGATAAATATATACACTATGTGTATTTATTCATTTCCAACATGGTGGTTTCTGATACGTTTTCTATATACACTAGTCTTGTAAAAAATTGTTAAGTATTAGATGACTTCCTATATATAATGAACTTACAAAGAAAAAAGGAACCAAGAAAATGGCCCATTTCCCTAGTCCCTCTTGCTGAATCTTACCACTTTTTAGCTTTTGAAAGTTCCAGCTAATAGATGATTACAATACCAATCAAACCGACATATCAACTGATTTACCTAGTGTGGGATGAGGAGCTTCTAGCATTTTTAGTAATTGATCACTATTCTGCTCAGCTGTATTCATTGCCTTTTTTGTTAAAGCTATGCCGACATTTTGAGATAAGCTTGCTTGATTCATTCCTATTGATAATGCTGCAATATCCATTTTTTCTCACCACCTATTCTTGTTATCGGTTATCAGGCAGAACTATAAACAAATCTTCAAATCTTTTTACCAATATATTACTTAGAGCTCAGTACGTATCCATCAAAAATTATTATGAGAATGATTGAAAGCTTCTTAATTGAAGCTAGTTTACCCTACTCTTCTATACAATTAATAAGAAAAACCGGGCATAGCCCGGTCCTTTTCATGGTTAGAGAATATCCGATAATTTGTACTCTATGCCATGTACCCCTTTATAATACTCAGGATACATTTCACCCCCACATTTTTCACATGCAAACATAGGAGGAGTTGTCGGATCTCCATCATCCATTAAATCGAAATCCCTTACCACGTTAATAGGAATCTCTTCTTTCTCATGACACGCCAAACAAACATAGCTGACGCTCTGTTGCTTGGACTGGTTTAGGCTTATGTTTTTCTTCTTTTTCTTTCCCTTTTTGCGGGTTTTTGATACCGGTGAGATCGTTAATCATCCTTTCTAAATAAGCTCTTGTAGTTTTGCATAAGGCTACCTTTATTTCTAATTTACCATTTTCAAGGCAGACTTCTCCCTTGTATTCATAGTAACATTCACACCTCTGACAAACGAGAGGGTCTTTCTTGCCACTGGCTACTATTCTTTCACACCACGTCTGGCGACGTAAGGTTTTCTTAACTTTTACAACCCAACGTCTTGCTTTTTGTTGCCAAGTACTCAACACTTTTTTACACAAGTTTTTTGATCTTCTTGAATACATACCGTAATGCCGAATAGTTTTAAATTGCTCGTCTGGGATATGGCGAATTAAACGTGAAATAAATTCTTCGACACTTACGGTTTCGGATTTGTCTTTTCCGTCAGTTTTATCCTTATATTTGAACGTAACGAATTGCCCATCATATGCCTCAATCCGATTGATTCCAATCGCTGGTCGACGAATATAACGGCCAATATAACGAAGTTGTTCTTTTATTTTTCCCCTCTGTTTAGGTGCATACACATAGAAGCCTTCGCCATTATTGGTGAACGCCTTTTGAAGTCTTGGTTGGATTCTTTTCTTTTCTCTTGGTGAAACTCCGTTTCTAATTAATTTTAATACGACCGTTTGCCATTGTTTACGAAGCATCGTAAATGGCAAGAAATCATACTGCTTCCATTCTCCTTTTTCTGTTAATCCACCCATTGTAACTAACATATGTACGTGAGGATTGAAGTTGACCCTTGAACCAAAAGTGTGGAGTCCAGCAATAATCCCAGGTGTTACCTTTGCTTTCTTTTTGAAGAAGTCAGTAAGTAGTCTTGCAGAAGCATCCATTAAATCTTTTAATAGATGTCGGTGAAGGAGAAATACATCTCTTAGTCCTTCATCAATCGTAAAAATTACGTGCCGATGATTAACCTGAAGAACATCTTCAGTAAGTAACCTACTCCATTCTTCACTTTCTCCAACAGAGCACGTGGTACAAAATCGACCTTTACATCGGTAAGGAACCTTTCGCACATCATGACAACCTTCACACACAAATAACTTAAATCCATTTTTGATATCCCCACAATCTCGAAATTTCTCAACCTCCTTAATTACGATAGGGCGGATTTTAGCACCGTGTTTTCTTTTGAAAGCTTCCCAATGTTGGTGTTTATCAAAAAATATTCTTCTCAATATATTGGTCTCCATAAAATGAAAATACCACAGCTTAAATGACTGTGGTAGACCCAAATTTTTATACTTTCTTATCTTTTTTAAAAAAGAAAGCGGGAGAATCTTTCCCCCGCTTTCCTCCTCACAACCGCTGCAACCGTAATTCTTGAATAAACAAATCATAATCAATCTCTAGTATTTCGCAGTTGGTTTTTACTTCTTCAAAGAAATCGAATTCCTTATCTGCTGGGCGGTCGCGGTTTTCGTAGTAAAAGTTGATTAGGTGGTATAGTTTTATAAAAGAATCTAGCTTTTCTTTTTTATTCATTTATCCTCTCTCCTTCTGTTTTTGTAACAGATATTTTATCTACTAAACCAGAAACTGTCCTTATCTTGAATAGAAGCCAGCTATCACAAATCACCTATGCTCTTAAGCTGAAAAGGTGAACCGTCTCTCTCATTCCCTCCTGGAAATACAATTCTTCCGATTGGTTTGCTTATGATTTGGCCGTTTTCCATTACTTTTGTTCCACGGACAATGGTGGCGACTGGCATTCCTGTAATTGGTGTTTGGTCATATGCGGTTACTTTGCTTTTGCTGTGGAGCTGTTCTCTTGTTATGGTGTGTTTTTTATTCATATCCACTATGGTGATATCTGCATCGGTTCCTATTTGTAAGGATCCTTTTTGTGGATAGATTCCATATTGTTTTGCTGGATTTTCAGAAAGGAGTTTACAGGCATCGACTAAAGAGATTTTCTCTTCACTCACTGCGTTTAAGACTAGTGGTGCCAGTGTTTCAACACCGCACATTCCAGCAGGGATATCCCACAAGCTACCATCCTTTTCTTCCTCCGTATGAGGAGCATGGTCGGAGCAAACTACTGTTACCGTGCCATCTCGAATCCCCCTCCAAAGCTCCTCCTGATCCTTTTTATATTTAATAGGCGGATATACCTTCATCTGCGGGCCAACTCTTTCATAATCCTCATTGGATAAAAAGAGATAGTGTGGACATGTTTCAGATGTAATATTTGTATAGCCATCTGCTTGGGCTTGCCTTATTAACTTCACACCTTCTCCTGTACTTACATGAAGAATATGCAGTCTAGTTCCGAGATTTTTCGCCAAGGCAATACCAGATTGAATCGTCATTTCTTCCGCTAAGTTCGGTCGTCCTTGGAGAAGCGCTTCGTAATCTCTTTTCCCAGAAGCTTCTACTTCCTCTGTTAGCCGTTGGATTATTTGATTATTTTCCGCATGAATAGCTAGAATTTGCCCTGTTTTTTGCACTTCTCGGAAGATACTATAGACCTCTCCATCTGAAAGCGGTGGAATGACCCCTTCATCTCCATCCTTGTAGTTATACATCAACTGATAAGTCTCTTTATTAATGGCATATCCCCAGAAAAACTTAAAGCCAATAACCCCAGCATGATGAAGCGGAACAATATCTTCTCGATTGACATCCCCTAAGCAAATTCCCCATATCGCGAAATCCACATGTGCTTTTGCCGAAAGGTTTTCCTTTTGCTTTTCAAAATTCCCAACATTATTAATAGGAGGATTGGTGTTCGGCATTTCAAAAACAGTCGTGATACCGCCAGCCGCTGCTGCTTGGGTGCTATAATAAAAATCCTCTTTATACGTTGGACCTGGATCCCTTGAATGAATATGGGTATCCATAAAGCCAGGGCAAACATATAAGCCTTCTCCATCTGTTGCTTCCAAAGCTTCTCCCGCTAACTCCTCTTTGGAGATGGCCGCAATCTTTCCATCTTTTATATAGAGATGCCCTTTTTCAAACCCATTTCCGGTATATAAATAGCCGTTTTTAATAACATGATCCCACAACATACTCTCCACTCCTTTTTTTATACGAAAAATTTATATATCAACCAATACGGTGAGGATATCAGCCATACTTTGGGGTTTATCAGCCAAAATCACATTCTTTTCTGCCAATCTCCCATCCCAACGACTACCGAACCACCACCCCACCAATGATTTCTTGTATATCCTTTATTCCATGTACCTTCATATACGCTTCGATTTCGTCTCGTATTGTTATCATTGCTTCTGGATCAATGAAGGAAGCCGTCCCAATTTGTACAGCGGACGCTCCTGCGAGCATTAACTCGATAGCATCTTCTCCATTCATGACACCACCGCATCCTATAATGGGGAGAGAAGTTGCTTGGTATACTTGGTAAACCATTCGGACAACAAGTGGCAAAATGGCTGGGCCGGAATAGCCGCCCATCACATTGCTGATCTTCGGTTTTCTTGTATGAACATCAATAGACATAGCCAAAAAAGTATTGGAAACCGTTAAAATATCGGCGCCGGATGCTTCACATGCTTTCGCAATCTCCACAATACTCGTTACATTAGGAGACAGCTTCGGAATAAGCGGTTTATTTGTCGTCTTTCGAACCTGGCTTACTAATTCATGCGAGATGGATGGATCCATGCCAAAAGCCAGACCATTATTTTTCAAATTCGGACAGGAAATATTTAATTCAATGGCGTCCACCTCATCTATAGCACCAAGCTCTTCACAAACCTCCACAAATTCTTCGATACTATCTGCTGAAACACTAGGAATAAATGGGGTGGAAAAATTGGCATAAAAGGGGATTGTCTTTTCCTTAAAATACGTTAATCCCTCACTTTGAATCCCAATCGAATTAATCATGCCACCTGCCTTTGTTTCACAAATACGCGGAGTTGGGTTGCCTGTGCGGCGATTCTTCGTAATGCTTTTTGGAATAACAGCCCCGATCTCATTTATATCGATATAATTCGTCATTTGTTCCGCAAATGTTCCAGATGCTGGCATAATAGGATTTTTCAAATGTAGCTTGCCTAATGATACTTCCAATCCACTCATGCAAAAACCACCTTTTCTAATGGGAAGACTGGTCCTTCCATGCAAATTCGAACAGGCCTTATGCTCTCCTCTTCTTCTATCTGACAAACACATCCATAGCAAGAGCCAATCCCACACCCCATATTTTCTTCCAAGGCAATTTCCGCAAACAGCTGATGTTCACAAGCTAATTCCTTCATTAATATTGATAGCCTTCTTGACCCACATGTATAGATCCCATCTATCTTTTTTTCGCTTACTAGCGTTTCTGCTAAAAATTTTACATGATGAGGATCACTCGTTCCGTCCTCATCATTTACAAAAACCGCTTCCACACCAGCTGCCTTTAACTCTGCTTCCATTAAATAGTCCTCTTTTGTTCTAGCACTAACAATGGCAAAACACGAAATATTCATCCTTTTCATCTTAAAAGCAAGGGCAGAAAGGGTGGCAATTCCAACACCTCTAGCAACAACAAGAATATTTTCGCTTCCTTCCGCTACGCTAAACCCCTTGCCTAACGGACCTAATATATCTAGCCTCTCTTCTTTCTTTCGCTCTGCTAATGCCATTGTCCCGACACCTTTTACTAGATAAAGAAACTCCAGCGTACTTTCCGCTTCATTTATGCGAAATATACTGAGTGGTCTGCGCAGCAAAGGTTTTGAACCATCACTGCATTTAATATGGAAAAATTGACCTGCTTGAACTGGGAATAGCTGTTTATTGGGGACTTTTACTTTTAGATGAAAATAGCGCTTGCTTATTTGCTTATTGAATAAAATTTCTGTCTTCACTGCCATCCTTTTTCTCCCCTTTCTTTTTATATCCCTCTTGCCTGCTGTAATACGGCTGCCTCTAGAACATCAATTCCGATTAATATATCGTCTAAATCGGTATGCTCATCTGGATGATGACTAATTCCATTTAAAGATGGAATAAAGATTAATCCCACTGGTCCTAAAGAAGTCATATTCATGGCGTCATGCCCAGCTCCACTTTGCATCCATTGATAAGGAAGATTTTTTTCCAGACAAATTTTTTCAACTTCGAGTGAAAGTTCTTTTGATAACTGTACTGGCTCTTCTTTACTTATCTCCTGTGAAAATATCTCCAATCCTCGTCTTTCCTGTATGTCCTCCATTTTTTTATAAAGGACGTCAAGTACCTTATTTCTTGAGGCAATCGAAGTGGAGCGAATATCTACTTTCATTTCTACTGTACCTGGTACGACATTCATCGCTCCCATTGGAATCGAAAGTACTCCTATTGTGGCGACGGTTCCGTTATGCTGTTCCTTTTTCGCTGCTTCTTCTAACGCGAGTGCTAATTCACTTGCCCCAAGTAATGCATCCTTACGCATATTCATAGGTGTTGTACCAGAGTGGGAAGCAGCACCTTTTACTTCAATAATCAAACGAACAGGTGCGGCAATTCCTGTTACAATCCCAATTTTCTTATTGGTATTCATCAGAATCGGACCTTGCTCAATATGTAATTCAAAGAAAGCCTGAAATCGTTCTGTCTCTCTGCTGGCCAAATCTAATTGATCAAATCGCAAGGCACAAAGTGAAAGAGCTTTTTCAAAGGTAATTCCATCCTTATCCTTGAGGTGTTGATATTTCTCTTTTTGTAGCGTTCCTACCATTGCCTTGCTTCCAACCGTAGATACACCGAACCTAGACGATTCTTCACAAGCGAATGAAATAATTTCAATCGGATGTTCCGTTTCCAGATTTTGTTCATTTAGGCGCTTTATCACTTCTAATCCTGCTGTAACTCCTACCACGCCATCGTACTTACCGCCTTGATAAACGGTATCGAGATGGGACCCTATCACCACTGGCGGCAGATTCTTCTTTCCTTCTCGTCTGGCAATAATATTGCCGCAATAGTCCATCCTAATTTCTAGTCCCTCATTTTTGCACAAACGCATAAAAGCATGACTGCATGCCTGCTCCTCATTCGTAAAGGCAACTCTTGTAATTCCTTCACTTCCTGAATTATATTGATTCATATTATTCAAAAGCTCTTCGTATCTTCTTTTTCGATCCATCTTTCTATCTCCTTGATTATGGGCCATGGAGCTCCGCCCTTCTCTTTATAAGCGAATAGAACTTAATAGATGCATAGATTTCATATGTTCACTTGCCTCTTTGGCCACTTCATTTATTTGCTTCACTAATGTTTCTTGCTGCCTCATTATATAATCACTTTCTCCAACAATGCTGATGCTGACATTTGTTTTTTTGTCGTCATAAAATATTGGCGCGGAAATAGCAGATACCCCTATTTCCAATTCTTCGATGCAAAAAGCAAGCTGAGAATGATAAATTTCTTTTAATTCCTTTTTTATATCAAGAGGATTCGTTTTGGTGTAAGGCGTGGTAGCTTCAAATGGTGTCTCTTGCACAATTTTCTCAACCATCGCTTCCTCTTGGTATGCTACAATTACCTTTGCTGCCGCTGCACTATGTATCGGCATCCTTTGTCCCACATGGACAAAATACTTGTTGCGCAAATCGGATGGCTGATGGGTATAAACACAGTAGACATCACCGCCATGATAGCGACAAATGAATGTATAGAGGTTCGTTTCATTAGATAATTTTTCCCCATATCGTCCCAATAGTTTAATTGGATCCTGCAATCTTAAAAACTGACTTCCCCACAGCATCGTTTTCGGTCCTAAATAATATTGTTTAGTGGTTTTATCCTGAATAACAAGCTGTTGTTCACACATACTTGTGAGCATTCGATGAATAGTACCCTTACTTAAATTAGTCTCTCGCGCAAGTTCGCTGACTCCCATCCCCATATTAGCATTAGAAGAGATGCAGTCCATTACAAGTGTAAATCGATTTAACCATTCCAAGCCTTTTCTCTCCTTTGAAAATGAGTTTCTCTAAGCGGAACATTGTTCCATTTTTTTAGAATAAGAGAAGGTGTCATCTAAACACCCCTCTCTTTTAAAATATAGATATAGTGAAACTGTATTTAACCTTAATTGTTAAACAATCTCTTTATCCTTCGATTCAGGAATTAAAAAGATAAACGCTAATGCAGATAAAATATAAACACCTGATAGTAAGCTAAGTGCATAGCTTAAAGAATGATTAAGAGAGATATAGCCAATAATAAATGGCGCAAATCCAGCAATCGCTCGCCCTACATTAAAAATTATATTTTCCGCAGTGGAACGAACTTCTGTATTATAATGTTCCGCTAGAAGTGCTCCATAGCCACCCATCATCCCATTTACAAAGAATCCTAATACTCCGCCAAGAAGCAATAACGCTACCGTAGATGTCACTTGGAAATAAACCCAAACAATAATTGCTGCTGCAATCAAGAAGGTAATATAAGATGGTCTGCGTCCAATTTTATCTGCCAAATAACCAAAGATTAAAATCCCTAAAATCATGCCGATAATCGTCGTTACTGTCCATAACGTTGTTTTATTAAAATCATAACCTAGTTCTGAAGCAAGCATTGTGGGCATCCAAGTCATAATGCCATAAAAGCCGAAATTTTGAACGCTTGTAGCAATGATTAAGCCAATCGTTATCTTCGTTGTGTCCTTAGAAGCAAATAATTGTCCAATTGCTATCTTATTTTTATTTTCTTCTTTTAGCTTTGTCCAAATCTCTGGTTCCTTTAAATTTTTGCGGGACCAAAATGCAAAAATAGCTGGTACAACCCCTGCAAGGAATACACCGTGCCATCCAAATTTCGGTGCAACAAATAATACTGTTAAAGTAGCAAGAACAATTCCTATTTGAAAGCCGACCGCTACAACAGATGTAGCACGAGATCGATACTTTTTCGGCCAAGTCTCACTGACAAGCGTCATCCCAATTCCAAATTCTCCCCCAAGCCCTAAACCAGCTAAAAAGCGGAAGATAGCAAATGTTTCTAAATTAGGAGCTAAAGCACACAAACCTGTAAAAACAGAAAAAATTAAAATAGTCCAAGTAAACACACGTACTCGCCCAAATTTATCGGCCATTACTCCAAACACAATTCCGCCAATTACAGCCCCAAGCAAAGTAATCGTAGAAAGACTTCCCGCCTGTGCTTGATTAATGCCAAAAAAAGCTATAATAAGCGGCAACGTATATGCCAAAATCATCATATCCAATCCATCCATGGCATACCCAATCGTTGAAGACCATAGTGTTTTCCACTGATAACCCGTTATCTTCTTTTCCGGTACCTCTGAAGTTTCATGTACTTTCATATTCACTGAAAAAATCCTCCCCTTATCAAAAATAATGAAAAAAGTTCCTATCTTTCTATCAAAAGAACCACTAACTACTTCCCTTCTCCTCTCCCCAAAATTATCTTTTATGTCTTTCTACCGCCATTCGTTTCACTGAACGGAACGATGTTTCAAAATTAAATAACATATATGAATGATACTACTAACTTTTTTGGAAATCTATAATGTTGTCAGAATATATGACAATATTTTTTATATTCTGATACTTATTTCCGAAGTACATTATACGAAATAACCTCATCTGGTATGGAGATGAGAGAAGGTATTGTCTTACTTAGCTATAAGTAATTCCATAGATAATTATGTTTGATTTAATAGTTGGTTTAGTTCTCTTGCCCAATTTGCTTAAGAATGTCTATTAACTATTAATCTTAGGCTCATCCCTAAGTTGTTTTCACCAGTATTCCAGCTTCTATAGAAGTCCAAAAGCAAAAAAAGAGCTCCCAAAAGTTTGGAAACTCTCATGATACCAGCTATCGCCATCCAATCATAAGTTTTGTCCTTCTGATATGGACAAAATCTAACAACTGTCTTTTTATGGTGCCTGTCACCTATATTCGACACTCTTTACACCGCTTAGGATAAGATAACCCCTTCATCTTATAAAACTGCTGCTCTCCTAATGTAAAAGTAAACCGGTCTCCACATTCCCAGCATTTTAAAAGAATATCTTGCGGCTCCACACCTTTTAGTGCTTTTTTGATATATTCCTTTCTTTCCTTTACAATCGAGCTATCAATCGGCTCATCACTGGTTAATACATTTATCGTTGTACGAATCTCTTCTGTTACTTTTTTATAATCCACTTTCTCCCATAATTCTAAATAAGGGATAAATGATTGATCCCCAGATTCTCTCACTTTCTCTAGTAGCAAGAGAATCATGCTTCTGTTTCGATCCTTTAAATAGCTCATATCTGGATCTTGCTTCCCTTGCTCGATCCATTCCTTCCATTCATTTAACAGCTCATCCGTATATTGATCAGATTCAATGTCCCATCCTCGCTCTGTAAAAATAATCATCGGGAGTTTTCCAGAATACTGAATATCTAGAAAATCATAATCAATCATCCAATCAATTTTCTTCATAATCTCTTCTAGTTTCTCTTTTTTAAAATAACCATAAGCCGGACACTTATCCAGCTCCAGTTGTAATACCTTCTTCTCCCGTGAGCCCTTTAGAATTTTCGCAAGAAGCGTTCTTCCTCCACTGTCAATGACCATATCCGCTGCTCTCAATATGGCTTTTATTTCTTCTTCAGATAATCGATTCGTCTTAGCATTTATCATACTGGTAAATCCTCCTCATCTACCCAACGATGATAGAAATCTCATTTTCTTTCCTATTTAATATTTATAACTACCCCTAACTACTTCCCACAACATTTCTTATACTTTTTCCCACTACCACAAGGACATGGATCGTTCCTGCCAATTTTTTCACGAGTTTGAAAGCTAATAACTTCTCCTTTTTGACTCGATAAAGGCGGTGATGCCTGCTTATCACGTCCTGATAACTCTACTGGTGTATATCCTTTTAAATACCATTGTCTTGTATTATTCATAAAAACAACAATGATATCCATTAGCCTTTTTACTTCTTCTAAGCTTTCGAGTGGTAATTCCAACTGTAAATATTGAAGAATCTGACTAGGGTGTTGGTTTAATTTCACATGTATGATACAGTCATCAATTATTGCCTTCGCTTCGTCCTTTGGAATCTGATACACCTCTGTAAATAGTTCCATAAGTTGAGAATACCCCTTTGGACGCTCCAAATAGTTCGTTTCACCAGCTTCAAGGAGCTGTTTCTTCGTAAAAGGATAATAAGCAATATTTTTTCTCAACGCTTGTTCTGCCAAAATCTCTGCAGGTTCTAGGACTTCCCAGTAAGAATAACCGTACCTGTCATAATGAACTTCTTGGTAATATTCCATTGCATCCAAAATAACACGATTAAACGCAGGAACGTTTGGATGGATCGGTATATATTTTTCCACCAACTCTATTAATTGGTTTGCAGGTATAGTTCCGTAATAATAGACTAATCCGCGCGTTATCTTAATCCATTCTGTATTTCGCTTCACATCGGTAAGAATTGCACTATCTTGAACAATTTCTTCTAAAGAAGGCAATATTTCTACAGGAATCGTTACGAATGGGTTTCGATTATGATAGACAATAAACATGAAACCCGTCTTCGGGAAATACTCCATCTCCTCTATTTCTACATCCTCTTCACTTATTATTCCATTATTAGCAATAATCCTCTTTAGTAAAAAAATTCGTCGCTCATCATACTCACTAATTATCGTTCTAAGATAATTAGGAATTTCCTCCGCTAAATAGGAAATTAATTCTGCCTTTTTTAAAGAGCTTAAATTTTTGATTCCTAGTTTTTTACCAAACTCTCGAAGGTCTGCCACTTTATATACAGTTAGCCCTTCTTTTAATGTAGCCAATCCCTTAACTTTCTCTTTTTGATTCTTTCTTTTATCTATTTTCATTCCATACCCCTTTCATCTACATCGGTCCATATATGACTTCTTATAAATTTTCTACTATTTATATAATTTTCATTGTACCACTCCACTGTATCATTTATAACCTCTAACACATATACAACTGTCCTAAAAGCGGTTCTATCAAAACTCAGACTGGATATTGATCCGATTCTTTCCCTCTTGCATGTAAAAATTGAAGATATTGCTCAGTTTTAGGCTCAGGAAAGTAAGCAAGAATCCGTTCTGAATTTACCAGACTTCCTTCCTTTGCCTCTATATAGTCGAAATAACTACTCCAATGATATTCTTCTAAGCTATCTACCATACCGGCTCGAATTGGATTCAGATGAATATACCGATTTACCTCTAATTCATATTGAGCAGACGTAATCAACTCAGATCCATAACGACTTTCAAACACATGTCCTGTAAAATCGTATTTCTTATTAACATAGATTGCGTAATTAAAATGGAGAATTCTTATAATATCACTTGGGGAATGTTGAAGGGTTTTTATTTGAAGATGAATGTGATTTGTCATCAAACAATAGGTTTGCAGAATAAAAGGCCTTTTTTCCATTGCTTCTGCCAACAATCGCAAATATTCATCTCGATCTTCCTTGTCCCAAAATAAAGAAGTTCGACGAATACCTCGACTCGTAATATGATAACTAGCACCAGGATACCAAATGCGCCTTTTTCTAGCCAACTAACTACCTCCTTTTTTATGAAATTTCATTACTACGATGAAGGATAAAATGGATAGATTTTGCCAAAGCAAAAGGGGAGGGTTATCAATGCTTCACTAAATAAATAGAAAGAATACGAAGAAAGAAAGAACATTAAATTACAACATTCTACCTAACAATCAAAATCCCTGCATTTCCCCACAAAAAAATAGGAAAGAACCAAAAAATGATTCCTTTCCCATTGTCCTTCACAGAAAGACAAAATATTCTTTTTGTCTTTTTATGGTGCCTGTCACTCTAACCAACTTATGCTTTTTGTCTTTTTATGGTGCCTGTCACTCTAACCTAACCCCCACCCCAAAATGATCAGACACAACCGGGGTCTTTCTTCCATCAAAAACCGTTTCATATGAGTCTACAGATAAATTAGCAGAAACGAAGATATAATCAATGCGAAGAAGATCACTATTGTTCTCCCAACCATCAATTTTCTTCTCAACTGTATGGCTGCCGTTTTTAACGGTGGCGTCCAGATAAGCATCCTTTAAAAGCGGATGCTTGGAAACAACGCTATAGCCTTGTTTCTCGATATGGGCAGGGTTATTAAAATCGCCCATCAACAAAATACAGCTACCTTTCTGCGCTTCCGTTTCCCATGCTTCTACTAGCTTGTTCCATTCATACAAGAAAGGATAGCTTTCTGTCTCATCCTGCCACCAAGATAGATGCAATCCGTACACAAAATAGTTTTTATCATTCGCTTGAAAACGAACTTCCAATGCTTTTCTTGTATGATAGTCAGTATAATCATCTTTGCGTGACAGCAATATCCCTCTTGTATTTGTTACTTTAAATCGAGTGAGAATGGCGATTCCTTCATCATATTGGTCGTAACCAATATGACTAGGAACCCAGCTCCAATAATATTCGAGCCCGCTTTTCTTCAGCTCCTGCTGGAGAAGAAAAGCAAAATTATCTTTTTTAATCACCGTATCTGGATTCGGGACTATGAAATAAGAATCTACCTCCGCTTCCTCTGCATCCATCGACTGATTTACCTCCTGCAAGGAAATTACATCATATGGATCAGCCAGCAATTGCTCCTTGATCGCCTCGAGTTTTTCCAAAGGTTTTTCTTCTATCCAGCTATGGGTATTTAACGTTAATAATTTCATTCCCCTTGCTCCAAATAATCATTAATGTCTGATTTCAGAATGTCCGCCTTTGGACCATAGATAGCCTGAACACCGCCATCCTTTTTAATTAAGCCCATTGCGCCAGCCGCTCTCCAGGACGATTCGTCGCCAACTTTATCTATCTCTTTTACAGATACACGCAATCTTGTCATACATGCATCCACATCTGTAATATTAGCTTTTCCACCTAATAATGCTACAATCTCTAAAACTTGGCTGTTAGTAGGTCCAGCATTCCCAGTCTCTGTATTGTTAGAATCTGCATCACTTTCATAATTACCATTACGACCTGGTGTTGAAAAATTAAATTTCTTAATCATGAAATTCGCAATGAAATAGCTCACTATAAAAAAGACAATACACACAATCACAAAGTTTAGAACATCGCCGCCCAAGCCTGCTTTAAAAGCAATTGGTAAGCGTGTGATTAGCTCTAGATTCCCAAAGGAATGCAAGCGTAAATCTACAATATCGGCAGAGGCAAAAGCTAATCCTTGTAAAATAGCATAAACAACATAAAGTAATGGTGCTGCAAACATAAACATGAATTCTAGAGGCTCTGTAACTCCTGTTAAGAATACAGCTATCGCTGCTGAAAAAATCATCGACTTATATTTTTTCTTTTTATCCATATCAACATTTCGGTATATCGCAACAGCCACACCCATTAAAATAGCAGTAGCACCAATCATTTGCCCTACTTTGAAACGTGCTGGAGTAACAGATGATAGCAATTGGTTATATGCAGCAGTGTCCCCTGCATTTTGTAGATTCACTAAATCACTTGCCCATGCTAACCAAAGTGGATCTTGTCCAAATACTTCTTTACCAGCCATCACACCAGACATAATCGTATAGGTTCCACCCAATGATGTATAGTTGATTGGAATCGTTAACATATGATGTAGACCGAATGGAATGAGAAGGCGTTCTGCCGTACCATAGATAAAAGGCGCTAGGATTGGAGCGCTTTCACTTGAGGTAGCAATCCATAATCCAAATTGATTAATTCCTGTTTGGATAGTTGGCCAAATCACTGCAAGCATTAAAGATACGATAACAGACCACAGAATAACTACAAACGGTACAAATCGTTTTCCATTAAAGAAAGCAAGTGCATCAGGCAGCTTTCTGAAATTATAATATTTATTATAGACAATTGCTCCGATAAACCCGGATATAATCCCCACGAAAACACCCATATTAAGTGCGGGCGCTTCCAATACACTTGTAAAATATCCATCTATTAAAATCTTCGTTCCAAATAAAGTATGCGTAAAAGCTCCCTCTTGGGAAAGCATATCATTTGTTACACCAAAGATAGATCCTGTAATTCTATTAATTAATAAGAAGGCAATCCCAGCAGCAAATGCTCCACCTGCTTTTTCCTTAGCCCATGAACCACCAATTGCTAATGCGAATAAAATATGTAAATTACCAATAATTCCCCAACCAATGTTCTCTACAACGCTTCCAATTGTAATAAAAACAGAAGCATCAATCATTGCAATTAACTTTCCTAAACTAATCATAATACCAGCTGCCGGCATAACAGCTACCACTACCATTAGTGCCTTTCCGAATTTTTGCCAAAATTCAAATGAAAACATCTTTTTCATTTTATTACCTCCCATTTTCAATTAAAACGTTTGCACTAAACTTATCTTTGATTATAGTAATATATCTACCATTTTACAAGAAAAAAATTCAAAATTTTAGTATTTAATGCAAAAATAACGCAAACGTTTGCATTTTAAAGAAAGAAGCAACGGAAATCGCTTCCTTCTCTCTTTAATTTATTTCCCACAACACTTCTTATACTTTTTCCCACTACCACATGGACATGGATCATTTCTTCCTACCTTATTTTCTTTACGAATAGGCTCTATAGCACTTCTATTTTGGTTTAAACTTACTTTATGTTCTAACTCTCTTTGCAGTGCAGCCTTTTTCCAATCCCCTAATTTTGGATGATTGAAACCTAAAATGGAATAATAACTGTAGGCAGTATGTTCCATATCAATAAAAAAGGAAAAGTATTCCTTCTTCATATGTTTGCTTATTTCCGGAAGTCCATCTTCTGAAAATTGATGACAAAGAGCTTCTATTACTGTGTCTTGATTTTCCAAATCGTTGAATGTGGAATAAGCTTCTCTTAACACATTAACTGCCAAATCTGTTTTAATATTTTCAACTATAGATGCGGCATAAATAACGGATTCAGACTTCTTCACATAAGGTTCTACAGCAGTCACCACTTTGTCAGATTGAAAGCTAATAAGGGCTGTGGAAACTTCCTCTAATAATGAGTCTTCTTCTCGTTCTAGCAAGCTTGCTAAAAGGGGAATATACTTTTCTATTTTTAGCAAACCAACCATATAGACATTTAGGATACCATTGAAAGAAAACCACTGATTCTCTATTTCTTCTGCGAAAACCATATCTATTTCTTCTTCTGTAATCCAGCCTTTTTTCACTATACAATTCGCGATATATTTAGCTTGCTTAAATAGAAGATACGGGAATGTACTTGCTGTCTCCATAGCATTTATAACTTCTCCATATTTCTCATAAACTTCCTCTTCTTCTCCGCCTACTAATAGTTCAAATAAGGACCAATTATCTTCGGGAATAAACCCTTTTAAGGCCTCTTTATATTTCAGCGCTAGTGCTGGTTCCACATTGTTTAATAATTTCAAAGCCAGATGAACCTTTGTTCGGTCCATGGTCGGTATCTTTTCCATCAAAATTTGTAATGCTTCTTCCGTTATTGGCTGATTTTCTATATGAATTAAAATAGAAGATAGCTTATCTTTATTTGAAAAAGCCTCCTGCAATAAATGAACCGTCCAATCAGCAGGAAGGGCAGGATAATCATTAATCGCGTATAAAATCGTTTCCTGGATTAATAAATCTGGACTGAGTAAGTGTGGTTGTATTTTTTCTAAAAAAGCCATTTATCTTGTTCCTTTCTAACACATAGTATAGAGATTGCTGCTTTTCCTTAATAAAAAGATCAATCAGATGTAACTTCAGAGGATGTACACACCTTCCCCTAAAGTAAATCTATCACCCTACGTTCTCCCAAAAACCGACTTAAAAGTCCTATCCGCAAAAACCTTATTAGGATTCCCCATGTCATATACCATCGTCCAATACAGAGCAATTTGAGCGGTACTCCATAATGGCTGATCACGGAGGACTTCTGCAACCTTGATATGGTCATGGTGGATGAATTCTATCTTGGATAATTCGTTAATGCCATGAATGCCGGATGACTTTAATTCGATAATTTGGCTGGAGGTAAGTTCTGTTTTTACCGTGCCTATGATGTTCCATTGGTAGTATTCTAAATCTACACCAAATCCGAGGAGATGGATTTGATCTGGACTAGCTACAATCCCTAATTCTTGCTTTAATCCCCTAATAGCTACTTTGTAGAGATCGATGGTTTTACGGGAATTTTGCTCTCCGTTGGAATTTTCTACTGCATCTTGATATGGATCAATTGCTTCTACTACACTAACATCCAATTCATTTGGACGAATGCCTGTATCTGCTCTTCTTCTTGTAAGAACAATTTTTTCGTCTGCGGTTACGACTGTTAAGACGATTCCAATCCCTTGGGACAAGACATCGGAAGGCACATGTAAATCCTGTATGGCTTGATCGATATATTTTTCTCTAATCGTTTCTCCACTGCTTAATTGGTAATTGTCTAGGCTTGCCACCGTTGCTTGAAAGTTATAATAATCAGATCTTTTGAAATGTAAAACTGGATATGGTTTTTCAATAATATCCGTGTTTGTTTGAAAAGCATTGGTTAAGGCTACCTGATATGTATTGTACATATGCTTTAGGCCTTGCTCTTTTTTCATTTGTTCTCTTGCTTCAATCTTGTCTCGCAGCTCTTTCAATTCTTGAGGCAATTCGAAATACTCATCATCATACCTTGTCTGGATATAATTTCGATCATAAGCAAATTCTCCAGAACCACCGCTAACGACAAAATTTGTTTTTCGGCCTGCTATCCAAAGTACCCCATCGTCTTGTTGAATGGTTTGATACCTTTTGGACTTCCCCTTTATTTTCCTTTGTAGCCATTTACTAATTCTAGTTTTAAAATGAGTGTAAGTATCCCCCAACAGCTGATCTAACAGCCACTCGACAACCTTAAACAATACTTTCCCCACTGCAACGATTAAATCACTCATGTCCTCATTCCTATCTAACTATTTTACTAATAATATTCCTTACTTTAGTTAGATTAACAAAAATTACTTTAAAATGAAATACGAGTTAGTGAAAAGGAACACTAAACGAAGTATATTTATATAAAAAATCAGAAAATTACATAAATACCCATTATACTTGGTTTTCAATTCCTATTTTTTATAGATAATAGGAGAAAAGGAGGGTTAATATTGTTAGTGAGAAAATAGAGCTAGTACTTTCACCTTTTTTCTATAATTTCATATAGGATTAATTGCTCACCATTACACATACTTTATCTCTGCTAATGAAATTCCTCCATCCCCACCTAAGATAACGGGACACGCCTCCCTACTCCATGAAAAAATCCACTTAAAAAGGAGTATCCAAAATGAAAGAAATTCTTACTACGTACAATGTGAATGAAGAAACAAATGCACTAACACCTGCTTTTCAGCTAGACTATCAGACTATCGTACTGGAGGGAAAGCGAGAATTATTTGTGAAACAAACGCCATTGGAATTAATTAAGCTAGCGGCAAAGCGAGGGGGCGCTGAGTATAATGGCAGGAGGACTTCAATGACTTATTTGACAGGCATTCATAAGAAAATTCCGATTCCCATTAATCCACAAAAAAACATCTATGCATTTCCAACTACCTCCCCAAACCAAGCTCATTGCAGTTGGATATTCTTCCATCATGTCGACGAAATTAAACCAACTAAAGGCAACTATCGTTCTATTATCCAATTTAAAAATGGCAGAGAAATAAAGATGAATGAATCCTTACATATATTAGAAAAGCAAATGTATCGAACTTGGTTATGCAAGAAGGCACTTAATGAGTAGATTGTCTTGTAAGGAATACAATTATTTATTCAGAAAACATTTTATTTGAAAATTTTCTTGTTGAATATGTAAAAATATAGAAAAACACACATTATCCTTTATGGTCATTACTTTTTTCTCTTTAGATAATGAGGAAAAAAGAGGGATAACCGTGTCTAATGAGCTTTATAAAAGCAAAACTTACATGACCGTATTAGGTAGACATATTCGAAATAGAAGAAAAATACGTGATGTAAGCATACAGAAACTTGCAGAAGATACAGGCTTTAGTATCAACCATGTCAACAATGTCGAGCTTGGCCATTCCCATCCAGCCACAGGACTATTTCATGCCATTTGTGATGTATTGCAGATTGATGCAACATCGTTTCTTATGGAAGTGAGGGACGAGGTGGACATGTTGTTTCAGGAAGAGGAAGAACAATAAGCAGTAACCTTATGTAGGTAAATGAAATATCATACGAATAGCTAATAGAGGCTTTTTCTTCTAGGGGCGTTACCATTGCCCCTAGAAGTTTGCAATAAGCTAACTTTCTTCCCTTTGCTTCTTCTATTGATGGCTACTCTGAGGATAGTATTTTACTAGTTTGACTATTCTTGCAGTGGGTTACAGCCGCGAAATATTCCTGTAAAACAAGATTATTCAGCTCATCCCTATAATCAAAAATTCAGAGCGTCTCATCTAGTTTTTGAATCATTGAGCGGGAAATTAAATAGACATTGCCTAAAATGTCGACTTTATCGTCCTTTACACGTACTGCGCAATCTTTGTTCGATGCGTAAATATTCATTTCTTCCGATAAGTGAGATAGTTCGTCTTGAACCAATGGAAGATTATTTTCAAGATCAAAATGAGACAGGACGGAAAAATCGTCCAGACCGATTCCTTCGTAAACAGAACTGGTTTCAATGTTATAGCCAAAGCTTTTCGAGCATAACCACTTAGCAGACATGTTAATTGCACCAGCGCTCGCTCCCATTACAACAGCTCTGCTTTTTTTAATAGCAACAGACAATTCATAATCCCTTAAAAACTCATTTTGTTTAATCGTATCTCCGCCCAATAAGAAAATAACGGAGGCATTTTGAATGATGCTATTGGCCTCTTCCTTCTGTACTCGATAATTTATTAAATGATATTCATCAAACATAATGCCAGCCTGGTCAAACCACGAACGCTCCGTAGCACCATCCATTTCATAAAAAAATGGATCTGAGCTAATCATCACAAGTGATTTTCTATCGGTTATATCCTCCTGTAATACCCTGCTCAACTTCGCTGGGAAAAAATTATTAAACCAGCCTAAATAATAATGAAATTTCATAAGTTCCCCCGTAGTAAAGTGTGAATGATATCCATATTCTGTGTTATTGTAACCAACATAAACTCCGTGAGCTTTTTCTTATTTTCTAATATTCAAAAGCAAAACAGCCAACCAGCCTAGCAATAGTTCAGTCGCTATTTTTTGTGCGTTAAATTTTATTGGGATAGACATTCAAAATCAAACTAATGATTTTAATAAATGACACTATAAGAAAACCGTCTTCCATCTTCTATAATTAAAAAAATCCCAATTTTATAATCAGGATTTTTTTAAACTTAGACAGGAAAAGTCTAAAATTCTCGTGAAACATGATATGCGAGGAGTTGCTGAAACCATCCCTTTATTAGTAGTTTCCTAATCCTGAAACAGGGGTTTGGATAATTACAGGATTTTTTCCTGGATCTAGCCATTTTAAGATGCTTATTACGTTTGCTTGAGATGTACCGGTGCAACCGAGAGTGTAACTACTGCTAACATGGAAGAAAATCGCACTCCCTTTATTTGGAGTTCGTGCTGTATTGTAATTAATCACAAATCCGTAATTGTAAGCTGCAATATTCATGTTTTCGGCACTGTTCCACTGGTCTTGGGTTTTGCTTTTTGATTGCCAAGTGTTGTATAGCTCTGAGTTAGGATCATCTATCCAGACATCATCACTCGTAATTTTCCGATAAGGTAATTTAGTACCAGGGTTATCATAACGCCCGAATGCTGTCCCAATTGTATATTTTCCGATTGGAGCCTTCTTCCCGCCTTCACTCATAGCGGAAGGAGTAGCGAATCCTTTTTTACCAATATAGCCTGCAATGTTAAGTAACTGGGTCCATTTTCCCTTTGAATCCTTTTCAAATGTACGAATGGTTGCGGAACTTGTACTCGATCCATTTGTTGTAACGAGAATTAGTTGTTGGTTTGCATCAATCGTTTTCAGTTGATCCGCTACGTTACCACTAGATGCAGGCGTGCTTTGAGTAGGTGTAGTGGGCTTTTTAGAATCAGAAGTTGAAGTTTCTTTAGGAGAAGTACTTTCTGTAACGACTGGTTTTTTGGTAGATAGATATTTACTAGAAACCCATCCTGTTTTATTATTCACCTTTACTTTACTCCATCCATTAGAACTTGTTTCGATTACTGTAGTTTGAATTCTTTAATAGATAATCTTTCCTCTATCCTTGATTACATTTTAGCAACTATGATTTTTCCTATTATATCTTATAAAGACAAGGATGCAGTAAAACCATCCCTTCAATTCTCTTCATAATAAATAATAAGAACTAATACAAATTTCATAAATATCCAACAATACAATCCATTAACTGGATATACCATCCATTATAATACTGTTTATGGAATAAACCTATGATAATTCAATCGTTTTTCTTCCAAGTAATTATATGGGACAAGGAATCCGGCATCTTGTCCCATATAAAAAAGAAGGTGGGACAAAACTAAATAACTAATCTTTAAAGACGAACAATCTTTAATTTATCTCTTAAATAAGGCTACTTTCTCATGATGGTTATCTATGTTTTTAAATCTAGATAAGTGTAAAAACTAAGTCGTTCCATTGCGCTACGGACGCACGATGCGCCGGGGAGGAAGCTAAGCCTCCTCGCTGCGCTGCGGGGTCTCAGCCTTTCCTCTATTTCCCGCAGGAGTCGAGCGTCCTCCGCTCCATTTCACTTCGTTTTTAAACCTTTTTCTAAAAAACAAACACGAACTATAATGTAATTTAATTACATTATAGTTCGTGTTTGTTGTTGATTGAAATACTTATGTCCCAGCCTCATTTGACAGTCCCGCAAAGGATTGTTATCTGCCCTGAAATCTTTTATAGACACTATCCGGATTATGACAGTGACCAAATCCATGAAGATAGATAACTCCATTATCTTCACGATATCGATATATGGTACGCATATCGGCTGGGTGCTTGTTTACTCTTTTACTTTGATAATGAAAAGAACGATAACCCACATAATTATCTCGGAGCAGCCCTCCGATATGGGGGTTTCTTTTAATTTGAATAATCGATCGAATAACATTGTCAGCGGCGGAATCGAAATCGAAATCGTTCGGAAAAGCATTTGCTAAATTTATAACGTCGGTAATAACATCTGTCGGTACATGTTGAATGCCCGATATGGTAGTAATTTGAGCAATCGTTTCAGCTATTTTGGAATTACTTATCATCATCTAGTGGAGACCTAAACTTTTCTGGATTAGATAAGAAAAGGGCAACCGCATCTTCTGCAGCTTCTTTTCCACCCCTAACATACTCTGCTTCTTTGCGTTTTAAACGATATCCATATAGCTGTTCCACTTCTGCTGTTTCGATTTCTACTTCTAATTCTTCTTTTTTACGTTCTAATAAGGACATATACTCGATCATCGCTTGATACACTTCCGGCTTGAGTAAAATTGCTTTTGTTTCGTTACGATCCACAACCTCCATTGCAGCTAATCGGTCCAAATCTTCACGCCATTGTGTGGATCGACCTAGCTGTGTGACTCCTACTCTGCTCCCCATTTGGAAACCATGACGGATTTTTTGTACTTCTTCGATTGCTTTGGCAGACAATTTACTCATCTCCTTTTCTTTCATAATTGTTTTCACCTCCCATTATATACTATAAATATGAAATTGTGTATTATAATGTGTATTTAAATGTGTATTATTATATGTATTAAATTACATGTGTTTATTATGTTCTATTCTGTTATTTTTTAGTCAATACATGCTGTGAAAGGCTTAAATAACAACAAAAAAGCAGCCCAACGGCCGCGCATATTTCGTTTTTTTGTGACTCTTTTAAATCCGCTTCCTTCACTCAACAATTCTGCTTATTTTTGATGTTTTTCTATAATCTTTATAAGATAGATTAGATCTTCTTCAAACCTTTTTTTCTTTTTTGGATTAGCTAAGATTATTTGGGGGTTAACTGCTCCAATAAAATGACGGAGCTTTTTATTCTTCAAAAACAGCTCTGTATGCTCTGAAAATAAATCTTTAAACCATTGTTCGTTTCTAAGTAATTTTAGATTCTGATTCTTTTGTTCCTCGGTCGGATAATAACTAATATCTTTTCCTGCCCACAGAATGATTAAAGTTTCTACTATTTCACTAAGCATCCGATCATCTCCTTAAAAAGATATATTGTTACTAATATAAAGTTTTCCGAAAGAAACCAAGAGCAAAGGGACATATCTTCAATCCACTATCAGTCTTATGTTTTATTTAGCAGGAATTGGAGCAAAAGTAATAGTATTTATACTACATTAATATATTTAGATTCTACAAGCATAAGTTTTTAACTGTTATAAGCCTTATTTTTATAAAATAAAAGAAAGAATGGGTATAAAAATGAAAAGAAATCCATGGTACACAAAAGAAAAATTTATATACTTTATATCAATAGTAGCACCTATCATTGCGTATATAATCATTCTACTAAACAAGAAGAAATGGCAACATGTTAAGTATATAGAATATTTATCATTTGCAACTATCACAACAAGTATATGGATTATCGGCTTAATACCTGGGTATTTCAGACTAGCATTCCTTTTAACTATACTAATATTTTTCTTACTTCGAAAAATATTTAGAAGACGATAATAATCACGTGGCCATTCATTATTTCACTACCAAGATAACGCAAAACTTCCTCTATGCTTTTCTCGAATAAATAATGAATTGGATTGTTATTTTAGAAATTAAATTTATATTCTAGACAGCCTTCAGAGAAACAAACTGTACTTAATCTGTTCAAGTTCAAAATGCATCACACTATCCCCCTCCCATGAAACATAATTTTTTATGGCATCTCTGTTTCCATAAATTTGTTATAATTATAACAGTCAGTCATTTCAGAATTCTACGTTAATTCCGCGTTGTCGTGATAAATATTCATATACTAGCAATAGGAATGGAGGTTTAATGAGAATGAGCATTTTCATCGTAATGGTTGTAGGTGTACTAGGCATTGCTGGCTTTCTTGCTTGTGACCTAAATTTTGACACATAGTTGAAAGCAATTGTTATAAGCTATATAATAAACGTATATAATGAAAAAGAGAAGTGCGCGAACACTTCTCCCTGCAACCTCTACCGTCAGGGTATGGTTGTCAATTAAATATTATTTTGGTCGAGAACCACCCTTTTGCTTGCGACGGCGTAGGGTGGTTTTCTTGTTTTCTAATATGTTCTTCCGAAAGAAATAGGCGCTTATCTCACGCACAATCCCCTTCAGAACTTCACGAACAAATTCAAGAAATGTTTCCATGATTATCACCTCCTTTCCTAAACGGAAAGAAGCACAACAACCAACCACCCTCACAATATTCAGTTGCTATTTCAGTTTATCACATTCACACAATCTAACTCTCTATCAATCTTCGACAAATTTCGGGCCGTCACTGTGACCAAGAGTAATGGAAATCGTTTTTTGAAAAGCTCCTTATTTGTGATCTACTTCATTTGTATCAAAACCATATTCGAAACTCACTATATTTTCTTTCCGGTGACTGTCGCCACTCTTACACAACTGGCTTCTATATTTGCCAACGGGGCATTATAAAAAACGACTTGATTCTTACTTCTTTTAGCCAGGAATTCGGCCATAGACCTTCCACAATTGCCACCCACTGTGGAAGATCCATAATCGTAAAAACCAATAACAACAAAAATTTATGGAGGGATATTTTATGGATGAAAAAAACGCAAATATTAAGGAACTTGTAGCAAAACATTGGAATAGAAGAGCAAGATTGTACGATTCTACGGGTCATCATGATATTCATAGTGCTGAACAAGAAGAAATATGGTTAAAACTTATTAAAGCAATAAGTGGCGATAAAAAACTGAATGTCTTAGATGTTGGTTGTGGAACTGGATTTCTTAGTTTACTTTTTGCAAAAGAGGGTCACAAAGTAACTGGTGTTGATATAGCTACTAATATGTTAGAAAAAGGGAAACAAAAAGCAAAAGAACGAGGGTACATAATTGATTTTCACATTGAAGATGCTGAATCTCTTTCATTTAAAGATGATTCATTTGATCTTGTTGTTAACCGCTTTCTCATTTCGAATATCTCTAATCCAAATAAAGCATTAATAGAATGGAAAAGGGTTTTAAAACCAGATGGGAAATTAGCCATCATTGAAGGTGAATGGAAGAAACGATTATATCAAAATGAATTTAGTGAGATAGATGATTCTATTCCATTTTATAAAGGTGTCTCTGGAGAAAAACTAAAATCCGTAATGGAGAAGAACTTTTTTCAACATGTTGAACTTAACTACTTACATGACTCTTTATATTGGGATGAAATACCAGAATTTGAACGATATATACTGCTTGCTAATAAATATGGAGAAATATGAAGGGAAAATTAAGATTTCTATCAACGAAATACAAACGAATTAAAGAAGAAAAATGCTCATAAAATTGTCCAAATAGTGTTTACCATTACTTTTTTCCATCTAAACACTTCTTTAGTGTTCTATATTCTTTATTTTATTATAACAATCTGTTTCCACTTTTATATCTAGTATCAAGATACATTAAATTAGCATCCCTATAATACTCATTATCTTAACAAAACCAAATTATTTATATAAAAATGAATTAATCTCAAAATTCGAGTTTTAAAGAAACGTATCTTTGAAAACAAGTTATTTGATTTTAAGTATACATTTCAATATTATTAAAAATAGAGCTATAGAAAATGTATTTTTCTGTACAAATAAATTAAAGGGAGTGTTGATTCAATGAGTAAAGTTGCAGTTATTACAGGTTCAGCTGGTGGCTTAGGTCGTGGGATTGCAGAACGATTAATTAAAGATGGTTTCAAAGTAGTATTACATGATATTAATCAAGAGTTATTGAATGCCACTCTGGAAGAATTAAAATCTCAAAACGCTGATGTAATTGGCGTTGTTGGGGATGTTTCAAATCGAAAAGATCAGTTTAATCTTGTCCAAAAAGCAGTAGAAGCATTTGGACATTTAGATGTGTTTGTAAACAACGCAGGTATTGATGCAGTTAAACCTTTCTTAGAAATCGAGGAAAATGAATTAAACCGCCTATTTAACATTAACGTAAATGGAGTTGTATTTGGTACACAAGCTGCTGCTAAACAATTTATAGAGCAAGGTTCAAAAGGTAAAGTCATTAACGCTTGCAGTATAGCAGGTCATGAATCCTATGAAATGTTAGGTACTTATTCTGCAACAAAACATGCAGTACGTTCATTTACACATACTGCAGCAAAAGAACTAGCAAAATATCAAATTACAGTTAATGCATATTGTCCAGGTATTGCGAAAACAAAAATGTGGGATCGAATTGATGAAGAAATGGTACGTTATAGTAATGGTGCTTTACAACCAGGTGAAGCATTTGCTGAGTATAGTGCAGGTATTGCATTGCAGCGTTACCAAACACCAAGAGATGTAGCGAATTTAGTTTCATTCTTAGCTTCTGATGATTCAGATTATATTACAGGTCAAGCAATCTTAACAGATGGTGGATTAGTTTACCGTTAATTTTCTAAAGTTCGGTTAGTAACTTTTTGAAGCTACTGTTTGTAAATTGCAGACAATAGCTTCAAAATTGTTTCGGAGAGTCATTATGAACAAGAATTCTGTCTATTTCACTTTTTCTCTCTTTTTACTATTATCTTCCTCAATGAGTTAAGATGAATATAACGGGTGACTTTTAACATTCCCTCTTTGTCGTCAATCCTTTTTTCATAAAACCGTTTTTCAAAGACATGGCCAGTTACGGTATTTGGCTTATAGTAATTGTCATAACGTTTATCGATCAGTGCCATTAGCATTGAAATGGGTACTCTACTAGAACGCAATTATAAATGGAAATGATTATTCATGAGGCAATAAGGAGGAGATTTCAAAGGGGTACTTTTCGTAGAGTTCTGTTTAGGATATGAAGAAAAGCTTGAAAATCACTGGCATTTCGAAATAAGGATTCACGGCGATTTCCCCGGGAAACATTATGATAAAATCGTTCTGATATATACACTCTTTTCTTATCGGGCATTATGTCTCCCTCACAATCGTCATTTGTTTATTCTGCCTCCAGCGTCTTAAGGTCACCGCTTCCCAACTGTCTTGATCCGCTTATTCTTTCTTCCCCTGCTAAATCAGAATTGGTCCTTGCGAGTATGATAATTTTAATATGAATATCAATTTCCAACCGCAATCATACATAGAGTTTGGGACAAGGAACCTGACCCCATGTCCCTTAACAGTTTGTTTGGACAATGTATATTGCCGTCCTAAAAAGAATATTTTTAGTTAAGTCACTATTTTAAGATAGGTCCCAAAAGAATGGGAATGATTTCAAAAAAGGAAGTGGTGGTGAATGAATAGTGAGATTCGGGTTCGTGATCCAGCATGGTTAACCAATCATATATTTGGTACCTTGCAATTTTATTATCCAAGATGTATTGATTATCGTAATGGTGGATACTTTCAGTGCTACTTAGATGACGGGACAATCTGCAATAATCAGACGAAACACTTAGTAGGGACATCTCGCTTTATTTACGTGTTTAGTGTTGGAGCCATGTTACGTGGTGATTCATGGTGTCTACAGGCGGCTGAGCATGGTTTATCCTACCTTCAAAATTATCATCTGGATATTAATAACGGAGGTTATTTTTGGAAGTTAAACGATAATCAGGTGTCTGTTTCTAAGAAATATGCATATGGACACGCATTTGCTTTACTTGCAGCTTCCAAAGCCTATCAGGCAGGGATACCTTGCGCTTCTCACCTAATAGACTATATTTATAACATACTCGACCAATATTTTTGGGAGCCAGATCACGGGTTATATCTAAATGAAATGAATTCAGATTGGTCCATTATAAATCCATACAGAGGGCAAAATCCGAATATGCACCTGTGCGAGGCAATGATCTCAGCCTATGAGGCAACCGGTAACCATAAGTATCTAGAGAGAGCCTATATATTAGCATATAATGTTACCTTAAATTTAGCTCAACAATCAGAAGGTTTAATATGGGAACACTATGACCCTAATTGGGTAATTGATTGGAACTATATTGAAACCAATAAAGAGATGCAGCAATTTCGGCCCCAAGGCTTTATTCCTGGTCATTCGATTGAATGGAGCAAACTACTCTTACTCTTGGAAAGATATAAATCTGAATCATGGATGATAGAGAGAGCAGTAGAATTATATAATAGCGCACTAAAGCCCGGCTTAGACACTGAATATGGGGGGATATACTATTCGATTGACCGTGAAGGAAAAGTACTAGAATCAGATAAATACTATTGGGTGATGGCAGAAGCGATTGGTGCATCAGCACTTCTTGGAACACGATTAAAAGCTTTCACATATTGGAGAAATTATGATGCTCTATTTAATTACGCTTGGAACTATTTCATAGATAAAAAACGGGGTGGTTGGTATGAAAAAGTAAATCGATTTAATCAAAAGGTAGGGAATAAGAAAAGCCCCGTAACGAAGACGGATTATCATCCAATTGCAAATTGCTATGAAACCATCCGAGCACTAACGAATCTGTGAGTAAAAGGTTTTAACGAACTTTATCTTATTTAAATGAAATAGGAAAGGGGAATGTCCTATCTATCCTGTTTATAAATTCTTAGGAAAAAAACAAAAGTGTCAAGATATAAATATTGCTTTTCCTCCTCAACACCAAGAACAACATCCAGGTCTTGAACACACTATGGAGCCAAAACCTATTTCGGAAAATCCTTATTACCAAGCAAGCGGAAAACTGAAAGACCGAGTAGCTATTATCACAGGTGGGGATAGTGGAATAGGAAGAGCCATCGCCTATGCTTATGCTAAAGAGGGAGCCGACGTAGTTATTTCCTACCTTTATGAACATCAAGATGCACAAGAAACAAAAAGTAGAATTGAACAAATCGGTAGAAAGTGCCTACTAGTTCCCGGTGATTTACAACAGGAAAAAATGTCATATACCGTCGTCCAACAGGCAGTCCATCATTTTGGAAAAATTGATATTCTGGTTAATAATCACGGAGTACAGTTTATTCAACAGAGCATATTAGATATCACAGCAGAACAATTAGACGTAACCTTCCGAACAAATATCTACTCATTTTTCTATATGACCAAAGCCTGTTTACCACATTTAAAGAAGGGCAGTTCCATTATTAATACAACTTCTCTCGCAGCCTATCAAGGAAATCAAGAATTAATTGACTACTCTGCTACTAAAGGGGCCATCCTGACTTTCACACGCTCCCTTTCACAATCTCTTCTAGACAAGGGTATTCGTGTGAATGGTGTTGCACCTGGACCTATTTGGACACCTCTCATCCCCTCTTCCTACTCAGCAGAAAAAGTAGCAACCTATGGAACCGACACATCCAAACCACCAATGAAACGTGCAGGGCAACCTTTTGAAGTGGCAACCAGCTATGTATTTCTTGCTTCTGATGACGCAAGCTACATGACTGGTCAGATTCTACATCCAAATGGTGGCACAATAGTTTAACGGTGTATTTTGAGGCGTCGCTGTGGTTGTTTGGTCACAGTGACTCCCCGAAATTTGTCGAAGATAGATAGAAAGTTAGATTTTGTGAATGTGATAGAATTTAGACATAAAGAAATGAGGTTGTAAATGATGGAAACAGAATGGAAAAAAATAAACGCTTATTTTTGAAACTTTAAGAGAATCAGAGGTATGGGCTGATTCTCTAGCTAACGAAATACATAGTAGAACAAGAACAATAAATGGATATATAACACCTGATTATAAAATAGCATATGCTCTTTCATTTTTTCTAGCTTCTAATCCTGATTTTGTTGTTCATTCAGAAAAAAGTTTCCGTATTCGTCCAGGAGTAAAGGTTGAGGATTCATTTATTTATAAAGTTTAAGTAACTATTAATAGTTACTAAATCACAAATGAAGTAAAACTATACAATGATTATCCCCCTTTCCTAAACCGAAAACAACACCTCCAATATCCAGCTACTATTTCAGTTTATCATTCACACCATCTAATTCTCTATAAATCTCCGACAAATTTCGGGACGTCACTGTGACCAAGAACTATCTCGGGGCGTCACTGTGACCAAGAATTTATTTTTCTGATAAAATTGAATGGAGAGAAAAGGGGGAGGTCCTATGTGTTATACATTACGAGAAGAAATACAAGAAAAATTAAAAAATAAGAATTATCATTGTGAAAAAGAACTGACGCTCTCTATAATTAGCGGGAAGTGGAAATTAGTTATTTTATGGCATTTAGGTGTTGAAGGCTCACACCGCTTTAGTGATCTTCAAAGACTATTTGAAAATATTTCTCATAAAACTCTTTCAAAGCAATTGAAGGAACTTATAGAAGATGGATTAATTAGTCGAAAAGTATATCCAGAGAGCCCACCAAGAGTCGAATATTCGATGACTAAACTAGGATATACAATATTGCCTATTGTTAAAATGATGTATGAGTGGGGCAAAAATCGCATCTCGCAATTAAGACAAGAAGGGTTACTATAGTGTGGTTATTTCTTCCTTAAAAAGATAAGTGGCCAGTTGTAAAAATCTGGCCACCTCACATTAGTTGTCCAATAATTTTTTTGATTCACGTATAAAAGCGGGAAGATCATCTGGAGTACGACTTGTAACAATATTATGATCAACAACAACTTCTTCATCTTTAAAAATTGCCCCTGCATTAATCAAGTCTTTACGAATTGATGTAAAGCCAGTAACGTTTACGCCCTTTAATAAATCTGTATCGATTAGGAACTGTGGTCCGTGACAGATAGCGAACACTGGTTTTTTTGCTTCAATAAAAGAGCGTGCAAAAGCAGCATTTCTTTCATCAATTCTAAGTAAGTCTGGTGAAAATCCACCAGGCACTAAAAGTGCATCGTAGGTGTCAGCCTTAACCTCATCGATTCCTTTATCAATTTTAAAATTAACCCCGTTCTTACCAGTAATATCTTTGCCTGCGCGTTCCTCGATTAAATCAACCACATGACCAGCACTTACAAAAGAATCTACTGGATCAGTCAATTCAATTTCCTCAACAAGGTTTGTCACAAGTACAGCGATTTTCTTACTCATTTAGATCAACCCTTTTTTAAAATTTTGTTACTATTTCATGATAAACCATCGTACTTCAATTTTGAAGAATGCACATTTTTGTGCGGTAGTTACTAAAAAGTTACTTTTAGTGTTTGGTCACAGTGACTCCCCGAAATTTGTCGAAGATGGATAGAAAGTTAGATTGTGAGAGAATCAGAGGTATGGGCTGATTCTCTAGCTAACAAAATACATGGTAGAACAATAAATGGATATATAACACCAGATTATAAAATAGCATATGCTCTTTCATTTTTTCTAGCTTCTAATCCGATTTTGTTGTTCATTCAGAAAAAAGTTTCAGTATTCGTCCAGGAGTAAAGGTTGAGGATTCATTTATTTATAAAGTTTGGGTATCTATTAAATCATAAATGAGGTAAAACTATATGATTAATACATACTAAAAATGTCTACATGTCAATACAAAAAAATTTAAATTTTTTCACTCATTTAATTTTGACGCTTTTACTTTTTCAACGTCGTTTACTTCACTTCATTTGAAAATACATTTTCAAAACATTAGCATTTCTTTTAATAGTCAATGCTTTTTCTTTTACAAACGAATATTTAGTTATTCAATTCCTAGAAAAAAACAATGAAAAAAATCCTACAGTTTATTGCGTAATCTGTTGGACTTTACTATGCATAGGAAACGAATTGCCGCTATGTGATACATTTATTGGCGAAGACTAGTAAAAAATATGGCAAGCGTGGTAAAATCACCTCGCCGTAATCCTTCCACGAAGAAATCTTTCTATGATTATCCCCCCTTTCCTAAGCAGAAAGCAACACCTCCAATATCCAGCTGCTATTTCAATTTATCATTCATACCATCTAATTCTCTATAAATCTCCGACAAATTTCGGGACGTCACTGTGACCAAGAACTAGGTGTATCTCTAGAGTTTGGGACAAGGAACCTGACCCCATGTCCCTATCCCTATATGTGCGGTTTTTCCTTATAAGCTTTATAATATGAGAAAGGACGGTGATAAGCATGCTAAAAGAAGAAATACAAAAGAAGTTAATTGATAAAATCATTCTAGAAACAAACCCAGCCTTCGTCATTCTATTTGGTTCATTCGCTAAAGGCACGACACATGATGCAAGTGATATCGATCTTGCTTATTTCAGTGACAAGAAGCTATCATCTTATGAACGTTTTATGCTAGCTTCTGAGCTTGCTGCAATTGCCGGTCGGGAAGTCGATTTAGTCGACATTAAACAAAGCGATACAGTATTTACAATGCAGATTTTTGAGCAAGGTAATCCGATTTATATACATGACGAGAACGAATTTACACGCCAAAAAATGCGTGCTTATAGCATGTATGCTACGTTAAGTGAGCAGCGTGCTACAATTATTAGTGCGATCAAAGAAAGAGGGAGTGTATTCGGCAATGAATGATGTTATTTTAAATAAAGCGACGACAATTGAACGTTGTGTTAAACGTATTCATGAAGTGTACGAGGACAATCCTGCAAACTTAACGGACTTTACAAAACAGGATAGTATCATTTTAAATATTCAACGTGCTTGTGAGGCGAGCATCTATTTAGCGATGCATATTGTCAGTAAACGCAAGCTTGGAGTACCAAAAGCGAGTCGTGAAGCATTTAAATTGCTACTAAATGCTGGATTAATTGAAAAAAGCTTAGCAAATACATTGATGAATATGGTCGGATTCCGAAATATTGCTGTACATGACTACCAGACGTTAGAGCTAGATATATTAGAGGCGATTCTAGAAAAACACATTAATGATTTTATAGTTTTTACGAAAGTGATTTTACAATTGGAGGAGAATCATTAATTCATGGTCACAGTGACTACACCAGAGGATGAGGAGAAATTCGCACTTTCCCTTCTACCATCTCAACCTTGCAAAATGTCTAAATGGAAAACAGCGAAAGTACGGTCCGACTATCACCTCTCTGTCGATTGATATTCCGTTCCAAATGAATATCAATCGACAAATCAAAGTGAAACATACCTGTGAAACAAGATTTTTCGGGGCGTTCCTGTGACCTCAAGAAACAGGATCTTTATTCAAGGTGCGATAGTTGAGTAATTAAGATAAAAGGTATACGCAAACATAAACATTTACGTATACCTTTTATCTTTCTTTTGCATGTTTCTCAATCCATTTAGCAACTTCCTGAATATCCATCGGTGGTTTTGTTGCCACCAATTCTACAGTAAAGTCCTCTGCCTCTTTCTGAGGGGCAACGAACTGATAGCTGTTTACCCATAAAAATTGCTTCATTGCAGCAAACGCAGTTCTTTTGTTTGCATTATGAAAAGCATGGTTTTGGGCAATGCTGCTGTATAATGCGGCAGCTTTTAACCAGATGGTAGGATAAGCTTCTTCACCAAAAGCACTTTGTTTCGGCCGGTTGATGGCACTATCCAATAGTGCTGTGTCCTTAACCCCCATTTGCTCTCCAGAACTGTATCTTTTAATTAACATAGCATTGATGAGGATGAGTTCTTTTTGATGTAAATACCTGACCATTTATTTAACGATTCACCAAATTCTTGAGCGTCTGATCGTAGTTTTCGAATAACTCCTGCATACCATCAAGGAAATCCTGGTCAATACCATCTAACGCATCGTAATTCAGTTTCTTTTGTCGTTTAAAGGATACGGTACCATCCTTCTCAAGCTGTAGCTTGATTTCATCGCCCTGTTTCACCTTCAGATGATCAAGCACTTCTTGTGGTAATGTGATACCAAGGCTATTGCCGATACGTACAATTTTACGTTCCACATTAGTCACCGCCATTTTGTTCTCCTCCTTATTATATGCAAGCATCTTACCGTTTATACAATTATTACGTAATACTGTTATAACGTAATAATATACTAATTGAAAGTACATGTATAGTGAGTTGTTTTAAGTAAACATAAACATGTACCTTTATTTGTTTGGTGCACTTCATCTAATTAGCGTAAGAACCATTTCTACTTAACCGTTACAATTGTCTACTTTTTAAATCTTGGTTCGCCATTGGAAAAGGCAAAACGCCAACAACCTCCAAAATTTATCATTCACACAATCTTATTCTCTATAAATCTCCGACAAATTTCGGGGCGTCCCTGTGCAGCGAGCCCCTATTAGTACACATGTATAAATTCGGGGAAAAGTAACCATACCTTTATTTAGAGCATTTTTTGGTTCGGTGCTTATCTTCTTTTTTTGATTCTTTAATTTGAATAAATAAGCTTTTAAAATAAACAGCAGTTTCTCTGATTTTTCTAGTACGATTTGAATATACAAAGTAGTATATAAAAAAATTGTAAATAATAAAATGAAATAATTTTCGGTCCCACTTGAATATATTGCCCAAACAAAGCAGCAAGCAACACCATTAAAGGAGGTACATATTTTGAATGCCCCCCTCCATATTACATTTAAGAAAGGCTCTTAGGTTTTCAGTGAATTACTAAAGTTATCCTACAAGAACAGTTGGCAAGTGATAAAAATTTTTGCTTGCCAACTAAACTAGGCTCCATCTAAATTAATAGGTGGGGCCTAGTTTATTGACGCTTACCTTGTAAAAAGCATGGGCAAGAGTGGTGAAATTATGTGGCTGTAATCACCTTCTGAACTTCATGAAGAAATTTAAGAAATGTTTCTATGATCATCTCTTCCTTTCCTAAAAGGAAGAAAGCTCAACAACCAACCACCCTCACACCATTCAGTTGCTATTTCAGTTCATCACACTCACACAATCTAACTCTCTATCAATCTTCGACAAATTTCGGAGCGTCCCTGTGACCAAACCTGTAGTGGTGTTTTTTAGTAAACGAAAAATTCGTTTCATAAAAAAATTGCAATTTTTAGAACTTTGTTTACTTTTTGTAATTTCTGTCATATATTTAATCTATCATAATTAGGAGGTAATATATGACAAAAATGTTTTTTAAAAAACTATTAATTTGTGCAGTCGTTTTTTTAATTATTGTTTCTAGTAATAATCTAGTAAAAGCAGAAACAAACGAAACACAAAAAGAAGGTAATGTAAATGGTGTTAGTGATGGTGTCGTTATTTCAGATACAGAGAGAAACAGATTAAAAGAGTTAGGATATATAGATGATTATATTAATAACATGACGGAAGAACAATATAATGCCACAAAAGAAGAAGCCGTTTTAGACACACAGGTTGTCACAGAATTCATAAAAACGACTGAATACTTTGAGGATGAAAATTGGGTTAACGAAGAAAACCCTGAAGTTATTGATACGGAACAAGAAATTTTAACACAAGCAGAGTTTAATGAAGAAGTATCTGAATTGAAAGAAAATACTCAAGAAATATTAGAAGATGATAGTAAAGCTGCCCAATCAATTAAACAAAAAGCTTTAAGTAATGATTCTGTTTCACTGTTTGCAGTTGCAGATGATGGAGGATTGGCTTCCAGTACAACAGGCACTAATAGTAACAGTAACTATAAAAAGTTAACTATCACTATAAAAAAATTAACAAGCAATACTTTCTTACTAACTGCTAAAATGGATTGGAAAAAGGTTCCTGCAAATAGACTAAAAGATATTATATCTGTAGCTTGGGATTCAACAGATGATTACAATTATATTTTGTCGTCACTATATGGAACACAAGTAGCAACTGGAGTAAATCCATGGAATGGTAAGAAAAAAGTAATTACATATACGTATGATAGAGTGAATGAAGCTAACCTATGGGATGTTAATAAAACAGGAATTAGTTTAGTCCAGAATTTAAAAGATGATTGGGATGTATATGAAGTACAAGATATTGTTCAAACAATGCAGGTGAAATTAGAAAAAGACACAACTTGGAATACAAAATGGTTAAATGCCGGAGCCGTTTATATGCATCAAACGAAGAATGTAAGCTTTGGCGTTGATTCTTTCTCTATTGGAGCTACTGGTGGAACAAGCGGTGTTGATGGAAGTTTAGAAATATCCTTTAAAGCTCCCGAAGTTAAAAAGAGTTTCGATACACAATTCAAAGCTTATGCACAATTACGTTTAAAGTGGTGAAAAAATGAGAAAAAAAATTAGTGTTTTTAGTGTTGTATTAGAAATACTTGGCTTATTATTGATTTTGCTGAGTCAGAAGATTGGAATGGAATTCACTATGTATTCTGAAGCTGGTGACCCGGCTGTTTTTGCAGGAAACTTGGTAATATTCTCATTAATACCAATAACAATAGGATTTTTACTTGTTTTAGCAGGTATTTTAATTCAAGTTACTAAGTTAAAATAGTATTAAAATATAGAGCTACCTTTCAAATTAATTAGAGGTGGCTTTTTTATTTAATGGAAAGGCTGAAAAATTGAATTAGAAAATATTTTTTAGATAATATCATATCTATGAGAAGAGAAGATGCTATTGCAGATGGTATTTTAGTAGATTTAACAGAAACAGCAAAAGTGAGTGGAATTAATTTTCAGTCGCTGTAAACATTACTTTATTGGCTGATGTAGTAGAATAGTAGAGCCAAATGAACTGGCAAAATCAATGGAGAATCAACTTCAGAAATAATGTGGGATGTCAAATGGAGAAAAATGTTATAGTTATGAATGCAATCAGCACATAAATTATGAACGAAAGGAAAATTGTGTAAATAGAATATAAGTTTTATCAAAAAAAAAAATGATGTTCATGTTCAAATTGATTTGCTAAGATTTTAAATCCTATTCGGGGCGGCACTATGACCTTGAGATAGTTGATTCAAAAATACAAAAAGTTCGATTTACTGATATATAGCAAGATATTTTATGCATATGTATTTACGCGATGAAGTAAGGATTGCAGCGGCAAAAAGGCTCTTTCCCTGCAAATACTGGCTCAGATGTTCGCAAACAGTTGCTCAATCCATTCGCAATACTCAACAAGATTCTTCGAGGCGTCACGGTGACCAAGAGTTCGCTTCACCTCCCCACAATATATTAATTTCTACTAATAATAGTTTCATCATCTCTTACAGTGCGAGAATAGTAAACTTTCTCGCTAGGATTGTCCTTAAATCTCACGAATGCAAAATAAGCATTTTCAGGAGCTTCAACAAAACTATATGACGGTTCAATTTCTAAGATGTCATCTTCCTTATAACCTTCTTTTTCAATCAAGTAATCATATACATCTTTTTTAGCCTCTTCTAATTTTGATTTATTCCCATTAAAGAATTCATTAATCTTGAAACCTCCAAATAACAATAAAATTATACAAATAAATGAAATTATAAACATTTTTTTACTAATTATTATGACCCCCTTTATATTTTTTTGTTATATAATCTAGTATTATAATAATACAAAAAAGGGGAAATAGTAATATAAAAGTGTAAATTTATTTTTCCTTCTAATAGTTTCGTTTAATTTTAATGGAAAAGCTGAGGCGTCTGAAACGGAAGAAAATAATGACGTTATTTCAATCGAAAAGTTTGATAGTCTTCAAGAAGAAGGAGTAATAGATCCCAATCTATCTTACGAAGAGTTTGTAGGTAGTATTGATAGCAATTTAGGTACTCTAGAAGAAGTTGAAGAAGTTGATGTAAATGACGATGAAGAACTTAGTGAATATGGGTTAACTACAACAGAAGAAGGAGAAGTAATATCTGTTCCTGCTCAGTCACCTGGTTCTTTCAGTACTATGGCAGCTGCTACACATACATATCCTGGTACTAAGATTATAGCAAAAGCAGGAGATATCTTAGTTACAAACAGTACAAGTTCAAGTGGATTTTCAGGACATGCGGGAATTGTTACATCCAACGGTATAATGTTTTCATCAATCGCAAATACTAAAGCAAACCCAAGAAATTTGAGTTTAAAAGATTGGTTTAGTAAATATAAAAATACTAAAGTAGTTCGTATAAATAGCTCTACTAAAGCAAAAACGGCAGCAAACTGGGCTACTAGTTATGTGAGAAATCATGCGAATGCTAGCTATTCAATTACAACTAATTTGAAAGGCTTAGACCCAACATATTGTTCGAAAATTGTTTGGCAAGCTTATGTCTTAGGTGGGACTGGAGTTTTTGACAACCGTAGTGTTGGTATAAAGGTTCCTTATAATCTACTATATAAAGGTTACTATAAAGGAGTTACTCCAAAAAGAGTTGCGTTAATTGGAAGTAATTTCGGGGCGAATACAAGCAGTAATTTGTAAGAATGTTTAAGTGAAAAGAAGCAAGTATATCTACAAGGGTGTATTACTTGCTTCTTTTCATTTATAACTATGTATATTCGACGACAGTTTTTCTCGTCAATAAGAAATATATCAAACTCGATTAAATCACTATTCATATCTTCTTCAGAGGCTCCAACCTCCTATATATTAGTGTTATGCTTGAACGCATACAACAAATTATACAAGAAGCCTTCATGAATTTATATTTAAGACTAATCGTTTAACTATAGAGTGGCTCATTTCATCTGCAATAATCACCCTAGTACAATCCCACAAAACACTCTTGTGAAACCTTCCTGTGAATCAAGATTTTTCGGTGGGCGTCACTGTGCAGCGAGAATGAATCTAATATCCAAAATACTTGGTCACCAGACCTTCGTAAGAACCATTTTTTGATTGCCAAATACAAACTACTATTTCAGTTTATCACTCACACAATCTAATTTTCTATCAATCTTCGACAAATTTCGGGGCGTCACTGTGACCTAGAGTTATATGATTAGTTTACTAAACTCATTTCTTAGGTATCATTAAATGCATTCTCAAAACTAAGATAAGAAATAAAAGAAAAAGGGAATTGGCAAGATATTGTTAGAAAAGTCGAATACGAGCTAGAAATAAAAGTAAAATTAGAGATATAACCATACTTACATCAATAATTCCTTCTTTTTTACACCAAATCCCAAAAAAGAGCTATAATTATCCTCTCTACTTATTCCCTTCACAGAGAAATAAATCATAACTTTGTATTATTATGAGGTTTGAACTCAAATTCACGGTCTGACCACATTACCTGGATCTAGCATAAACATACCTCCTTATCATTTATTTAATTATAATTTCCGATATGACGATATACTATTTCTTTTGAACATGAAATCCATAAAATGGTTTATTTCTTCCTTTGTTCGTCTCAGAAACACCATTTATGTTCTTTGTCCTTTTACGGTGCCTGACACCTGGATATGCGGTTTCTTTTTACCACATCTAACACAATGATCTTCGTAATAACTGTATTTATGATGTTTTTTAAAAAAGCAAAATAGTGATTTTAGCATTTCCCATTCCCCCTAAAATATAAAAATATTTCAGGCAGCACAGCCATCATAGTTTACACCTTAGATCTGTTGCTTTGTGTCCCATCCTTTTGAATGGTTTACCTTTACTGAAAATCCACTATCTATATTTTACTAAACATTTGTCCAACAGGGAAAGATGAATAGTTCGACATTATTTTACAATATTCCCAAACTACATGCTTAAGATAATCTGTATTGTATAAAGTAAATAGCAGCAGCTTCACTTAGAATCCATAAAATGAATGGTTTATTTCTTCCTTTGTTCGTCTCAGAAACACCATTTATTTTCTTTGTCCTTTTGTGGTGCCTGACACCTAGATTAGATGTGGTTCTTAAAGAAAAATTAAGCTGGCCTTGATATATTCCATACATAAACAATTACTTACTGCTCTGAAAAACATCATGTTAATAAATATATAGAACAAATTTGGAAGAAAAGGATGGAGAAAACAATGATTAAACTATTACTAGATTTATTTAGTTCTCTACAAGAAGATCAGGATATTTTAGATGAAAAATATTAATGAAAAAGGGACGGTTCATGTGAACTGACCTAGCCAAATGAGACATATATAAAACACCTATCCATATTAAATTTAACACTTTTTCATTAATTTGATATTGGTTCTTTACTGGAAATAGTTCAGGCACTTTGTCACTTTACTTGGAGCCTCTGCGGGCATAGATTCTTTAGCCAGGAAGCCAGATATCTCAAAGAGAATCTGGCTTAGCCATAATAGGCTATCATGCCCGCATCTCCAAATAAAGTGCATGTCTTTTCTACATGCAAAGTGGATAACCCCGAAATCCTTTAAGCTGCCTTTAATCCAAATTCTATTGGAGTTAAGTAGCCTAATTTTGCTTGAATCCTACCCTCGTTGTAATGATGAATGTACCCATCTATTCTAGAAATAACTTCTAAATTAGCTAGGGTATTAAACTTACAATATTGGAATTCCTCTGTCTTTAAATTTGAATGAAATGATTCAATCACCGCATTGTCCCAACAGTTCCCTCGTCTGGACATACTACCTACTAAATGATGTTCCTTCAAATAATTTTGAAAAGTATACGATGTATACACACTCCCCTGATCGGAGTGTATAATAACTCCTTCTGGCTGATTGCGTTTATCCAAAGCATCCTGCAGTGTATCAATTACTAATGTCGTTTGTTGATGATTATAAATCTTATAAGCTACGATTTCATTATTATACAAATCCATAATCGTAGACAGATATAATGTTTCGCTGCCATACTGGATATACGTAATGTCCGTTACCCACTTCTCATTTGGTTTACTTGCACTAAAATCACGATTAAGAATATTAGGTACAATGACTTCACTTTCTCCCTGCGATTTCCACTTGCGTTTTGGTTTCACCTTACACTGCAAATGATGCTTCTGCATAATGTTTTGAACTGTGTTCCTATTAAGATGAATATGATGTTCTCGCTTTAGAATAGCTCTAATTTTCCTATGACCATTTCTATATTTAGTAGCCTTACAGATTTCAATAATTAAATCTTCATGTTCATTCCGATATTCACCAAACCCTTTAGTCCAACGATAATAGCTAGCACGTGGAATCCCTAAAACTTTTAAAATGGAAGTAACGGTATATTTTTCACGAAATTGTTCAACCAATTGTACTACTAGCCCTTTATCGACTCCTTTCTCATCGCCATATACTTTTTTAGAATTTCATTCTCCATTTTTAGGTGAGTTAGTTGATTACTTATTCGCTCGTCCTTACTTAAAGAATCGGGCCCATGCCCAAATGTATATTGTTTACCAATTGGCTGATCAAACCGATACATTTCTCCATTTTTGTACCATCTCATCCAAGTTTCAATTTGAGTTTTATTTTTGATTTTGTATTTGTTCATAATTTCCCGTGTTGTTAATTTTCCTTCAAGCTTATCTCTTACTACCGCCCATTTAATCTCTTTTGTATATACAGTTTTTTTGCCCACGCAAAAACACCTCCGAATAATGTCACAATACTTATCTCAAGTATTGCCATTTTGGAGGTGTTTTATATTGTCTCACTATTTTAGGTTAGTCCAATGTGCTTCAAGAACCGTTCCCTTTTTATTATTTAGTCAAACTCCCACTGTACTGCATCTGTTTGGAGTTGCTCAAATTTCTAAAAATACTCCAACAAAGGCTGGATCACTTTCCAATTCTAAATGAGCATTAATCAATTCTTTCCCTCTGCTTCCAACTCCCTCTTCCAATCAAAAATTGGCCAATAATACTCCTCGAACTTCCCTTGAAAAAATGCATGCTTTTCTTTATTTGGAGTATATACTACTTTCTCCTCAAAGGAATTCTCCGTAACCCATCCCTGCCTGCTAGCTAATGAAAATGCTGCACCTTTCACCACGGCTTCTTTAATTGGATATGCCTGAATTTCACAACCCAATATATCTGCCTTTAACTGGAGCCATAAGGGATTATGGGCAGCTGGGCCAATCACTTTCATAACTGGTGATTCTATTTCGACTAACACTCTAAAATGGTGTAAAAGATTCTTCAATTCGAAACAGAGCCCAATGAACAATCCATAGAATAAGTCTTGGCTTGTTGTTTTGTCGGTTATTCCATACACTAATCCTTTAGATAAAGAGGAGCGGACTGGCGGACCGCTTCCTCTTAAATGAGGGATAAAAAGAAGGAACGGCAATGTTTGAAAATGATTTCGATAGGTTTCCTCCAAGTCAGAAAGCATTCCGGTAAATTCGTTTTCTTCTTCCATCTTCACTATTTTCCTTAACCATTCAATCGCATACCCAGCAGCAGGTAAAGAGGAAAAATAACTATACAAAGGGTTCTGCACATAATGGCCATTACTTATCTTGTATTGAAAGGACTCGTCAGAAAGAATGGGATTCTTATGTGTAAATAATAATCCTTCTGTTGTTCCAGTCGAATTTAATAGTTCCGATGACTCTTTTAAATCAACAGCAAGGGAGCCTACCATATGGTCATGCCCTGCAACGGTAACTACCGTGCTTTGATCTAACCCTAAATCAATTGCAGCCTCCTCAGTTAATTGCCCAATAATGTCCCCAGATTCATGCACTTCGGGAAAAATAGCAGGATCTACATGAAAGGTTGATAGGATTTCTTTTGACCATTCTTTTCTTTGAATATTGTAAGCAAGTGTCCTAGAAGCAAGAGAAGCCTCCATCCCTCTATTTCCCGTTAGTAGAAAACCGAAATAGTTAGCTAAACTTAGCCATTGGACTTCTTTATCATTTGCTTCCTTATATTTATTTTTGATATACAAGATCTTCGCGAGACTATAATTAGTATGGGGAGGGATTCCTGTAATCCTGTACGTTTCATATGCAAGGTCCTTAAGTAAAAGGGGCTGAAGAAATTCTTCTCCCCTTTTATCAAACCAAGCGATGGAAGGTCCAATCACTTTTCCTTCATTATTAACAAGCACTCCGGATTCTCCAACACTCGCTATCGAGATTCCCTTAACTAGCTCTTTATTCCATAAATTACTTGTTACATTATTTATCCCAGTTTGAATCAAGCTCCAAATTGCCTTTGTATCAAAATCTGTTTCATCCGTATCTGATACTATTTTAGGAGTTGGTGCTCTATATAGGTGTGTAAGTGTTAAGGAAGGTAATTCAAATAATGCTACCTTACAGTTAGTGGTTCCAAGATCTATGCCAATAATATAGATTTTCCTTACCTCCTTCTAAAGCCGTACTTATTGTTTTTAAGAATGATAGACTTTATCTTTGGTTGTTTTATATAGCCAGTAAAGAATGCCAGCTATAATCGGAACAAGAAGGAGGGCAAATAGATTAAGCTCTGAAATCTTCATCAGCCAATAGCGGAATGGATTTCCTCCGTCCAAGAAACTTGATACTAGACCAGATGCACCTTCTGGAAATGAGAAGTTAACATCTTTCGCTAGATTAGTAATCCTTGGTGCCAATGCAGAAGCTACCAATAAATCACCAATGATAATGGGAATCCCAATTAATACAGATCTAAATACATTTCCTCTCGTAGCGAGTACGACCATGGAAATCATAACGGCAATATTGGCTAAATCACCTAGAGGCAATGTCTTATTCCCTGGCAGAATAAACGCCAGAATAACAGCTATAGGCGTTAATACTAGTGCTGAAGAAATGATTGCTGGGTTGCCCACTGCTACTGCTATATCTAGCCCGATATAAAGGTCCTTTCTTCCAGGGTATTTATTATTCAAGAATTTCTTTACAGCATCTGATATAGGAAGCAGCCCTTCCATAAGAATGCGTACCATTCTAGGGAGAATAAACATAACAGCTCCGATATTAATCCCCAATGTCAGAATGTCCTTGAATTCATATCTAGCAATAATCCCCAAAAGAATACCTAATATAATACCAACCATCATTGGTTCTCCGAATACGCCGAATCGTTTCTGAATCTTCTCTGGACTGATATTTATCTTATTTATAAATGGAACTTTGTCGATAATTTTGTCTGCTAATAGTCCAATTGGAAAAAATATAACCGAAGAAAGAGTGGGCAATGAAATGCCTTGCAGATTCAAATGCTTCTGTACCATTGGAGCAGACCAGTCTGCTAGTTTCAAAATTATAATACAAGCAATACCTGCACCAACTAATCCCAATAAGAAACTGCCTGTTGCATAGTATACTAATGTTCCAGCTAGTGCAAAATGCCAATAATTCCATAAATCGATATCCACTGTTTTCGTCTTATTGATGGCAAGCAAGCCAATAGTAATCAAGATAGTCAACGGAATAACAAATGGTGCAATTGGCGATGCCCATGTAATTGCTGCAAGCGGCGGCCACCCAAGATCTACTACTGGTAAATCAATTCCTGCATTTTCAACCATTGCTTGTGCAGCAGGGCCAACATTGCCTGTTAATATGTTAAAAATAGCATAAATCCCGACAAAACCTATCCCAATTGTTAAAGAAGATCTAAGCGCCTTTGTAAATTTGACGCGAAAACACAGGGCAAGAATAAAAGCAACAATTGGCAGCATAACAGTTGGCCCAAAGTCCAATACATATTGAACAGCTTCTAGCAGCTTTTCCCCCATCTCATTCACATCCCTTTAAGATTGTCACGATTTTCTCTAGCACCTCGTCTTCACCAATCCCTGTAATTAACGGCAATCCATAAATAACAGGGACATCAAGCTCATATGGCACATTGGTTGTAGAAATAATTAGGTCGGCATCTTTTGCAAAAGAAGGCACGGAAGCTACATTAATTTGCTGATAGTGAAAGGTTATCCCATTTTCAGAACAATGCTCTACCACCTTTTCTGTTACTGCAGTGGATGTAGCAATCCCAGTAGCACACACAAACAAGACATTTTTTGCCATCTATATTTTCCTCCTACTATTTTCGTTTTTTTGTGAAGGTTATTTCTTTATCTTTTGATAAAATATGGTTAATATAGGAAAGAGAAGGTGTTGCCTTTCAATCGCTTCCCAGGCAGATTGTTATTGAAACAGTTCGTTGACGATATGATAAAGTTCCTCTTTATCACTGGCCAACATACTTTGCAATACCTTCTCGTTTCGAAAGACACTCATTAGTTTTTGGAGAATGCTTAAATGCTTCTCTGCTTGATTCAAGGCCAACAAGAACACAAGTTGAACCTGCACCTCTTCCTCTGGGTTTCCCATCATTTTGAATGAAACGGGCTGTTTTAACACCCCTATACTGATAGCGTTTTCAATTACATGAATAGCATCTGTATGCGGCATGGCGACACCGATAGAACTAGTTGGTATGCCTGTTGGAAATTGAAGTTCCCGCTGGTACACATTTTCCGCAAATTCTGGACGGACATAATTATTTTCTAATAGCGGAGCAGACAATGCTTCAAAAAGTTCCTTAATAGAATCTACCTGCAAATTATTCTGAACAGCATCCCTTCCTATTTTCAAATCGATCACCTCCTAATCATTGATCTCTCTTGTTTTTGCCGCAACAGAGCTTGTAACTGATTCCTTTGCAGCCATTAGCACTTTAATCAGATTATGCTCATTGTTATTTTTCTCGTAGAATCTTCCGATCGTTTGAATAAACGTTCTTCTCAGATCACTCGCAATATTGATTTTGACGACATTATACTTAGGCATTTCTCTAAGCAGACTGTTCGGAATTCCAGAACCACCATGCAGAACAAGAGGAACAGGGCTTTCTTCTTTGATCTTTTCTAGCAGTTCGAAATCAATGGAGGGCTCACTCCCCAAACCATGGACATTTCCAATAGACACAGCTAATAAATCACAGCCGCTTTCTTTCACAAATTCCTTGACTAGAGTAGGATCTGTTTTGATATCCTCTTCATTCACTTGATCATCTTCTTTACCAGCAAGTGCTCCGAGTTCTGCCTCAACCGGAATGTTAAAGAAACGGCAATACTCAACACATCTACGCGTTAGCTTGATATTATCTTCGAAATCCAACTCTGCCCCATCAATCATGACAGAATCGAAGCCTGCTTCTACTGCCATTTTGATATCCTCAAATCCCTTCCCATGATCTAAATGGAGACTCATGGGAGTTTCATAAATATTGCTCGATCGTTTCACAATTTCACTAATATAGCTGTATCCAGATAACTTCACATTGGTTGGAGCAATCTGGATAATGCCCGGATACTTGCTTTGTTCAATCCCATCCATAATGGCAAGTGTTGTCTCTAAATTAGTTGTATTAAAGGCAGGAGCGATAGTTTTTCTTGCTTGCACCACATTCAGCAAATCCCTCATCCCTACAATTGGCATTGCTTTTCACATCCTCTTTTGTGTCATCTTTGCAGAATAGAGCCAACCATATAACGATTTGATTTCAGCCAGACATTTCCCCATTCGACCGCTATATCGTTCTCCAAGTAAACGATTTGCTCTAAATGCAGAACAGGAGCATTTTCATTCGTTTCAAAAAACTTTGCTCGCTCTTTTCCGATTACTCTTGCAGCAAAACGAGACTGAGCATACTTGATTTGCTTCCCGGAAAGTTCTTCCATTTTGGAAAACAAAGTGTGACGTTCAAAATCAATTGTTTCAATCCCTTTACATGCATCCATATTAATTCTGTTCTCTATTACCATAATTGGTTCCTTATCCACATACCGGACACGTTCTAAATACAGAATAGAAGCTTCTTCCGGCAGTGACAGCTTCTCTCGAACAGATTTAACAGCCGGTTCTATTCGATGGGCAATCACTTTAGTTTCGAATTCCAAACCTTGTTGATAAAGAGACTCTGCAAAGGAAACTAAGCCTTTATTAAAAGAATGAGAGACGGTAGAAGAAGCAACAAAAGTACCCTTTCCTTGTATTTGAATTAATAAGCCTTCCTTGATTAAAACGGAAATCCCTTTTTTCAGAGTCCCCCTGCTTACATCCAATTGTTTCATCAACACATGCTCTGTAGGTATTTGCTGATCTGCCTCCCATTCTTTTGAATAAATTCTCTCTCGAATCCAATCTGCAACTTGGCTATATAAAGGCGTCGAATTCAACTTATCAATATCTTTCATACACTCCTCTCCTTATCCACCATTCAATTGTCTATAGTTGTCTATAGTCAACTGTATATATCTATAACTATTAGCGTGGTGGGAGAAATATTCCTGGGAGGGTTAGAAAGAGTTGTGACAAATTTCTCATTGGTCATTTACTTAGGTAGTGAAAAATAAGTAAAAAGCAAAAATAAAGGAAGCATAGGGACTATCCCCATGCTTCCTTTTTCTTTACTATCTCTACTATTACTCTCGATAACCATAAGCAGACTAAAATGATGTGTTTTAGTCTGCTTATTTTTATGCTATTTTTAGAAATAAGCTAAACTGCTTACCAATTACCTATAATTGGTTATTCGAAAGTCAGATTGATTATATTTGGATAGCCTTGTCTTTTTAAGGTGCCTGACACCTTTTTTCTTTTGATCGGATGGAGATAGATTCACAACCACCTTCTTATCCGTCAAGGCCAATCAAAATGATTAATCGACGTGAAACATTACTGTGAAACAAGAAAACTCGGGAAGTCACTGTGACCTAAACTAATAGTATTCGTACGTTTTAGAACCAACAACTTTCTTAGTTCTTAGCCCTTCTTCGTCATATTCATATTTTGCCACTAAACTACCTGACACCGTGGAAATACTAGATAAGACGCTCATATCATTATACATATAAGTATAACTGTCATCTTTTGTTAAATTGCCATCCTCGTCATAAGTAAAAGCTATAGAATTATTCTTAGTCTCCACCTGGTTCGCTTCATTATAAGTATAACTACTTATTTCTTGTCCATTTTGTTTAAAGCTTACTCTATTTCCTACTTTATCATAACTATATTCGTTTACAGCACCATTAGCCAAAACTTCTTTTACTAGTTGGTTATTTCCATCATAGGCATAAGTTGATGTACCATCTTTATTGGTTTCTGATTTAACATTACCAGATTTATCATAGCTATAAGAATACGACAAGAAAGATTGAGAGTTCTTTAGATACGCTATCTTGGTTAAGTTGTTACTGCCATCATATTGGTAATCACTATTCATTAATCCGTTATGATAACTCACAGCTGCTTTATTCTGTTTCAAGTTATACGTATAATCCAGGGACATTTTATTGGATTCAGAATCCATTTCAGAAACAACTTTCTTCATTTTCCCTTCATCAGTATAATCGTAATCTTGTTTTATACTGATAGGATCTATACTTTCATTATACTTTAATGTTTGATTATCTACTCTATTCAAAGAATCATATACATAATCTATAACATATTTTCCTTGAGTATAAGTTTTCACTAAGTTATCTGCTGTATATCCATAACTTTTTGTAATGGATCTGTTTCCTGCTATATCTTTAAATGTTAATGTTTCTAATTGTCCCGCATCATCATAAGTTTGGTTCCACTCAAAGGTTGAGATACCGTTCTTATTTTTTACAGTCACCTGTTTCAGTAAATCAACTTCGTCATATTGATAACTCTCCGTAATCCCTGAATGTTGCGTTACTTTTTGTACATTTCCATTTTCATCATATTCACTACTAATATTTATTTTGCTAGTTCCTTTTTTCGGAAAACTAGATGTTAGTAATTCATCATTTCCATTATAGGTATATGTTTTCTTACGACCTAAAGCATCTATCAAAGAAGTCATATTACCGTTATCATCATACTCATAAGTAGTTTTACTTCCGTTACCATCCGTAACCGATGTCTTTAAATCTGGATATAATACATCAAATGTATAACTCTGACTTCTATTTTCACCGTCTACATCCTTCACTACTTGTCCATAATCATTATAATAGGAACTACTTGTAACACCCTTAGCATCGGTAACAGTAATACGTTTATTCGCTTCGTCATATACAGTTTGAGTGTATGTGTTATTAGGATTTGTTACTTTTGTAACTCTACCAATGCCATCGTACTCATAGGACGTAACTTCCTCACCAACAGTTGTACTTGTTAAATTGTATCCGTTATATACATTTACCGTTTTTATACCATCAGGATCGACTTTTTCAAGTAGTTGGTTCTTATCATCGTATTTTACATACTGAGTTTGCTTTCCGTCTTTTTCTATTTCATATTTGACATTACCATTTTCATAATAAGCAGTACTTTCTGTTTTTCCGTTTTCATCTGTTACTGTTAACTCATTATAGTTACTATCATAAGTACTCTTACTGGAAGTACCATCACTATTTATGGTGTCTGTTACAGCAAAAGTTTTGTTCGAGATATCCCTTTTGTAAGTTGTTTCTTTTCCTGAAGTATCTAATACAGTATATTCATTTTTGTCATTATTAAATTGGTACGTTGTTTCAACAGACTCTTTTCCATCTGCTTGAGGTGTTAAAATATTAATTTCATTTGTTGAATAGCTTATTGAATTTTCATTATCTTTGGCATCAATGTATTCCGTCAACAATCCAGATACCCCATCATATCCCAATGAATTAGTGATTGTTTTTGTAGTACCAGTTGCCTTAATAATCGTATCACTAAGTTGATTTTCTTCGTTATACAGATACTCAACTGTTCTATCTACGTAATTAGTTTGAAATAGCATTCCATTTTTATAAACCAAACTAATAGATCTACGTATAGTAGTATTATTACTATCAACTTCAGCTATCTCTCTTAATTGATTATCTGCATACTTAAATAGTATTTGATTGTTATTTCCATCTCGATATGAATATAATCGATACTTATTAGCAGTAGTAGGATCTGTTTCAAATACTTTTATAAATCCTGATTTGTCGGTTAAAGCGAATGCCGCTCGATTATTTAAAGTCGTATCCTGTAATGTTAAATACTTTCCTTTAGGTGAAGTAAAGGTATTAGTAGTGGAATTATAAACAAATTCATGCCTAGTTCCATCTTCATCCCATAGGTAAAAGTTATTATTAGTTGGGGATTTGATTAAATATTCGCTCCCCTCAAAGGACCATCCTTTTCCTAGTACAGAAGCTTGAGTTTATTTAGAATTATAATATCTAGTAAAATCAAACCCTAAATCTCCCTTTGTAAATAAAGAATGATCTGTTTGACTAAGAGTTAAATTACCAGTTGTGACGTTAACAGACACTTCTGTCGTTCCGATTAAATGAGTTCCATAAGTGAAATAATCTTCTAAACCAACTAAGGAACCATTAGTAGAAATGGTTGCATAAACATCTGAAGACTTTGCACTTAAACCCCTGGGTCCTACTAATTTCTCTTTTTCTACATTGTCGGGAGAACCAGCGTCGTTATGGTAATAAGCCTGTACATTGACCAAATATGCTTTTTTATTCAATACATTTGTGTTGGTAGTTCCCAATTTTTGATATATATTAGTTGGATCTACTGGCAGATTTTCTCCAATACTTTCAAATAACTCAATACCTTTTGTACTCCACTGAGTTACATTACCTACATCGTAACTATCAAAATCTTCTCCATTAAAGATATTTACTATATATCCTCCTGCATCTTTCACAGTATCCCATTGAATGTTTAAAGCTCCTAAGTTATTCACATCGTCTACTATTTCTGTGCTAGAAACTTTTACATTTTTAGGTTTCTCTAATGGTAAATATCCATATTGTGAATCGGAATATGGAGTTACTCCTAAACTTGATTCTGCCTTTATACGTATCGAATAACGCTTAAAGATTCCATAACCACCTGAGTTAAGGTAAACAGGATTTGGGTTTACTGCTAATTCTACCCCTGTTTTGTCATGATGAAGAGCAAATTTACCAGCTGCTATTTCGGCGTCAGTTGGCCATAGTTTTTGCCCCTTAGTTGACCACTTTGTTACATTACCCACTGAAAATTCCTCATAGTTTTTCCCATTTAGAATTAAAACTCTATAGTTTGTTGCATTCGGTACAGGATCCCATGAAATGTCAAGCCATCCTCTACCTTTGTTGGTCGCATCTGTTTCGGCATATGCATAACCTTTTACTTCAGGAATATCTGGTGTTTCCACTAAATTAGCTGGTATTGCTTTTTTCACTTCAGAAGATGCAGGACTATTCCCACTACTATATTTAGCGATTACTCTAAATCCGTATTCTTTTCTTGTTGTAGAGGTACCACTTTTGGTAGAATAGTATGCACTTGGATCAACCGGTAACTCTACTCCGCTGTTATCCGTTTTAAAAGTGCTGCTCGTTGAGTATGGGGTTTTAGGGAACCTCTTTTTATCTTTTGAAGTCCAGGAGGTACCTGTACCAGAATACACTGTTTCGAAACTCTTTCCATTAAACATCTGAAGTTCATATCCTTCAGTTGCACCGTATACAGATGGCCATGATACATTTACATATCCAGTTGTTGAACCTGTTGCTGTTTGAGTAGCTTTAACAATTGGATTCTTCATCGTTGGATAGTGATAACTAATTACTATTTTGGCTTTGTTTGAACTTTCTCCAGCAGTGATCTTTTTCCAATACGATTGACCATTCCCATTCGTATGAAACTTGAATCCCTCATTAGCATACTTTGTATCTACCCAATCCTGAACGGTTTGCCTAACATTAAAGCTAGCCCATTGATCTCTTGCTACAGTAGTACTAGCAATATTAGTAGAGCTTGGTTTGTTATTCCATGTTAACTGATCTGCATTCCAATAAGCATTAGCTTTATCTACCCATAATCCTGTTTTTTGCGTTGCGTAGTAAGAATGGGTAAGATATACTTTCAAATCCGCAGAATCTATAATTGCCCCTTTTAAATCTCCAACTATTGCAAATTTAATAAACGCATAGTTTGTTCCTGTAGTACTATCGTATTTCCCTACTTTTAGGACGTATTCTCCCTGTGATGAAACCCATTCTTTATTATAATTAGTTGTAGGATATGCACTAGAAATGAATGTATCTCCTAACATGTTAATCGTAACAGATGGATCAACATAAACAGGAAATACTCGATCTTCGGACTCTAACCATGTCTTTTCAACTACGAGCTTAATTGAATATTGATCTTCACTTGTTTTCTCGAGTTCATAGGCTAAAGCATCAGACTTTTCACCATTTCCTAGACCACTATTAAAATTGGAATCTTCCATCATTGGAGTAGGAAGAGAAAATATTTTCTTTTTAGAATTTTCCTTTTCGTAGAAACTAACGGAACCATCTTCTTCTAACTTCGCAAATAGATCTGTATTTATTACGTAATTGAATTGATTAATCCCTTGATAATCATTAATAATCCAATCTTCTTTAACTTCACTGTTTAACGATATATGACGTAAATCAATACCTGGTAGTACGCCTTCATACGTAATTTTATTATCTTCGTATGTAGTTGTAGCATCCTTTTTAAATTCATATTCCTCTGTCCCATTAGATCCTGTAATGTTAGTAAATTCTAAACTATGATCTCCAAATGTATAAGTAATTTCTTGATTTGAAGATATTTTTGAAGGGTACGCAGCCTGTAATTCTGTAGTTTCTGTTTCTAATTGACCATCTTGTTTATTTAAACTTAGATCGGTGGAAATTTCCTCCCACTCACCATCTACTTCTGTATGAATAGGGTCTGCATAAATTTCCTTTGTAAATTGACCTTGTTCGTCCACATAAGTTTTAGAATAGGCATCTCTTTCACTTTCTACCTCATCTAAGTTATCTAAAGTCATGGTCTCTGTATTCTCTATATCAACCTGACTTTTCTCGACATCATCTCCTACTTCTGCCGATGCAAAAGCTGGCATTATAGAGATTAATAGAGTAATACAAAGAATTAAAGATATAATCTTCTTAAGCAATAGAATTCCCCCTAATATATTAAAATTCAATTAATTATAGCCTGATAGAATTTAAACAGATAGAAAAGTATTTCGACATATAACGACCAAAAAATCAATAATTTCACCACTAGATTATTCTTTAAAACTATATAATTAGTCATGTAAAGATTTGCTTTCCATATATTTGGATATTTTTAATGGGTAATCATTGTCGCAGCTCTATTAACTATCGTCGAAATAAGTCGAATATTCTCGTGTTAATATGGGTTATAATGGCAAAATATCCAATAAACAGTACCTATAACAAGCATTTATTTTATTTGCAAACTTATAATTTTATAAAAAAATCCTTCAATTAGAGAAGGATGTTTACAGATATTTATAATTTTTATTTTCTTGCTGAAAGATATATTTGGATTTATATGGAATAAAGAGAAGTTTTATAAAAACGATGCTGTTGTTCTTAATTGAGGTTATAATTTTTAGGAATACACTCAATGAATCCTGTATCTTTGACAGAACATGATGTACAGCAATCAATATACGATAAACCAATCGTAATATTTAGAAGACTAACTGGTTCCTAGCAATCTGGCAGTACATATGATATGGGTTTAGGCGTTGGTCCTACCTACTAATACTTTTTGTAATGATTCCTGGATACCGCACCATATTTTATACATGAGTGAAGTTATTGTACCTTGTATTCCCCCTCTATTACTAGCTAAATAGAAGAAGGATAGATAGTATTTAATGAAAAGCATCTACATGAACAAAAATAATCATACAAAAAGACAATCATTAGTTATTTTTATATTTATGAACGCCTTGTTCTTCTTATCCAAAATTATTCATAGTTCAACAAACAATAACGACATCGGGGCGTCACTGTGACCAGCAGTTGTATTTAAATAAAAAAATTGTAGAGAAAATGGTACTTTCTCTACAATTTTTTTATAATTCGAGCTTATAGTATAAACATGGAAGGGAGGGTGAAATCGGGTTCCGTAATCAAACGCAACAAACAACCACCCTTACTTACAATATTCAGTTGCTATTTCAATTTATCACATTCACACATTCTAACTCCCTCTCAATCTTCGACAAATTTCGAGGTGTCACTGTGACCAAGAGTTTTATATCATTTAAAGGTTATGCTACTACAATACTTTTCCCGTTTCTGTGTCGATGTTCCTTCATAATAATCTAGTAAAAAATTCACATTCATAAAACAAGGTACTGTCGAATTCTTCTTATAATATTGATAGCTACTCCAAGGATAGTATTCTGCGAGCTTAACCATCCTCGCCTCAACTGGGTTAAGGTGTATATAACGGCTAACTTCTAACATACCTTCTTTGTTCTCAATAATTTTGTCATAAAAACGTTTTTCAAAGACATGGCCGGTTAAACGGTATTTGGTGTTATAGTAATTGGCATAACGTTTATTGATCAGTGCCATTAGCTTTGAAATGGGTACTTCACTAGAACGCAATTGGAAATGGAAATGATTATTCATAAGGCAATAGGAGGCGATTTCAAAGGGGTACTTTTCGTAGAGTTGTGTTAGGATATGAAGAAATGCTTGAAAATCACTGGCATTCCGAAACAAAGGGTCACGTCGATTTCCTCTGGAAACAATATGATAAAATCGCTCTGGTGTATACACTCGTTTCTTATAGGGCATTATTTCTCCCTCGCAATCGTCGTTTGTTTATTCTGCCCCCAGCGTCTTAAGGTCATCGCTTCCCAAATGGCTTGATCAGCTATTCTTTCTTCCCCTGCTAAATCAGAAATGGTCCTTGCGAGTCTGATAATTTTTATCTGAACACGGTTGCTCCAGTTTTGCTTAGAAGAAATTTGGGTGAGTGTCTTTTTCTGTTCTGTTGTCAAGGCACTCGTTTCCACCAAAATGTCAAACGGAACCTTCGCATTGGATACTTCTTGTTGATACCGTTCATACTGGCGCACGCGCGCTTTTTCCACTCTTTTACGAATATCATTAGAAGATTCTTGCGTCGTGGAGGACCGGTTAACATTAACTGACTGTAAGGATAAAAGGATGTCCATTCGGTCATAGATAGGACCGGACAACCGATTTCGGTAGGCTTGAATTTGCTTTTGGGAACAGGTGCAATAATGATGAAGAGAACCGAGGTATCCACATGGACAAGGGTTCATAGCACCTATTAGGATAAAAGAAGCTGGATACGTCACTGTAGAATGCGCTCTGCTAATGGTTACTTCACCTGTTTCGAGTGGTTGACGGAGCATATCAAGCGTTTTTTTGGAGAATTCTGCAATCTCATCGAGAAAAAGAATCCCATGGTGAGCCATCGAAATTTCACCTGGTCGCGGGTTCGATCCACCACCAATAATGGCGACAGCAGAAGCAGAATGGTGGGGATGTCTGAAAGGAACAGATGGAACATGGATGCGTTTTTCACGAGCAAGCTGATACAAACTCATCACTTCGAGTTGTGCTTGATTTGTTAATGAAGGTAGGATGGAAGGAAAAGATTCAGCTAACAAGCTCTTTCCACAACCAGGAGGACCATTCATCAGCAAATTATGCTCACCAGCTGCAGCAATTTCTAATGCTCTTTTTGCTTTCTCATGTCCAATCACATGACAGAAGTCCTTTTGATGTGTGGCAATCTCTGGTGTTAGATGATTCTCTGAGGAAAAAGAAGGTTGAGACAGCATGCTTTCTTGCCCTTCCAAATGCTGAACGACTTCCTCGATATGAGACACAACTATACATTCAATATCCTGTAGCATATGGAGTGGCAGCACCGAATCATAAGGTAAATACACTCGTTTGATCCCAAGTCCCCTTGCCGCAATAACTGCAGGTAGTATCCCTTCTCCACTCACAACCGAACCATCAAGGGATAATGCCCCAATGAACGCCGTATCTGTGGGAATCTCACGCTTCACCTCCCCCAGTTCCTTCAAAGCAGCAATTGCGATAGCCAGATCAAATAGCGAACCATTTTTCTTTTGATCAGGCGGAGATAGATTCACAACTACCTTCTTATCCGTCACATCCAAATCAAAATGAGCAATCGACGCCAACACCCTCTCTCGAGACTCCTTAACAGAAGCATCAGGCAACCCAACAATCACCATAGACTCCGTGTCCTGCGATATCCGCACCTCCACCTGAACACGGTACCCCTCTAATCCTTTCAAACCAATACTTGAAACCTTTACGGTCATACAAAACCCTCCAAACTATTTCGTTTTATAGTCGATGAATGAAAATAATTGAGAAAGAAACAATTCAAGAAAGAATAAAATAGGAAGATAAATCAATCGAGGTTAAAATAGAAGGAATTCTTTTTAGAACAAGAACAACTAACAGAGGGAAAGATATAATCTACCACTTCAATATTCTACAAAATAATCAAATTTCCTGCCAAAAATGAAAATAAAAAGAAAGAAGACAACAATATAACTGCTGTACTTCTCTTTGACAAATTCCATCGGCAATCCCACAAAACACTCTTGTAAAACTTTCCTGTGAAACAAGATTATTCGGGATTTCACTGTGACCTAAACTTTTCTACAATAGTCATTGAGTCAACCTAGATTTATATATCTCTTTATTAACTACCGAGTTCTCATTACTCTGGCTAAATTTAATTTGTTTTTGTTGAATGTTCTTGGAAAATTCCCATAATAACCAATGTCTTTTTTTGCATGTTTCATATTTGATATACCAGCTAATAAGTCATCGAAGTAGGAAAGATGTTCATATACTGCATTCTCTGTATGTTCACTTAAAATTTCATACTCTTGATATAACCTGTGTGCGTACTGCCTAGTTATTTCTTTAGTCGCTTTAGCATCTTTGTTTTCAATTTCTCGTCTATAGTCATCCATAATATTAATAAAAGGCTCATTTTTAATTGGGGTCCAGTGCGGCATAGTATCACTCCATAATTTTTTACTTACTATTTCAATACAAGAGAGAAAAATTCCTGTCGAACTAACTATTCTCTACAGAGAAAAAAGGATTATATTTAACTATTCAAATATAGCACTACTGCTGTACTTCTCCTTTAGCAATTTCACACAAATTCTCTCGTAGAACTTCCTGTGAAACAAGATTTTTCAGTGCCTCACTGTGCAGCAAGAATTTATTATCGGTTCGCCATTGGAAAGGGAAAAACGCCACCCCCCTCCAATATCCAACTACTATTTAAGTTTATCATTCACTCAATCTAATTCTCTACCAATCTTCGACATATTTCGGGGCGTCACTGTGACCAAGAATTCAGTGGTTGACGGAGCATATCAAGCGTTTTTTTGGAGAATTCTGCAATCTCATCGAGAAAAAGAATCCCATGGTGAGCCATCGAAATTTCACCTGGTCGCGGGTTCGATCCACCACCAATAATGGCGACAGCAGAAGCAGAATGGTGGGGATGTCTGAAAGGAACAGATGGAACATGGATGCGTTTTTCACGAGCAAGCTGATACAAACTCATCACTTCGAGTTGTGCTTGATTTGTTAATGAAGGTAGGATGGAAGGAAAAGATTCAGCTAACAAGCTCTTTCCACAACCAGGAGGACCATTCATCAGCAAATTATGCTCACCAGCTGCAGCAATTTCTAATGCTCTTTTTGCTTTCTCATGTCCAATCACATGACAGAAGTCCTTTTGATGTGTGGCAATCTCTGGTGTTAGATGATTCTCTGAGGAAAAAGAAGGTTGAGACAGCATGCTTTCTTGCCCTTCCAAATGCTGAACGACTTCCTCGATATGAGACACAACTATACATTCAATATCCTGTAGCATATGGAGTGGCAGCACCGAATCATAAGGTAAATACACTCGTTTGATCCCAAGTCCCCTTGCCGCAATAACTGCAGGTAGTATCCCTTCTCCACTCACAACCGAACCATCAAGGGATAATGCCCCAATGAACGCCGTATCTGTGGGAATCTCACGCTTCACCTCCCCCAGTTCCTTCAAAGCAGCAATTGCGATAGCCAGATCAAATAGCGAACCATTTTTCTTTTGATCAGGCGGAGATAGATTCACAACTACCTTCTTATCCGTCACATCCAAATCAAAATGAGCAATCGACGCCAACACCCTCTCTCGAGACTCCTTAACAGAAGCATCAGGCAACCCAACAATCACCATAGACTCCGTGTCCTGCGATATCCGCACCTCCACCTGCACACGGTAGCCCTCCAAACCTTTCAAACCAATACTTGAAACTTTTGAAGTCATACAACTCCCTCCAAACTATTTATTTTTATAGTACAATGAATGAAAATTAACCGGGAAAGAAACAATTCAAGAAAGATTAAAATAGGAAGATAAATCAATCGAGGTTAATATAGAAGAAAATCTTTTTTAGAACAAGAACAACTGAACAACTAACAGAGGGAAAGATATAATCTACCACTTCAATATTCTACAAAATAATCAAATTTCCTGCCAAAATGAAAATAAAAAGAAAGAAGTACAACAATACACTTGCTGTACTTCTTCTTTAACAATATCTATAACCATCACAAATAAAACGTCCGTGAAACTTTCCTGTGAAACAAGATTATTCGAGGCTCACTGTGCACCATACATGAAGAAATTCAAGAAATGTTTCTATGATCATCTCCTCCTTTCCTAAACGGAAAAAAGCGCAACAACCAACCATCCTCACAACATTCAGTTGCTATTTCAGTTCGTCACATTCACACAATCTAATTCTCTATCAATCTTCGACAAATTTTGGGGCGTCACAGTGACCATAAGTTCATTCCTAGCGGATACAATTTTAGAGGTTTTACTTTATAAAAAAGGACAAAAACTTGACTCAATCTTTAGCATGACACATAGTTGAAAGCAATTGTTATAAGCTATATAATAAACGTATATAATGAAAAAGAGAAGTGCGCGAACACTTCTCTCTGCAACCTCTACCGTCAGGGTGTGGTTGTCAATTAAATATTATTTTGGTTGAGAACCACCCTTTTTTGCTTGCGACGGCGTTGGGTGGTTTTCTTGTTTTCTAATATGTTCATCCGAAAGAAATAGGCGCTTATCTCACGCACAATCCCCTTCAGAACTTCACGAAGAAATTCAAGAAATGTTTCCATGATTATCACCTCCTTTCCTAAACCGGAAAGAAGCACAACAACCAACCACCCTCACAATATTCAGTTGCTATTTCAGTTTATCACATTCACACAATCTAACTCTCTATCAATCTTCGACAAATTTCGGGCCGTCACTGTGACCAAGAGTTCTTTATCGGGGATATCTTACACCTCTTACTAAATGTGTCTTTTATGTGAATTTTTTACTTACCATCACCTTTTCTTGATTTTATGGTAATATTTACATAATAATAGAAAGGAGTGAAAATATGAGATTACATTCATTAAGTATTAAGGGTTTTAAAAGACACTATAATAGTGAGTTCGTATTTTCGGATGCAACTTTTTTGATAGGTTCAAATAATGCAGGAAAAAGTACCGTTTTTAAGGCATTAAACTACCTTTTGAGCGATAAGAGGAAAATGGAAGAAGGAGATTTTCTACATTTTCTAAATGAGAGTAATGAAAATGAAAGAGTTGCTAATGAAATTGAGTTTACTGCAATATTTCGAAATGTACCTGAACACGCAAAGACTTGGAGAGGGTTTAATAGTCATCGGTTATTTACATATAATGATAAAGAAATTGCTGACGAGTCTAGTTTACAAATTGAGTATAGAAAAACTTATACTTTTAGTAGTGATTGTAAAGTTGAAATAAAACAAAAAAAATTAACATTAAAAGAAAAATACCTTGAATGCAAAAAAATAAGTGATTTTCTTAAGGCTGGATTATCCCAAGACATAAAAAATTTAGCTTTCGGTGACAAAAATGAAAATACTAAAATAAATGAAAAGTTAATAAAAGAATTGCAAGAATTAGATATAGAAGTGTTAGAAGAATTTTTTGATGTAGATAATTCCGAAGTAATTTGGTTTGAGAACCCTGGTGGAATAGCAGGAAATGTAATATCAAAGCTACCAAAATTTTTATTAATTCCCGATATTGCAAACGCTGATGAATTATCAGGAAAAAAAGGAGCCTTGGTTAATACGCTGACAAGTTTATTTGATGATGTTAGAGAATCATCAAGAAATTTTGAACAAGCTCAGTTTTATTTAAATGAGTTAGCGAAAGAATTAGATCCAGATGATGAAAACAGTGAATTTCATAAGTTACTTAACGAGTTAAATAAGGTTGTAGGAGATGTTTTTCCTCAAACAAGTTTTCTAGCAAAGGCAAATTTATCGGATGCTAACCAAGTTATTGTGCCGACATTTGATATAAGCTTAGGAAGTAATATTAGTACTGATGTAAGTAATCAAGGTACTGGTGTTATTCGTTCGGCTATTTTTGCTTTGCTACGTTATCGAAGTATTAGAGAGAATAGAATTAAAAAAGCCTCAAGTGAATATGTTCGTCCTTTAATAATAGGTTTTGAAGAACCTGAAATTTATTTACATCCAAAGGCTGCAATCCAAATGAGGGACACTATTTATGAATTAGCATGTGAAAATAACAATCAAATTATTGCTACAACACACTCACCGTATATGATAGATCTTTCAAAAAAATCTTCACAGGTATTGAATTGTTTTAGTCTTGAAGCTGTCAAAGCAGAAATAAATAATAGAATTGTAGAGTTTGAGCAGGTTAAGGTTCGACCATTGAATGTTACTGAAGCATTTAAAAAATTACAAGCAGAGGAAAAGTCATTCCTAAAAATGCTAATAAAAATTGATGATAGTATAGCAAAAATTTTCTTTGCAAAAAATGTGCTTATAGTAGAAGGAGATACAGAGGAAGTAGTATTAAAAGAATCAATCGCAAGACTGCCAGAGGAGATAAGAAAAGAAATAACTTATAATTGGGAAATTGTTAAGGCAAGAGGTAAAGCAGTTATTATTTCATTAGTAAAATATTTGAAAATTTTAGGTATACATCCCTGGGTTATTCATGACAAGGACAGCAATACTCCAAAAGCAGCTCAGTATAATAATCCGATATTAATGGCTCTAGGGGATCCTAGTAAAAGATTTATGCTTGAAAATTGTATTGAAGATGTTTTAGGATATAAAGCTCCATCTTACGAAAAACCGTATAAAGCTTATGAGTATATAAAAAATAGTTGGACTAATGAATGGGACAGCATTTCTCCAGTTTGGAAAGAGCTACTAGAAACAATTTTTGACTTAGAAGGTTATGTTACTAACCTTGAAGCAGCTGCTACAAAAGAATAGAATTCCCAAATAAACTCACAAAAAAGATTAAGAATCATTAAACAACTTAATCTTTTTTGTTATAATATTATTTAAAATTTCAAATGAATTTTCATTTGAAATTGATACCTTCCTTTCCAATTTTCTGGATAGAGAAATTCCTCAATCCATTTATCTTGTTAGTTGTTGTTACGCTTTTTTCCGATTAGGAAAGGAGATGATAGACATAGAATCATTTCTTGAATAATTCCTGCCACTGAAATGTACCACCCCAGACATAGTTTTTACCATTGAATGACATGTAATGTACCAGTATACGCCATGCTTTTACTACTTCATACCTTTGTATAATTAATGAGCATACCTGCGGGGGTGACATTTTTTATATGGATGTATTTTTTATGATTCATTATCAAAAGATACTAAAGTTACACGATGAGAGAATCATTCTTAGCGGCATCGCTGCAAGTACTGGTAACTCTCGTCAAAAAGTAACAGAGATGATTCATCTTGCTGAAAAGAAGGGATTAGTCTATCCGCTAGACGAAAAAATGACAGATAACAAACTTGCTGTACTTCCTCTTTCACAAACATCAATAACAATTCTTACACACAACCTCCCGTGAAACATCCCTGTGAAACAAGATTATTCGAAGTGTCACTGTGACCAAGAATTTCAGGTGGTTATGTTAATAGCTTATTGAGTTCTCTTTCATTAAACGACCAATCTCAAAAACAGCTGCAATTTCAGCATTTTTAACCGGTGAAATTATAAGCCCATCTTCTTTACGAGAATAATTGATTCCATCACAATGCACATAATCATATACGTCACTTATATCATAAATAGCTTCTGGTTTAATGCTTCCCTTCCCTTGAATGATACCGACTGATATAGAGTGATTTCCTCCATGGACCCATGCAATTCCCATTGGTAACCATAAGTCCACACAATGATTGTAATCTTGTCGCCAAGGCCCATCTTCTCTTCCTTCACCAATGCGAGCAATACAATCAACAATCCTCGTCTTTCTCCAGGACCACGGTAATACTAAATCACGATTTAATAAAATAGTTTTTTCCTCTTTTAACTCTCTAACTACATCATAAAATTCCTTTCCATCCTGCGACAGTATTGCTCGTAAATCAAAAAGAACCTCTTCTGGAAACAGGCTAGGTAAGTCTGACTCATAATTTACATAAAGTAAATTGGTTAAATATTGCGTTTGAATTTTTCTACCAATAAGTCGTATAACATCAACTAACGGATGCTCTGCTTCTTTATTTAGAGGACCGTTAACTTCTTCTAATTTATTTGTCTGATCCAAAACTGATTTAGCAAACTTCATTATACTATCAAAATCTTCTTTATTCCTTTTTTTATTAATTCTTCTGTGCATTTCATTTAACTGTTCTTTTGCGCTTTTCTCCCGCTTCTTTCTTATTTTATGGAACAAATAACCGCCCCCCTTCAAATGATACATATGAATTAAATAGGCAAAAAAGACTTAACATTTCATACAAAAACCATAGGAAAAACACATGATTTGTAATACTAAAGAATACTAGAATACTAGCTATTCTTCAATAATATACATAATTAACTATGAAAAATTGAGGGGCATCATAAACATGGGGATGAAATTAATTTAAATATCAAAAAATGAGGATATCTATGAACAGGATGCACTATTGGCTAAAACAAGAGTTCTTATATTAGAAAATGTGAGTATACGATTTTCAGAATGGGCTTAGATAATTCAATCGAGGTTAAAAAAGAAGGAATTCTTTATAGAACAAGAACATCTATCAGAGGGAAAGAAACATACCACTCCAATATTCTACAAAATAATCAAATTTCCTGCCAAAATGAAAATAAAAAAAGAAGACAACAATACACTTGCTGTACTTCTTCTTTAATAAATTCCATCAACAATCACGCACAAAGCCTCCCGTGAAACTTTCCTGTGAAACAAGATTATTCGGGATTTCACTGTGACCTATAGTTCTTAGTTACTTGACTTTTTTCACTACTAGCGAATACCACTGTTTGATATATTCAATTTGTAAAAAGTCCGGATATTTTTCAACATAGTTCAAGAACCAATGTACCAAGCCATCCCACTCATCTAAATTACCTTGTGGTTGAATCTCCCATCCCAATTGTTTTAGGGTAAAGTTCGATTTGGCACTATTTCGTATCATGGAAGTACAGATAAGATTACTGTCATCATTCGTGCCACCCTGAGCTATTGGCTTAATATGATCGATTGTGGGCATCAGCTCCCAATATGCAATATGGCACTCACTCATTTTCCAGTTCTTGTGAAAAGGAAAACTGTCAGGAAATTTGATTGATAAAAGTCGAAGCACCGGAGGGAAAATTAGCTTATAGCCACTATAACGATCTATAAAACCATCACGCAAAAATATTTCCAGCATTTTTGATTTTGTATAGGAGCGATTTAAATGTTCGATATTTTGAAAGGGATATTGCCTATTAATTATCTCTTCTGCTTTGTTTTCGTTATTTGAGTCTAGTAAATTGCATACCTGTTTTAACACATCTGCTTCCATTACAGTTCCCTCTCTTTATTGTAATATAAGATTTCAACTTGATACTAGTACATAATGATTCTAAAAAGTATAAGTGGAACATTTGAAAAGCATCATTTTTTTCACCCAATCCTATTCGAAATGTCAGGTGTTAGTATTTCTTACTTTTCACTTCTTATTAAACAATCTTGGGAACTTGGAAAATTAAATAGAGAAATATACGAATTAAAATGTCGTCTAGAAATTAATCCATTATAATCATAAAAATCCCCTACCTGAAGAGCCAAGGGAGGGGATTTTCAATCTAATTATGAAGATAAAAGGGGGGGATGAATTGTCACCAATGAGTACATTTCTGTCCTTACTAAGAAAGTGCTCTATTGCTTAACCTAATTAGATTCATTAAACTGATCCGAATTTATATTGTCTACTTTTTAGATCTCGATGCACTGTGACCAAGAATTTGTTTTTCCGAAGACATAAGCGCAACAAACAACCACCATCGTACTATTCAGTTGCTATTTCAGTTAATCACACACATAATCTAACTCTCTATCAACCTTCGACAAATCTCGGGTTGTCACTGTGACCTTACCTTCAAGGAACATCCAGACATGTCTGGAGCACAGATTTTTGATTGGCTGGAGGAAAAATTAAAAGTAGATTCCGTTACCGAGGGAACAGTAAGAAACTATGTAAATGAGTTGCGGGAGGCTTACCATATTCCTAAAGTAGTATCTGAAAGGGAGTTTAGCGTAGTCCCTGAACTTCCTATGGGGCAGCAGATTCAAGTCGATTTCGGTCAAAAAAGGATACCGACAACAGATGGAAAGTACAAAAGGCTTTATTTCATTGGGTTTATACTAGCCTGCTCAAGATACAAATACGTGGAGTGGCTGGACCATCCTTTTCAAGCAAGAGATCTTATCAGAATGCATGAGAACGCCTTTCGTTATTTTGGAGGAATGTCTATTGAAATGGTTTACGACCAAGATCGTTTATTAGCAGTTAGCGAGAATGCGGGTGATCTTATTATGACAGCGGAATTCACTAAGTATCAACAGACAAGGAAGTTCAAAGTTTATCTCTGTAGGAAATCAGACCCTCAGTCAAAGGGTAAAATTGAACAGGTAGTGAAATATGTAAAAAATAATTTTGCGAAGAATCGTACTTATGATAATTTAATAGATTGGCAGGATTCCTGTGCAAGATGGTTAAAGCGCACCGGTAACTATAAGGTTCACCATAATACAAAAAAGAGACCCATTGATGTGCACGCCCTGGAAAAGCAACACTTACAAAAGGTCTCCGGTACTTATATCTTTGAAGATATCTTTGTTTCCAGTATAACAAGAAATATCCATAAGGACAATGTTGTTCGTGTGGATGGGAATAGGTATAGTGTACCTCTAGGTACCTATCGGAAAGATGCCCCCAATATTGCTTACGTAGAAAAAGATGCGGAGCATTTATACATACGTCTGCAGCAAAATGGCCAAGTCTTGGCAAAGCATAAAATCGCAGAAGGAAGAGGACTTATCATATCAGATCCTTCACACAGGAAACGCAATCAAACAAAACGCGACCTGTTAATACAGCAGACTGAAGGGATGTTGGAGGATAAAGAAACAGCAAAGTGGCTTATCGACATATTAGCTGAACAATATCCGCGTCATTTGATTGATCAATTAAAAGTGGTTCAATCTGTCATCTTAAAGTATCCATCTTTCGTGAAGGAAGCCATTCATGAAATGAGACGTCTACGGCTGACAAGTGCTAATGACTTACGAGATATCGCGCAATCTATAGACATCCAAAGTAGAAAGAATAAGCAGGTCACAGGAGTCTTGAATGAGAAATATAAGGACCTCATTGCCCCTGCGCGAAAAGAGGACATATATTTTAGTATTCTTCAAGGAGGTGGAGATCGTTGAGTCAACCATATGAAATCCTTCAAGATAAGTGCCGAACCTTACGACTGGCTGAAACAGCTAAAGAGTTACCTAACCTTTTGAGAGAAGCTGAAGCAAGGGGGTGGACCTATTATGAGTTCATCCATGAGATTCTTAGTCATGAAATGGCCTGTAGAGAAAGAAAGAATAGCGAAAAACTGATGAAGTGGGCCGAGTTTCCAGAAGTTCTAACATTTGATAACTTTCGACTAGAAGAACAGACAGCAATTGGAGAGAAACAACTGAATATATTAAAGCAGTTGTCATGGGTTGATGAATGTTTCACCCTAATCATGATGGGGCCAACAGGTGTCGGCAAGACTCATCTATCAACAGCCCTTGGCATTCACGCCATCGAGCATGGATACCAGGTCTCCTTTATATCCATGGATCGCTTAATCTATGTGTTAAAGTCGAAAGAGTATGTCGGAAAGTCCCGAACGAGATATAAACGTATCACTCAATCTGATTTAATCATTATTGATGATGTCATGTATATGGCCTATGAACCGCAGGACGCTCATCTGTTCTTTCAATTTATTTATGAAATGTACGATAAGGCAGCGTTCATCCTTACATCCAACAAAGGTCCTGGAGAATGGGGAAAGTTTCTAGGAGATACAACGTTAACTACAGCGATATTAGACCGTCTTCTCCACCGAAGTGAGATTTTAACCTTTAGCGAAGAGCAGGATAGTATCAGAATGAAATATCGAAAAGCATTATTCGAAATTCAGAAGGAAGAATTATAAAAGGGAGATAAAAAAATGAGTGGAATAAATGCAGAAGAAGCGATTCGTTTCTTTAGTTCATATGGATTAAGAGTGGATGAAAAGTCGGTAAAGGAATGGGTCAAAGAAAACAATAAGAAGGCAAATTGCAGTGACCGTCGTCCAATCGTTGAGGAGGATCTGCATAGATATAATGATTGGTGTTTGGTAAAAGGAACTGCCTATGAGGAAGGCATAGATGACACAACAAAAATCGCTAGATTGTTAGAGGAAAATTCCCTTCTTAAAAAGGAAGTTGAGAAGTTAATAAATGAGAAATTTCAATTAGAAAATTCACTTGGACTGAATGACTGGATTTGATAGGTAATATGAAATCCCCCTGCCTTTATGGCGGGGGAATGATCAAAGTGTTGAATCTTAATTGATGAAAACTGTTTAAAATTATTTTATAAAAACTGTTTAATTCTACTTGACGGTTACACCGTGCTACCTCGAGCGAGGTAGACACTCTCAATCGTTGATGCATTTAGCATATGGATTGAAGTGTCCTTACCACATCTACAAGCAGCTGGGGATCAAAGCCTTGTTTGACCTCTAACGCTACGTGACCAACATGAACAACTATGTTAGATTGAGAGTCTGTCATTGTTTCATCCATTTCTAATGTAATCCATTGTGAAGGGGTATTTGACGTGTCTTCGGTTGTTTTAAGCTTCTTCTTCCAATACCAGAATTGATGAATACTGACCTCGTTGGCTGCACACCAATTTGAAGCACTTAGTCCGCTTGTCATATAGTTAGCAATCCGTTTTTCCCATTCAACTCTAAGATCGGATCTCTTCATATAGCAAAACCTCCATTATGTGTAATCTCTAGGAGATTATCGCATATAAAAAAGCGTCAAACCATGTGGGTATAGTTTGACGCTTACTTATAAGCTATATAATAAACGTATATAATGAAAAAGAGAAGTGCGCGAACACTTCTCTCTGCAACCTCTACCGTCAGGGTGTGGTTGTCAATTAAATATTATTTTGGTTGAGAACCACCCTTTTGCTTGCGACGGCGTAGGGTGGTTTTCTTGTTTTCTAATATGTTCTTCCGAAAGAAATAGGCGCTTATCTCACGCACAATCCCCTTCAGAACTTCACGAAGAAATTCAAGAAATGTTTCCATGATTATCACCTCCTTTCCTAAACGGAAAGAAGCACAACAACCAACCACCCTCACAATATTCAGTTGCTATTTCAGTTTATCACATTCACACAATCTAACTCTCTATCAATCTTCGACAAATTTCGGGTCGTCACTGTGACCAAGAGTTTAAACTCATCACTTCGAGTTGTGCTTGATTTGTTAATGAAGGTAGGATGGAAGGAAAAGATTCAGCTAACAAGCTCTTTCCACAACCAGGAGGACCATTCATCAGCAAATTATGCTCACCAGCTGCAGCAATTTCTAATGCTCTTTTTGCTTTCTCATGTCCAATCACATGACAGAAGTCCTTTTGATGTGTGGCAATCTCTGGTGTTAGATGATTCTCTGAGGAAAAAGAAGGTTGAGACAGCATGCTTTCTTGCCCTTCCAAATGCTGAACGACTTCCTCGATATGAGACACAACTATACATTCAATATCCTGTAGCATATGGAGTGGCAGCACCGAATCATAAGGTAAATACACTCGTTTGATCCCAAGTCCCCTTGCCGCAATAACTGCAGGTAGTATCCCTTCTCCACTCACAACCGAACCATCAAGGGATAATGCCCCAATGAACGCCGTATCTGTGGGAATCTCACGCTTCACCTCCCCCAGTTCCTTCAAAGCAGCAATTGCGATAGCCAGATCAAATAGCGAACCATTTTTCTTTTGATCAGGCGGAGATAGATTCACAACTACCTTCTTATCCGTCACATCCAAATCAAAATGAGCAATCGACGCCAACACCCTCTCTCGAGACTCCTTAACAGAAGCATCAGGCAACCCAACAATCACCATAGACTCCGTGTCCTGCGATATCCGCACCTCCACCTGAACACGGTACCCCTCTAATCCTTTCAAACCAATACTTGAAACCTTTACGGTCATACAAAACCCTCCAAACTATTTCGTTTTATAGTCGATGAATGAAAATAATTGAGAAAGAAACAATTCAAGAAAGAATAAAATAGGAAGATAAATCAATCGAGGTTAAAATAGAAGGAATTCTTTTTAGAACAAGAACAACTAACAGAGGGAAAGATATAATCTACCACTTCAATATTCTACAAAATAATCAAATTTCCTGCCAAAAATGAAAATAAAAAGAAAGAAGACAACAATATAACTGCTGTACTTCTCTTTGACAAATTCCATCGGCAATCCCACAAAACACTCTTGTAAAACTTTCCTGTGAAACAAGATTATTCGGGATTTCACTGTGACCTAAACTTTTCTACAATAGTCATTGAGTCAACCTAGATTTATATATCTCTTTATTAACTACCGAGTTCTCATTACTCTGGCTAAATTTAATTTGTTTTTGTTGAATGTTCTTGGAAAATTCCCATAATAACCAATGTCTTTTTTTGCATGTTTCATATTTGATATACCAGCTAATAAGTCATCGAAGTAGGAAAGATGTTCATATACTGCATTCTCTGTATGTTCACTTAAAATTTCATACTCTTGATATAACCTGTGTGCGTACTGCCTAGTTATTTCTTTAGTCGCTTTAGCATCTTTGTTTTCAATTTCTCGTCTATAGTCATCCATAATATTAATAAAAGGCTCATTTTTAATTGGGGTCCAGTGCGGCATAGTATCACTCCATAATTTTTTACTTACTATTTCAATACAAGAGAGAAAAATTCCTGTCGAACTAACTATTCTCTACAGAGAAAAAAGGATTATATTTAACTATTCAAATATAGCACTACTGCTGTACTTCTCCTTTAGCAATTTCACACAAATTCTCTCGTAGAACTTCCTGTGAAACAAGATTTTTCAGTGCCTCACTGTGCAGCAAGAATTTATTATCGGTTCGCCATTGGAAAGGGAAAAACGCCACCCCCCTCCAATATCCAACTACTATTTAAGTTTATCATTCACTCAATCTAATTCTCTACCAATCTTCGACATATTTCGGGGCGTCACTGTGACCAAGAATTCTAACCTTTTTTATTGAACACAATGAAGCCAAAGACAAACACCTTCCATTCACAGTATATTGGAAAGTACGTAACCGTGGAGATGAAGCAATAAAAAGAAAACAGCTAAGAGGGGAAATAGTTCGAGGCACTGACCAAAAAGTAGAAAGAACCTCCTTTAAAGGAGGACATTATGTAGAATGCTACATCATTCATAATGGTGTATGCGTAGCCAGAGACTTCCTTGATGTACCTATTTCATATAGTTTCAACAGTGCAATTGCCTCTTACTAAAATGAATTCTTGATTGTTTAATAAGCTCCATAATGAACATGAATCAATGAGTTCAAATGGAGCTAATATTTTTATTATTTCAGTAATCGAGGAACAGTTCCATCTCTCCAGACGATAATTGACTCGGCTTTAAACCTTTTTTCTGACAAAAATCCCACAAGGCTCTAACTTTTACTTTTGGTTCTCCTGTCCTACAACTTATAGCAAAAATTCCGTCTGGGAATGAATCATCAAATTTAATCATTTCTTCAATCATCCTTTTCTTATCAAACATATTCCCACCAACTTTTAAATATTATATCAATTTCCCACTTAGATTTTCACCCCCTTAACGCTTCCCCCTATATAGTTCAAAATCACTTTAGATTTCACTTCAAAAAACTCCTGCCTTCTATGTAGTCAAATTAAGTTCTCCCCCCCTTCTCTCAAACCTTGCCATTCCGGCCTTTCTCCTCTTTTCCCGATTTTTGGAAGTGGATGAGTTCTTCCTTAACTCATTCCTTTTTTTCCTGATTTTTGTCGGAATCATAAAAAATCAGTAAAATTAATCGTGCCGTTTTATGTATTTTTTACTTACCAAATACACCTGGAACATTCCGTATCATTTAGTGATAAATACTATGTCAGGGGTGGTACAAATCACTAGCTCCTGTGAAACATTTCTGTAAAAAACAAGGTTTTTCGAGGAGTCCTTGTGACCTCGAGTTTAAAAAAATGATTAGAGAGTATTTTAAAAATAATTCTAATTAGCAACAGTCTGTAAAAGAAAAGAGCCCTACAGTTTATTAAGCTAGTAATCTGTAGGGTTTTATTATGCTTGGTAAACGAATTGGCATTGTGTGGTACGTTTATTGGCGAAGACTGGTAAAAAACATGGCAAGGGTGGTAAAATCACCTGGCCGTAAACAATTCCGCAAAGGGCGGCTCTTTTCTCCGCAATGACTGGCTCAAAACTCCGCATAAGTGGCTCATTTCATCTGCAATAATCATTGCTATTTAAGTTTATCATTCACACAATCTAATTCCCTATCAATCTTCGACAAATTTCGGGTCGTCACTGTGACCATGAGTTCTTCAATATTCATCAATCGGGCGCGATTGCGGAAAACCATAAGCTTAATTCCTCAGTAAAAATAAGGAGGAATTAGGCTTTTTCACTTTCCAAAGCCTTGACGTTACCTCATTGGTAAACGCGTTGGCAGCACGTGGTAAATTTCATGGCAACCGCTGGTAAAAAACATGGCAGAAGCGGTACATTCTTATGGCTGTAATCACATTCCTAGCGGATACAATTTTAGAGGTTTTACTTTATAAAAAATGGAGCTAAAAAAACTCCCACAAAAACTTGACTCAATCTTAGCATGACACATAGTTGAAAGCAATTGTTATAAGCTATATAATAAACGTATATAATGAAAAAGAGAAGTGCGCGAACACTTCTCTCTGCAACCTCTACCGTCAGGGTGTGGTTGTCAATTAAATATTATTTTGGTTGAGAACCACCCTTTTGCTTGCGACGGCGTAGGGTGGTTTTCTTGTTTTCTAATATGTTCTTCCGAAAGAAATAGGCGCTTATCTCACGCACAATCCCCTTCAGAACTTCACGAAGAAATTCAAGAAATGTTTCCATGATTATCACCTCCTTTCCTAAACGGAAAGAAGCACAACAACCAACCACCCTCACAATATTCAGTTGCTATTTCAGTTTATCACATTCACACAATCTAACTCTCTATCAATCTTCGACAAATTTCGGGCCGTCACTGTGACCAAGAGTTAAGCCTTCTCTTCCAGTATCCAAATTGATGATAACTAACCCTATTGTCCTCACACCATTTAGCTTGGGATTGACCACTCGCTTTGTAGTCAGAAATTCTCTGTTCCCATTCTTTGCGTAATTCTAAATTGGGTTTTTTAGTCATGAAAAAACCTCCTCTAATATTTATTTGAAGAGATTATCTCAAAGATTCTTCTATTTGAATATGTGGGAGGAGTTTGACGCTTACCATTCAGTGGTAAAAATTATGTCAGAGGTGGTACATTTCGTTGGCCGTAATCATCTGTCTATTCGCAATACTCAACTATTTCAGTTTATCATTCACTCAATCTAATTCTCTATCAATCTTCGACAAACTTCGGGGCGTCACTGTGACCATGAGTTAATTCTCTATCAATCTTCGACAAACTTCGGGGCGTCACTGTGACCTAGAGTTTAATTCATTGGCGAACACTGGTAAAAACATGGCAAGGGTGGTAAAATCATGTGGCTGTAATCAAAGTGCTCTATTGCTTAACCTAATTAGATTCATTAAACCATTCGAATTTATATTGTCTACTTTTTAGATCCCGCTGCACTGTGACCGTCCCTTCTGGCTCAGATGTCCGCAAATAGTGGCTCAAAACTCCGTACTGACGGCTCAATCTATTCGCAATACTCAGCGGGTATTCATTAATATTTGACAATTTTATTTACGGTTATTAATAAATATACGGAGCAAAGTATAGTAAACAAATCACTATCCTTATCAAATTTATATTATTCTAAAAGTAAATTACCCTCATCTAAATTTAGATGAGGGTATCGATAAACTTTAAAATATTATACAGTATTATATCAATCAATCTCTACTAAACAAATCTCTAGTATAAACTTTCTCTTTAACATCTGCTAAATCACTAGATAATCGATTAGCAACGATAACATCAGAGATTTCTTTAAATTGATCAAAATCATTAATAACTCTAGAATTAAAGAATGTTTCTTCATCCAATGCTGGTTCATAAACAACAACTTCAATACCTTTTGCTTTAATGCGTTTCATAACACCTTGTATTGCAGATTGTCTGAAATTATCTGAATCCATCTTCATGGTTAATCGATAAATACCAACAACTTTTGGATTCTGTTTAATAATCATGTCTGCTACATGATCTTTTCTCGTTCTATTAGCATCAACAATTGCTGTCATGATATTATTAGGAACATCTTCATAGTTAGCTAATAGCTGTTTTGTATCTTTAGGTAAGCAGTAACCACCATATCCGAAAGAAGGATTATTATAATGAGTTCCGATTCTTGGGTCTAATCCAACCCCATCAATAATTTGCTTAGCATCTAATCCTCTTACTTCTGCATAGGAATCAAGTTCGTTAAAGAACGCTACCCTCATTGCTAAATATGTATTAGCAAATAGTTTAATAGCTTCTGCTTCAGTTGAGTTTGTAAATAATACATCAATATCTTCTTTTTCTGCACCCTGGACTAATAAATCTGCAAATACTTTTGCCCTTTCTGATTGTTCTCCTAATACAATGCGAGAAGGATATAAATTATCATATAACGCTTTTCCTTCTCTTAAAAATTCAGGAGAAAAGATTATATTATCCGTTTCAAACTTCTCTTTTATTTTCTCTGTATAACCCACTGGAACAGTAGATTTGATGATCATTATAACATCTGGATTAATTGAAAGGACATTAGCAATTACAGCTTCAACTGTTCTAGTATTAAAATAATTTTTTTCTGGATCATAATTTGTTGGTGTAGATATAATTACATATTCTGCATCTTTAAAGGCTTTGTAATTATCTGTTGTTGCTATCAAATTTAAATCCTTTGTTGCTAAATATTCCTCAATTTCACTATCAATAATTGGTGATTTTTTATTGTTAATTAAGTTTACCTTTTCTTGAATTATATCGAGGGCTATAACTTCATTATGTTGTGCTAAAAGAATAGCATTAGACAAACCCACATAGCCAGTGCCTGCAACTGTTATTTTCATTAATTATACCTCTCCTTTGATAAACAGCATTCAAGCAAAAAATTATTAATTCTTTAAGCTATACTGCTTCTCAAAATAATTTTGATATTCTCCGCTGATGATTTGCTCCCACCATTCTTTGTTATCTAGATACCATTGAATCGTTTGGGCAATTCCAGATTCGAAGGTGTAGGTTGGTTTCCAGCCTAATGCTTCCAGTTTAGTTGGATCAATCGCGTAACGCTTGTCATGACCTAAGCGATCGGTTACGAATTCGATTAAGTCTTCTGACTTGCCTAGTGTGCTAATGATTGTTTTTACTACTTCTAGGTTTGTACGCTCGTTATGACCACCAACATTGTACACTTCGCCATTTGCGCCTTCATGAAGCACTAAATCAATTGCCGCACAATGATCCAATACATGCAACCAATCACGAATGTTTTTTCCGTCTCCATAAACAGGAATCTTTTGATCATTTAACACACGAGAAATCGTTAATGGAATTAATTTCTCTGGGAAATGATAAGGTCCGTAGTTATTGGAACAACGAGTAATGTTGATTGGCAAGCCAAATGTTTCATGGTAAGCACGAACCAACATATCCGAAGATGCTTTACTTGCACTATATGGGCTATTTGGTTGTAATGGTGTATCTTCTGTGAAGAAGGTTGTTGGATCGAAATCTAATTCTCCATACACTTCATCTGTCGATACATGAACAAATTTCGTTACGCCAATCGCTTTTGCCGCATCCAGTAATACCTGTGTACCAAGCACATTTGTCACCACAAAGATTTCTGGGTCTGTAATCGAACGGTCCACATGGCTTTCTGCTGCGAAATGAGTGACATAATCAAACTTTTCTTTTTCAAAAAGCGCAAAAATAGCGTCTCGATCTGCAATATCGGCCTTTACGAAATGATAGTTATCCTTCTTTTCAATCTCCTTATGCTTCGTTAGATCTCCTGCATAGGTTAATAAATCTAAATTATAAATATCGTAATCTGGATATTTATTGACCATATATTGCACAAAGTTTCCACCGATAAAACCTGCTCCACCTGTTACTAACACTTTCTTTCTTGCCACCTTAGTTCACCTCTTCTTGTAATTCCGCGATATATCGCTTTAATGCATCCTGCCAATCAGGAAGACGGGTAAAGTCATTCTGCTCTAGCTTGTCCTTCGACATGCGAGAGTTCTTTGGTCGAACTGCTTTAGTCGGATATTCTTCGGTTGTAATGCTATTTACTTTCACCTTTTTTCCCGCTACTTCAAAAATTTCTTTCGCGAAGTCTGCCCATGTAATAAAACCCTCATTTGATGCATGATACACGCCGTACTTCTCTGTTTCTACCATATCTAACAAAAGCTTCGCTAAATCAAAGGTATACGTAGGGGAACCATATTGATCTCCTACCACATTTAATTCGTCTCTTGTTTCCGCCAGACGAAGCATCGTTTTAATAAAGTTATTGCCATTGATGCCAAATACCCAAGAGATACGAACAATGAAGTATTTATCCAAAAGGGACTGAACAGCTTTTTCGCCTTCATACTTTGTCAATCCATAGTAACCAACCGGTTTCGCTGCATCTTCTTCTGTAAAAGGCTCGGTACCTGTGCCTTCAAACACATAATCTGTGCTAATATAAATAAATTTAGCATCTACACGTTTCGCCGCAGCTGCCAAATACTTTGTCCCATTCACATTGACATCGAAGCAAGTTTCTTTATCGTCCTCTGCGTTATCCACCGCCGTATAAGCAGCACAATGAATAATCGCATCTGGCTTCACTTTATGTACATAGCTTTCCACTTGTTCTTCCTGCGCGATATCCAGTTCCTTGTGACCGACACCAATCATTTCAAAACCACGTTTTTTTCCTTCTAAAACAACATCATAGCCTAATTGCCCAGAATAGCCTGTCACTAAAATCTTCATTTATTTTCACCAAAAATAAAATTGTTGTCTGCGTCTTTTAGTAATGGCGCTTTTTCATCTTTTTCTGAAAGAACAGGTTTTATGTCTAGCGGCCACTCAATACCAATAGTAGGATCATTCCAAAGAATGCCTCGATCACAATCTGGGGCATATAGGTTGTCTACTTTATACTGCACTTCTACATCATCCGTAATCGTCATAAAGCCATGCGCAAACCCCTGTGGGATTAATAGCTGCTTTTTATTTTCAGCAGAAAGCTCGATCCCAAACCATTTTCCAAATGTTGGACTATTTTTACGAATATCTACTGCCACATCATAAATAGCCCCTTTGGTACAACGGACTAATTTTGTTTGTGCTTTTGGATTTAATTGATAATGCAAGCCGCGAAGTGTTCCTTTCGTTGCCGAAAAGGATTGATTATCCTGTACAAATTTAATGGCAATCCCAGCTTTTTGAAACATCTCTTCATTGTATGTTTCCATGAACCAACCGCGATGGTCTCCAAATACCTTTGGTTCCACTACTTTTAGCCCTTCGATAAATGTTTCTGTTATTTGCATCCTAAAGCACCTCAAATTTACTTAATATTTAATATCGCCTTTTGCCACTTTTAATAAATATTGACCGTATCCTGTTTTGGAATAGAGATTACCTTGTTCGATTAGAGAATCATTCGTAATCCAGCCATTAATATAGCCAATTTCCTCTGGTGCAGCAATTTTAATTCCTTGGTGATCTTCAACTGTACGAACAAAATTAGATGCCTCTAATAAACTTTGATGGGTTCCCGTATCTAACCAAGTGAATCCTCTACCAAGTAATTCTACTTCTAATTCTCCAAGTCGCAAATAAGCTTCATTAATAGACGTAATCTCTAACTCCCCACGATGGGAAGGCTCCACATTTTTTGCAATCTCTACCACACGATTGTCATAGAAATACAACCCTGTTATTGCGTAATTAGACTTAGGCGCTTCCGGTTTTTCTTCCACACTCAAGACTTTTCCATCTGCATTAAATTCCACTACCCCAAAACGCTCTGGATCTTGAACATGGTAGCCAAATACCGTTGCCCCTCTCTCTTTTTGAGCGGCATGTTGCAGAATTTTTCTCATTCCACTACCATAATAGATATTATCTCCTAATATCATTGCAACAGAATCATTCCCGATGAATTCTTCTCCAATAATAAAAGCCTGTGCAAGCCCTTCTGGCTTTGGCTGAGCTTTATATTGCAAGTTAATCCCGAATTGGGAGCCATCACCAAACAATGCTTCAAATCGAGGCGTATCCTCTGGTGTAGATATAATCAAGATGTCTTTAATTCCCGCTAACATTAATGTAGAGAGTGGATAATAAATCATTGGTTTGTCATTTATAGGAAGTAATTGTTTACTTGTCACTAAAGTCAATGGATATAGTCTAGTACCACTTCCACCTGCTAAAATTATGCCTTTCATAATTTCATTCCTTTCAAATTCTAATTTGTTTAATCTGTTTCTTTTAAAAATGTATTTCCTATTGAGTAAAACTGTTTTACTTTTGGATCAACATAAATATACTCTTTATTAGCGTTACTAAACTGGCATCCTATTATAGAAATACCTTGCCCCTTATTAAGTTCAACTAATATATTTGGAGCATCTTTATTACCTACATTCTGCTCATTATTTATTGTAGGTGAATATACATCCCACATTACCGTATTATCATATATATTATCTGTTGTTATAAAATTGGGTTCTTTTGTACCACTAACGCCTGTATTTTTTGCTATATATATATAACCATTTCTATTAGATGGTATTATGAAATCACCTTTTTTATATTTTGTTTTAGCTTGCCAAACATAGCCTATAGTTCTGTCGCCTAAAAAAAATGTATTGGATATTGAAATACCTTTCGCAAAATCATCCACGGTCTGTATATGAGGAGCATTTCCACCATAAAAAAATGAATTTATAATCTCTACTCCTCTCACTTTGCCTATCTCTAACAACGGTTTACTCTTGATTATACCTCCTGTATCATCTGTAGATTCAAAATGAGCACCGGAGAAAAAAATAAATTCTGCATAATCAAACTCATCATCGCTAGTAGCGATTGAAACATCAGTTCCAAAATTTCGTTCAAAATGATTATTGTTTATATTAACAGTATTACTAACCCCATTCTGATTTCCACCTAAATATAAGACAGGAGCGTAATCCGATCCAGATTTATTAAAATGATTATCCTCGATTGTTGCATTTTGTAACGAATAACCTTTAATTGCATAACCCTGTATATTATAAAAATGACAATTTTTTATTCTTAATTCGAATCCACGTTCTATAATTAATCCATTACCTCTAGAACCTTTACCATCAAAGACAATATTTTCTATAGTTAAACCACGGCCCTCAGCAAGAATTAAATCATGATTGGTATTTTTCTTTCTCGTAAGCGTTACACTTCTAGTATCTTTGGTATCAATCCCATAATAGGAGTTATTTGCACTAAGCCCTAATAATTTTACTGCTTTTTGCTCTGGGTGAATTATATTCAATGTTTTATTAATTAAATATTCACCAGGGGGAAAAACAACAATTCCTCCCTTAGTTGAGGCCTCATCAATAGCCTTTTGGATAGAACTCGAACTATCTTTTTTTCCTGTTGGATCTGCACCGTAATTAATTACATTTAATAAAAAATCAGAATTATTATCATCAAAAGATATATACTTGTAAAAAGTAAACACTGCGAAAATTAGCAATAGAAGAATTATTATAAATTGATACCGACTAACACTTTTTTTGAAATTATATCCACTCATAAATTCTCCCATTCTTAAATTATTGCATTCTACTTAATTTAACTCTCTAATTCTTTTTGCAGGCACCCCTGCATATAAACCATTAGGAGAACAGTTTTTTGTAACAACTGAACCCGCAGCTATTACACACCCTTTACCAATTGTTACTCCTGGTTGAATTATTACTCTCGCACCAATCCAACAACCATCCTCAATTCTTATATCTTTTCCATATGTCTGTCCAGCTCTTCGAACTGAATTACCAATTTCATGAGTTGAAGTTATCATAGATACCTGCATTGCAATATCACAATTTTCGCCTATTTCTATTAATCCATTATTATCAAAAAAGCACTGATAATTTACAGTAGTACCTCTACCTATTTTAATGTTATTTCCACCAAGAAAACATTTTGCTTGAATATATTTCGTATTTATTTCTACTCCATAAATTCTATATATTTGCGATCGGATAGTTCTAGGCACTAGAACGGAAGACGCTATTGTATTAATAAATAAATCTCTAAAAATTACAAGTTTAATTCTATTGATAACTTTTGTTAACATTAACTTCAATCCTTGTTTTATATTTTTTCTTTTACTACCTTATAAAATGCAGATTCGTATCTTTTAATAATGTCATCCCAAGAATAATCATCGATAATTCTCTTTTTAGCTTTTTTAGATAGAGTTTCAACATCATCCGAGGATACCCCTTCCAAATTATTCAATACTTCACAAAAATCGCCTTCCTTTTTAGTGAAATAAATGGCAGCCTCCTCCCCTACTTCACGATTAAAATTAACATTTAGCAACAAATTTATGTCAGTACTTGCTAATGCTTCGAGTAAAGAGGGGTTTGTCCCTCCTACTTCATGGCCATGAAGATATCCAAATGCATTTTCTCTTATCTTTTTAAGTAACTCATCATTATAAATTGTACCAACAAACTTTATTCTATTATCATTTTTAAAATTGGTACTTTGAACTAATTCTTTGTAATATTTATTTTCTTCCACATTAGTAATTATTACTAAATCTTTAGTAGTATTAGATTTAATAAATTCTTTAATCATAAGTTCATAGTTATTTTCTGAACAAATCGTCCGACTATTAAATAATACTCTTTTAACCTGATATTATTTTTATTATAAAACGACAATAATTCCTTAGAATCATTTTTAAGAATGGAGGGTTTAATATCAGCTCCATAAGGAATAAATTCAGTATTCGGATTGAATTTACTATATTCCTTTTTTATATATTTCTCTATACTTTTTGAATCGCAAATTACATAATCAACGTATTTTATAGTATTTTTTTCAGAATTTTTCCAATATTTCTTGATTAATGCGTTCCACTTACTTCTTTTCCATTCATTCCCATCAGGGTTTGTAACCAATTTTATTCCCAAATCTTCTATTTGTTTTTTAAACAATTTCAAAAAAGGACCTATTCTACAAGTTAATATATATATTATTGTATTTTCTAGTCTGTTCATTCTAATGTATTTAATCGCTTCTCTTAGACTTAGTAAATCATACAAAACTGCACCAGCACTTCCTATATTCGGTACACGCACGTTAAAACAACGTGAATTATTGTAATAAAATTCCTTATTACTTTCATTACTTAAACAAGATATATGATATCGTATGTCTTCATTTACTCTTTTACTTGTTAAATTTTCAACAAACGTTTCAAATCCGCCATATTTAGCAGGAATTCCTTTTGACCCAATAACAAATACATTATACAAAATTAAATCACCCTACTTATTTAATAATTTTTTTAAAGGTTTGTACAGTTTATCCATTTCATTTTTACTAAACTCTTTTAGAACAGTAATCAAAACAATATATAGTATTATAAAACAAACAAAACCAACTATTAGAACGAAGTACAAATTATGTAAATTCGTTACATCAATAGTTTGAATAGTTAGTAAAGCACTAAGTATGGAAGCAAGCAAAATTTTAAATAAAGATTTCCAAGGTATTCTCCATAATATTAATTTATATGAGGAAATATAAATTGCAATTGGATATGCTATATAACCTAGGAATGTGGCAATTGACGCTCCAATATATCCATACTTAGGTATAAGAAGAATATTAAATGCAATATTAACTATTACAGCTACAACCACATACCAAACCATTTGTTTTGTTTTACCATGTATTTCATGAACCTTATGACCATACAATGAAAAATGCCATATTAAAAAACCAAATAATATAATTGGAATAATAAATGCTCCACTTCTATAATCTTCCCCTAATAATACTGTAGCTATTTCTACTCGAAATATGGAAATAAAAAATGCTAAAGGCATCATAGTAAGCAAAAATAATCTTGAAAAATTACTTATAGTACTTTGAAAAACCTCTTTATTTATCCCATTTTCACTTACCGCATTCATTATGATAGGGTGTGCAGCGTTTAATAACGGACCACTAAGTAGACCCACCCCAAAAAATACAATTGATGTATTTGCTGAATAAATTCCAACTTCAATATTACCTCTATAGTATCCAATCATATATTTATCTACTAAATTTAATAAAGAAGTTCCTAAAAACCAACCGATCATGGGAAAACCATATTTGAAGAAATCTTTAAAAAAATCTTTAAAATTTTGGTTTAAATACTTTATAGTATTTTTAGATTGAATAATACCTGTCTCTTTAAAAATAGGATAAATGATTAGAATAATAGAAATAATTGTTCCAATAAAAATACTAATAATGTCTTTAAACACAAAGAATATTAGTATTAAAGACATACCAAACTTAATTATTGAGTTAATTAATTGATAATATCGAAACTTATTAACCTTCAACTCTGATTGGAACAACACTAAACCAATTTTTAAAAGCCCTTGCAATATTACTAAAAATACAGAAATCCAAAATATAGTACTGAACCTCTCTATAGGCATGTGGTTAAAAAAAAGATTAATTATAAAATATATTAAAATTGAAAAAGCTATTATTATCACTGAAACCAAAATTAACATTTGATATAAATTAGCATTAAAATAAGAAATCATATTGTTATGAACATACTTTGGTCGATAATATTGAATTGATTGCATTATCCATTGGGACATAACCATAGATAATAATTGAGTAGTTGTTAATACTAAATTATAGAGTCCAAAATCAGCAGTAGAAAATAAACGTGTAAAAATCATTACTGATAAAACATTCATGATAGCTGGAATTAAGATTGCAGGTAAATATGTAAGTGCATCTCTACTATACCTATTCGTCATTTTATCTACTAGATTTGTACTACTCATCGGTCAATCCCAGCCCTTTTTTTATTTCTCCTAATTTGCCTTCTTCTCCTAGTTTAATCGCTTTAATAATCAGATCTCTTCTAGTTGAATTTTTATAAATTATCGCTAGTATAGAGATAATTAAAAGGAAGAAAATTTTATTGAGAATATAAATGAATTTATTATTCACCAAATCTTTCTTTTCAAAATAAACCCTGTTTCTAATACTATAAAATATTCTAAAATCTGATTTACTCTTAAATAGAGATAATAAGAAACCACTATTGTCTTTATTAAACCAAGTTTTATCAATATCAGATATTTTACTTTCAGGTACAAGGAATATTTTTCCTCGCCGTTTAGTTACTCTATAACTAAATTCATAATCATCAGAATACAAATAAAATTCTTTATTTGGCAAACCGATTTCATCTACAAGGTCTTTATGGAAGAAAAAACCACCATATGGAGCTAAAGGAACATCTACTATATTTAAGTGTTCTTTTTCTACAAATACATTCTTTTTATGAATTCTATTTATTACTTTCTTGATTAAATCTTTAAAATGAATGCCTAAAAAACTATTATTCGATGGAAAATATTTACTCGAATCTCTAAATTTTGAAGCAAGTATATATTCTTTCCTATCTTCTCTTAAAGAAAGTAACGAAAATTCATTTTTTTATACTTTTCCTTAAAATCATTATAATAAGATATTAATAATTCTAAAGCATTATTCTCTGGTTTATTATCGTCGTCTAATAACCAAATATATTCACAGTTTGAATTTGCTCTAGCCATTTCTATTCCAACATTAAACCCATTAGCAGAACCAGTATTATTTAACAAATCAACAACCCTTACTTTTGAATTTGTCTCAAAATACTTTTTTAAGTCTGTCGATGAACCATTATTTATAACAATTATTTCATTTATATAATTGTCACTTCTCAATACAGAAATCACTTCATCCAGAAGGTTAATACGATTTCCGTAAGTTACAGTTACAACAATAACGTTACCACCTTGTTCCATAGCTAACCCCTATCTCAATAATTGTTTTTCTACATGTTTTAGCATCTCAGATAATCTAATATTCCAGTCTTCATTTTTAACTGAATTCATTATTTCCTCTTTGCTAAATTTCAAATATGGTGTTTTAATACATTCAGATATTTTTTTTGAAAATTCTTTTTTATCATCACTAATATGGATAACATTTTTAAAATCAGAAGAAGGAGGTACTGACGTAGTAATTACTTCTTTTCCTGCAGCCAAATATTCATATAGTTTTAATGGGTTCATTGATTTCGTAAACTTGTTAACTTTATGTGGAATTAAACAAATATCGAAATGGATTAAATACTTAGGAATATGCGAATGATGTTTAGCGCCCAAGAAATATACATTTTGGTAATGCTTAATTGGCTGAAAATATTTTTTTGATAATATCGGTCCCACAAATACGAAATTTATTAAAGGGTTCTTTTCAATACATTCTTTTAAAATATCAATATTTACTCTCTCTTGCATTAAACCTATATACCCTACCAATGGACCATTTGGTAAATCACTTGGTCTGTAATAATCGCTTTTATGATGAATTTCTTGATACTCTCTAATATTTATTGCATTAGGAATATAATAAGCATTATTATGATTTATGAACAGTTTATTTCTCAAATCCTTCGAAACTGTAAAGATAAGTTGTGCATTATCATTAGCTGTTTTATACATATGCGCTAAATATTTTGTATCACTTTTGTTTTGATCATGTTCAAGTAAATTATCAATCGCATCGAAAATCAAAAGTTTATTTTTGAAGTGATTAGCAATTTCTATTCTGGTTAAATCAAAACACCAGGTCAAGTAATTATCAAGACTTAAAAAATTCAAAGCTTTCTCTATTTGTTTTTGTAATTTTCTTCCAAAAAACGGAATCTTTCCAATCTGTTTCCCTTGGGATTAGGCAAATGATAATCAATATCTAAGATATATAATTTCTCACTTATTTTTATCATTTTTGAAAAATGGTTACTATATATAATTTCCTCTTTATTTTCTGAATAAGATGGTGCATCATAAGCACCTCCATTTTTCAAATTTATTAAACCTTTAATATAGGAAGGAACCTTAGATCTATTTACACATAAAATTTTATCTATGTTTGGATTATCTATCATTGCTTTCAATAAATTTGCTTCCCTGGTTCTAAATCCCTCTCTTTTCATAGAATTCCAGTCTCTCCAAGGGAAAAACAATATATTATATCCCATTTCAAACTCCTTCCTTTTTCACACTATTTATACTTGTACTTTCATATCCAACAAGTATCCAATACAATATTGAAATTTGTTCCCAATAATATAAATCAAAAGTAAAACCAATAATACTCCATGCAATAATTATATAGTTAAAAATACTTATATTCCGTCTTGCAAAAATAATTTTTTTTAAAATAAAAAATAATAAGATAATACCTATAATGCCCATCTCTACCATAAATGTTAAAAATGTATTATCCACAACTAAAAAATAGTCTGGAGGCGGGTTATTAATCAATAATTTTTCTGTACTTCCAATTCCATTTCCAAATAGAAAAGTCCATGGATTCCTGGTTATTTCTTCAAATGACCAATAATACATATACATCCTATGAGAAACTGAACCATCTGATGTATTAGATAATGAAGATACTCTCTCAATTAATTTCATCCCGAAAGGAGTAACTGACAAGATTATCAAAGAACAGAACATTATTATCCATGTTTTCATTTTTCTCAAGTGATTTTTTTTATATAACAAATAAATCATTACTATAAAAATTGCTATCCATGATCCTCTTGAAAAAGTTATTATGATACAATAAAGTGTACTAAAGAAAACAATAAGGTATAAAATTTTAAGTGACTTCTTCTTTTCATTAATTAAAGCTGCAAACCAACATAGTAAAGAAGGTACTAGAACAGCCCCTAAAACAACTGGATGCCCAATAGTTCCTGCAGCGCGAATAGAACTAGATGATTCAATCTTATTACTTAGTGATTTGAAAACATCTCTTCCTTCAATCGCAGTAAAATCAAATGGATTAATATACATTGAATATAAAACCAATACTACTTGTATAATCCCTGCAACTTTAATAGCATTAATTAAAACAACTTTTTTATCTAACAATTTCAATATTCTACCTACTATATAACCACCAATTATTATTAAACAAAAATAAAAAGCACTAGATAGTTGACTATAGTTAACAACTACTAAAATTAAAAAGAAATACATAATAATATCTGATTTGTTCAAATAAATACTATTTGAATATTTAACAATTAATATTAAACTTGTTATTAAAGAAACTAGTAATAAGAATCTTGGTATAGAAATTATTCCTATTGGCGTATCGACCAATTTAAAGATTGGTGTAGCTTCAATTGGTGGTACATTACTAATAAATAATATTAAAACTACTATTAATAAACCTAATATTATATTCTTATTGGAAATACCCTCAAAACGTTTGATTTTCTTTCTACTCCTTTATATAAAAAACTGTACTAGATAATTAGTACGCATCTTTCGATCCAAATAATACCAATACGGTTTTCAACATAATCTTACAATCAAAAAATATCGATCTTTCCTTAATATAATACAAATCTAATTCTACCATTTCTTCAAATCCTATATTACTTCTTCCACTCACCTGCCAAAGCCCTGTACAACCCGGAGTTACTAATAACCTTTGTTTGTCATAAGCTGAATACTCTTCAACTTCTCTTGGAAGAGGTGGTCGTGGTCCAACTAAACTCATATCTCCTTTTAAGACATTAAACAACTGTGGCAATTCATCAATACTAGTTTTCCTAATAAATTTCCCCACTTTTGTTACTCTTGGATCATCCTTCATCTTAAACATAGCACCAGAAACTTCGTTAAGTACTAATAATTCTTTCAGTCGCTCTTCTGCATCTGAGGCCATTGATCGGAATTTATACATGTAAAATTTTCTTCCATTTTTCCCAACTCTTAATTGTTTAAAAAATACTTTCCCTTTCGGATCCTCAATTTTGATAAGAAAAGCAATAATAACAAAACAGAAGCTTAATACAACCAATCCACAAAATGAACCAATGATGTCTATCGCTCTTTTCATTACAAGGTAACTACGAGCTGTATTTACAGATATATTCTTTTTCTTTTCCAAATACAGAGATTGATCCTTATAAAACTCAGACATCACCATACCACCTATCTTCCCTTAATTTTTCAAGTCTACTTATTTTCTATCTATATGTATCCTTCAGATAACTAACGATAAAATATATTGATTATTACATTCTATCGTTAGTTATCTAGTAAACTACCTTATTAGAATATCCCTAAAAACTTCTTTCTCTGTATCCGTTCAGGAATTTCCTTCATCACATTCTTATCTTCCAAAAGCAACTCTGCATTCTCTTTAAAAAGATAAACATAATCCACTCCAAAGTTCTCTTCCACTATATCTAATCCTTCCATCATTTTAAAACTACGATTATGGACATTATGAGCATCTGAGGCTAAGAAGTGAGTCAAATTACTCTCAATCAACTGCTCCGAAAACTTCTTTACATTCTTCCCGAAATAACCAGCCACACTAGAAGCCGTCACTTGTGTCAAGGCTCCATTTTTCACAAACTGATAAAGAAGATCAGGTTTCTCCTGCAATTCTTTATTTCTCTCTGGATGAACAATAATTGGAATGATTCCCTCTGTTTGCAGTTCATACAGCAATCTCTCTGCATATCGTGGTACAGAGGAAGAGGGAAACTCAATGAAAAGGTATTTTGTATGATTAAGTGTGAGAATTTCTTCCTTAAAATAATCTTCTAACACTTCTCCATAAATTCTTACTTCCTGTCCTGGAAGTATCGTAAGAGGAATATTTTCTTGTTTTAAAACGGTGTTTAAGTCATTTACTTTTGTAAGAATAGAAGATTTCGGATTACTGAACTGGTTATTCTTATGATGAGGTGTAGCAATTATTGTTGTTATTCCTTCTTGAACAGCCGCTCTTGCCATCACTACGCTATCTTCTATTGTCGCTGCTCCATCATCAACCCCAGGTAATATATGACAGTGAATATCAATCATCAAGCTACACCTCTCTATTTTTAGTAATCTATTATTATTTTCCGATAACACTTCAAAAATAGTAACATTGAACTATTGATTCGTAAATAGCGAAGATTGTCGAATCTCGTCTACTTACTTGTTAATTTGTTCCATAGTAATAATAGTCACCTTTTTTGTCCGCTTTTTTATTATTAAGGACAACTCCTAATACTTTCCCTGAAGTTGCTGAAAGCTTTTCTTTTGTTTTCAAAACCTCTTCTTTATCCGTTTTTCCACTACTAACTACTAATATACTTCCATGACAAAGATTAGCGAGCACTTGTGCATCTGTAACGGCTAATACTGGTGGTGTATCAAATAGAATAATATCAAACTCTTCTAGTGCTCTCTCTAAGAAATGATTCATCGCACGGGATCCCAATAGCTCAGAAGGATTTGGTGGGATTGGACCACTAGGTAAAACATACAGATTCTTCTCTTCATTTTCATGAACAGCTTCCATTAACCCTAACTGATTAGTTAAGACTGATGTTAAACCTGATGTATTATTCAAGTTAAATGTGTAATGAACAGTTGGTTTACGTAAATCAGCATCAACAAGCAGAACTGTTTTTCCTTGTTGAGCAAAAACAATCGCTAAGTTGGCTGTCGTTGTCGATTTTCCTTCTCCTGGTCCAGAAGATGTCACTAAGATAGATCGTATCTCTTCATCAATACTTGAATAAAGAATGTTTGTACGGATTGTTCGATATTGCTCAGAAATAGGAGATCTCGGATCATACTTTGTAATAAGTTTTCTTCTATTTAAGGCTAAACCGCCTTTTTTGCTTCTCTTACTTGCTGCCAAGTAAATCCCCCCTACTTCTTCCTTTTTGACTGCCTCTTAGCTTCGCTTCATGGCTTTCATCAATGGTTGTAATGGCGCCTAATACTGGTAAATCTAGTAGTTTCTCAATATCTTGTTCTGTTTTCACTGTATTATCTAAGTATTCTAGTAAAAAGGCTAAACCGACTCCAATCATTAACCCTACTACCGCTGCAATCGCAATGTTAAGTGGTGGATTTGGACTGATTGGTGCTTGATTTTCTTGATCCTCTGCAAGTGGCAATACTGTCACATTGTCAATGGACATAATATTTTTAATTTCTTTTTCGAACACTTCTGCCGTTTTATTGGCAATTTGCAAAGCTACTGTTGGATCAGGGTCCGTAACAGATAGAGTCATTACCTGCGAATTTTGCGCACTTTCCACGGAAATTTTTTCATTTAATTCTGGAACACTCATATCTAAATTCAATTCTTCTTTTACAATATTTAAGATAGCCGCACTTTTTAGAATCACACTATATGTGCTAATCATTTGCACGTTTGCCTGTACTTCACCTGAATTAATAACAGCTGATGATTCCTCTTTCTTTTGGTTGACAAGAATTTGTGTTGAAGATTTATACTCCGGTGTAATGATGAAATAACTTACTATCCCACTTACAATCATTGCGATTAAAGTGATGGAGATAATAAGGGCAAATCGTTTCTTAAGTGTGTCGAATAATTCTTTTAGACTAATCGTTTCTTCCATGACTTCCTCCTAGAAAAATATAAAAAACTAAAAATATTATATCATATATCATTGCATATATTGTCATTTCTTGTCATAATTTTAATAGATTTGAATTACTACGTTTATTACTATACCAATTAATTGACATTTTTCCTATCTCTTTTTTATAAAAGGGAGAAGTTACCTACATACCTGTAAATTATCGGTATACTTAAATAAAACGATTATACTGAATTCCTGGAGGTTGAAATGAAAGCAGCTATTCTATCTATTCTTTCTATTGTTCTTGTTGTGGTTCTTATTATTGGAAATATTCATTGGAATATTCGGGGAGATAGTCCTTTATCACCGATTCACGATACACATGATTCAACGGTTTCCCAAGAAAAAAGTTCTAATTCAGAGAGCTACTTTAGCCTTGATTACTATATGGGCTTTGCTAAATCTTGGCCAGAACAAGCGCAACAAGTATTAGAAGCGAAATTATCAGACAAAAAGTCCTTTCATATTTTACTAGTCGGCTCAGATGCGATTGGCGATCAAGAGTCTGGTTTACTTACTCCTTTAAAAGAAGCATTGGCTAGTAAGTATGATCAATATGTAACCATCGACAGTATTGCTTATGACGGAACAACATCCGATTATGTAAATGACGAAGAGTATGAATCTCTAATTGACAAGAAACCAGATATGGTTATCTTTGAGCCATTCTTATTACATGATAATGACAAAGCAGTAAATATTTCTACAACATTAACAAATATCAATAAGGTCATTAAAGAAACCAAGGATTCGTTGCCTGATGTTACGTTCGTTTTAATGCCAGCACATCCATTATATGAAGCCAACCTTTATCCTATGCAAGTCAGTGATTTAGAGAAATATGCCGAAGCTGAAGAAATTCCCTATTGGAACCATTGGGAAGCTTGGCCAGATCATAAGGATGAAAAGGTTAAAGATTATTACAAGGAACTAGATGGCGATAAATCGATTGCGAATGAACAAGGGTTTGAAGTTTGGAGCGAATATTTAGCTGATAAGCTCATTTCACAGTAAGTATGTATATAATGTCCTAAATAAGCGAGTAGTACTCGCTTATTTTTTTGTTTAGTCGTTCTATATAACGTACGATTATCTTATCATATTTACTGAATATTCGTAAATACGATTTTTCGATGTGTTTTTATGTAAGCGTTACCTAGTTTCTTCTATTATATATAGTTGAATAATAAAAAGGTAAAGGCATTCCTTTTTTCAACTGTTTTATCACTTTATTTGTTTGATTTGCCTAATTCTCTTTGTCTTCGGGAATCAAATTTCCCATATTATGCAATTTAATCGATAGGTCTTTTTTCTTATTTATACATTTATAATTAAAAATTACCATAATTTAGTAGGAAAATAGTACTTTTTTCTGCCAGAATTATGCTAGAATAGTAGTGTTATACAGATATATTCTGCAAAAAAATGAAGAAGGGTTTTGGTGATGAGGAATAAAGTTTTATTATTAATTGCTGTAATGGTATTTAGTTTGGTGTTTCCTACTAACTTAAATGTCGGCTATGCCACGGAAAACGGGGATACCGATGAGTTAGATATTGCTCCGAGTTATTATTTCATCTACTATAATGGCGAAAAACAAGATATTAGTCTAAATAAGGATGTGGTTTTACACCTAAATGGCTGGACAGATGACACACAGACATCCGTTCAAGGTTATCTATCAGATAGATTAGGTGATCATGAAGTTTTTTCCATGAATGTTGGAGAAGAGCGGGAACAGCTTTCGATTTCTGATGAAGATAGTATTCTTTATCGAATAGCACCCTCTGAATCCTATAAAGCGGAACAAGTAGAACCGGTTACATTCACAGATCAAACTACTGTGGTGACTGAAAATGATAATGGTACTTCTATAGAAGAAATAAAGACAGTGGATGAATATGGTACAATCGTTCACAATCAAGGTTTAACCTACTATTCTACTGACGAAAATCAGCAAAAAACGGTGATTACGAAGGAAGAATATGATGCTTTAAACCTTGTAACAGACCCTTCTTCTTCTGAAGATGCAGAAGAAACGGCGACTCCTAGTGAAGAAGTTTCTGAAGAACTGCCAACAGAAGATAAGGTGGAACAAGAGAAAGATCAAGATGCTTCCTTAGAAAAGGCGGAAACAGAGGAGAGCAAATCGAAAGAGGAACCGACTACTGTCATGCCAAAAGCAGAAGCTTCTCGTGCTCTGAAAGCAGCTGTCGTGAATCCTTCTATTAACTATTCAAGCTATGTAGAAGGAATCAAATGGCAACTTCCCGTTAAAGACGGAGAACTGTCTGGAACAAGCGGACAAGCGAAGCGATTAGAAGCAGTGAAAATTTTCATCGAAAATGCAACTTACTCTGGTGGCGTAACCTATAAGACGCATGTTCAAGGCTATGGCTGGATGGCAGAGGAGAAGGATGGCGCAATCAGCGGTGCACCTGGTGAGAATAAGCGGATGGAAGCTATCCAGATAGAGCTAACAGGTGAGATGGCGAAACATTATGATATTTATTATCGCCTACATGTACAAACATTTGGCTGGCTTGGATGGGCAAAAAATGGCGCATCTGCTGGTACGGAAGGTCTTTCCAAACAAGTAGAAGCTGTTGAGATTAAATTAGTAGAAAAAGGCGCAAAGGCTCCTGGTTCTACCGATAAATCCTTTATTACCAAACCATCTGTTACATATTCCACACATGTTCAAACAATCGGCTGGCAGCCTAATGTTGCAGATGGAGAAATGAGCGGAACTTCTGAGCAATCAAAACGACTAGAAGGCATTAAAATAGATTTAGAAAATAAGCCATACAGTGGAAATATCGAGTATTCCACCCATGTGCAAAACATCGGCTGGCAAAATGCTGTATCAAACGGTCAGCTATCTGGAACTTCTGGACAAAGCAAGCGTCTGGAAGGTATCCGTATAAATCTAACTGGCGATATGGCGAAACACTATGATATTTACTACCGTGTTCATGCCCAAAGCTACGGATGGCTTGGATGGGCGAAAAACGGCGCATCTGCTGGTACGGAAGGTCTTTCGAAGCGTCTCGAAGCGATTGAGATTGTCTTAGTGGAGAAAGGGGCAAAGGCTCCTGGTTCGACAAGTACATCCTTCGTGAAGAAGCCAACTGTCACATACAGTACGCATGTACAAAGCAAAGGATGGCTATCTAATGTCACAAATGGTGCTTCAAGTGGCACAACAGGACAATCAAAGCGATTAGAAGCGATTAAAATTGATTTAGCGAATACCGCATTTAGCGGAGATATTGTTTACTCTACTCATATACAAGGCACAGGGTGGGTAACGAACTCTTCTAACGGAGATATCTCTGGTACGGTTGGAAAAAGTAAACGAATGGAAGCAATAAAAATTAGTTTAACTGGTGATATGGCGAAATATTTCGATGTTTACTACCGTGTTCATGCCCAAAGCTATGGCTGGCTTGGATGGGCGAAAAATGGAATGAAAGCTGGAACAGAAGGATTGTCTAAGCGATTAGAAGCCATTCAAATCAAGCTTGTTCCAAAAGGTAGTGGCTCATCTGTGAGTGCAACAAAAGCATTTAAAAAGGCAAAATCTGTTTTCTTAGATCCAGGACATGGCGGATCTGATCCAGGTGCAATGGCTGGTGGGTATACAGAAGCTGGCTTGAATTTAGCAGTTGCGAAGAAAGTGGAAAAGTTATTGAAAGACCGTGGCTATATTGTCTATATGTCTCGAACATCTGACACCTATCTTTCTTTACTAGACCGTTCCAAAAAAGCCAATGAGCTTAATCCAGACATCTTTGTGAGCATCCATCATAATTCAACTGGATCTGGTTCGACAACAGCGTCTGGAATCGAATCGTATTACTACAAATATAATCCAGCCTATCCTTCTGTCATCAATAGCGATAAGCATAATGATCCAAACCGCGTGATGAAAAGCACATTGCTAGCGGATTTGATACAGAATGAAATGATTAGCGCAACAGATGCCACTAATCGTGGCATTGATGGTGAAACACTTGCTGTTTTACGAGAAACAGCAGTACCAGCTACTTTACTGGAGCTTGGATTTATTAATAATACGGCTGAGCGTAAAAAGCTTGTAACGAGCAGCTATCAGAATAAATTAGCAAAAGCAATTGCAGATGGCATCGAAGAGTATTTTGAAAGATTTTAACTTTAATCAAGGATTAGCAGGAATGCTGATCCTTTTTTCTATGGATAGGCTTGTCATATTACATTTTATTTACTCTTTTTGTGAGTTGCTTGGGTTTGCCCATTCCTATGCTATAATGTTTTTCGAGGTGATTTAGATGGGGGATTTACAAGTATGGTCGCAATGGGAGCGATTTATCGCTGCTTTTGAGCGGTTTAACTGGATGGATATTGGGATTGCCTTGCTAATCTTTCTTGTTTTTTTAGGGTTTAGAAAGCTATTTACGACCTATATTTTCAAGTTAGTGTTAGGAATGGTAAAGAAATTACCAGTAGCTACGGTTTCCAAAGTATTATTAGCGTTTGAAAAACCACTTCGTTGGTTCTGGGTCATTATCGGAACTTACTTGGCTTTAACTTATTTGCCATTTCCGATTACTACTTTCTACTTTGTGCAACAGATATATAAGTCCTTTATTATCGGATTAATCGGCTGGGGAATCTTTCAGTATTTTTCCAATCAATCGAATCCTTTTGAACGACTGGTGTCGCGAACAAAGCTAGATGCTGATAGCATGCTGATTCCTTTCTTAGGGAAGGTATTCCGGATGCTTGTTGTTATCTTTACTGCTGTTAGCATATTGGACATTTGGGATATTCAAATTGGTGCCTTCGTTGCTGGTCTCGGGGTTGCTGGTCTTGCCTTCTCCTTAGCAGCACAGGATACTGTGGCTAACTTCTTCGGCGGTGTTGTAATTATTACGGAAAAGCCATTTTCCAAGGGAGACTGGATTCAATCTCCTTCAGTGGAAGGAACAGTCGAGGATATCACATTCCGCAGTACGCAAATCCGCACATTTGCTGATTCGATTGTGACCGTTCCTAACTCAAAGCTTTCCAATGAAGCGATCACAAACTGGTCTAAAATGGCGAAGCGACAAATCAGCTATGAATTAGCGCTCTCCTATCGCACGCCAAATGAGAAATTACGGGTCGCTTTAAGAGAAATAGAAGAAATGCTTCATGCACACCAAGGTGTACATAAAGATGTCATCATGGTGCGATTCACGGAATTCCGAGATTACAGTTTAGGTGTCTTCATCTATTTCTTCTCGAAAACTACCGTTTGGTCAGAGTTTTTAGAAGTGAAGGAAGATACGAATTTACAAATATTAAATATTTTAGAGAAACACGGAATAGAAATCGCATTGCCTAGTCAGCAGATTTATTTGCCAGAGAAAGAGGAAGGGAAAAAGCTGATGGCTGGGGAATGATGGTTTGGTTTTGGGAGCAGAAGACAAGGCGCTGGTGTGCCTTGTCTTTTTTTGGTTTGTGGGTGGGTGTTTGGCTGATATATTTGTGGTTTGGCTGATTTCCTTTCCTGTTTGGCTGATATATTTGTGGTTGGGATCATTTCATTTACCTTCTTTGTTTGGATCATTATTTGCAATTCGGCTTATTTTCCATGTTTTTTTCTGATTCACTTTCTGCATCCACTTCTCATTCTACTAATTTTAGCTAATCTACCGCGATGCTATCGTTTATTTGTTATTTTTCTGTTTTTGCATCGGGTTGTTGCGACATAGGTAGAAGGAATTTAAGGAAATTCCATATAAACTGTCCTTCCCAAATGTACTTTTCTTAAAGTTTGTCTTTTTATGGTGCCTGACACCGATATTGACAGACACCGTTATTGACACCGATATTCCTTCGGCGACACCCCATAATACTTCCGAAACGCCTTCGAAAAGGCAAGGGAATCTGCATAGCCAACGGATCTGGCGATGATTTTCATTTGATAATTGGTATGTAATAGGAAATCTGCTGCTTTTGCCATGCGTACTTTCATTAAATATTCCTTTGGTGTGGTGCTTGTATGCTTTTTAAATAGTGCTGTTAAGTAATTGGGATGAAGGCCGAGCTTGTTTGCGATTGTGGCTATTTGGATTGGTTGGGCGAAATTTTTGTTGATATAGGTTTGGGCTTGGTAGATATAAGCTTCTGCTGTTGTTTGTTGTGCAAGTGGCTTTGCTGTCTCCACTAAGGCTGCGAGGAGATGGTACATATAGCCTTGGATAATAAAGTGGTTCTTTAGCGAAATGCCGCTTTCGCCAATGTCTACCATTGTTTGAATTGTTTCTTGAAAGGCAGATAGATCCTCGATATCAAGAATGACAGGTGTTTCTCTCGTGTTCATGATTTGATAAATATACTCCCTTGCTTTGATTCCCATAAAGCCGAACCAGTAATATTTCCATGGATTTGTCTTGGATGCTTCGTATTTGGCTACTTTATTGGCGGGAATGAGGAAAGCTTGATTTTTGCCTACTGAATAGGTGATATGATCAATGGTGAGTGTCCCCTCTCCCTCTGTAACGAAATGAATGATATGAAAATCTCTGGATAGAGGTCCGAAATAATGTCCTTTCTGACAGTCTTCTAATCCGCAATTATATAAGACAAGATCTTCGCCTTCTTTTTGATGGTTGCTGCCAAATGTATGGATATATTCTCGCAACTTTCTTTCTTCCCCTCGTTTTTAAAATCATTTGTTTTTGCTATAGATAGCTTTGATTTTGCCATGTTTTATCTTGGCAGTCTCTTGTACGATGTATAGACGTAAGCGCTTATCTTTATTGTATGGGGTATTGGGATTTCTGTAAATAACCTTTCAAAAGGCTATTCGCCTGTGTCCCCTCTGCCCCATTTCCCAAGTAAAGAGAATCTTCGCTAATGACATAGAAATGATATGAAGAAGGAGTGTGGGAAAAGGCATGTCTATTTTTTTCCATGAAAAAGAAAAGGCTTTTCATTTATGTAATGATTATATTAGTTATTTGTTTCGGGTGATGGAGAATGGGCAGCTGGAGCAGTTGTATTATGGGAAGCGTGTGGTGCTTGCTGATTCGGTGGAGCGGTTTGTGGAGCGGAGTTATCGGCCCCTTTCTGTTTGTGAGTTTGAGGATGAGTGGGATCATTCGCTGGAGTTAATTAAGCAGGAGTTGCCGGTGTCTGGGTCGGGGGATTTCCGGGAGGCGATGCTGGAGGTGGCTTTCGGGGATGGTTCGTATGTGGTGGAACTTACATATGTATCCCATGATGTGTTGGATGGGAAGCCGAAACGTCGGGGGATGCCTGCTACCTTTGCGGAGAAGGGTGCGGCGGAAACGTTGGTGGTCCGGTTAGAGGATGATGATTGTGGGCTGCAGGTGGTGCTGTATTATACGATTTTTGAGCATTTGCCTGTTGTTACTCGATCTGTGCGGGTCGTAAATGGTGGGGAGCAATCGGTTGTGTTGGAGCGGCTGTTGAGTGCGAGTGTTGATTTGCCTGGGGATGGGTATGAGATGCTCCATCTATCAGGTGCTTGGGCGAAGGAGCGTCATGTCTATCGGGGGATGACTCGACCTGGTGTGCAGGCGGTCAAGTCGGTGCGGGGTGCGAGTAGTGCGATGCATAATCCGTTTATGGCATTGCTTTCGAATGACACGACAGAGCATGGTGGGGAAGTTTATGGAATGAATTTAGTGTATAGCGGCAATTTCCTGGCACAGGTGGAGGTTGACAATTATGGGATGTCGCGGATGATGATTGGGATTCATCCAGAGCGTTTTCAATGGAATTTGCCGTCTGGGGAGGCATTTTGGTCGCCGGAAGCGGTGTTGGTGTATTCAGATAGTGGCTTAAATGGGATGAGTCAGGCGTTTCATGATTTGTATCACGGGCATTTAATCAATCCTCGGTGGGCAAAAATGGCGCGTCCTGTCGTTATGAATAATTGGGAAGGTACATACTTTGACTTTGATGAAGAGAAGATTGTCGAGATGGTATCTGCTGCGAGCAAGCTTGGCGTCGAATTATTTGTGTTGGATGATGGCTGGTTTGGTAAGCGAGATGATGACCGTTCATCGCTTGGGGACTGGGTTGCATATAAGGAAAAGTTGCCGAATGGGATTAAAGGTCTTGCAGATCGTGTCCGGGAACTAGGGATGCAATTCGGCTTGTGGTTTGAGCCAGAGATGGTCAATGAGGATTCTGATTTGTTCCGGGCACATCCAGATTGGGTTATGGGGACACCTGGCAGAAAACGCAAGCATGGGAGGTTCCAGTATGTGCTTGATTTTGCTAATCCGGAAGTAGTCGATTATGTGTTTACGATGATGGATAAGGTAATTGGCGAGGCAGACATTGCCTATGTAAAATGGGATATGAATCGCAATATTAATGATGCGTATTCGGTCTATTTGGATGGGGCTTGTCAGGGGGAAGTGCTGCATCGATATATCCTCGGTGTGTATGCCCTATACGCGAAGTTGCTTCATAAGTATCCTGACCTTTTGATTGAGTCTTGTGCGTCTGGTGGCGGGCGCTTTGATCCTGGGATGCTGTATTATGCACCACAAACATGGACGAGTGACAATAGTGATGCGGTGGAACGTTTAAAGATTCAATATGGAACATCCCTCGTCTATCCTGTTAGTTCGATGGGTGCCCATGTCTCTGCATCGCCGAATCATCAAGTCGGCCGAGTTACTTCTCTTGGGATGCGTGCAGCTGTTGCCTATTTCGGCGCCTTTGGATATGAGCTCGATCCACGCACGTTTTCAGAAGAGGAAGCTAAATTAGTGAAAGAGCAAATCAGCTTTTATAAGGAAAAGCGCCAGTTGTTGTTGTATGGGAAGTTTATCCGTTTGGCTGACCCTTTTGCGGGATCCACTACCGAGAGTCGTCTTAGTGGCTTAGGCGAGGCTGGAAGTGGAACGGCTTGGATGGTCGTGAAAGAGGATCAGTCGGAGGCAATTGTTGGCTGGTATCAAGTTCTTGCTCGTCCAAATGATCGCTATAAGCGCTTGCGATTAAAAGGATTGGACCGGACAGCGCGTTATCTCGTAAAAGAATTGGATACTGTCTACTCAGGAAGTGAATTGATGGAAATGGGTCTATTCTTATCGGAAACATTATATTCCAAACGGCAAAAAGGGCATGGGCGGAGTGTATGTAAGAATGGTGTTGGCGAGCCTGTGCGAGGAGATTATCAAGCTAGGGTGTTTCAGTTGCAGAAATTAGATTGAGTTTTGAAGTAGGAGTGAGCTAATGTTCACTTCTTTTTTTAATAAGCGAGTAGTAAATTGATGTATTATTCCATGTTGTATTTCGGGCTTTTCCTACTATTTTTCTAATAAGTGGTTAGAATAACTGTTATCAAGGGTAAAGTGGACTTGTCATTATCGAGGAGTGTTTCTACATGGAAAACGAGAAATTTGTTAAAGGCTTCACGATTGGATTAGGCATCAGTATTCCATTATGGACTTCTTTCTTTGGATGGATAAAGATTCTGTTACATGTGTTGGGGAAATAAGGATTGAGTGGTGAATGGAAGAAAATAACGGATGACTGGGAGAAGTGTCTTTTGTTTTGTTTTGCATTCTTTTGCTCGCGTTTTTTGGATATGAACAATCGTTTTTCTGTTTCCTACAAGATAAACACTTTCAACCTAAGTTGGTGTATTCGGCTGAGAACCCTTATTGTCTTCATTCAGTGTCCTTCTCATATGTACAATTCATGCAGTTTGTCTTTTTGTGGTGCCTGTCACCGAAAAACGTCACCGAAAAAAGCTTAATAAATATTTCATATTTGCTAAACATATCGTTCATAATACTTTTATAAAATAAAGGTATAGGGTATATGCGTATTATACTAACGAAATGAGGTGCTTTAAAATGTTGGGAAAATGGATTAATTCTATCATCGAAAAACCTTTAATAAGTGCCGAAGATAATTTAGAGTATGAACATTTGCTAGAAATGGAATTTGAAGATAGTGACATAGAGATAATTAATATAGTATAGGGCGCCTTTTTAGGTGCCTTTTGTTTTGCTCTATAAAGGGATATTTATTTAATGGAAGTCTGCCTTTTCTTATCTATAGAATGTATCGGAAATAAAGTATAACATCCATTAATTTAACAGATAATACCTTCAAGTTGAGGAGGTGTAAGAATGGCATGGAATGGGGCAAAAAAAATAATCTGGTTTTTACTAGCAAGTACCCTTTTATCCAGTTTATTTAGTGGATTTATGATTTATTTAAGTATGAAGATAGATAAGGATGTATCCTTTTTAAGAAGAAAATTAAGTAATTCAGGTGACAATACGATAAGATTTCAAAAGTATCGGCAACCATAGGAAGTCTTGTTAGCTATTCATTCTATTCATCAGTCGGAATAATATTTCCTATCAAAACACCCCTAAATAGTTAGGCCCCCCCCACCTACCTTTCTTTATCGGCGGGGGATTGCCCTTCCTTCCAAGTACAAGCTTAATTAATTCTACAAGTATTTCTACCTAACAATTTATTGATGCCACACTTTTGTGTAAGTCCAGTGATTAGTAAAGGAAGGGAGATTAGGCCAAATAGCTTCCAATACCCTGGTAAAAAATAAAATAGTGATAAAAGGGCAATTCCTAATATGATGCGAAAACCTCTATCAAATCCTCCGACATTTTTCATTGTTAATTCCTCCTTTCAAGATATTTCTATCTTAGCAGGAGGAAGAGCATGAACTCCGTAACTAAGTTACATAACGAATAAAAGCAAAAAAAATTCTTTAACATGTCGTTATTCTACTAATTCTTCTAAGCCTGCTCGGTCTAAAATCATGATTTTCCCTCGCGTCAATGCGATATATTGATCTTTTTCTAGTTGTTTTAGTGTGCGACTAATTACTTCGCGAACAGATCCTAGTTCGATTGCTAATGTATCATGAGTTGTTTTGATAACATTTCCTTCCGCTTGTTCTAACAAATATTCTACTACTCGGCTGCGAATGGATTTGAAATTAATGTTATCGAGTAATTTAGAAAGGGTGAGGATTCTTCCGCAAATCGATTGAAAGATAAATTGGCGGAAGCTCTTATATGTATCAAACCACTCCCGAAAGATTGGTGTCGGAATGAAAAGCGCCAGGCTGTGGGTTTCCACACTAACGGATGCTTCATATTCTGTTCCCCCTAAAATGCTCGAGCTCATTAAAGGACAACACTCTCCATCACTTATTCGGTATAGCGTTATTTCGCGCCCACTTTCACTTACTTTGTACATTCTCACCCTTCCATCTAAAATAAAAACAGCATAATCTAGAATAATTCCTTCTGGTATCGTTTAAGCTGGTTCCAGTTTCTTTACATCAATTCCAGCTTTACGCCATTCTTCTTCTGGCAAATCACTAAATCAGGGAAAATAGAAACAATTTTTGGTAAATGGTCCTGTACGTTATTACTCATCGATTATTCTCCTTTCACCTTCTTCTTATTTATTTCATAGGATAGGATTTATTTGTTAATTCTATATTATAGCATTCGTTATATCTTTTCCTTTTTTTCCAATCAAAACAAATCAGGCTTTAAACATGACAACATGCTGTCAACTTTCCTATGTTATTTTTAGTAAGTGAAGCAGATGGTGGAATCCTCATTCCATCATCTAACAACATTATTAGGAGGATCCTTTACATGAATTTTAAAGAAGCAGTAAAACGCTCTCTTCAAATTAGACAGGCTTATCATCAATTAGAAAAACAATACCATGGTTCAGAGTGGTCTGTTGCGGAAGATGCACTTGCTTTTCTTACAGATGCTGCATTGGTTGGGCGATTATCAATGGCGCAGCAAGAGAGATGGCCAACTGGTGATAATCCAGAGGCAGAGCTTACGCATAAAATTGGCGAATCCATCTGGTGGCTCATTATTTTAGCGGAAAGAATGGGGATTGATAGTAACGAAGCATTGGAACAGTTTTTAGCAAGTAAGGAAAAACAATTTTTTTAAGTAAATAAGCATTCTCGACAGGCCAAAGCCATGTTAACTAGGCGTTGAACATGGCTTCCCTTTTCTTTTACTTTTTCTTCTCTTTTGGCAAAAATAGCACTTCAAAATCTTCTAAGCTCTCGATTCCATCTGCTTCCATCTTCTCGCCCACTGCTGCTACCAATAGCCTTATTCCTTCTTCAACAGTCGCTTGCTCGCTTGGCTGCAAATTATCTAATACCGCACCCATTATTTGCTGAATCGGCTTTGGTGAGGTTTCTTCGATTATTTTTACCATTTCTTCTGTTAACATAATCTGAACAGATCGCTTGTCTTGTGGATTCGGCTTCTTGATGAGAATCCCTTTTTCCGTTAGTCTTTCTACAATATCTGAAACCGTACTCTGTGTCATGCGAAGATTTTGGGTTAGCTCCTTGACACTTATTTTTTTATTAATAAAGACCTCTAGAATGACGCGTACTTGCGGGGCAGTCATTCCATGTTCTTCTGCATGTCTCTGGAGACTCTTCATGATAAAACGATTCAAGAAATCGATGGATTCCCAAATATACGTGGCCCTATCTAGCATTTGTTAACTCCTTTCTTCAAAAGTTATTATGAAGAAAAACTCTTAAAGCCAAACTGCGAGTCTTTCTTGGCTTAGGTAAAATTTAAGACGCTTCTTCAAACTGACTATTATAAAGCTCTGCATAGAAACCATTATTCTCCATTAGTTCCTTATGTGTTCCTGCTTCAATAATATCTCCTTCTTTCATTACGAGAATTAAGTCAGCATTTTTTATCGTTGACAATCTATGTGCAATAACGAAAGAAGTTTTTCCTTCTGTCAGCATATCCATTGCTTGTTGAATCAGCAATTCTGTGCGTGTATCTACAGAGCTAGTCGCTTCATCTAAAATGAGCAATGGTGCCATTTTTACCATCGCACGGGCAATGGTGATAAGCTGCTTTTGCCCTGCCGATAAGCTCGTCTTGTCATCTAAAATTGTATCATACCCGTTTGGCAATGTTTGAATAAAGTGATGCAAGCCAACTGATTTGCAAGCTGCTTCTACTTCTTCATCAGATACGTCTTCTCTGGAATAAACAATATTATCACGGATAGAGCCTTCAAATATCCATGTATCCTGAAGAACCATGCAGAACAGGTCATGAAGAGATTCTCGTGTCATTTGGTTAGTCGGGACACCATCAATCATAATTTCTCCGCCATTCACTTCATAAAAACGCATAAGCAAGTTGATTAATGTTGTTTTTCCAGCGCCAGTTGGTCCAACGATTGCTACTTTCTGACCAGCTTTTACTTTTACGGAAAAATCCTTGATAACTGCTTTATCTTCACTGTATCCAAAGCGTACATGCTTAAATTCCACATCGCCTTTGACATTTTGCAGTTTTTCTTTCTTTTCGTCTTCTTTTACAAGCTCTTTCTCTGCTAAGAATTCAAAAACACGACCACTTGCCGCTGCTGTTTGCTGTAGATTTGTCGCTGCTTGCGCAATTTGCTGCAGGGGCTGTGTAAATAAGCGAATGTACAGCATAAAGGCAACGATGACTCCAAATGAAATATGGCCATTAACAGCAAGCACAGCACCAACAATACATACAACGACATAGCCAAAGTTTCCGATAAACATCATTAATGGCATCATTAATCCTGACATAAATTGCGATTTCCACGCACTTTCAAATAGGCGTGAATTAATGGCAGAGAAAGCATCCTTTGCTTGTTGCTCTCCATTATATGCCTTCACAACATTATGACCGGAATAGATTTCTTCGATATGGCCATTTAGTTTTCCAAGTTCTTGTTGCTGTTGGGCAAAGTATTTCTGTGATTTCGAAATGATCATACCCATAGACGCAAAGCCGATAAATGTAGATAAAATAGCGGCAATAGCCATAATCCAATTTGTATAGAACATCATGATTAACGAACCGATGAACATCGTAATAGCCGTAATTAAGCTACTAACACTCTGGTTCATTGTCTGTCCAACCATATCGACATCATTTGTTACACGGCTAAGGACATCCCCTGTTGTTGTATTATCAAAATAGCTTAAAGGCAATCGATTAATTTTTCCCGAAATATCTCTTCTTAATTGCTTAGAAATCCTTTGAGTGACGGTAGCCATAATAAAACCTTGAACATAGTTGAAAATATAGCCTAAACCATAAAGGAATACGAGAAAAATAGCGACATCATAGACAGCATCCAGGTTAATTTCTCCCATTAAGCCTTCTGTAATATAATCCGTCATTTTGCTAAGCTGGTCAGGACCAATAATGCTAAAGATAGAGGCTGTCATCGCAAGGATTAAAGCAAGTAAAATGATTGGAAAATACGCCTTACAGTAAACCGCTAGTTCCTTCAAGCTAGAAAATTTCATGCCTTTTGCATTTGGAGGAATCGATTTTGTTGATTGATTTTTCGTTTCTTTAACATCCTTTTTCTTAGCCAATTTCGAGCTCCTCCTTTGATAATTGTGATAAGGCAATTTCTTGATAAACATCGCAAGTAACCATCAGCTCATCATGTGTCCCTATTCCGACTACTTCTCCTTTATCTAATACAAGAATTCGGTCTGCATCCTTAATGGTTCCAATGCGCTGTGCAACAATAATGTTTGTAGCATCGTTTATTTCCTCTTTAAGCTTGGAGCGGAGGACACGGTCTGTTTTATAGTCCAATGCGGAAAAAGAATCGTCAAATAAATAGATTTCTGGATCTTTGTAAATAGCACGGGCAATCGATAATCGCTGTTTCTGACCACCAGAAAGATTGGTTCCACCTTGCGAAATAGTTCCCTCATATTGCTGATCCATTTTTTCGATAAAATCCTTCCCTTGGGCAATTTCTACGGCTCGTTTTACTTTATCTTCTGATTGCTTAATCTCCCCACCGAAAGCAATATTGGATGTAACCGAACCACTGAACATAACAGCTTTTTGGGATACATAGCCTATTTTATCTCGCAAAGCTTCCAACTTATAATTTTTCACATTTTGACCATCCACTAAAATTTCCCCGTCTGTAGCATCCATAAAGCGTGGAATCAGGTTGAGAAGGGTACTTTTTCCACTACCAGTTGAACCAATAATGGCTACTGTCTCTCCCTTGGATGCAGTGAAGCTAATATCTCGGAGAATGTAATCACTCGCACCAGGATATTTAAAGCTTACATGGCGGAATTCGATTTCCCCTTTGCTGTCCCCTTCTGTCTTCGTGCCACTCTTTATTTTCACATCTGTATCGAGCACTTCGTTGATTCTTCTTACAGAAACAGCCGCACGAGGAAGCATGACGAATGCAACAGAAACCATCATAAAGGCCATGATGATTTGCATGGCATAGGAAGAGAATACAACCATATCAGAGAATAAAGGCAATCTATCTGCCATAGGAGCATTGTTGATGATCACCGCTCCAATCCAATAGATAGCAAGACTCATTCCAGACATAATAAGGGTAATCGTTGGCATCATAACAGCCATTGTTCTTGTTGTAAAAAGATTCGTATCTGTCAGTTCCTTATTCGCTTTCTCAAACTTATCCTCGTGGTAACGAGTTGCATTATACGCATGAACCACACGGATTCCTGATAAATTCTCTCTTGTTACCATATTAAGATTATCCGTTAACTTCTGGATTACTTTAAATTTAGGCAGGGCCACAAAAACTAGGATGGCGATTAATACTAATAATATAGCGATTGCTACACCTGTAGCAGCAGTCCATTCCCAGCTTTTTCCCATAATCTTAAAAATGCCCCAAATGGCAATAATCGGAGCCTTTATCACAATTTGCAAGCTTAGGATAATTAGAATTTGCACTTGCATAATATCATTGGTAGAACGAGTAATTAAGCTCGCTGTCGAAAAACTAGACAGTTCTTCCATGGAAAAAGATAAAGTTTTATCAAACACTTTTTTACGCAGTCGATTGGAAAAACCAGCAGCAACCTTTGCCGCAAAAAATACAGTTATAATCGAAGCGGCCATACTTCCCACTGCACAAAGCATCATAAAGGCACCTTGTTTGAGAACATCACTTAACTCACTACCTTCTGTCTGTACAAGTCTAGTGATTTCCGCCATATAATCTGGAAGTTTTAAATCAAGCCATACCTGCCCAAAGATAAAAATAAGGGCAAATGTGATAAACATCCAGTCACTTTTTTGAAAATTTTTCAAGATTTTTAACATGGAATCTATTCCTCCTCCTCCTGCAGCAAAACACATTTATTTTTTCGCTGTAAATCCTCTCTGCTATTCTGGACCCTATTTACAAATAATTATCAAACAAAAATTAATCGAATAAGATGTATCGCATCCGATATATCGTATGCGATTATATTAATGATTTTATCGCTAAATGTCAAACGAAAATAATTCCATCTCGTGGGTAAAGAAAAAAACAGCCCCATCGTTGGGAGCTGTTTTTCCTTTATTTTATGATTTCTTTTAACGTACTCTTAAAGCTATTGTACACATATGTCCAAATTGCCGGATCCGTTCGGTACGTTTTTTGTAATTGCATATAAAATTCCTTTTGCTTTTCCGCAAATGCTGGGTCCTCTTTTACTGGAAGCTTAGCTCGACCTTCTGTCACCATCTCTTGTACCTCTGGCGCCCTCGGTCCCCACTTGCCGACTAACTCTCCTTGTTCATTTAAAACAAGGACCATCGGAATAGCTCTGCCGCCGTTTGTTAAATGTCTGTCAATTAAATCCGTGTCCGCGTCCCTAAGTGCCACATGCATCTGAAGATCAGCCGCTTCCACTAATTTGCGAAGAATCGGATTAATCACCATTGCATCTCCACACCAATCCTCTGTTATGGTTAAAAAGTGGAGGTTGTGCTGCTTTAATTCTGCTGCAAAACCATCTTCAGGCAATGTAAAGTTTTGATACACCTCATAGCTTTCCTCTTTTAATGTACTCATATTGTCCATATACGCTTGAATAGTAGAACCTTCTTCGAAATACTGTTGCTCTGTCTTCATTTATATACCTCTCCTTTTTATGTATGCCTTGTCTATTATTTTACTATTTAACTGTTTTTCATTCTATTTTTCAGATTTGGGATAAATTTCTTTTTTTGATAGATGATTGTATAAACGTCTGATACAATTATTTTAGATTAATCAGGGATAGGAGTTATGGCATGAAGAAATTTCTTTCTACACTTGTAATGGTTGTGATTGGCGCTGTATTTGGTGGTGCGCTTTCGCTTCTTATTTTATCAGGGGATGTAAATGTTACTAGTATTATCACTAGCTTGATTTGTTTGATTGTATTTTATATTGTACATATTATTTTGCATGAAGCAGGACATCTTATTTTCGGAAAATTAACTGGCTATTCTCTCGTATCCTTTCGCGTCTTTTCGTGGATGGTTGTTTCGACAAAGAACGGCTTAGAGCGCAAAAAGCTGCATGTCCCAGGAACGCTTGGACAATGCTTAATGGCTCCGCCGCCATATGTTGCGGGCAAGTTTCCATTTAAGCTGTATTTATGTGGTGGAGTCATCATGAATTTTCTTGCGAGTGCTGTCGTTGGGTTGATTGCCTGGATTGCAGGAGAATTCCCTTTAGTTGCTAGTATTTTTATCCTTCTCGGGTTGCTCATCGGGTTAACGAATATTATTCCCGCTGGCTTTAATGATGGCATGACGCTAAAAATGGCTTGGAAGAAGGAAAGCAAGCAGTGGCAGCTTTTTTCCCAGTTTTATATTAACGCCCAAACGTCCAACGGTGTCACTTATCAGGAGCTGCCAGAGGAATTATTTGCATTGCCCCCAGACGATGATGGGAAGGACTATTTTTCACAGTGGACTCTCTGCATCCAGCAAGCACTGGCAATGGACCGCCTTGATTTTGAAGAGGCAAAAAGGATTAATGATATGCTGTGGAAAAGAAAAGAACAGCTTATTTCCCTTTTCAGAGTCGAGATTGCAAAAGAACGATTGTTTTTATTAGCTGTATTAGAGGGCGATAAGGAAGAAGCACGTTCCATCTTTGCTTTGAAGGAAGTTAAACGGTTTTTAGCAATTAAACAGATGAGCAATAAACGAATCTCAGCTGCCTATGAGCTTTACGTGAATGGAGACCGAGATAAGGCGGTTGCCCTTTCTGAAGAGGGTGTTGGGCTGGAGGCTAATAATCCAAATGCGGCGGATGTTGTGTTGGAGAGGAAGATGATGGGGGTTTTGTTGGGGGATTGAGGTTTGGGTGGAGTTGATTATGTTGGTTTGGATCATATATTTAATTTTTGGATCATATCCTCTCCGCTTTGGACAATATATTTCTATTTTGAATCATATCTGTTCACCTTTGGATCATTTATTTAATTTTTGGATCATATCCGCATTTTTTCCTTTCTAATTTAGGCTAACTCTAATATTAAATAGATGAAGTTAATAATTTCCACCTGAAAAAGAGTCATTTTTATTCCATTGTTTTTCGTAAAGATTAAGAATGGGGAAAAATGACTCTTTTTTTATTCAAATGTTGCTTTCGTACAACTTTGGATCATATATCCGTTTTTTGGATCATATCCTCCCTGCTTTGGACAATATATTTCTATTTTGGATCATATCTGTTCACCTTTGGATTATTTATTTAATTTTTGGATCATATCCGCATTTTTTCACAAATCTTCACTCCATTCTCTTCTTGAAAAATCATGGTTTGTAATAAACTCTGCCTTTATTTTCTCCTTTACTTGGTAAATTCATCTTTACTAGCATTTTGGAGGCGATTCCACGTGAGGTAAGCTGGGAGAATTCACGAAACTCCTTATTTGTAATGGTGGATTTTATCAATAAAAAGTAATCCATTACCGCCTTTTGATGGGCAGCTGCATCATATGTCTCACAATGAGGACAGCACCATTTCCGTTTTTGGCGAATCATTGCAAATTTCGCGCATGCTGGGCATTGCACTCCTGTAATTAGATCATTTGGTTGAATTCCATACTGTTTTAATAAATTTAAGGTTTCGGGAGTGTTATTTTTTAAGAGGTTTTTGGATATTTTGCGGAGAATCTTCCAATCAATCGCAATCATTTTATATTTTACAGAGAGTAATTCCCATTTTTCTAAAAAGCTGTGGCTGTGTATGACTTTGTCTTTAATTGCGGGATTTCCTTTTATGATGGTAGATGGCTTGCTGAAAATGACTAAGAAATCGATGGGAATTGGTGGGAAGTTGTGCAGCTTGAAGTATGTTTGCAATTGGTGCTGATGCCTTTTGGCTTGGGATATAGGATCAGAAAATCCCTCTTCCTTTTCATCAACTTTGCGAATCATTTGATTAAACTTAGCATCAAAGTAAACCTCTCCGTAATAATTTTTGCATTCAACAATGAGGCAAAACCGCTGGTTGAGAATGAGATAGTCTATCTGAAAATATGTTTTTCCATCATAAAGGCGGAGATTATGAATGATAAGACACTCTTTTTCCGGCAAAAATTGCAGATAATACTTCATTTCTTTCTCGCCGCGATAACCAGCTAAAAGTTTCCTTAAATCTTCCATTACATTCGGTCTAAGTTTATAAGTTTCTTTTAACCTTCCTACTAGCACCTCTGTTGATCTCAGTCTATCACTCTTGCAAATTTCATTTAAGAACAATTTTCCACTTCCTTTCTTTTTTTCTAGATTAGTTATTCTACTTGATTGCTTGAAAATCCTTTTTGATAATGTGGCGGAATGTGGTTTGGATCATATATTTGTTTTTTGGATCATATCTGCTTTGCTTTGAATCATATATTCGTTTTTTGGATCATATCTGCTTTGCTTTGGATCATATATTTGTTTTTTGGATCATATCTGCTTTGCTTTGGATCATATATTCGTTTTTTGGATCATATCTGCTTTGCTTTGGATCATATATTTGTTTTTTTGGACCATTTCCACTGCTTTCGATTATATATCCACATTTCCGACCATCTCCACCCCACTCCAACCAACAAAAAAATCCCTTATCGCTCAACACAATAAGGGATTCTAACCTCAAAACTCCTCATAAACAGCTGGATCTTGATCCGCAATCCGCCCATCAACACGCGTTAGCCCAGAAATTTGCTGCATTTGTTCTTCTGTTAATTGAAAATCGAATATTTCTAGGTTTTCTTTTTGTCTTTGTGGGGAGCTTGATTTTGGAATTGGCAAGGCTCCTAGTTGGGTATGCCATCTTAGGATGACTTGGGATATTGTTTTGCCGTGTGCTTTTGCTATTTGTTGAATCGTTTCGTTTTCTAGGACATTATTTGCTCGGCCGAGTGGGCTCCATGATTCGGTTACGATTCCGTTCTCTTTGTCATAGGCTAGTTGCTCTTTTTGTGAAAAAAATGGATGTAGTTCTACTTGATTTATGCTCGGCAATACGCCGGTTTCTTTTTTCAAGCGATCGAGATGCTCTGGTAAGAAGTTGCAGACACCGATGGAGCGAATGAGTCCCCATTTTTTGGCGTCAATTAACGCTTGCCAGGCTTCTACGTATAAATCTGTTTTGGGATTTGGCCAGTGAATTAGGAATAAATCGTAATAATCTAGTTTTGTGCGGTAGAGTGATTCTTGGATAGTATAGATGGCTTTGTCGTATTGATGGTGTCTTCCTGGAAGTTTGGATGTAAGGAATAATTGATCTCTGCTAACAGCACTGCGGCGAACGGCCTCACCGACTGCTCCTTCATTTTCGTAATTAAATGCAGAGTCGAGTAAGCGATAGCCCATATCAATTGCTGACGTCATCGCTTGAACACCAGACGCGCCTCGCAAATCATATGTACCAAATCCAATGGCTGGAATCACAAGGCCATCATTTAGCGTTATTTGTGGAATTGTTGTATGCATGATTGATATCCTCCTTCTATAAATTAGAAAAGGTTTCCTCTCTTTAAAAGTATAGACGATACTAGATAACAAATTCTACTGATATGCTTCATCTCTTTCATTAAATTATCTTTACTTCAAAACATTATTCTTTCAATACTTAGCCAATATGTTAAAATATAGTATATATATTAAAAAATGTATCGGAGGGATAAGGGATGAAAAGTACTGGAATTGTTCGGAAAGTGGATGAATTAGGTCGTATTGTTATTCCAAGAGAATTGAGAAGAACATTGGGAATTGAAATTAAAGATCCATTAGAGATTTTCGTAGAAGGGGAAAAAATCGTCTTCCAGAAGTATAAAGCCTTTGAGGAGTGTGCGATTACTGGGGAAGTCTCACCTGATAATATCACCATTGGCAACGGAAAGATTGTGTTAAGTAAAGAAGGCGCCGAAATACTAATGAAAGAATTAGAATCCGTTTTTGCGAATGATTCTCAGAAGTAAGCTTTCAAATTCCATTTATGATAGGACAATTCCCTCTCCATTCACTCGATAGACGGAATTGTCTTTTTTGATTATTTTATTGTCTCGGTGCAAACAGCATCACACCTACTCCTATTAGGCAAATACCTGCACCTATCCAGTCATACAAATCAGGTGTTTTTCGATCAATCCCCCATCCCCATAAAACAGAGAGGATGATAAAGATACCTCCATATGCAGCATATACTCTTCCAAACGACATAAACGATTGAAAGGTTGCAATAATACCATATAAAACAAGAGATACTCCGCCAAATATCCCCCAATAATAAGGCTTGCCCTCTCGAAGCCATTGCCAAATGAGATAGCCCCCACCGATTTCAGCTATACCAGCCAAAATAAAAATGATAATTGTCATCAAAAATCACCCTACTATCCATTTTCCATTCATTATACCAAATAACTAGGGTAATTAATCACTTCTTTCCCGTCTACTTCTTTCAATCATTCTCACTGTTAATTTGTGAAAAAGCATCAAAAAAACATATAGAACTAGATAGGTAAAAATGGAGTAAAATTGCTTCCAGCCATTTAAATAAAAGGTTCCTGTATAGATAAAGAAGGTTTCGTATACCATTGCAATGACTCCCCAAGTGAAAATATAGACTATCTTTTTATGAAGACCACTTTTATACGGAAAGTAATTTAGAAAGATGACGTTAATCGCTGGATAGATTCCCCCAATCTAAATCAAACTTTCCCAATCTACCCCTATTCTAAAATAACCATATAAATCATATTTCAAATCGAGAAAGGTATCAGTTACTAGTTGAAGAAATGTGGCAAACAATGTCGTTGTCAACAATTCAATAGCTGTTAAGCGTTTTGGAATAAAATAAGCAATTGCATTAAATAAAATTACCATCAAGATAAGAACATAAAATAACTCCTGTCTATATTGGCTTGTCCGTTCTTTTTTCCTGCAACTTCATAAATAATCTTGTTATTAGATACCCACCAATATAGAGGAACCAATAAATCAGAAAAATATAGAAGAAATTAATCCATTTATAGGGTTCAAATAACCCGATAGCTGTCAAAAGTGGTTTAAAACCAAAGCCAAAAATAACTGCTAATATGGTTGCATTAAGATAGAAGTTTTTATTATGCTTTAACGTCCATTGAAATACGAGCATAATAGCCACTGGAATAATCGCCCCATCCAGTGAGAAGCTTGGTAAGAATGGCAGAAACTGATACGGGTAGGCCCATAAACCAAAGCGAATACCCGTTGCATCTACATAGGAAAATAACATATGCACAGCAAAACCAAAGAAACCAATAATGAATATATGCTTTCGATCAATAGAAAAAAATATGACAATTAGTGGAATAACTAACATCAGCACTCCCACCCAAAACTGCCATGTATCCAAACCAGAATACTTACTCCAATACTCTATTGCCTCTTTTGTATAATTCTCTTGTATAGAAACTAATCGATCAAAAAAAGATCGTTGTTGGTCATTCATCTGATCACCTCAGGGATTATTTCATTTTTTTAGTATGAACTATTTACTAGAAAATATTTCACTTACTCATCGCTCATTAAATAAAAAGAATGGGGCAGACTTCAATTATTAGAAACTTCTTTCGATTAATAGTAACTAGATGAACACTGGGGGTACTTTATGTATCATCGAATATGGAATAATGCTACTTATTTCCGATATTTTTTCTTTATTCTTTTATTTATTAGTATCATATTGAATCTCTGTATTTTTGAAAATCACGAAAACTATTTTATCTTCTATATTCTATGTTCCATTTTTCTAGGAATCGGCTTTTATCAAAGTCCCTTTTGGGTAATTTTCTTACTTACTTTCTTGGTAGTTTCCTGTAGATTTTTTTTCATCAAAGATCAATCACTCACTATGTCTACCTTTATTACCTATTTATTGACCTATTTACTAATCAGCCTTATTTCGGTTGGCCTTATGTCTAGAGTTCAAAGAGTGCTTGAAGATAACTTAGCGTTAACAAAGGTGCTTTCCAATGCACTAGATTCTAGAGATTCTTATACGATGAACCACTCTAAAAATGTTGCTAAATATGCAATGGAAATTGCAATGGAAATGAATTTACCTTCTTCCTTATGCGATGTTATTCATATTGGAGGACTACTTCATGATATTGGGAAAATTGGTATACCAGAATGTTTATTAACTAAGCCTGGAAAATTGACAGAGGAAGAATATGAATTAATAAAAACGCATCCGATAAAGGGATACGAAATCATTAAACATGTTAAGCAATATAAAAACAATGGCATACTGGATATTGTCCTTCATCACCATGAGCGGTTTGATGGGAAGGGATATCCAAATGGGTTAAAAGGAGAAGAAATTCCATTAGTCGCCCGCATCGTTGCAGTAGCTGACAGCTTTGACGCAATGTCCTCCAAGCGCGTCTATCGAAAGGAACTCCAATTAGACCAAATTCTCGAAGAAATAAAATGCAACAAAGGAAAACAGTTCGATCCACTCGTAGTCGATGCGTTTCTATCTTTAATCGAAGACAAGGATAATCCATTTAAGAATAGAAGAAACTAAGATAGCGAAAATATTTTTCCAGCGTTAAATCGTTCGACCGCCTTTTGGTACAAAATGCTATAGCCTATATAACGAAAGCCAACCCAAATAACTCCTCTTAAGAAAACAATTGACTAAAGTAAAAATATATGCGACAATCCAATAGTTCGTATACGAACAGTTTTAATAAAAACAATAGAAAGGGAGAATTTTCAGATGAACGGGTCGTTAAATAACGAATTAATTCGCTCTTATTCCCGGATTCATAAAGCCTATAACCACCTTGTCCAGCTAGATGCGAACAAATTGGACTTAACAGCCGTACAGCTTAAAACACTGTACAGAATCTACTTCCAACCTGATATCGGAATCGGAGAACTAGCGACAAAGCTCTCTTTAACGAAAAGCACCGTTAGCGGAATTATCGATCGACTATCCCAACGACAATTAATTGAACGAACCATTCCTGAAGACAATCGTCGAGCGGTAAATATCCAACTAACGGAAGAAGGACACAGCATTATGAAACAATACTTTGCTGGAACATCTACTCTATCAAAAAAAGTTAAAGAAGTGATGGAGCTTCCTGAAGAAGAAATAAACAAAATACTAGAACTAAATGGGAAAATATTAGCCATTTTAAGTGAAATTGAGGAGGAACAACTATGAATAGTAAACGCATGATTTTATTAAATATTATCCTTTTAATCGTTTTAGTAGGAGGAGGATTTGCCGGTTATTACTTCTACGACCAATCAATCTCCTATATTAAAACAGACAATGCCCAAATCGCCGGACAACAAATTAGCATCGCATCACCAGCTACAGGGAAACTAACAGAATGGAAAGGCGAAACAGGTACTTCTTTTAATAAAAACCAAAAAATTGGTACTGTAGAAGTTGTAACAGAATCAGGCACAACTGATATGGATATTACCGTTCCAGAAAATAGCACCATCGTTCAATCAAGCGCCGTACCAAATACTTATATTGCAGCAGGAACATCCCTAGCAAAAAGCTATGATTTAGATAATCTTTGGGTTACAGCAAACATCGACGAAACAGACATCAATAAAGTAAAAGTCGGCCAAGAAGTAGACTTATACGTAGACTCCTATCCAGATACAGTTCTAACAGGTAAAGTAGACAGCCTAGGACTTGCAACAGCAGGAACCTTCTCCCTACTGCCAAGCAACAACAGCTCAGGAAACTACACAAAAGAAACACAAGTCATACCCGTAACCATCTCCATCGATAATTACGGCGGCCTAAAACTAATTCCAGGTATGAACGTTTCCGTAAGAATTCATAAGTAGGTGATGGATATGACCACTTACATCACAAGCTATATTATCGGAAGCATTCTCCTGCTCCTAATCATCAATCTTTTTTTACGAAAAAAGAAAATAGTGGCGAAACCAGAAAACGTCCTAGATGATGCAAAGAGGAATAATGACATTCAGCCATCCCTTGAAAAATCGGATCTAGCTAAACCTGTAGAAGCGTCTAAGGAAGCGGATGTGGGAGAAACTCATGAGGAACAAATAGAGTTAATTGAAGAGAAACGGGAGAATGAAAGTGCTGCTGAATCCTCTGTTGAGTTCCATGAGAAAGCTTCAGTAGAGTCGAAAGAGGAAGAGGAACTCTCACAAACGAAGGAAGCGAATAAGGAGAAAGCTCCTTATAAACCACTTGACACTGGCGAAGAAATAAACCGCGGCAAAGTAATTGTTGCCCTGATGCTTGGCGCATTTGTGGCGATTCTTAACCAGACCTTATTAAATGTGGCCATTCCACATATTATGAATGATTTAAATGTATCTACAAGCACCGTCCAATGGCTATCCACTGGATATATGCTAACAAATGGTGTGTTTATCCCAATCACTCCATTTTTGATAAATAAATTTGGAACAAGGAAATTACTTATTGGAGCGATTTCTGCTTTTACCATTGGTTCGGTTGTGTGTGCAACCTCTGTTGGTTTTTCCATGCTCTTAATAGGACGCATCATCCAAGCAGCAGGAGCAGGCTTATTAATGCCACTGTTGATGACCGTTTTCTTAATCATTTTCCCACCAGAAAAACGCGGAACAGCGATGGGCATTATGGGTGTTGTAATGATTTTCGCCCCTGCCATCGGTCCGACTTTATCTGGCTGGTTAATCGGCCATTACTCTTGGAGAGTATTATTCGAGCTAGTTATCCCTATCGGCATTCTCGATTTAATTATTGCCATTATTTGGATGAAGGATGTCACTAAAGTTTCGAATCCAGTCTTTGATACCATCGGCTTTATTACTTGTACTGTTGGCCTAGGATCCTTGCTATACGGATTCAGTGAGGCTGGGAACAACGGCTGGGATAGTAAAGTAGTTGTTCTTTCCCTTGTGATTGGTGTTATTTTCTTATGCCTATTCATATGGAGAGAACTTACAACGGAAGCACCTATGATTGATTTGCGTGTATTCAAATATAGTATCTTTACTTTAACAACCTTAATAAGCATGATTGTAAATATGGCCATGTTTGCAGCAATGCTGCTTCTGCCTATATACTTACAAAATATTCGTGGCTTTACCGCATTGGATTCTGGATTATTAATGTTACCAGGTGCCATCATCATGGGAATCATGTCTCCAATTGCCGGAAAGCTATTTGACCGCTTTGGTGCAAGACCACTTGCAGTCATCGGTTTAATTATCACTGTTTTAACGACATGGGGATTCACCCAATTAACCATGCAGACATCTTATTCACATTTGATGATGCTCTATATTTTCCGGATGTTTGGAATGTCCTTTATTATGATGACCGTTATGACAGAAGGAATGAATCAGCTTCCCTTAAACTTAACAAGCTACGGTACAGCTGTATCCAATACAGCAAGAACCGTTGCCGGAAGTATCGGAACTGCTTTCTTAATCACCGTCATGACAAATCGTACAGCATTTCATTTAGATAACTATAACAACATCATCTCTTCTGCCAATCCGTTTATCGCAGAAAAGTTTGCACAGTTGGGTCAAGGGTTAGCAAGCCTAACTGGACTTCCAGTAGGAGCAGGTCAAACACTTGCCATCTCCACCATCTACGGAAAAGCAGCACAAGCATCTACCATCAGCGGAATAAACGACGCCTTTCTCGTCGCAACCATTATTGCCAGCATCGCCTTAGTTCTTTCCCTGTTTATACGTAGAGCCACAAGCAGTTCTAAAGATAGTTAATAAAGGCAGTGTTTCCATCCCAGAGCATAGTAGTTGCTCTGGGATTTTTTTGGTGGGATGGGGAATGTGGGGTTCATTTCTTCTATAATCTCTGTTTCCATCTTTCTTGCTTTCGGGCTCAGAGACGGCTTCTCTGTTACCTTTTCCTCTACTTTTTCTTGCTTTTGGGCTCAGAGACGGCTTCTCTGTTACCTTTTCCTCTGCTTTTTCTTGCTTTTGGGCTCAGAGACGGCTCCTCTGTTACCTTTTCCTTTGCTTTTTCTTGCTTTTGGGCTCAGAGACGGCTTCTCTGTTACCTTTTCCTCTGCTTTTCCTTGCTTTTGGGCTCAGAGACGGCTTCTCTGTTACCTTCTCCTTTGCTTTTTCTTGCTTTTGGGCTCAGAGACGGCTTCTCTGTTACCTTTTCCTCTGCTTTTCCTTGCTTTTGGGCTCAGAGACGGCTTCTCTGTTACCTTCTCCTCTACTTTTTCTTGCTTTCGGGCACAGAGACGGCTTCTCTGTTACCTTTTCCTCTACTTTTTCTTGCTTTCGGGCTCAGAGACGGCTTCTCTGTTACCTTCTCCTCTACTTTTTCTTGTTTTTGGGCTCAGAGACGGCTCCTCTGTTACCTTTTCCTCTGCTTTTTCTTGCTTTTGGGCTCAGAGACGGCTTCTCTGTTACCTTCTCCTCTGTTTTTTCTTGCTTTTGGGCTCAGAGACGGCTTCTCTGTTACCTTTTCCTCTACTTTTTCTTGCTTTCGGGCACAGAGACCGCTTCTCTGTTACCTTTTCCTCTGCTTTTTCTTGCTTTCGGGCACAGAGACGGCTTCTCTGTTACCTTTTCCTCTGCTTTTCCTTGCTTTCGGGCACAGAGACGGCTTCTCTGTTACCTTTCCCTCTACTTTTTCTTGTTTTTGGGCTCAGAGACGGCTCCTCCTCAAACCGGTCCATCAAAACAAAATCCCATCTTAATCTGGTTTTCAAATTCCTCTAATAACTTCAGCAGTTCTTCCCCCATACACTTTCACACTTCCTCCCACCAAAAAAAGAAACACTCCCCAAAAGAAATGTTTCTCTCCCCGTTTTATTATTGATAATACCCTTTTATCAGCTGGTCCATTACCCAATTCGTTCTTGCTCCACTAACACCTGTGCTTGGGCTAGTTCCTTTTCCTGTTAATTCATCCACCATCAATTGAATCAGATGCTGTTGGATGTGGCGAGGATTTTCGATTACCCACTCTTCTTTTGATTCTGGAGTCGTGAAGGTAATTGGGCCGTTGCCAAAGGTTGCGAAAGTAAGTTTGCCTTTGCTGCCGACGATTTCGTTTTCGTCGATATGGTCATGGGCGCTGAAACACCAAGTGCCTGTCCCGTGAACGCCTGACTCAAATAGATTAGGTGCCGGTTACGATATCTTCCGCTTGGTAGCTGCCATTTTGATTGGATGCGAATCCTTTTGCTTCTTTAATGGGACCAAACAGAAAATCAAGAATATCTAATGTATGACTTGCTAAATCAAGGAAAAGGCCGCCGCCAGCAAGCTCGGGCTGCACTCTCCATGCTTGATCATCTTTTAACGCTGGCTGATATTGGATTGTTCGCACAAATCGAATATCCCCTAATACGCCGCTGTCGATGATTTCTTTTATTTTCAAAAAACGAGGAAGTGCTCGTCGATAATAGGCTACAAATAAAGGTACCTCTGCTTGTTTACATGCTTCAATCATGTCTTGACATTCCTGATAATTTCTTGCCATTGGTTTTTCTACATACACTGGTTTGCCTGCTTTAGCTGCAAGAATCGTGTATTCTTTATGAAAACCTGGAGGGGTAGCGATATAAACAGCATCAACCTCTGGATCATTAATCAAAGCTTTTGCATCGTCATACCATTTAGGAACATGATGACGCTCTGCATAATCTTTTGCCAATTCGCCATTCCGCCTCATTACAGCGACTAGCTTAGAATTTTCAGCGAGCTGAAACCCTGGTCCGCTTTTAACCTCTGTTACGTCTCCACAGCCAATAATTCCCCATCGAACTTCTTTCTCAAATGATTTCATCTTTTTATTCACCTCATTTATTCATTCGCTATCCTCTCTTGAAAACCCTTTATTAATATCATAATTTGTCTAGTCAAATTATATTTTTATTACCTGGCCCACATAGATAAGGTTAATATTCTTAATCTGCGGATTCTTTGCTTGAATCGCTTGAATGGTGGTGCTATAGGTTTTCGCGATTTTCGTTAACGTTTCCCCACTTGACACAATATGAATCGTTTCATGATGGGGATTGATCCAAGATCCCGGCTTGCCCTCCACTTTCGTAACATTTATCATTCCTTGGGAGGTATTAAAAATTGCATAGGTTCCCGGCTTGACGGTCCCTTTTTTATTTTTCCCAGATTTGGCATCAGCAGCTGTCAGAAAAGCGCCCGTTTCCTGTTGAACAGTATACTTACTGGTCTGCACAGCTTCCGCCGCTCCCCAATGTCCTGGACTTTGCATAATTCGATTTCGATCGATATTGACCCCTTCGATGATAATATTATTCTCGTGCTGATACATGTGAATAAATGGTGCTACTTCCCCGCGGGACCACGCATAGGTTTGCCAAAAATAATCGGCATCGTTCTTCATCGCATACATCACCGCATAGGAACCATAAATCCCTACCTTATAGGACGGCAATTGCTTTTTCACGGCTGATAAATAGGTTTGGATATTTGCCATTTGCTTACCCGTTATATCACAATCAACGGCAAAATAGATTGCCGTTCCTTCTGGTTGATCGACTGCTTTAGCCCATTTTTCTGCGTCTTTTCCATCTGTGATTCCTTGCTTTTCGGTAAAATAGGAAAGTTTATTGGCGCTTTTTTGAAAAATGCTAATTAGCTTGATTCCTGCTTTTTGAATAATCTCTGCCTCCTTTTTATCAAATGACTTCCAACTTGATCCCAAATATCGCGCGGCATATTCAAAGCCTGCCCCCTTTAAATCCCTCGCCATTTTCTCCGTTAATTTTGTCGCACAATCAAATCCTATTGTCATTTCAACAACTCCTTTTTTCTTTTATATAGAAAAAAAGCTAGCAAAAGGACAGGAATTCCCTTTTTTCTTTCTTATATAAAAGTATTCTTGATTGCTTTTCCATATAAGCACTTGAATAAGAATGACCCTTTGTTATCAAACTAAAAGAAAAAAAGGGTGAATTTTTATGACCAACTTGTTGAACATGGTGCTGACTAATTTATTTTCTTCCTATTTACTCCACCGCAATTTGCATTGGCACCGAAAGCTTGTCGTGCTTGCTATTCCATTATTTTTACTTTTTATGATTGTGCAGGCTGAGTATATTGTTAATCGGTTGAAGAAGAATACATTCCATTTTTAAATCAACCATTACAAAAAAACACCACAACTATGGAAAAGTTGTAGTGTTTCTTTTGCTTCCTATCCTTTTATTACACGATCAATTGCGGCAAGCTCTTCTTCCCTAAATTCAATGTTGTCTAATGCTTTGACATTGTCTTCGATTTGACTAACTTTACTTGCCCCAATAAGCACACTTGTTACGATGCCATCGCGAAGGATCCAAGCAACAGCCATTTCCGCAAGTGTTTGCCCCCGGTCCTTCGCAATATTGTTTAGTGCTTTTACTTTTTCAATCGTCTGCTCCACATTCTCTTTATGTAGCCAACGTCCTGTTTCTCGATTTGCCCGTGAATCCTCTGGAATACCATTTAAATAACGGTCCGTCAATAAACCTTGCGCAAGTGGACTATAGGCAATCGCGCCAAGTTGTTTTTCCACTAATACATCCTTTAACCCATCTTCAATCCAGCGATTAAACATACTGTAGGATGGTTGGTGAATGATGAATGGTGTTTTTTTCGCTTCAAAAATTTCTGCCATTTCTCTTGTTTGCTCTGGGGTATAGTTAGAAACACCAACATACAGCGCCTTTCCTTGACGTACCAATAAATCTAATGCCTCTGCTGTTTCCTCTAATGGCGTTTCTGCATCTGGACGATGGTGATAATAAATATCTACATAATCAAGCCCCATACGCTTTAAGCTTTGGTCAAGACTAGATACTAAATACTTTTTTGAGCCCCCGTCACCATAAGGACCCTCCCACATTGGAAAACCAGCTTTCGTAGAAATAACGATTTCATCACGATAAATCTTCATATCTTTTTCCAAGATTTTTGCAAAATTCTCCTCCGCACTACCAGCTGGGGGACCATAGTTATTCGCCAAATCAAAATGAGTAATCCCTAAGTCAAAAGCTCTTCTCACTAAAGCACGCATATTTTCAAAGAGATCCACCTCTCCAAAATTATGCCATAATCCTAATGATAACGCCGATAATTTCAAACCACTTTTTCCAACTCGATTATACATCATCTTTTCATATCTATTTTCATCTGCAATATACATGGTTTCCCTCTTTTCTCCTTTTTATCGTTTACTAAATTTACTTATGTACTTCTTGGTGAATCGGATGAACGATTCGTGAGATTTATGGTGATTCTTTTGCTGATAAGCTCTTTTTTGTGTGCGAATGGAAGTTTACTTGGAAGTCTGTGACTTTTATTTGCGACTTTCTCCTTTTTACTTGCGAGTTAGCCGCTTTTCTTTGCAACTTAGCTACTTTTACTTGCAACTCTCTCACTTTTACTTGCAAATTCAACTTCACCCTACTCCCCGAACACAAGCTGATAATTATAAACAGCACCAATTAAATTCGCATCATTCCTGAATTGGCATAATTCTACTTTTGGAAGAAAGGAGGTACCTTTAACACTTTTAACTACTTTTTCGAGGTGAGCATGTAACTCGTCGATTAGGCCTTCTTTGCTGGAGATTCCACCGCCAATGATGATTTTCTCTGGGTCAAAGCTGTACTGAAGATTATAGATACCAGTCGCTAAATAGTGATAGAAGGTTTCTACTTCCTCTTTTGCCACCGCATCGCCTTGTTCTGCGAGCTCAAATACTTCCTTGCCGCTTAATTCAGTCTCCAGCTCCAGTCGCTTGGAATAACGCTTCGCCATTTGGACAGGAGTAGCAAGTGTACTGAATGTTTGATCGTCTTTAAGGAGCATAAAGGCAAATTCTCCGCCAAATAGGTGCTTGCCATGTTGAATTTTCCCATCCACTATAACTGCACCGCCTATTCCAGTGCCGATGACTACAAATAACACATACTTTAATCCAGTTGCTGCTCCCAGCCAAACTTCTGCAAGTCCTGCACAGTTTGCATCATTTTCCATCGTAACAGGGCAATCAAACAGTTCTTCTAGTTCGAAAAAAATGGGGAATTGGTGGATATACGGAACAGCGCTTGCTCCTTCAATAACGCCTTTTGCTTGATTTACTGCACCTGGAGCACTGAACGCAACGCCCTCAATCATGTATTTCGCTGCCATTTTTTCTTTTAGCTGTAACATTTCTTGTTTCAGTTCTTCCCATGTTTTCGGCGTAACAAAGGACCCTTTTTCTACTAGCTGTTCTTTTTCCCATACTGCAAACTTTACGGAAGACCCGCCTATATCCATTAGTAATAATGACATTTTGTCACCACCTCATTTATGTCTGCGCTTTCAATCCTATTATAGCCTGTAACAAAAGACCACCGCAAAGAATGTGCGATGATCTTCGTAAAATATTATTCAAATCCGTTATTGGCACTCACTTCTTTGATCCAAAGACCAGACTTCTTAATTGTCTTCACTTGAGTATGGATGTTGTTGGAGATAAATCCATAGCGATTGCGATACGCATTCATCCAGCTCCAGCAATCGATTGGCGTCCATAAATGATAGCCGTAGCAATTGGAGCCTTCTTCGATTCCTTTATGAAGCCACTCTAAATGCTCTTGGATAAATTCGATACGATAATCGTCCTCGATTACCCCTTCTTTATTTAAGAAACGTTCTTCTCGGGAAACGCCCATCCCATTTTCAGAAACGAACCACTCAATATTTTTATAATTATCACGGATATTAAGAGCAATATCATAAAGTGCCTTCGGATAGATTTCCCAGCCTTTATCTAAGTTCATGCGACGACCAGGCATATCATAGTTATCATAATAACGGTCTGGCATCCAGTCACCCACACTGTTCGGCGCCACGTCTGGCGCTTTTACACGGGATGGATGATAGAAATTCACTCCAAGTGTATCAATCGTATTTTCCTTCAATATCGCAAGCTCTTCTTCCGTTGATTCCCAAATTGCTTTATCTTTTGTTAAAAGTTCTACTAATGCAGGTGGGAATTCTCCATAAACAGCTGCATGCAGGAACATTTCATTGCGCCATAGGTCGGCAATTCGGCCTGCTTCCACATCTTCGGGCTTATCACTGGCTGGATAAGATGGCGTTAGGTTTAGGATTGTTCCGATTTTCGCTCCTGTTTCATTCAACTTCAGGTCGCGGAATTCTTTGATTGCTTTTGCAGAAGCAAGATTTAAATTATACGCTACCTGCACCGCTTTTTTCCCATTTACTAGTTTTGGATAATGGAATTGGTATAAATATTGACCCTCTACAATGACCATTGGCTCGTTAAAAGTAAACCAATGTTTCACACGATCGCCGAATACTTCAAAGCAAAGACGCGCAAATTTTGCAAAAAGTTCCACAACATGCTTACACTCCCAGCCACCATATTTATGATAAAGCTCTGCTGGCAAATCAAAATGATGCAGGTTAAATACAGGCGTAATTCCTTGCTTAATAAACTCATCTATGACATTATTGTAAAAATTTACGCCATCCTCATTTAAACTAGCTGTCTCGAAATCATCAATTAAACGAGTCCATTGAATCGAAGTACGAACAGAGTTTAAGTTAATCTCTTTCATTAGCGCAATATCTTCTACATAGCTATTATAAAAATTAGATGCTGTATCTGGTCCAACTTGGTTATAAAATACTTCTGGTTCTACTTCATACCAGTAGTCAAAAACGTTCGCATGCTGTTTATTAAAACGACCTTCACTTTGTGTTCCAGATGTAGCTGCACCCCACCAAAAATTCTCCGGAAATTTCTTCATTATCCTATCTCCTTTATCTTTTGTCGTTGAGTCTTCTAATCTAGTAATTATAATGTTATTCATCTTCTCTTCTGTTATCGTTTTCATTATAATGTATATGCTTAAAAATTTAAATGTCTATACTAATTTTCGCTTTATACAAATAATAGTTGGTGGTAATAGAGGTTTTATGTCCTATTTTAGAAAGGTAGGTAGAATTAACTTGCTAGTGTAATTTTTTGCGCAATTTGATATTGGATTGTGGTGAGGTGGGAGTTTATTTGCGGTTTCAAATCTTTTATTTGCGGCTTTTACCTCTTTATTTGCTAGTTTTGGCATTTTACTTGCAACTTTCATACATTTACTTGCAACTTCAACCCTTTTATTTGCGACACTCGCACTTTTACTTGCAACTCCCACACTTTCACTTGCGACACTCACACTTTTACTTGCAATCCCCTCCTTTCACTTGCAACTCTCCCCCAATTCCCTTACACCTCCATCAACCCAAAACCCAACAATCTTTAAGAAAAAACCGGAATTAAGTATATCTTCGGAATTGTCTGCATTTCTTAGAAGTAACAGATTTTCAATTAAAGGGGGACTAAATGGTGGGACGACATTCGAAGAAGTTGGTGGTGGTTGATGCGGTAAAAGATTGGGTGATGGATGGAAGAGTGAAACCAGGTGAGCGATTTTATTCTGAATATGAGCTTGCGAAATTATTTGATGTGAGTAGGCATACGGTTCGCCTAGCGATGAGAGAGCTGGTTCATGAGGGGTGGCTATATCGGGAGCAGGGGGTTGGCACTTTTTGCGGGGAGCCTTTTGCTAGTAAAAAAGGCGATAGCAAAACAAATGGGAAAAATATAGGCGTGATGATGACTTATCTTTCCGATTATATTTTTCCATCGATTATTCGCGGAATGGAGACCTATTTAACGGATAGAGGTTATTCTTTAACATTAGTCTGTACGGAAAATAACCATGCGAAAGAACGGCTATGTCTCCGTAATCTACTTGATTTGAACATGGATGGCCTAATTTTAGAACCTACTAAAAGCAATCAATTTAATCCTAATATGGACTGTTATCTTGAACTGGAGCAGCGTAATATTCCGTATTTAATGATTAATCAGTTCTATTCTCAGCTCTCTCCTTTTCATTTAAAAATGGATGATGTCAAAGGAGGATATATGGCAACAGATCATCTGATTCAACTTGGCCATGAACAAATTCTAGGAATCTTTAAGTCTGATGATTTACAAGGTGTTCATCGTATGCAAGGCTTTTTAGAGGCAATGCGACATGGAAAACGTTCCATTAGTCCAGAAAATCTCGTAACCTTTACTACGGAACAATTACATCATGATTTTGCAGAAAAACTTTTGAATACGCTTACAAACAAAAACAAGTTGCCAACTGCCATTGTCTGTTACAACGATTTTATCGCAAAGTCTGTGCAAACAGTTTTAGAAAAATTGCATTTGTCCATTTCACAGGATATCTCTCTTATCGGTTTTGATGATTCTTCTTTAGCAGAAGAAATAAACCTAACAACCATTGCTCATCCCAAAAGCCGTATGGGAATCGATGCCGCAAAATTCATTATTGCAGTAGTTGAGGGCAAAGAACTCGATTCATCAACTATTTATGAACCAGAATTAATCGTACGTTCATCCACCGATGTCATCAATAAGAACAGATCCGCCGTGTTTTGACACATGCGGATCCTTGGCTACTATAAAAATACTTTTCCTATTAATCCACTGATAATGCCTAATACAACAACGGAAAGACTGACAAATACGAGCACTTTCCTTGGGAAGGATTTAGCGACTATTAATAAGGAAGGCAAGCTAATGCTTGGCAATGTAATAAGCAAAGCGGCAGCTGGCCCTGCCCCAAGCCCCATCATCATAAGGGTTTGGATAATTGGGATTTCTGCTGCTGTTGGAATAACAAAGAGCATTCCAGCAATGGCAAAAATCAGAATAGCAATCAAACTATTAGACATGCTGTCACTTAATTGTGGGAAAATCCAAAAGCGTGCAGCTCCTAATATTAAAACAGATAGAACATACGCTGGAACAACATAAAGAATCATGCTTCCTAAAGAAGCAAGCCATCTTTTCATAAAGGAACGCTTATCCTCTTCGGCATCTTCTATTAATTTATCAACAGATACAGATGGTGTATCCTTTACAAAGCGATTAGCGAGATAGCTAATGCCAAAGGTTAAAATTAGTCCAATCACAAGTCGTAATAATGTAAACTTCCAAGAAAGGACGAATGTCATAAAAATTAAAGTTGCTGGATTGATAGTCGGGTTTCCAATCCAAAAAGCTAAGCTTGCACCGACAGAAGCATTCTTTTTGCGAAGACCAACCGCAACTGGCGCGGCACAGCAAGTACACATCATTCCTGGAATGGAAGCAAGTCCTGCAGCTGCTGTACTGCCAAAGCTAGTTTTTCCTAATACCTTCAACAACCATCCTGACGGTAAGAGCACTTGAACAAGCGATCCGAGCAAAATACCTAAAACTGCTGCTTTCCATACAGATTGGAAGTAGGCAACCGTATAACTTACTGCTGCACTCCATGAAAAAGAGTTAGAAATCTGATCTTGGAGAATCGAATCTCCAATAGAATGTGTTTGAAAAGAAAGGATCGCTTTATGATAATAAGGCCACCATTTCACATAAGTAAGACCAATTACTGTAACTACTATAAATAGAAATGCGAACCAAAACGTTCTTTTTTGGCTTGATTGCTCCTCTGTTAACGTACTCATCTCTCTCACCTTCGTTATCATTAAATTAAGTGCGATTAAATTATATCATATATTTATTTTTAGACACTCGAAAAAGATTTATCCTCCTTTTTTTCCCATCCAATCTACATAGCATGCATTGAGCTTCCCATTGCTTTATAATAGATAATGAAACTTATAAAAAAAATATATATTTTACTAGAAAGAAGGTTGGTGTCATATGACACAGTCTTATTCCGTTAAACTTACATCTTTATCTTCAAAAGGAGGCTGCGGCTGTAAAATTGGGCCTGCTGATTTATCTGAAGTAATTCGTACACTGCCACCAGCAGAAAAAAATCCAAATCTTCTTGTTGGCTTAGATACAAGCGATGATGCTGGCGTATACAAACTTACAGATGATTTAGCGATTGTCCAAACAGTTGATTTCTTCACACCGATTGTAGATGATCCCTATTCATTTGGACAAATTGCTGCGGCAAATGCCTTAAGTGATATTTATGCAATGGGCGGCAAACCACTAACTGCCTTAAATATTGTTGCTTTCCCGATTTCTGTATTGGAAAAAGAAATTTTGGCTGATATTATGCGCGGAGCCGGCGATAAAGTGAAAGAAGCTGGTGCTACACTTGTCGGCGGTCATTCGATTGATGATAAAGAGCCTAAATTTGGCCTTGCTGTCACTGGTACGATTCATCCAGATAAAGTACGTACAAATGCCGGTGCTAAGCCGACTGATAAATTAATTTTAACCAAACCAATTGGTGTCGGCATTTTAACTACATCGATTAAAAGAGGCCTTTTGACAACAGAAGAAATTGAACGTGTTACGACAGTTATGGCTACACTGAATAAGAAGGCGGCAGAAGTGATGGAAGCTTATGAGGTGCATGCTTGTACAGATGTCACTGGATTTGGACTTCTTGGACATGCTTCTGAAATGGCGAAAGGAAGCAATACCACTATTAAAATCGCATCCAAGCAAGTTCCTGTCCTTCCGCGCGTAAAAGAATTAGCACAAGAAGGCGTTATTCCTGGTGGAACGAAAAATAACTTTGCACATTTAGAAGGCGATGTAACGTTCTCCTCTGAATTGGATGAAATCGATCAATTGATTTTATGCGATGCCGTTACTTCTGGTGGATTGTTGATTTCCGTTAAAGGCGACCAAGCAGATGCATTGCTGCAAGAATTAGTTGGCACTGGTGTAGAAGCTGCCATCATTGGCGACGTCACAGAAGAGAGCCCTGGTCATATTTTTGTTGGGTGAGAGAAAGGCGGAGCTACCTTGTTTCAAGATATAACGATTGAACGATTATTTGAATTACGGGAGAAAAAAGAATTTTCTTTAGTAGATGTTCGCTCTCCTTCTGAATTTAACGAGCATACGATTCCTGGCAGTATCAATATCCCTCTTTTTACAGATGAGGAAAGAGCAGAGGTTGGGACTCTTTATAAGCAGGTAAGTGTGGAAGCGGCAAAAGCTCGCGGTTTGGAAATTGTGTCTGCAAAACTGCCTGCTTTCATTCAGTCATTCCAAGAATTATCAAGGGATGTAGTGGTCTTTTGCTGGCGGGGCGGCATGCGCAGTAAAACAGCAGCAACCGTTATTGATTTAGTGGGCGTTCATAGCTACCGCTTGCAAGGCGGTTTCCGAACGTATCGCAGGTGGGTTATCCAACAATTAGATGCAATGGAAATGGCTCAGGAAGCAATTGTCTTAAACGGCTATACCGGTTCCAATAAAACGGTTATTTTACAGCATTTAAAGCAAGAAGGACTTCCTGTATTGGACTTGGAAGGAATGGCCAATCATCGCGGCTCCATCTTTGGACAAATTGGACTCAAGCCCCATAATCAGAAGACTTTCGACTCCTTACTTGTCGGCGAAATCGAAAGGCTTCCTGCTTCTCCCTATTTTTTAATGGAAGGTGAAAGCAAACGGATTGGCAAAGTACTGCTGCCTGACTTTCTTTTGAAAAAAAAGGAGGCTGGCCTTCAGCTATTTATTCATATGCCAATCGAGGAGCGAGTTCAGCATATATTGGCTGACTATTCTCCAGCCAATCATCATGATGAATGTGTAGAAGCATTCCAATTAATCAAGCGGCGCATCCACACACCCGCGGCTGCTAAAATGGAAGAAGCTCTACAGACTAGAAACTATGCTGAAGCTGTTGAATTGCTGTTAACCTACTATTATGATCCGCTCTATGAAAGAACGGCTTTACAATATAAAGATGAGCAAACTATCGATTTATATGTGCAAAACACAGAGGATGCGATCATCAAAGTGAAGGAACTGTGGCAAAAGAAGAGTCGGACTTCAGCGAAGAGCGAAGTGAACTAATTTAGAAACTTTACTTTGGAACTGGCTTTATTACTTGTTATTTTGAACAAGTGATAAAGCTTTTTTTGGGTTTTGAGGGTGTGCGTGTAGACTGGAGAATGAGGGAAAGGGATCTTGCAGTTGTGATTAAATGCAGAGTCGATTCGGGCAGAAATTTGGAATTATTGGCTGGCAACATTAAGACATAAGCAAAACCGAGGGAAGAGATATTGGGATATCAGCCAAAATTGAGGGTTTATCAGCCAAACTTCAGCACTTTTCAGCCAAACTTGAGGCTTATCAGCCAAAACACTGCTCTTTTCAGCCAAACTTGAGGGTTATCAGCCAAAACACTGCTCTTTTCAGCCAAACTTAGGATTTTTCAGCCAAACTACTGCTCTTTTCAGCCAAAACACATAACTTATCAGCCAACCACCAGCAACTAACTAATTACTCCCACACTCACACCACAAATTTCAAAAAAAAACACCTCTCAAATGCAGATATCCCTGCACTCAAAAGGCGTTTCTTTCTTATAATACTTTGATTTTATCTAAATCAGCTTTATCAAGCACTTGCTTCATATATTCAAGAATTTCTTCTCTCATTTCATCACGTTGTAGCGCGAATTCTAATGTTGTTTTTACGAATCCTAATGTTTCGCCAACATCATAACGATCTCCTTTGAAATCATATGCAAATACGCGTTGAATTTGGTTTAGTTGTTGGATAGCATCTGTTAATTGGATTTCTCCGCCTGCACCTGTTTGTTGTTTTTCTAAGTACATGAAGATTTCTGGTGTTAACACATAGCGACCCATGATTGCTAAGTTAGATGGAGCTGTTCCAGGAGCTGGTTTTTCAATGAAATTATTAACCTGGTATCTTCTTCCTTCGCTATCGCTTGGATCTACAATTCCGTAACGATGTGTTTCATTGTCCGGTACGGATTGAACACCAATAACAGAAGCATGTGTTTCTTCATATTGTTCAATTAGTTGTTTTAGGCAAGGTGTATCGCTTTGTACGATATCGTCACCAAGTAAAACAGCAAATGGCTCATCTCCAATAAAGCTTTTCGCACACCAAACAGCATGTCCTAATCCTTTTGGCTCTTTTTGTCTAATATAATGAATATCTGCTAGATTAGAGGAATATTGAACTTTTTCAAGCAATTCAAATTTCTCTTTATCACGAAGATTTTGTTCTAATTCGTGGGCGTAATCGAAGTGATCTTCAATCGCTCTTTTCCCTTTACCAGTAACGATTATAATATCTTCAATCCCAGAAGCAATTGCTTCTTCTACAATATATTGAATAGTAGGCTTATCGACAATTGGTAACATTTCTTTCGGCATTGCTTTCGTTGCTGGCAAAAATCTAGTTCCGAGTCCAGCGGCTGGAATGATCGCTTTCCTTACTTTTTTCAAGTTATTTCCTCCTTTAGGCAATTCGCTTTATGATTATACCATTTTTTTGCTTAAAAGGAACTCCCATCCGAATTTCTTTTTTTGTAAATTATTAGTAAATTCAATAGAATCGTTCTATATTAAGTTGAAAAATAGAAATAATTTAGCAAATATGTTCTTAATAACGTACATCTATCATATCATTATATAGTTTCCTTGAAAATAGTTTTATTATGTATTTTTATTTAATTTATCATTTTTTACAATATTTTGTCAAATATACTCCCGTTAATAAAGATTGAATGTTCGGAAAACTTTATTCAAGCATATAAAAAAAGAGCTGTAATTACAACCCTTTTTTTACAACATTATTCAGCAAAAACTTCTTCTTCTGTAACCCATTTGTGATTGGTTATCATCTCGCCGCCTGTTGTTGGTTGGTAGTCTACCATGTACACGGTTGTGTTCTCAGCGGATTCAATAGTTGCTTTTGCGCCTTTCATGCCTTCCATATGATCTGCTTCTAGGGTAACCTCTGTTCCCTTTTCAAGCATTTCACTTCCCGCATCCTTTATTTCATCCTGGATGACCCATTTATGATTCTTGACCGGTTCTCCGCCTGTCGTCGGAGTATAGGTCACTTGATAGGCGATAGTATCGAAAGCATTTAATACGGTCGCTTCCGCTCCGTCCATCCCTTCCATATGATTGGCCTTTAAGATTACTTGACTACCTTCCTTATATTTCGGATCCGCTGCAGGCTCTAAACCTTCAGGGATTTCTGGAGAGCCAGTTTCTTGGTGTTCATGCTGCTCGGTTTGACTTGATTCTTTGTCACTATTTTCTTCAGCTGATGAACAGCCATAAAATAATAGCACTAAGGTAAAAATAGAAGCGATATAAACATGTCTACTTTTCATTCTATTACCTCCTCTATTATGAATTCTTTCACTAAAGAGGAAATTTTAAACATTGGTCTATTTATTCGCTAAAGGTAATCGAATAGTAAAGGTTGTGCCAACACCATCTTCTGAAATGAAATCTATTTCGCCTTTATGCTCTGCAATAATGTTATAGCAAATTACTAACCCTAAACCTGTTCCTTTTTCTTTCGTCGTGTAAAAAGGTTCTCCCAGTTTATTCTTTATGTCATCAGGAATTCCCTTACCATTGTCGTTGATGGTGACAACAATCCACTTCCCATCAAGTTTTGCTTCCATATTGATGATGCCACCGTTTTCCATCGCTTCAATCGCATTTTTAACCAAATTGATAAAAACTTGTTTCATCTGATCAACATTACATAAAGCATGTAAATCATTATCATATGTATCTAAATTAATTACGACATTATCAAGATTTGCTTGTGATTGCATCAACGTATAAACATCTAGAAGAATTTTTCCGATGTTTATTTCTTTAATTTCTGACTTTGCTGGTTTTCCTAGAAACATTAACTCGCTCGCAATTGTTTCAATCCGATTGATTTCAATATCAAGGATTGGATAAATGTCTTTTAATTTCATTGCTCCTTGGTATGCGAGCTTTAGAAATCCTTTAATAGCAGTAAGGGGATTTCTAATTTCATGTGCGATACTTGCTGCTAATTGACCAGCGATTCCTAGTTTTTCATTTTTAATCTGAAGCTGCTGATTTTCTTTTCTGACCCTTATATCTCGGGCAATTATAATAATTGTCGAGCTTAAATCTTCGAAGAGAAATGGATATGCTAGAATTTCTACCTCTACTACTTTTCCCTGAGAGGTAATAAGCTCCATCTCGTAAGGTGTTGCTATTTCTCCTCCCCAAATAAGCTCTTCCTTTTCTAAATACTTTTCTAAGAAATCTGGTTCCATAATCTCATATGCTGATTTTCCAACAAGGTCTTCTGTTTCTAATAATTTGGTAGCTGCTTTATTTGCATACATAATAATATTGTTGGAAGTAATGAAGACCGCGTCTAGCATGTCTTCTACTAGTCGGGAATAGTAGGTTTGTGCTAGCTGAAGATTGGCAATAGTTTCCTCATATTTGCCATTCCGTACGGGGGATGGAGGCTTGATTTCTTTTGTATACGCATTAGATAATGCGAATTCCGTATCTGTCATTACATATGGATGGGCGTTTTTTAAATGGATATAATTACTTGCAGATAATTCTGTCCCATCATAGGCACATACAGCATAATTTTGATAATCTCTTATGTATTCATCCACTTCATTCTCATATTGAAGCAAGTTATCTATGATTTTGTCTTGTTTAAAGAGACTTGGGGCTTTCCCCCAAAACCGCATCGTTATATCCTTATTAAAAAAATAATCGGGAATTGAGCCACTAATTGTTTCTATAATACTTGCTAATGGAAGATTTTCACTTCTAAAATAGACTTCCTCACTATCTATGAAATGAATCTGATTAATCTTTTCCTTTTCTAATCCGTTTTCTTCCAACTTTTTGATTATTAGTGGCCATATTTTCTTCTGATCTACTAAAACAACTTTTTGCTCCAAAAGCAGACCGGCTTTTATGAAGGACGCAGCATTTGTTATGTATGTGTCTTTGTTACTTGTTATGTACATGATGTGTGCGCCACTAGTCATATCGGAGAGATTTGTAAGAGCAATCTCTGGATGAAACCTTGTCTGAGGAGTATATACAGCCATTAAAAACCCCCAACTTTCTATATAAGTTTAATTTCCTTTTATTATAGCACGTAAATTTCCGACAATTTGACTCAATTTTATTTTTCCATAAAAATTAAAGGGACAGTTGCTGCACTGTTTTAATGCAGTTAACTATCCAATATAGTTAATATAATCGACACAAATCTTTTTCCTTTTGTCTATTTAATTCCCCCTTTTTTCCGAAGAACGACAAAAAAAGACTCCCTCTCAGGAATCTCCCTATATGCTAGAGCGTATATCTTTCTTTAATTAATTTCAAATGATGGCGTTCATGGCCTGCAATAATATAGGCAAGGGCATTCACTGTAAATTCTCCCTTATTAGCAAATCCCCTCTTTTCCCAGGCATCTTCTGAAAGACCTTTTATCAAGGCAACAGTAGACGAGCGAACAGCTTTAAATTCTTGGAGAAGGTCGTCTATTGTTCTGGAGGAAAAATTAGCTTTCTCCACATAGCTTTCATCATCATATCCAGCTAACGGCGTTTTATCTCCCCTAGCAATCCGTAATAAACGATAAGCCTGAATTCTTTCCGTGTCCATAAGATGACCAATCACTTCTATAAGGGACCACTTCCCCTCTGCATAGCGAAAATCCCTTCTCTCTTCATTCGCCTTCACATAAGCAATTGTTTCGTCTAGCTGAGAACCAATAATTTCGATTATGTCTCCTTCTGGAACTAGACCTACATAGCCTCTATAATGTTCTGGATAATCCGTAATTGCTGGTTTTGCCATCCTTATTATTCCTCCTTATCCTTCTACTGGGGATTCTGGACCCTTTAATTCTAGCTGATAAAAAGCCAAATCTAGCCATTTCTCAAATTTATAGCCTGCTTTTTTAATCGTGCCTGAATAAGTAAATCCTAGTTTCTCATGGATGAGAATACTTCCTTTATTCGTACTATCGATTCCCGCAATTAATGTCGCATAGCTCTCTTCTTCAGCACGTTCGATTAGGGCTTTTAATAGCTTTGTGCCAATCCCTTTTTTCCTTGCCTCTTTATGGACATATACAGAATGCTCAATCGAATACTTGTAAGCTGGCCAAGCCCGAAATGGACCATATGTAGCAAACCCAAGCACTTTGCCATCTTCCTCAAAAACAAAAAGGGGATACCCTCCCTCTGTTTTCTGGTTAAACCATCCTTTTCTGTCTGCTAAGGAATGTGCACGATAATCATAAACAGCCGTTGTATGTAAAATGGCATCATTATAAATCTCTAGTACCTCTCCTAAATCTGTTTCCTTCATCTCTCGGATCATCGTCATATCCCCTTTTTTTACTATTGGAAAAATTCTCTCTAATATACTAATCTTATTAAGTAAGATACCAAGTAGGGACGAAAAATGAAAGTATTTTCTATTAATTGCGGATATGAAATAAAGATGTCCTATTCAGACATCTCCATCCTATTTCTTATTATTGTAGCCTCTTTCACCAAATGGCTGTAATTTCTCCAACCACTTTTCCTCCAACTTTGCTAGCTCTTCTTTTTCATTATAATAAGGATCGTCTTTCGGCTTTAGCACTTCTACAATCTCAAATGAAAATGCGTCCTTCCCGTATTCCTTCCACTCTTCCACTAATTTCTTGTTGGCATATCCGCCATTTTCCAGTGAAAATTTCACTCCATTAATTGTTTTAAAATTTCTCGTGCTAACGACACAAATTTTCCCGTTCTTACTATTTGTTATCGTATAAATACCAGCTTCAATCGGAATTTCTCTATACTGTTGTTTTAGCTCTTTTTTGCGGTCCATGTTATGTCTATCACCTTTCTATTATTTTTTTGTGTTCTCGTAAAGGTTGTTGCTGTTCCCCACAGCTTGAATAATTAATTTTCTATTGAAAAAACAAGATTCTTTTAGAAAAAGCCTATTTTTTTAACCAATAAAGGCTTCCATCTGCTTTGCGATCAAGAAATCCGTATTCAATTAAATATCTTCTTATCAGAACATAATCATCATAAATAGTCTTTAAAAGCTGATTTAATTCCTTTTCGGAATAGCTCTCTTGCTCTTCTAAATACTTGGATATTTCACGGAGAACAATTAATTTTTGCTTTTGCTTGATTGGAAATTTACTCAAAACCCCATCCTTGAAATATTTAGCTGTTATGCTTTCCTGTTCTTCTTCCGTAATATTGTATCTATCGTCTACCATTGTGGCTGTTTTATGAACAGGAACAAAGCTAGGCGCATGATTATCCTTTTCCTTCATTAACTCCATAATCGCCAGAAAATTTCTCGCTTGCCTTTCCTTTTCCTTAAGAGCAAAGCGATGATGCCGAATGGTTGAAGCACTGCCAATTGCCAGCGCTTTTTTCACTTCTTCATCACTTTTCCCATGATAAAATAGCTCCAGCAATTTAGTCTGATGCTCCGTTAATCCTGTCATCTTTTTATCTAAGCTAAGTAAATAATGAAAAACAGATTGATGAGCATCTTTTATGTGGCGCTGCATGAACTTTTCCGCTTCATATAATGTTCCATCTTGTGGATAGATAATACCTTTCTCTATCTGCTCCCCACATAAAAGACAAAGATAGGAATCCTGTTCATCGATATAGCCCTTTTTTAATTCATCAATCGTTGCATTTTGAAAATAAGATGAAATCTCCATAAAACAAACACCTCGTTTATATGTTTGTTATTTTACAAACAAATATTATTTATGTCAGTTAAATAATAAACTTTTTTTGGTTAACCGTCAATGTTTAGGGAGATTTTGTTTGTTTTGATGGTAGTAAGCTGGGAGGAATCTGTGCGGGATGAACGCTACTTTTTCGTTTGATTCTCTGCTTTTTGGCGTTCATCTAAGCGATGAACACCACTTTTCTCCTGTTTCCTCTGCTTTTTGGCTTTCATCCACTTGATGAACGCCACCTTTCTACTGCCTCCTCTGCTTTTTGGCTTTCATCCACTCGATGAACACCACTTTTCTCCTGCTTTCTCAACTTTTTGGCGTTCATCCACTTAATGAACGCCACCTTTCTACTGCCTCCTCTGCTTTTTGGCTTTCATCCACTCGATGAACACCACTTTTCTCCTGCTTCCTCTACTTTTCGGTTTTCATCCACTTAATGAACGCCACTTTTCTTATAAATGTCAACACAAATATGTACAATTTTGCTTGCGTAAGGATGTACAAAATCACTCGTTTTCTTGCGTTAAATGAGCCTTTAATCGATAAGAATCACCTACAATGGTTACGACAGTTGCGTGATGTAAAATACGATCTAAAATCGCATTCGCTAGTTTAGTCTCTTGAAAAATTGTATCCCACTCTTTGAAATTTACATTTGTAGTGAGAATCGTACTTTTCTTTTCGTATCTCATGTCAATGAGCTGAAAAAAGAGCTTCGCATCTTCCGCATCTATTGGCAAGTAACCAATTTCATCTACGATTAAAAGCTTGTACTTGGCATAATGCTTTAAACGACTTTCTAAACGGTTTTCCAACCGTGCTTTCTTCAAATTCTGGATTAAATCATGGCACTTAATAAAATAAGTACTAGTTCGTTTCTTCGCTGCGGCAATTCCGATTGAAGTGGCCAAATGGGTCTTTCCAACACCACTTGTACCCAAGAAAACGATATTTTCATTCTCCTCTATAAAACGGAGCGTTAAAAAATCTAAGATTTGTTGTCGGTTAATGGAGGGTTGAAAATCAAAATCGAAATCAGTTATTTCTTTACGATGTGGGAATGCACCTACTTTCACCATTGCCTGTGTCATATTTTGCTCTCGGACATCAATTTCATAGTTCGTTAATTTAATCAAAGTATCATTAAAGGACAATTGATTATTTACACTAAAGTCTATGACTTCATTTAAATGTAACGCCATTTGCTTAAGCCCCAGATACTCTAGATTCTTTAATAATTGCTGATGATTTGTTGTTGTTACTTGATTCATTATTTATACACTTCTCCAATCGCTGCTAAGTTCTTTTTCGCTAACTCATCAATATTAGGATAGTTAGGCATAGAAACCCCTAGTGATTCCTGATAGTGGGTTTCTTGATAATTTAATTTCTTCCCACTTAAGGGATGTTGTGCGATGAGCTCCGTGTTATAATAAACCCATATTTGATCATCATACACTTGTAGTCCAACTCTCTTTCCTTGGTATTTTGCTGGTACCGAGTATTGATTCGATTTGTAAGAAATCATGTTGGAGGCATTCACCTTTACAAGCTTATGATTGATTCGATAGAAATCTCTTACTTGGACAGTTGGTAGCTGGTGTAAGAGGTTCTTTTCTTTTTTAAATTCTAATACTGGTATCTTGCCAGTCCCCTGATGTACCTCATGATTGACTCGATTACATAAATCCTGTACAAATCGGTGTAATTCTTCTAAGGTCAGTTGACCTTGATAAGCATGAATTTCATCTAATAGTTTCATCGTTGTTTCTACTTTTCCTTTTGTACGTGGTCTGCCTGCTACACAAGGTTTTACTTTAAAACCAAAGTCGTTAGCGAATTGTGCAAACTTATTATTCACTTTTCCGCTAGAAAATTCTGTTCTAGCTTCATCCATAACTGTTTTCATATTGTCCGTAATTATCTCTGAAGGAACACCACCAAGTGCTTCAAATGTTTCCGTTAAAAACGAAAACAATGTACTTTGTGATTTAGAGATACTTAGATGGAACGTGCGGAACCTTGAATAAGAAAGAACAAGAACGGCCACATTCACTTCTACCTGTTGACCATCCTTAGTATCAAATAGAATACTTTCTTTCCAATCTAGTTGTGCTTGTTTACCTGGTGCTGTTTCAAAACGAGCTGCCCCTTTGGGGGAGGCAATCTTTTTGTCCTCATCAAAATAAGCTTTAAATTCTGGTATTCTAGCTATATACGCCCTAAATGTAGAAGCCGAACAATCAAGACCATGATTATCTTTTAAATATTGCCAAAGCACCCTCCGATAATAAAACTTCTGTTTCGAATCCTCCGATAAAAGTGCGGCTATAATTTCATAATATTCATCAAGCATAGATGCCTTTTTCCTTGTACGTTTTGGAATAAACCCATTGAGATATTTATCGATTGTTCTACGATCTACCCCTAATTCCCTAGCTAATTCACTTTTATTAATTTTCATCTTTAACTGCTCCATTACTTGTTTGAATTTTCCTAAATCTGAAAGACTCTTAATCTCAAAATCTGTTTCAATATTTAACTTTATGTACATACTAATCACCCAATATTAGTATGTAATTCATAATCAATTTTGTACATCTTTATTCAAGCACGTTTGTACATATTTAAATTATCATTTCTACTTTTCTCTTATCTCCTTTGCTTTTTGGTTTTCATCCACTTGATGAAAACCACTTTTCTCCTATCTCCTTTGCTTTTTGGCGTTCATCCACTTGATGAACGCCACTTTTCTCCTGCCTCCTCTACTTTTGGCTTTCATTCACTTGATGAACACTACTTTTCTCCTGCCTCTTCTGCTTTTTGGTGTTCATCTTCACCCCCTAACTCCTCCTCTAGCAATCTCCCAATAGACTTTCCAAAATAAGTATATTACCATGTAAGAAAACAGTATTTATGGAGGAGTAAAATTTGAATATTCTTTGGGATTTTGATGGTACGTTATTTGATACATATCCTGCTTATACAGATATTCTTTATACAGTATTGGAAGAAAAGGTGGATAAGGCAGCTATTTATAAAGAGTTGAAAGTTTCTTTCTCCCATGCAATTGAGTATTTTCACTTAACAGAAGAGCAACGAAATGAGATTAAGCAGATGAATAAAGGAATTGTTGTTAGTGAAGTGAGGCCTTTTCCAGGTGTAGAGGAAATTTTAAAGGCTGCGGAAACAAATGTGATTATGACACATAAAGTGAAACTTCCATCAGTGGGGGTTTCCTTCCTCCCCCACTGATGGTTAGTTGAACCAATCGGACCTTTACGGACAGTTGATCTCCCACCTAGCTTCCTCGTATTCTCATATGCTTGAGGGGGGAGTCTTACTCCCATGAAAATAAACTGTTGTCATCTTGGAAATTTGGCAATACTAAATACGACGCAGCTCATTCGTGTTTTTTGAAAGAGAGCGCATATTCCAATTTATGAATGGTCCGTTTGCTTAAGATACTTTTGAGATGATTACTTGGTAGCCAAGTTTCTCTAACCTTTTTACGGAATAACTAACAATTGACTGTTGTTTTTGTTTATCAAAATGATCTTCTCCAAGATCAACATAATATTCCTTACGGGTTAAGAGGTAATAGGCAATTCTCAACATCGCATGGGCAACAGCCATTCCAGCTCTCTTTCTTCCTTTTCTCGCACAAATTCTTCTATAAAGCGCACCGAGATAGGTTTTTGATCTTGCAACCGAATGAGCCGCCTCTATCAATGCTGACCGTAAGTATTTATTCCCTTTTTTCGTCTTAGATGATTTCTTTTTACCCGCACTTTCATTGTGCCCTGGTACAACTCCCGCCCATGAACATAAATGAGCTGCAGTTGGAAACTGTTCCCCCACTTTATTTCCGATTTCAGCTAAAATCTGTTGGGCAGTAGGAATGGCAATCCCTGGAATAGAATCTAATCTTTCTATATCTTCCTTGGATGGTTCTAATCTAGATTCGATCTCCTCATCAATCATTTCAATATGTTTTGTCAAAAAATCTATATGGCTTAAAATCGACTTTAACATCATACGTTGATGGGCAGTTATTCTTCCTTGAAGGGAAAGTTCTAGTTCCTGTCTTTTCTCTTTTAACTTTCCTCTAGCTGAATTAGCTAATATCTCCACGTTGTCTTCGCCATCAGCGATCGATTGAAGCATTTCTCGGCTTGATACTCCAAAAATATCGGAAACAACGGATCCTAATTTAATATTGGCACCTTCCAGTACTTTTTGGATTCGATTATGTTGTCGTGCTCGTTCCTCCACCATACTTCGGCGATATCTAACAAGTTCTCTTAATTCTCGTTGATCTCTATTTGGAATATAGCTACCTTTTAGTAATCCATGTCGGAGTAATTCACAGATCCACTCGGCATCTTTTACATCTGTCTTTCTTCCAGGAACTGCTTTGATATGTTGGGCATTGACAACTAAATAACCGATTTCCTCCAATTCTAATAAATTGACAATTGGCTTCCAGTATACCCCAGTACTTTCCATCGCCACTTGTGTGCATCCATGTTCCTTCACCCAGTCTACTAGTTCTAATAAAAATACAGTCATAGTAGAAAAGGTTTTAATCTCCTTTCCCTCTGGAGTAACTACACATGCGGTTATACTGTTCTTATGAACATCTAACCCACATGCACGTTCCACAACTACTTGCATAAAAAAGCATCCTTTCTACGGCCACTAATTATGGAGGCTGGTGCAACAACCAGAATAGGGTTAATCTCCCATGCGTGCTTCTCAAAGAGAGCGACAATTGTTGGTGCACCTTGATCGTTGGTGTCAGACTGTCCGATGGACTCGAGGTACCACAGTAAGTCGACCTTCCTCTGATTGAGTCAAGTTTTTGTGGGAGTTTTTTTAGCTCCCTTTTTTATAAAGTAAAACCTCTAAGTTTGTATCCGCTTTCCAATTGGTTTTGTTCTTCCAACTGTTGATTCTCTCATTTTTTAAAAACCTTTTAATCCCTGTAAGGCAAAGTGAACAGGTTTTCCAATCGCTTGATTTAAGTATGGCATGTTCTGACGCACGGTTTCTGTTACTAATTTTGTGGGTATTTTTCTTTTCGCTCGATGCTCTTTCTTTGATTTTTCCGTGGCTTTTTCCCATTTCCCATATATCGTTTGGATGGATAGGTCATCCTTCAATCCAATCCACAAGCGCGCCATGCTCATGACCCCTTTTTTGCTCCATGCTCTTCCATTCTTTAATCGTTTGGCTAATTGATTCATCATCGCCTCTGCACTTCCCATTGGACGATACGCTGTCGTGTCCACACCTTTTTCCTGTAACCAACTACGGTAATCTTTTATGGTTTCCTGATGATGCGTTAAAAAGGCAAGGAAATGCTCTAGTTTTTCTTCTTCTTCTGGTGTATCCATTGTTCCTACTGCGCTATTCAACTCTAGAAGTAATGTTTCTACCTGGTAGTTTTTTAACGCTCTTTTCATGTAGCGGTATCGAGGATGGCTCTTCATTAGTTGCTTCATCGAACGAGCGACATGAAAACGGTCCATGGTGAAAAAGGCGCGTTCCCGAAAATACTCCCGACATGCCGTTATCCAGCCTGCTCCATCGCCATTAATAATAAGCAAGGTTTGGGTAGGATCATACGCATAATGATTCTGTAAGAACGTTTCAAAGGCTTCCCAAAAGGGTTCTTTTCCTTCATAAAGAAAATGCCTTTTATTTCGGAGCCTGACTCGCTTTCCGTTTTCTTTCCATCCCTCGTGTACAGCGGCGAATTTCAACTCCCATCCACGCTTTTTCTTTTCTTGACTCTTCACATATAATCCATCTACTTCTACAAACAATACCTTTTGAAAAGGGCGTTTTTCCTTAGCGGGAAGTACGCTTGTTTGAAGAAGATGTTGCCGTAATGCTTCGTGGCTCATCGCCGAATAGCCTAAAAATTGTTCGAACGTTTCCACCGCCTTTCGATAGGAGGAGCCATTTGTCGCTAGTTCTAGCCCCCATTCTTCTAGTAGCGGACTAAATCCCTTATTCCCCTGAAACTGTAAATAGTGATCTAATAGACAAATATATTTTTTGGTCACACGATCGAAATAATAATTACGCTTCAGCTCCACAGCTCCAAACGCTGTATCTACTCGTATTTCTCGCTTATCTCGTAAAGCAAATCTTCTTTTGTCTCGTTGCTGAGCAATCTCTTGATCCCAATTTTCTAATGTTTGAACAAGAATTTCTTGAAACGTCATTTGTAGTGTTCGAAATAAAGTTTTTTCCAATTCTTTTAATGATGGCATTTTTGTGTTACATTGATTCATGAGAGCCTCTCCTTTTCGTAGTTTTCTAGTCAAATTCTACTTTACAAAAGGAAGCTCTCTTTTTTAATGCTTCATTTTTTCCAGCTACCGCGCTCTCGCTTGGTGGCCTTTTTGTCTAGTTGGGGGACGCGTCCCCCAACTAGACAAAAAGGATATTTATTCTCCCACAAACATTTTACTCATACCACTTATCTCTGCAATCGGCATCGTATCATGGATTAATAGCTTTGTTGCTTCCTCAATTCGTACTTTATTTAAATATTCATTAAATCCTTCGCGATTATTAGATGCAAAATAGCTTGATAAATACGTAGGGTTAAAATGAAAATGGTTTGCTACATCGGTAAGGGTAAGTGGTTCTGCATAATGATTCTGGATATATTCCAACATCATTTTCATATTTGACTTAGATGAATGATGGTTTTTTTCGTGAATGGCTTTTTTGACTTCTGAAAGGAATTGATGCATAAGTTCCACAACCTCACCTGCTGAACCCGCTTCATCGATTGAATTAAAATACTTAAATTTTTCATTCTCCAATTCATTTACATCATAACCCATATTGTTGAGGAGAACCGTTATCGTAAATATAATGTTTTCATGGAAAGATTTATATTCAAACACGTCCGTTGTAAAAAAAGTCAAAAACTCTGTTATATATTTCTGTAAATAATCAAAGACAATTTCAAAGCGCTCATGCTTAAATTCATTTGTAAACCAGTCCAAATTAAACGAGGGGATTTTAACAGCCTCAGTCGGCATTGTTTCTTGATACAATACGTTTTCTTCCGGAAAATAAAAACGATAATTCAGCATGGGCTTTATCTCATTTTTATACACGTTACCCACCTCATAAAAATCATTAAAACCTTTGCTTATGGCAAAACAAGCTTCATTCTCACTATTCGCTAACTGTTTAGAAAGATCTAGAACTTTAATAAGCTCTTTATCATTTATGTTGATAAGAAACACAATGACATGTGGTTCACCATGAAAACTGTAATGCACAGCATCTTTCAGTTGATCATTAAAGACGGAGATAAGCTTATCTTTAAAATATTCATCTCCTTTAGTAGGAAAATCTACTGCCAATAAATAAAAAGTAGAATGCGGAAAAACTTCTGAAATCAAATTGGGATCAGATGTATCCTGATAGCCTGAAAGTAACCGATCCATTAAGTAAGTAACTGAAATAGAGCAATCCTTGTTCTTTATAGATTTCTGTGAAACCGGTATCTTGCTTACAGCTGTTTTTAATACCTTTAGTAGACCTTCAGCATCGAGCTTTGGCTTTAAAATATAGTCAACAACACCATGCTGGAAAGTTGATCGAACATAATCAAATTCTGCAAAACTGCTCAGAATAATGATTTGAATATGAGGATATTTTGCCTTCACAATTCTTGTCAGTTCTTCCCCATCCATTATTGGCATCACAATATCAGTTAATATAATATGCGGGTTTGTCCGCTCAATTAATTCAAGTGCTTCTTGTCCATTTGATGCTTCACCGATTACTTGAAAACCTTCCTTCTCCCAGTTAATATAATGCTTTATCCCTTGTCTTATTAAGTTTTCATCATCGACAATAAGTGTTCGATATAGTTCTACAGATTTCACATTCATCCCTCCCCATAAGAGACAATCAGTTAAGTGAATATAGTTCTCATTTTATTATACACTCTTATTAGAAGAGACGAATGACAAAATATGCATCCATTTTCGAGCCCCTGAAAGAAACTCCATTTGAATGTTTAGTAAAGGCTGTTTTTGCATACTTTGTTGTTTTTAATTCAGTGCTATAGGTGAAAATTAGTTTCGTTCCATTGCGCTCCAGACACACGATGCACCGGGGAGGAAGCTGAGCCTTCTCGTCTTCGCCTGCAGGGTTCTCAGCCTTTCCTCTACTTCCCGCAGGAGTCGGGTGTCTGGAGCTATATTTCACTATGAAGTTAAAATCGTATGTAAAAGCAACAATCTTTGCGAAAACAACCTTAATAAATAAAAGGGTTAGAGTGCTTTTATGCGACTCTAACCCTTTTTATTATTTTTCAATTTTAACAGACCATTTTCCATCTGCAGTAATAACTAGTCCATAATATCCATCCGTTGACAGTGAGTACCTTTGCGAACCTTGATACGCTCCAATTTCATTTACCATTAAATCAGAACCATTTAGCAAGACTGCAAAGTTACTTGATCCAGAGATTAAAGGTAAACTTATGATTGCCACTTGTAGTATTGAAAAATACGACATCATCACCAGTGCCTTCTAAAGTCGTAGGGGCTTCAGCAATATCAAGTCGAGGAGTTTGATAGATGCTAAAATTCCATTTTCCACCTGCGGTGACGTTTAGATAATAATTACCATCAGCAGGAATCACAGCAACTGTTTTCCCTTTGTAATTTCATATCGTATTAACTAATAGTTCCATGTCATTTCCAGTTTCATCTTGAAGATGTACTGCAAAGTTGGCCCCACCAGTATGAGAACCTTCAAAAATTGCCCAACCAGCTTTAAGTGTAATTACTTCAGTCGCAGTATCACCTGAACCACTTACAGGAACCTTTGATTCTTCAAATACTTTTTTTGCCTGTTCTTTTTCTGCAATTCTTACGTCTAACTTTCTTATAAAACACTAAAGTATTACGTTGGGGCTTTTGTTTAAGCATACATTTTTATTTTCAACTTTCCTAAAGAAACTTTTCATCACTTGGAAAACATTTACTTTTTGCTTGAGGATATAAAAGAGGAACTTCAGGTGTGAATCCCCATTTGAATTCACGTCTGAAGTAATATGATTAACCTTCTTACCCATCAAGAGCGAGTAATTTATCTATTTCCATTGCGGCTTTTTTTAAACCTCCTTCAACACTGACTTGTTCATAGAATATTTGCCTCAAATAGTTTGTATAGATTTCATTTATCTGTTCCCACTCGGGGAGTTGTGGCCTTAAATGGGCTTGATCTATGCTCGCAATATAGCTTTTATAATAAGGATACTTATCAAGGATTCCTGAAAATGGAACATGGCGGTTTGTCGGCAACAAGCCTGCTTGTAATAATAGCTTTTGAGGTGTTTCTGTTGTCATCCATTTCATAAAGGTCCATGCAGCTTCACGGTGTTTTGTACCCTTTGTCATCACAATATTTTCCCCACCTAAAATCGAAGAAGATTCTCCATTACCGGGAAAAGGAGCTGAAATTGTTTGTTTATTAATCAAGGCCAGCTCATCATTGGGTTGAACACTATAAAACCAAGGGCCTTCATCTATCATAAAATAATTGCCGCTTCGAATATTTTGCCATGTCTCAGGATAACCGCTCACAATCTGTTTTGGAAGATTAGAATTTCGATATAATTCAACAAGCTTTTTAACGGCTTTAATACTACCCTCACTATCTAAATAACCAGTTGCTCTTGTATAGTTTGGATCTGTTAATTTACCACCGAGTCCATAAAAATAAGGCAAACTTCCCCATGTATGAACATTTAGCATGCCGATCTTTAAGTTATTCTCTTCAACAATCTGAATGAATTCTTCCATTTTTCCAGGTGGAGTTTTCAAGCCAATATCCCTTAATACTTGTCGGTTATAAATAGCAACCTTTGTATTTGTATTTAATGGCAAACCATAATAACGTCCTTCAAATACATTTGATTTTAACGGTGCATCATAAAAACGATTCTTTAATTCATCAAAATCATCAAATCTACTAACAGGATATAAAAGTTTCAGGTCAGCAAATTTAGGCATCCATGTAATATCCATTCTTATAATATCCGGGGTGCTATTAACGGATGCTCTGCTAATAAGAGATGACATTAATTGTTTATTATATGCTTGACGGACAGGCTTTACATCGATTTCAGGATGTTCTTGTTCAAATAATGGAATCACTTCATTTTCAAATATCTTTGTTTCCTGTTCACTATACGTATGCCAAATTTCAATTTTTTCATTCACTTGATCTTCTGCTATTTTGGCAGGGCTGCGTTCATCAATAATGGTTTGATTTGTGCAACCGATCATAACGCCCAATAAGGCAAACCATAAAATTAATTGGAATTGACGCATTTTGCATTCCCTTCCTCTTTCTTACTTTTGATGCTGCATTCTAAAATCTCCTGGGGATGAGCCTGTTACTTTTTTAAACAGCTTGCTAAAGTATTTCACATCATTAAAACCAGCATTCCCTGCTACTTCATAAACTTTTAGAGAAGTATGAACCAATAGTTCTCTAGCTTTTTTTATTCGAAGGTCAATTACATAATCAATAAAGTTTTGCCCTAGAAATCGTTTGAACAAGATACTGAAATAATTTCTGCTTATATGAATATGATCGGCAACATGTTGAAGCGTCAATTCCTGTGTATAATGTTTATGAATAAAATCAAGGGCTTTATCTATTAACTCATTATCTGTATTTGACTTCATTTTCTGGTCTGTAATATATTGGTCACATGCTTCGAATCCCTTTAAGAGATATTCATTCAGATCATTCAGTGACTCGGATCTTTCAATTTCTGAGCATCGATCAATTAAAAATGAGTACTCTATCCGCTCCATAAATAGTGTTGTTAAAATGTCACATGCCTCTTTCTTAATGTCAGTAGGTGTCATTTGTTCACTTCGCCATTGTTTGAGCCTCTCATCCAGGAAGATAGGAACGTTCTCTACATCAATATTAGTAAGAAGTTCTTTCAATTCCTGCAGGCTTAAAGGATGAACGAATTCTTCCACAGGATGTTTATAAACAAAAATATTGGTATGTTGATAAAAAAAATGCCTTTGACTTGCTAAAATGCTTCGTTCATATCCAGTAACTAGGTCTTTACAGTCTGTTACAACTTCATATCCAAAAGAAAAGCTGACTTTTGCTTCTTTTTCAACTTTCTCTTTTAACCTATGAATGTCCGTAAGTGGATTACATGTATTATTAATAAAGAATAAAAGTTCACTTTCCCCTATTTGAATACTAATCCCCTCTTCTCTATACTTATAAAAGCGTTCTTGGATTTCTTCGAAAATAAGACTTTTAAATAAAAAGCCATATTCTTCTTCTACCTTGTCAATTTGCTTCATTTTTAAACAAACCACAATAAAAGGAGTTTGAAATATATCAACTAAATGACCAATATTGGTTTCTCTATGTTTTTGAAGCAAAACCCGCTTTACTTCCTGCTCAATTTTTTTTCTTTCCCGAAAATGATTTGTCCGTTCTACAGAATCTAACTTTTTCTTAATCGTTTGTTCTTCAACAATTTTTTTTACGCATTTTTGAATGGTCTTGCAAAACGATTCCGGTTCAAGAGTCGGTTTTAATATATAATCCATTGCACCATGAGTCAGACCTTCCCGTGCGTAATCAAATTCATTATAACTGCTTACTAATACGACCTTTAACATTGGATTTATCTTTAGCGCTTTTTTCATTAATGTTAGACCATCCATTACCGGCATTTTAATATCCGTAATAAGGATATCAACTTGGTCCACAGCCTCTATTGCTTCTAACGCTTGCTTTCCATTAGAAAAATCACCAATTAAAAAAAGGTTTTCTTGTTCCCAGTTAATGGAGGACTTTAATCCAAATCTAATAATCGGTTCATCATCAACAATCATAACTTTATACATGATCTCCACCTCTAGTTTTCGACCTCAATATAAGTCTCACAATTGTGCCTTCTTGACTACTTTCAAGTTCCACTTTTGAGTCTTTATGAAAATAGAGTTTCACAGAATCATAGACATGCCTTAACCCGATTCCAACAAATGAATTTGTACGATTCGTTGCTTGTTGGAGCTTTTTTAAGGCATCTATTTCAAATCCTATTCCATTGTCTCGAATTTCTATTTCTACTCCGTCTGTGATGTTTCGTCCAATAATAGAAATGGTCCCTTTTTTATCTGTAGGTACAATACCATGAAAAATAGCGTTTTCGACAATGGGCTGTATAATCATTCTTGGAATAAGAAAATCTTCCACTCCTCTTTCAAACTGCGTTTTCAAAATGAAATTTTGTTCGTACCGAATTTGTAGAATCACCATGAACTTCTTAACAATTTCAAGTTCTTCGTTAATCGTTACGAACGTTCCTGTTTTCCCCATGTTTGCTTCCAACAGACTGGATAATGCTGATAAAGCAGCATTTGTACGCTCTGTTTGGTTGAATTTAACTAACCATCGGATCGTACTTAATGTATTGAATAGAAAATGAGGGTTAATTCGATGTTTAATTGCCCGTAACTCAGCTTCTTGTTTTTGAAACTGTTCTTCCTTTACCTGTTTTACCAGTTGTTCAACCTGGTTGATCATCCGATTAAACTGGATGCTCATCATGCCAATTTCATCAATTGATTTAACATTTGTTCGTACATTAAAGTTTCCTTTTCCGACTAATTTCATTTGACGTGTTAAGACGTTAACTGGCTCTGTAACTCGTTTAGCTATTAATATGCCAATAAAGATTGACAGAATTCCAAATAAGATTGAAGCTAAGATAGTGATCCTTTGAATAGTCGTCAATTCACCTGTAATTTCGCTGATTGGTACCACACCTACAATGGACCAACCATTTGCCATTTCCTGTTTAACCCCATAATAAGGAATATCTTCTTTATATTGAAATTCTAGTTCATCACTTAAGATATGCTTACGTAACGCTTTGTTTTGAACTGGGTTATTAATATTCTGCAAATTACTATCAATCATAATCATACCTGTGTCATCGACAACAAAAAAACGTCCTGTTTTTCCTAACTTTAATTGATTGATTTTATCAAGGATGGCATTTCCATCTAAGCAAACTTGTATATATGCAATATTTTCAAGATTATTGAAGTCTTTCATTACTCTGCTGATCGATAATACAAGCTCAGTATTTTCTCCTGCTCCGGTAAATTTATCATATTGAAGCCCTTGCCATACCAATTCTCCGTCTTTTTGAACAGAATCTTTTACCCAGCTAAGCTCTTGAAGGTTGACTTGTGATAATTTATATGGAGAAAATGTCCCGCTACCCCAGCTAACTCCCTCATCCTTTAAGATATAAATAATCCTTACAAATGAACTAGAATAAATATTGGAATTTAAAAATGAGGTTATATACTCTTGATTTGCTTCAAATTCAGATATTGGTAGATTTTCATTGGAATTTTGCTTAACAATTTCCTGGATTCGTTCATTACTATAAATAAGATTAGACATATCGCTGCCTGTTGAAATAATATAGTTCAGAGAATCTGCGGCTTGCCTGGCAATTTGTAAAGAGGATTCCCTAACATTTTCTTTTACAATATTTGATGCAGCATAATAAAAAAAGAAACTAGTAGAAACAGTTGGGATTAAACAAACAATTAGAATGACAACAATGACCTTTGTTGCAAAACGTTTTTTTAATAGTTTATAAATCATCGCTTATACCCTCATTAATATTTGTCCTACACTTCATTTATCTCAATTTTACGATTATTTAGACTCAATAACAATCTTGGTCCAACATTTTACCTGATGAATGTAAAATGATTCTCTGATTAAGGGAAATGAAAAGTAGAGCAATGAAACGAAATCAGTTTCACTGCTCTACTAAGCTAGAACTTTATTTGGATTTTCTTCTCTTCATTTGTTGGTATATTTAAAAATACGTTGTTTTGTTCATCATAGAAATAAACTTCCACTTTCTCTCTTACTTCCTCAAAACTGTTTACTTTTTTATATGTTTTATTTTCTGTTTGTATTTTTCTAGGCATCTTTTGTATTGGAAGCTTTACTAGATGAGAAAAATGCTTTGCCTCATTTTGATTATCCTGTTTACGAGTTAATTCAATTTTATTCCTATTTTTTTCTATGTTGAAATAATGATTGTGATAAGCTGATTTCAGCTCGATATTATCGATTGTCAGCTTACCGTCAGACTGTGAACTGGCGATATTGCCAATTTTCAAGACATCCCCTTCAGATACTTCTATATCAGGGATAATCACTTTTTTCATATCTTCAGACTCTGGAACTTCTACTTTTTCTATCGTTCCATTTTTTTCAATATAAAGAAATGCTTCATTAAATTGACCGCTTCGTTTCATGTTAGCTGTTAATTCATAAGTACCAGCCTGTGGTACAACATACTGCCAAAGATCGGATTCAAATGCTTTTTCATTCATTCTCGAAATTTGGACAACTCCATCTTCAATTGACTGATTAACCATATTACTGCGGCTCCAGTGGGCAAAGCCTGCTTTAAAATCTCCATTTAATAGAATCGATTGTTTTTCTTGATCTTTTGCTTCACCTAATGTAATAGAATCCAGATTAAAGTTACCAGCAGCATTCTGAATTTGTACTAAATTGGTTCCTTCTTGAAGGACTATTTCTGTTCTTGCTTCCTTCCATTTCCCATTGGTTGGATTCAATTTCACTTGTTTTGAATTCGTATTTTCACCAGTGCTTACTTCCCTCACTCCTATCATTGCCTCACTTGCTTTACTAGCAGAATAGTCTATTTTTAAGTTATACACGCCTGATTTTGGTGCACTAATCGCATATGTTACACTTTCATCTTTCTCATTAATGCCATTTAAGTAACCAAACCCAGCGTGCCCAATTTGCTCATTAGCAAATTCTATTCCTTTACTATACGAAGCTGCTTCTGCTTCGTATACGTTCTCAGTCGTTGTCGGGATTACTTTTAATACAACACTATCATGTGGTTCAAGTGTAACGGAATGTGATGTTTGTATACCTAAATCCTTATGGGCCCATACATCACGAACATGGCCATTTTCAATTCCTAGCTCTTCTTTAAAATTAAAGTTAAACGATTTACTCTCATCATTGCGATTAAACAATCCAACTACCCAAGAACCGTCTGGAAGCTGACCTACCCAACGTTGGCTGTCACGGCTAGAATTAGACTCCCCATAATGTTTAGCGCTTTCATAAATTGGTTTTCCAACCAGTCCCACCTTATTAAACTCAATGAGCTCAGGATTTTGATAGTATTTATAGTTAGCTCCAATCGTATCATACTGATCTGAAATAGCGATCGGTGAGCCGGCAAGTGTATACAATGACAAAGTTGTTTTCTTTTCATGATCTGCATATAGACCAGTGAATGTATTCAATCGAAGGAAGTCACCATCCAATATCATGCTCGAACGGCCGCCGATATCAGAGAAGCCTGTAAAGCCTTGGAAGGAATTTGCCCATTGTGACCAACCTGGTCTCCACTCTTGACGTCTGCCGCTAATATGATCCCAGCCACCTGTAAACGTGTCTTCATTAATACGAATCATGTCACCATATTTTTGTTCAAGTTCACCGTGATTTATAAGATGTGGCATGACAAGACTTAGGAGAACATTGTTTTCTTTAGATGCTTCTGACATCCACTTTAATGATTTTTCATACAGTTTTCTGTCATGAGCTTGCCCGACTGTCCCTATATTAGCATCTGTTCCTGTTTCATACCATGACAGGAAATCAACTCTCAGAAAATCAGCGCCCTGTTCAGCAAAAAAGTCAATGTATCCCTTAATATATTTTTCTGCATCAGGATGATTCACATCCACCCAATAAAGTGAACGCTCATTCCCCTGACCACCGTTGAATCGATCACCATCTGTCGGGTCATCCGGATCACCTTGATCAATCAAATCCACGACATATGTCGGTCCACCAGGATTATTTTCAGTTCCTATGACAATATATTTATCAGGATTATTTACAACCTCAGGGCTAATCCATAACGGATTGTAGTAAATGCCAAAGTCCATTCCTTTTTCCTTTAAGTAGGCTCCCCAGAACTTCCAAGTATGACCATCCGGATATTTTTCAGATGGATATTGGAACGGCTCATTTTCCTCGTTGTCCTCTTCCGGCTTTTCACCTGTCTTATATAGCTCAACATTATCTAGCTGGAAAGAACTGTGATCTCCTTTTGCATCAATATTGAATTCAACAGTTAACTGTCCATTCGTCACCTCTGCTTTAAATTTGAAAAGCCCGTAACGTGCTTTCCCATATTCATCTGTCAGCCCGTCATTTAATTCAACAACTTGTTCAGGAGCTGGTTCGTTTTCTTCTGTAGTATAGTAGTTTTTCAGCTTCATAGTTGCAGTACTTGTTCCATCAACAAAGTTTTGAACATCGTTAGGAAACTTCACTCGCGCTGTTAAAGTATAATTTCCATTTTCAAGCCCTTCTATTGTTTGAGAAACCTTAGCAGTATGTGGTTCCGGTCCATACACCCATAATTTAGAGCCTTCATATGCATCATTTGCATCAACTCCGTACATTGCATCTGTTTCGACTTTCCACCCTACGTCAACACCCTCTTCAAAGTCACCATTTAGAAGGATTCCTAGCTCGAATTCTTCCTCCGTCCCATCCATATTCATTGGATTGGTCATCCATTTATCATTATGACTTACAACATAGCCATTTTTATTAAGCAAAGTTGCACCTTCAATCCAACCATCAGTTGAAACCATGTCATAGCCGTAAGGTAGGAAGTTTTTAGCCATCCAATCAATATTTTCCTTCAACCGTTTCTCAGGCATAAATGTATTTTTCGTCCACTGATGTTCATATGTCATAAAATACATCGGTCCTGCCCCTTGCCTTGTATATGGGCTGTCCTGTGCAGAAGCAGTTCCTGTTAGTGCTGTTGTTAATGCCATCGTAGAAAGAATAGAAAAAGCACTGATCTTGTAAAATAACCCTTTCTTTCTTTCCCTACTCTTTTTCTTGCTTCTATTGTGTTTACTCAATGAAATAACCTCCCCATTCTTAAGAATAGCTGATGATTTTCATTATCCAGGAAAGCGCTATCATTTTAAATCGCTTATATTACAAAATTTGTGTCTTATATACCGTTTCTTCATTGAAGAACAAAAAAAGGTGTCATATCTTCCTGTTTAAATATTTTCATCGGAAGATATGACACCTTTAGTCCACTTTTTGGGACTGTCCCCAAAAACATTATTCGTACTCCACTACAACCATGTCCCAGTATTTTAGACTCGGCAGGGTAAATGTTACTTTCCCATTTTCCTGTTTAAAAGTAAGTGAGTTAGGTAAACCATTCTCAATATCCGGTGAAGCAAGCCAAACTTTTTTTATAGCTTTAGTCTCTTCAAGCTCAACAGTTAACTTTTGACGATCTTGAGGCTGTGCTTGACTTGCATTTGTATCACGCCACTCTAGTGTTGTAGCATCTACAAAGTTAATAAAGTGTATAACTTTTTTATTTGCTTTTTGTTTTGCAAAGCTCCATACTTTTCCTTGTTCCGGTTGAGAAGAGAAAAGAACCCAATCAGGTGAATGAACCGCAAGTGAAGCCTCATGCATGTTATCACGAAGCAAGTTTTCATAGGCAACTAAAAAATCATAATAGGTAATAAGGCTACTTTGCAAAGATTGATCCATTTTAAAGTTATTATGAGGAAAATATTCTTTTGAAAGCATATGCTCCCCTAATTCTAAATGAGCACCTCCCGATGCAAAGATGACACTGTTAGCTAATAAAATACCCGGCGTATTAAATTCTCCAATTTGATTGGAAGATTCATAGTTCATATATGCTGCTAACACTGTATTTTTAGTCCCCTTAGAATCGGAATTATTCTCATCAATAATTTGTTTTAAATCACCGTAATATTTAAAATGATCCCATACCTCTGTATATAAAAAGTCAATTGGCGAGCTTACAATTTGTTTTTGACCGTACTGGTTTACCGCATTCATAACAATACGTTTATCCTGTGCTTCATTTTTTATACGTTGTAAAAACGGAAGAAAGGTTTCATCGATTGCAACCTGATTTCCATCAAAATCATAGACCTCGCCTCTAGGACCAAGCTGGTCAATATGCCATCCATCGAATGGAAGAGCTTCATATACACGTTTTTGTTGGTCAATGAGATAGTTCTGCCAATCAGAATTTCCTGGGTTTACTAGAAATACGTCACTTTTCCATTCATCTGGTAGTGGGTGATAATCATGTTCATTTTTCTGTTGATCCTTAAATAAACGCCATTCTTTATTCACACCATCCTTTTCTGCTTCAGAAAAAGCACCATACAAAAGGTTATATGCCATCGTTGTCATGTTGCGATCATGAGCAAGCTGAATATAATTTTTGATCGTTTCGAGATAGATTGGACGATTAGCAATATCCTCCCAATTTGCTGCTGCGCCATTGTTTTCTACTTTAAGTGGTTGATGATGCTTAAAATGCCAATCATAAAATTGTAAACCATTGATGTGATAGCGGTTCAGTTGGGAAATGACAGAATCCATTTTCTCCATAGATTGGTCTTGAAAGTTTGATAAAAACCCGTAGCGAGGAAATTGGGACCAATCACTTGAAACATCAACTGCAATCGTATGATCCTCTTGTATTGAATCAGATGTATACTGAACATGGACGAAATACCCTTTAAAATCCTCTTTTGGCGGCTGCCATTCCCAGTGTACTTCTTTACTATTTTCCGCTACTTTTACTTCTAGTTTCGAAATAACGTTATCTAAATGGTAATATGTAATGGTTAGAATTCCTTCTGTTAGTCCTTTTTTCAATTGAGCATTAAATTTCACCGTGTCATCATAATGATAGGCTGCTTTATCAGTTGAAATTGTTTTAATAATGTTTGAATGTTTTGGTATAATTTCAGATGAATCCTCTTTGTGGTCTTGATTAGGAGATGAATTGGAGTACGTCGTCAAACCTATTATTATTAATAATAAAAAAATAATAGATAAGAAAATTAATAGATACTTTTTTTTTGATAACATAAAATCTAACTCCTCATTTTTACACAACTTTCTTATTATTAAAGGGAACTAACGATCAAATTAGTCCCTTTTTTGGATGCTATATTTGTTTATGTTTTGTTGTTAATAGGCGATATATTTATTTCTTCCAACTATAATCGGCATCAATTATTTTTTCAATTGGATGTCCGCTCTCTGACAACTCTTCAATCACACACCCTAAGTATAAATCCGCTTGCCAAAGTCCATTTTCCGGTATATCAATTGTAATTGTATATGTTCCAGGCCCATAAACATTCGTGATCGTATCATATACTTTTTGACCCTCATAAGGTTTACCATCTTCTTGAGGTAATGTTCCCTCAGGGTATACATAGCTCGAAAAGCTGATTACAACAGGGTCCATACCTTCTAGAATGGTAAATGTCGCTGTTCCATTTTCAACACTAGAATGAAAAAGTTGATCTAGTGGTCGCTGAAGATCTGTATAATCTGTCTTTTCTTTCACAGTTATGGATTCACTCCATAATTCTCCTTTTCCAGGATGTCCTGGACGTTGATAGGCTTTGAAAATATAATTTCCTGGTTTATTTGGATCTAGAGCATAACTTATTTCGTTTCCCCAGGGTTTAAAGGGGCAACACTTCCGGAATAAACCAATTCACTATTTTTAGGGTTTCCTTTTGCAGACCAGTAGACCTCATATTTTACTTCACCTTGCATGGCTCTTGAATCTTGTCCATTTTTTATGGTAGCAGAAATACAGGAACAATTTTCATTTTGATCAATAAATGATAGTGAACTTCTATCCCATTGAGCCCTACCATTAATTTCAGATAGTTTTTGTTCTTTCTGGACACTGACATTTTCGACTTGCTCAGGTTTTATTTGTTTAGCCAATGCCTGATTAATAGGTTGAATAAATGATATGGTCAGTAATGCTGTTACAATAAATCCTGAAGTAAATTTATTCCCCTTTTCGATAATTTTAATGAAAAGATAAAATTGACCATTAATGCTGACAAGAAGGAACGATTCTTTCGTCCCTTCTTTCCCTCTCTTATATCTTGATTAACGAATTTGTACTTTCTTCTTCTCATCAGCAGGGATACTTACATAAAGAACTTTCGCATTTTCATCATAAAAGAATGTGTTTGGTTTCCCTTGAGTTTCTTCGATTGATCCAACTGGTTTGTATTTATTTTTACCTGCTTGGATTTTTGAAGGTTTTTCTGTATTGTTTAATTTTAATGTGTATTGCTGTACCTTTGAGTCAGAGTATTTTTTAACCTTTTGTTTTTGTTTAAATGTAATATGGTTTGGTTTTTGTTCTACCTCGAACTCTGTAATGTTATATTCACCAGTTTTGTAGTCTTCTGTTGCACCATCATCTTCATAGAATGAATATGTTGCCTCTTCTTCTAAATATGTGTCAAGCACTAGATTTGTAAGTGGCTTTTCATCTGTATATTGCTGTACTTCACGTGTTGGGATGATTGACTCATTTTTCACAAAGATTGGCATATGATCAAGTGGTGCATCAACTGTAATCGTTTGTCCGCCTTCATATTCTTTTCCAGTCCAATAGTCTGTCCACTTTACGTCTTTTGGTAAATAAACTTCACGAGAAGTTTGACCTTGTTTCACAACGGGTGCTAGCATCATCGAATCACCGAACATGTACTGATCACTTATATCATTTGTTTTCTCATCATTTTGGAATTGGTAGACTAGCGGTTGTTGAACCGGTTTACCAGTATCTGCTGCTTCTTTAAATTGATTATATAAGTATGGTAATAATTTATAGCGCATTTCAATGTATTTCTTACTGATTGCCTCAACTTCTGGACCAAATGCCCATGGTTCTTGACCTTGTTTAATTTCTGCTTTTTCATCACTATCATAGTGAATACGAGAAAACGGCAAGAATGCTCCTACCTCAATCCATCGAGCGAATAATTCTGCATCTGGGCGAGCTGCAAAACCACCAATATCATTTCCTACAAATGCGACCCCTGACATTCCAACGTTCATATTCATTGGTAGTGACATTTCTAAGTGTTCCCAGTTACTAACGTTATCACCTGTCCATAATGCAGCATAGCGTTGTGTACCTGCATACATATCACGAGTTAAAACGAATGGACGAGTGCCTGGTTTATGCATTTTAAACGCATCATAAGTAGCTTCTGCTTCATCATGGCCATATAAGTTATGGTACTCAGTATGAAGAATTTTGTTGTCTTCATATCCAAAATACGTATCTAGCGGTAATGTATGAGCATGTCTGTCATCATCAATGAAAACAGCTGGTTCATTCATATCATTCCAAATCCCATCAATTCCTGCATTTAATAGCACATCATGATGTTTAGCCCACCAATCACGTACCTCTTGTTTAGAGAAATCAGGGAAAGCAGAATCACCAGGCCATACTGGTCCAATGTAGTTCGAGCCATCTGGATTTTTCGCCCAGAAGTCTTTACTCGTTCCTTCTTGATAAATGCTGTAATTCTCATCTTGCTTAACAGCTGGATCATTAATCGCAATTGCATGGAATCCTTCCATCTCTTTTAATTTCGTTAATGCATCCTTATATTGTTGGTTCCATGTAAACACTCGATAGCCATCCATATAATCAATATCAAAGTGCATTGTATCTAGTGGGATATTCTTTTCTCGATAAGTTTTTGCAACATTCAGAATTTCATCCGCGGTATATCCCCACTTACTTTGATGCAACCCTAATGACCATTTTGCTGGAATATCCATTTTACCTGTTAATTCAGTATAACGATCAATTACATCACCAATTTCCGGACCATATGCAAAATAGTATGTTAATTTTCCGCCGTTTGCATAGAAGTAGTAATAGTCATCAGACTCACTTGCCATCTCGTAGTATGAACGATGTGTATTATCAAAGAAAATTCCATATGCTTTTTTATCTTTTAATCCGATGAAAAAGGGAATAGATGTATATACATACTTAGTATCTTTAGTGTATGCATAAGCATCCGTATTCCATAAACCTATGCTATCCCCGCGTTTATTGACTTCTAATCCAGTTTGCTCACCAAAACCATAAAAGTCTTCGTTTTCATTCGTTTTCTTAAACACATAAGGCTTGCCATTTTCATAACCTGAAGTTGCACCTTGGTTTAAATAATCTTCGTTAATGACATTTCCTTCTTTATCAAGGAATTTCACTCCGAATTGCTTTAAGTTAATTTTAACCGTAATTTCATCTGTTTTGATTGTGTATTCATCTGCGCTACCGTTTGCACTAAATGGCACACGTTTCCATTCACTTTCTTTTTTCTCAATTCCTCTTGATTCGAATTCCTCTTCGCCTTTTTCTACAACAGAAACTTTCACAAGATCTTTGTCAAATATACGAATATAACCTTCGTATGAACCAAGATCAAATTTGACTCCATTTGAGAGTTCTGTTACTCCTTGAACCGTTAACTTCTGAAGATTTTCCTTCTGTAGAGGAGTATCTGCCTCAGGTTGTGTAACGGCTAGTGCGCTTGGTACGCCCGCTGAAAAACTTACTGTTGCTGCTAGTGAGAGCCCAGCTAATACTCTTAATGATTTTTTCGATAATACCATGTCTTCACCTCGTAAAAAATAATTTGTAAGATTACGGTATAATCTTAGCGAACATTGAAATATTCTGTCAACTAACTGTTTTATGAAATATGGGAGTAGGGACATTTGCTCACGGCCATTGATAGGAGAGGTGTGAAAACGCACACTTTTTCCTTGAAAACGTTTGTGAAAAAACTTTCAAAATGGGGCATAATATCTAGTTTTTATCAATTGTAAATAAAATTAAGGTACTGTCAATATTTTTGTGTAAATGACTTTTCAACTTCTCAAGGTAGATGATCACCTTCGTATTCAAATAGATTTGTTCGAAGTGTTGATTTGGGTGTCTAGGAAAGGGCTAGCCCTTTCCTAGACACCCAAATTTCGCGCTGGCACGTCCCGGTTAGTTTGTCGGTTCATGTAGCTGCTCAAACATCTCTTCCAACTCTGCACGTGCCTGATTGAAGCCGATGTGACAGCGTGAGGCGAAACGTTGATTGTAGTCCTCGAACTGCGTCACTAAAAAACGTTCCAGTGATTCTTCGTTCGGAAACTGTTCCTTGCGCTTTGTATATTTTTTGATTTGCTTATTGAACGACTCAATTAAATTGGTCGAGTAGATGCTTCGCCAAATTGCTTTTGGAAACTGATAAAACGTCAGTAAATACGGGTTATTTAGTAAGCCTTGTGTAACTTTTTTGTACGATTTGCTCCATTTCTCGCAGAACTGCCCAAGTGCTAGCTCAGCTGCTTCGGCGTCCTTTGCCTGGTGAATCATTTTAAAATCTTCGCAGACTTCCTTGCGATCCTCTACGCGTACTTTATGCATAATATTGCGACCGACATGAACTAAACAGACTTGATATTTTGCTTTTGGAAACACAGTGAAAACAGCGTCTGCCATGCCTTTTAAGCCGTCTGATACGAATAATAAGACGTCTTCTACACCACGGTCTTTCAGCTCTTCTAGTAGCTCTTGCCAGTTGTAAGCAGACTCTGTTGGGGCAATCGTATAAGCGAGTACCTCTTTAGAGCCGTCTTCGCGAATACCAACAGCGATATAGACAGCTTCTTTGGACACCGTATCACGACGCACGGCAATATACGTCGCATCTAAATACACGCATACGTAACGATTATGCAACGAACGGTTGTTAAATGCATCGACTGTTTCTGAAACCGCTTTTGTCATATTCGAAATCGTTTGAGGCGTATAGTGATGGCCGTACATTTTTTCGATTAACTGGGCAATTTCAGCCATCGTAATGCCTTTTTTAAACAGGTGAATCACCGTATCTTCAAGCGTATCATTCGAACGCTTATACGGAGCCACGGTCTGTTGTTTGAACTCACCATTGCGATCACGTGGAATTTGAATGGCTAAATCGCCGTACTCTGTGTGAAGCGTACGCGAATAAGACCCATTGCGTGAGTTGCCTGAATTAAAGCCAATACGGTCATATTTTTCATAATCTAGAAATTCCGTTAACTCTGTCACAAGTAGCGAGTTGATCGCCATTTCCAAGTGCGAACGAAAAACCTCGGTAATATCTTGTTTTTTTACTAGTGCATCGATAATTTCTGTTGTAAACTGATTCATAGGGAAGACCTCTTTTCTAGGATTGGTTGTGGTGACTTAATTCTACCAAGAGAAGGTCTTCCTTTTTACATGGAAATTTTCATTTACACAAAATATTTTATACTCTCACCCTTTGTTTAGTACTAATATTGTTTGATATAAATTATTTTAAAAGACACCTCTTTTAATTTAGCAATAATACTATCAATTTTATTTTTTGTATTCTCAAAATCCCTAGTAGGGTATTCTTTAAAAAAACCATGAGCCATTACCCATACCTTATTTTCATAACCATAAATGTCAACTTTATTAGTCCAACCATCATTATTTTCAATATCTTCTAATTCTACATGTTTTAATAACATCTTATTTCCTCCAATATAGATTTAGTGTCAAGGATGTGTTCTAGATACTCTCTAACTTACAAAATAGCTGTTATTTGCGCTTCTGTTATAAGAGAAAGGTTTCTTATCTAAAATCTATAATAATTGTTCTAAAAGGATTTTCTCCCCTCTAATGCAATCCTGCTAGTTTACCAGTTTATAATATCAAGTATGATTTTTTTAATGCCTTCTGTGTCCACTTTAGAACATATAATTTCTTGATTCTCTAAAATAAATCTAATGTTTCCTTTTTTTTCGATTATATAATCCCATCCACGTTTATTAAGTATGTCAATTAAATCTTTTTCATTAAGAAACCACTACTAGTGATAATAGTAATAGTGGTTTCTCCCTTTTCCTTATTGGATATTATTGAATAACCTAACAATGTTCACATTCTTAACATTTATATTTAAAATATGAAACATACTATAGTTTACCTTGATAATTCTCTTTGCATGGTCCTCGTTAGCAGCCAAAATATCTGTAGTTATATATCTTTCTTACTCATTAAATTTAAGTAGAACCGACACGAGAAAATGTTTCTTAATTGTTTTTTGGCCATGATAAATTTCTGATGAATTATCAACGAATAATACATCTTCTGTTTTTATTATTTTTGGTATATTGCCTTTTTGAGATATTTTAATAAAAGCGGGTTCATCTTTTATAAGATGATATACAGAAATATTGCCCTTTTCTTCTATTTTTCCGTCAATCAATAATATATTTTCACGAATTTGATAGAAATGTTTACTAGTATAAAAATCAACCATTATGCTAATTCCTCCTCAAATGAAAAAAGATCGTAAGTGGTTGGAATAATATATTCAACCAATTCTTCGATCCTTTTTAACCCGCTTATTAATTTTAAGCTTGTATTCTTTTTACTTCTCAATTGGAACACTACAGTATTATTAGTAACAATTATATTTATACTGTTTTTTTGATAGAAACCCCTTGTGTCAATAGTAATTATAGATGGATTATTATCTAAAAGTGATAGCCAATCATTAGAGTTTTTCCCTTCCTCACTTAACATATACTCAATACAGGTAATTGTAGTATTTAAAGTTCCTAATGAAAGGTCAAACATATAAGCAAAGCTCATAGTATTATTACCATTAAAATACACTCTATATCCCTTTTCTCTTTGATTAGAATGTCCTTTAAATGGTTCAATACGAAAAACTATATCTTCAAAATACCATTCCAATCCATCTTTTTTTACTTGAAAATCCTATACCCTTTAATAAGCTTTCTAACTTTGTAGGTTCTAGAGGACAAAAGCATGTGATTTTATACATATGTAATCCTCCTACAGACATTAGAATCAAATAATTTAGTCGTCGTCAAAACCTTTCCCTCCTAGTGAGTATTTTGTTTCATTTCTATTAATTTTCTTTTTTGTCGTTTACTTTTTTCATAAAAAAAAGCCTTCAGGACAGTTAATAGCACAGCTGCTATTAAAACTGAACCCAAAGGCTCTACATTTACTAAGTAAAAGAAAAATCCAAAATAGAAAAATAATCTGATTTAATTTTAACTTTTTATCCTATTATTTTCAATAGTTTCAAAAGATATCGTCAGTTATTCGAGCAGGACAGTCTGTTTACAAAAAAAAATGAAATATACTTTTATACTTGAAGATACATCACAGTCATAGATTTCTATAATTTCCAGATACATAATTCATAACTAACTTTCCAGCAGCATCTATTTTAAAATTCGACTCTAGAATCGTTTTATTCGAATTAGATTTAAACTTGAACACAAATTCACTGTCGTCAATAAATGCTTTCACACAACACTATAAGTATTTGTTGTTTTTTAACAAATTTGCTGAATTAAGTTAGGTGAATTGTTTTTTGGAGAATTAACATCATTTGAAACTTCAAAAGCATCCATTTGTTCAAAGTCAAAGGGAACAAGTAATTTACTTAACGAGTTAGTATCGGTATTTGTTGGATTTAGCCAGAATTGTTCATCTTCAGGTTTTAATATGACTGGCATTCTATCATGTATTTCAGTCATTAGCTTATTTGGTTGAGTGGTAATTACAGAACATGAGTATACCATTTCTCCTTCTGGGGATTTCCAAGATTCCCAGAAGCCAGCCATACCAAATGGTTGATTATTTTTAAGTTTTATACGCATAGGAATTTTACGTTCATTTGTACGTTTCCATTCATAGAAAGAATCAGCAAGGATCAAACAGCGTTTCTTTTTATAGGCATTACGAAAACTTGGCTTTTCGGCAATTGTTTCTGAACGAGCGTTAATCATTTTATAACCGATTTTCATATCTTTAGACCAGGGAGGAATTAATCCCCAACGTAAATATCCAAGACGATTCTTTTCACCATCATTGATCACAGAAAGTACGGATTGAGAGGGAGCTACATTATAGTTTGGGTTATAATGGGATTCTTCAATTGCTGAGTCGATATTAAAGCGGTCAATAATTGTTCCAAAGTCGGTAAATAAAGTAAAGCGACCACACATGCTATCACCTGCTTTTTAGGTTAAGTGTAGCAAAGTAGAATACGGAAAACAAACGAGTAGTAACTTATCGTCAAGTACGATAACTACTACTTATTATTATATTATTAATAATACGAAATCAGCCTTTAAAAAAATAACGCGCTACCTTCAGGCTGCGCGTTTATAAATATAACTACTATCCCTACTATTTTTCTCTTTATATTTTTTCTTGTTCCCTTTTTATAACTAAACGCAATTAAAAATTTCTACCCGACTTTTTTGAAATAACTTTAAATTTTTCTTTCAGTCTTCTATTTGATAACCTATGAGATATTTTTTGATAACGGCAGTTCTTTTATATTTGACCATAAAACTTCAATTGTTTTTTTCCATTAGCAGCATTAAAGGTGATTTTATTTATATAAGTGAGTTTAACTAGATGCTTCTCAGTATAAAAGGTAGATGTTTTGTAAACAAGAGAGTGTTTATTATTTTTAGATTTTTTTATTAGCAAAATTATCATCCTTTATTTTTTCTTAATTTTATTAAGAAAAGTGAGGTTGAAATGATAATTTTGACAATGAATTTTTCATTTTCTTTTTCTCCAATTGTATAGAGATAATAAATACGTTTTTTTGACATAAAAACAAGAACCATCCTACGATATATTGTAGGATGGATTATTTAAAGTTGTTAATTTTGTATCACTATAATTATTCTTATCTTCGAATTTGATAATAAAGTTGTTTGATTTTTAATTAACTAACGCCCCCTATTGTTTAAGTGTTATTTTTCACAAACTTATTCACTAGGTACTTTATTATTTATTATTGGAATGCAACCCCGTTTGGACTTCATAAAATATTTTATGAAATTCCTTTGTTTTCTAACATATACATCATTTTTAGAAAACTGACCTAGGATATTTGTTTTTTATTCTATTGAAGATGATAAAGGGCTTCTCTGTATCTACCCTTGCTTATATTTTTGATTTGTTCCTTGTTAAAAAAAGGCATTCCTGCTAAAAACAGGAATGCCACCTAATAAAGTTATTAATTCTTTACCTTTAATAACCTTAAACTATTTAATGTTACCAAAAGGGTTGCTCCCATATCAGCAAATATGGCTATCCATAATGTTAACCAGCCAGGAATTACTAAGACTAAAGCTAATAATTTTATAGCCAAAGAGAAAGTAATGTTTTGCTTGATAATGGTTAAAGCTTTGCGGCTTAATTTAATCGTATACGGTAATTTACTTAAATCATCAGACATTAGAGCAATATCTGCTGTTTCTAGTGCTGTATCAGTTCCAGCACCTCCCATAGCCACACCTACTGTTGAAGCTGCTAGTGCTGGCGCATCGTTTACACCGTCTCCAACCATTGCAACACTTTGATGTTTGCCACGAAGTTCTTTAATATAATTTAGTTTATCCTCTGGAAGCAAATCAGCTTTAATATCCGAAACACCAACTTGTTTTCCAATGGCTAACGCAGTCCTTTCATTATCACCAGTTAGCATAACTGTTTCAATTCCGTATTTGTTTAACTTGTCTATTACTTCTCTGGAAGATTCTCTAATTTCATCAGCTACAGCAATTAATGAAAGGATCTCTTGATTTGTTCCTAGAACCATAACAGTTTTACCCTCAGTTTGCATACGGGTAATATGTTCTTCAGTGGAACTTTCAATCTTGCCATGTAATTCTTGGAATAGGTTAGGGCTTCCAACATAGTACATTTCATTACTAACTCTTGCTTTTACACCCTTACCTGTAATGGATTGAAAATCTTCTACAATCACTTCATTTATATTCAATCCTGTTTCTTCTGCTTTTCTTAAAATGGCGGAAGCAAGGGGATGCTGTGAACCTTTTTCAATAGCTGCTGTAACTTTTAATAATTGTTCTTTATTTCCGTTAAAAGTAACTAAATCCGTAACAGCTGGAACACCTTTAGTTAAAGTTCCTGTTTTATCAAATGCAATTGCTTTTAAGTGTCCTGTTTCTTCTAAATGAATTCCACCTTTTATTAGAACGCCATTTTTTGCAGCATTCCCTATAGCAGTTACGATGGAAACAGGAGTAGAAACAACTAATGCACAAGGACAACCGACAACTAGTACAGCCAAACCTTGATAAATCCATTCACTCCAATCACCACCAAACAACGGAGGAATTACTGCTATTAAAACTGCCAGAATAACAATTGCAGGTGTATAGTATTTGGCAAATTTATCAACAAACGCTTGAGAAGGTGCTCGTTCAGCTTGTGCTTCTTCAACAAGGTGAATAATTTTAGATAATGTCGTGTCTTCTACTCGTTTCGTTACTCTTACTTCAAGTAGTCCTTCTTCATTTAATGTTCCTGCAAAAACCTCATCGTCAATAGTTTTTGTCACAGGAACACTTTCACCTGTAATGGCTGCCTGATTCAGTGTAGATGTTCCTTTGACAACTGTCCCATCCATCGCTAGTTTTTGTCCAGGCTTAACAATCATGATGTCTCCAACTTGTATATCATTTACATGAATTATCATCTCTTCATTTCCACGACGAATTAACGCTTCTTTTGGAGCGATATCCATTAGTGATTCAATAGATTGACGTGCTTTATCCATTGAATAGCGCTCTAATGCTTCACTAATTGCAAATAAAATAACAACTGTTGCGCCTTCACCCCATTCACCAATAATAGCAGCACCTATTATCGCAATGGTCATCAGTGTATTCATATCAAAATTTAGCCGAACAAGATTTTTTAGCCCTTTTAAGAATAAAGAATATCCTCCAATAACAATAGATGCTGCATAGCCAATATTCGTAAGAATATGTTCTTCTCCAAATTGCTCTCCTATAAACCAACTTATAACTAGTAATATGGCGGAAATATACACTTTAATGTTTTCTTTTTGTTTCCAAAAGGGTTCTCGTTCCACTTGTTGTTCTTTTTCATCACGAATTTTTAGATTCTCAAAAGCTCCGGCTTTTTCTAATTCTTCAATGGTTGTGTTTCCTTGAACATAAACCTTAGATGCTCCAAAATTTACTTTTGCATCCTGTACTCCAGAAAGATTTTTAACATTGTTTTCAAATTTGGCTGCACAGTTCGTACAAGTGAATCCTTGAACACGATATGCTTTCATTTCTTGTTCGGATAGTTTTCCTTGCTGATCAGACATTTACTTTCACCTCATTAATATTAGTTAGAGCAATCATCATTATTTGCCGAATATGTTCATTACCTAAGGAGTAAAACGCTAATTTCCCTTCCTTCCTATAGTTAACAATACCTTGCTTATGAAGAGTTCTTAAATGATGAGAAGCATTAGCAACGCTTGCACCAATAATATTAGCCACATCACAAACGCATAATTCTTCATCTTGGCACAAGGCATAGGTAATCTTTGCTCTATTTTCATCAGCAATGGATTTTAACAATTGGGACAAACTAGAGAAATCAACCTTGTTCAAATCTCCTTGTATTCGATTGACTTTTTCTTCGTCATAACAATAAATTTCACATATATCCTTTTTAATCATTTCTTTCCCCCTATACTCGTTCATTCAAATATACATTTGAATATAGTATACCCCTTACTCATCTTTTTATTCAAGTCAATATTTGAATAAAGAACAAACAAAATGAGAAGCCAACTAATCAAAATATTTATAAATGGATAATAATCCTAACTATTCAATTTTAAAAATAGTAATCTAGTATAAATTGTCTTTTAGTTGGCTATTCTTTTTTATAAGGGGAGTTGAAAAAAATGAAAAAATCCATATTAATTTTATTATGTCTTTTACTACTAGTAACTATTACAACCAAGGAAACTAAAGCTTTTTATGCAGATAATGAGTTAAGTCAGATTACAAAAATAGCTAATAAAAACAATATAAAGGTAACTACATGGAGTATGTATATAAAAGAACCAATTGGACAATTTACTAAAATGAGAGATCTTGATCAAGCAATTTCCACTTTCATGAGAACGGAAAAAGATTATACTTGGTCTAAAAAACAAGCTGAGAAAGATCATTATAAAATTGAAGGGAATAAAAAGTCTTCCAATTTAGAAATGGAAGAGAAAATCTTAATCATTATTTATTCTCAAAAAGGTAAATATAATTTAAGTATTACTTATGATGTAAAAGGTGATTGGAATGAAAGCAAATGGCCAAGAATTTTCAATATGTATAAACAAAAAATAGAGAACTATTCTACATTTTATACGGTTCAAGGAACTACAGATATAGAACAACCTTTGTATACAGAAGCATCCGAATTATTGGTTAGTTTTTCGGGAGAAGAATTACAAAGTCTTAATGAAGATAATTTTATTTCGCTATCTGCATATACAAAACGTTTGGAAACTAAACTTCCTCTTGGTGATAATCAATATATGAACCTTCATATCGCATACAGATTGACTAATGAATCGGCGGATCAGGTAAAAGTAACGATTGGTACCCCTATTATTACGTCAGAGTATTAACACAAAAAACGAGATGTCGTTATTAGACATCTCGTTTTACAGTTTTACTTTTCATTCGTAGTAACATAATGCATTTAAAATAACGGTTAAAGCTGGCCCTGTATCACTTATGAGCTAGCCTTTTCTTCAGACTTCGGAGACAACAATCACTTACTACTTTCGCTGCATCCTTAGTAGAATCTTTACTACAACATCCGCTTCTGTATAATCCATGGCTAAAGGCCAAATGATTAAATGTTTTTTACTCTTAATATTCTCATTGCATTCAGAACAGCAAGTAAGGTAACACCTACATCTGAAAATACTGCTTCCCACATCGTAGCAATTCCAAAAGCTCCAAGTAATAAGAAGATCGCTTTTACTCCTAGTGCGAATATGATATTTTGCCAAACAATACTTCTAGTCCGCTTAGCAAGTTTTATTGCTGTTGCTATTTTAGATGGTTCATCAGTCATTATTACAATGTCTGCAGCTTCAATTGCTGCATCTGATCCTAATCCACCCATTGCCATACCAACATCTGCTCTAGCTAATACAGGTGTATCGTTTATCCCATCACCAACAAACAAAATCTTATCTTTAGAATTCTTGGCAGCATCTAATTTTTCAATCTCTTCCACTTTATTTTGAGGAAGAAGTTCTGAATGTACCTCATCGATTCCAAGGATATTTCCAACTTGCTCGCCAACTGATTTTGCATCTCCAGTTAGCATTACTGTCTTTTTAATCCCTTGTTGTTTTAATGATTGAATTGCCTCAGGAGAATCTTCTTTAATCTTATCCGAAATGACAATAGATCCGATAAAATTCTTATCATAAGCTACATAGACAATCGTACCAATTTCACTATAGTTGTGATACTTTATATTCTCTTTCATCATTAGTTTATGGTTTCCAGCTAATATTTCTTTACCGTCCATTATGACTGAAATTCCATGGCCTGGTATTTCATTATAACTTTTAATACTGTCATCCTGTATTTCTTTCCCATAAGCCTTTTTAATGGATTCTGCTATTGGATGATTAGAATATGCTTCTGCGTAAGCAGCATATTTTATTATTTCAGCTTCTGTAAACCCGTTAGCCGGATGAATAGAAACAACCTCAAATACACCTTTAGTTAAAGTACCAGTCTTATCAAATACCACATACTTCACATCATTTAAAGCCTCTAAATAGTTACTTCCTTTTACTAAGATACCCTTTTTTGAAGCTGCGCCTATTCCGCCAAAGAAACCTAAAGGTATAGAGACAACTAAAGCACAAGGACAAGAAATAACTAAAAAGATTAACGCTCTATATAACCACTCGGAAAATGTAGCACTAGGCATTAATATCGGAGGTACTACAGCTAATAAAACAGCTATTATTACAACCACCGGAGTATAGTACCTAGCGAATTTCGTAATAAAGTTCTCTGTTGGAGCTTTACGACTGCTTGCATTTTGTACTAACTCTAAGATTTTAGAAACGGTGGATTCACTAAACTCTTTTGTAACTTTTACAGTTAAAAATCCATTTTTATTAATGAATCCGCTTAGTACATCATTACCACTTTCAATATCTCTAGGGACTGACTCCCCTGTTAACGCTGACGTATCGACACTAGATGTACCCTCTAAGACCACGCCATCTAAGGGCACTCTTTCGCCAGGTTTTATTACAATAATGTCCCCAATAGAAACTTCCTCAGGGTCGACTTTTTTTATTTCTGAACCTATTTTAATATTTGCATAGTCAGGACGAATCTCCATTAAACTGCTAATTGATTTCCTAGAACGATTAACAGCGATACTTTGGAATAACTCACCAACTTGATAAAATAACATTACTGCTACACCTTCTGGATACTCTTGAATCGCAAAAGCTCCAATAGTTGCTAAAGCCATTAAAAAGTGTTCATCAAACACCTGTCCTCTAGTTATATTCTTTATAGCTCGAAGAACAATATCTCCACCCACTATTAGATAAGCAATTAAGAATGTTACCAATTCTAAAGTCCCGCTTAATGGAGCAAAGATACCCAATCCAAAAATAATGCCTCCTATAATTAACCTGCTAATCATTTTCTTTAGATCATTACTTCCATGTTCATGGGTATGCCCATGAGCATGTGAGTGCCCGTGGTCGTGATCATGATTATGATTATGATCATGGACATGTTCATGGGTATGTTCACCTGAGTGTGATTGAGCTTTTTTCTTCTGCCTTTTTTGTTTCTCTAAAAGTTTAACATGGGGTTCTAGACGAGTAATTGTTTTTTCTGCTTTCGTTAATATCTCTACCTCTTGCTCTTTATCGTATTGCAAAGATATAGTCTGGGTTGCAAAATTAACATTACATTCTTTAACCCCGTTTATAGAAGAAACACCTCTCTCAATCTTCATGGCACAATTTGCACAATCTAAACCTTCTAAGGTAAATTCCCTTTTTAATTGATGTTTTCCTTCTCCCATAGATGTACCCCTCCTATATAGATATACCCCAATTTCCGAATTGTAAATATATGAACAGATATACATATAATCATATATAAATTATATGTACACAATTGCATTTGTGTCAATATCAATTTATATTTTATCCTTAGATGAAGATGGGGAAGGAAAAATCCCCATCCTTCAAATTGAATAACACATTCCTTTATGGAATTGTTAATGTTGGGCATGATCTATCATTTGATTTAAAACACTCATAACATGTTCATCATCACATGAATAAATAATGGTCGTTCCTTCTCTTCTATATTTTACAAGGCGAAGATTTTTCAAAAAACTTAATTGATGTGAAACTGTAGATTGCAGCATTTGTAACTTTTCAGCAATTTCGTTTACTGAGTGTGGTTTATCTGAAAGTAGATGTAATATCTTAATCCTTGTTGGTTCAGAAAGAGCCTTGAAAGTTTGAGAAACGATAAAAAGAGTTTCTTCATCTAATTTATTATTATAGTAATCCGTTGTAGAACCATTATAATCTTTATCTTCACCTAAATGTTCCATAAATTCTTACTCCTTGGTAATAATTTCTTACTATTATAGCATATTTTTTCAAACACCCTTCTTTAGATGCTCTAAATGTTATTAACCAACTATAGTATAGATTAACTCCCTTTAGTAACAATTATAATTACATTAAAACTCACTAGTGTTGCATTAATTTAATTTCACTATTAAAAATACTCGAAATGTTCACTTTTATTATTTTATGCATAGAAAAAGTCCTTTATAATGGATAAGTCAGGTGGTAACCCGTCCAAATCCACTAAAAAAGGACCAATCTCATGGACAAGATTACACGAAAAACTTCATTTGGACAATGGTTTTCGCCAATTAATCTTCAATTATTTGAAGAACAGGTGAAAACATTGAAATTAGATTGCTATACGAAAAAGTTAACGACAGAATCATTCCTAAAACTATTACTTTTTGCACAATTAGAAGAAGTTGAAAGTCTTCATGCGTTAAGTGATTGCCTTTTTGATGATCATCTTCAAAAGGAAATCGACCTTGATTCTATAAGCATTTCTCAGCTCTCGCGCCGTTTAAATGGTCTAAATCCAGATTTGTTTCAAAGACTTTTCCTTGATTTAGTCGGACAAATTCACGCCAAAACACACTACACAAAACTTGTCATGCCGTTAAAAATTATTGATTCAAGTACTTTGCCACTAAATTTGACCAATCATAAATGGGCGAAGTTCCGCAAAACTAAGGCAGGCGTAAAGTTACACTTACGCCTTGTATTTATGGAAAAGGGAGAATCCTATCCCGAAAAAGCCGTGATGACAACGGCAAGCGAACACGATCGTGGTCAACTTGAGATTATGGTTGACGATAAAGAATGCATGTATGTGTTTGACCGAGGTTATCTAGACTACGAGCGTTTTGATCGCATGACCGATGAAGGCTACTTTTTTCTTTCTAGGCTACGAAAAAACGCAGTCGTACGGGAGGTTTATGATTTTAAACTACCCAAGGATTCATCTGTTTTGTCGGATCAAATGGTGTTGATTGGTACAACTCAAAACCGAGCTGAAAACTATTTTCGACTTCTAAAAATAATAGATTCAAAAGGTAATGAACTTCATTTAATCACAAATCGTTTTGACTTAAGCGCCGAAGAAATATCGGAAATGTATAAATCACGATGGGCAATTGAGCTGTTTTTTAAATGGATTAAACAACATCTCAATATCAAGAAATTCTACGGTCAAAGTGAATGGGCGATTCAAAATCAAGTGTTTATCGCACTTATTGTTTTTTGTCTTCATGTTCTGGTACAACTCGAAACAAAAAGTAAGCGGAAAACCTTGCAAATTAGCCGTTATTTAAGGGCAGCATTGTGGAAACCAGCACATGTCTGGCTTCGCAAAATTGAAGGAAAAGCCATTCCTTAATCAACAAATTGTTGTCGTTGCACAGGTCTAATTGTAAATAAATTTCCAAATGGACAGGAGCCGCCTTTAGAAAGGTAATTACTTTTTTGGCTCTAAGTAGAGTAAACAATTAAACTGAAAATTATGACACTATTTACGCAACACTAGTGATTAAAACTAAATTATATTCACATTAAAAAGGCGGAGTATATAATTAACAGCAAAATTAAAAATTAAAAATTAAAAAAATTGTACCAAATTTTTCAAACTATAACTCAAAAACTCTAGAGTTACATGGTAAATGAAATCTTTGAATGTATATTTTAATACCTAACAGAAAAAAATAACGTCTGTAGTGAATTTTAAAAATGGAGGTATGAATTATGAGTCACTTTACTGATCATCATCACTCAGGGGAAACTGTAAAAGAATCTGGCCAGTATATAGATGCAGGCGGAGCAAAACAGGAACTAATTCAAGGAGATACTTTTCCGAATTGCCCCAATACAGGAAAGGAAACAACTTGGACACATGCTAGTCACACTCATCAAACAGGAGATACTGTTATGGAGTCTGGACATTATATAGATGCGGATGGCGAACATGTGGTGCTACAGCAAGGAGACAAGTTTCCATCATGTCCTAAAACTGGTCAATCAGTTACTTGGACACATGAACAATAATTATATTTGTTCAATAAAGTAAAAGATAATTATTTTTTAATTAAAACACAAAAGGCATGGTATTAACCATGCCTTTTGTATTTTTATCATTATTGATCTAAAAGTTGTTAAATTTTATAAAATGGAACGGGTTAGAGTAAAGTAGTACTCTTTTTTAATAATATCCCCATATTAAAGCGAGCAGTGTTCCGAAAACAGTTACAATCGCAATAAATAGACCATAATATATACTAGTGTATATGACTTTTTTGTCTTTTGATTCACCTGCATGCATGAAAATTACTAGTTGTACCAAAGCCTGAATAAAAGCTGTTATTAACAGTATGGTAGAACCCATAGCAAATGAAAGGTCAAAAAAATAAACAGTCAATGCTATGGCGGTAAGTATTAAAGAAGAGAGAAAGCCCATAACATGTTTTTTAGGAAATAATTCACTCATATTTACATCATCCCTTTCAAGAATACAAAACTATAAAGGAATATCCAGACAACATCTATAAAGTGCCAGTAAAGAGAGAAAATAAATGCTTTATTGGCTGTCCTTTCATTTATCCCATCTCTTTTTATTTGTAGTATGATTAATGTACCCCATAAAATACCGAACGCTACGTGAGCTCCATGCGTTCCTAAAAGAGTGAATAGGATTGCAGTAAAGCCACTAGTTTGTAAAGTTGCTCCCTCATGAATGTAGACAACAAAATCGTAAATTTCCACTCCTAAAAATGCTAAACCAAGTACAAGAGTTGCCGCAAAAAATGCAAGCATAGCTTTTTGTTTCTTCAGTCTCATCGCATTTATAGCTAATCCTATTGTAAAACTACTTCCTAATAACAATATTGTCTCAATAACAACAGGTGTAATTTCAAATATTTCTGCACCAGTTGGCCCGCTTCCTGTCCGATCTACAAGTGTAAAATACGAGGCAAAAAGCGTTCCAAATAGTGCTATTTCTGCACCAAGGAATATCCAAAAACCAAGAATGTTTAAGCGATTTTGTTGGGTACTATATTCAAGAGGCAATGAATTATCAATCTTCATTATTTTGGACCTCCCAACGAGTCTTCAATTTTTTCTACTGTTTCCTTAGAGATATACCTTCCATTGTCTTTTTCAGTGGAACGCAATGCTAAACAAATAAATATAGCTACTGTTGCTAGGATTAAAAGTATCCAAAGTGCGAATACAAATGCAAAGCCCCAAATAAAAAATAGGAATCCAAAAATAAATGGCATGCCACTATTATTTGGCATGTGAATCTTTTCAATATTACCTCTAAATAGTTTGTATCCCTTTTTCTTGGAATCCCAGAAGGCCTCGGTTGAATCAACTGTCGGAGTGATTGCAAAATTATACTCTGGTACAGGTGATTTAGTTGCCCACTCTAACGAGCGAGCGTCCCATGGATCTGACGAAATATTTCTTGGTGAATTTTTGTAACTGTATAAAATATTGTAAACTATTAAAACAAATCCTACTAAAAGACCTAGAGCTCCTATAAAGGAAATCATATTCCAGATACCGAAACCAGTTGACTCAGAGTAAGTGTACATTCTTCTAGCTTGTCCATCTAAACCTGATATGAACATTGGGAAAAAGGCTACACAAACACTTATCGAAATAAACCAGAACGCCCATTTTCCAATTCTCTCGTTTAGCATGTATCCAAACATCTTTGGCCACCAATAAGTAAGACCAGCAAGCATTGCGAATACAACCCCAGGAATTATAACTAAGTGAAAGTGAGCTACTAAAAACATGGTATTGTGGTATTGATAGTCAGCACTGGCCATTCCAAGCATTACTCCTGTTACCCCACCAATTGTGAAAATAGGAATAAATCCTAAAGAATAAAGCATAGGAACTGTAAATTCAATTTTCCCTTTTCTAAGCGTAAACAGCCAGTTAAATATTTTGATACCGGTTGGTACAGCAATAGCCATAGTTGTGATAGAGAAAATACTATTAACCAAAGCGCCTTGTCCCATAGTGAAGAAGTGATGAACCCAAACTAAAAAGGACAGAACAGATATAGCCACTATGGAAATTACCATTGACTTATAACCATATAGATTTCTTCTTGCGAATGTTGGTATTATTTCACTGTATATTCCGAACGCTGGTAATATGAGGATATATACTTCAGGATGTCCCCAAACCCAGAATAGGTTTGCCCAAAGCATATCCATCCCACCATCAGTGGTTGTGAAGAAGTTAGTACCAAAAAGTCTATCCATTGTCCCCATAATTAACGCTATTGTTAAAATGGGAAAGGCAAAAACAATAATTAAGTTTGTAATCAATGCTGACCAAGTAAACATCGGCATTTTCATAAGAGTCATTCCTGGAGCTCTCATTTTTAGTATAGTAGTAACAAAGTTAATACCTGTTATCAATGTACCAATCCCAGAAATTTGTAAAGCAATCATGTAATAATTGGTACCTACTGACTTACTAAAATCTGTACCCGCTAGTGGAAAATAAGAAGACCATCCTGCATCTGGAGACCCCCCTACAACGAAAGATATGTTAAATAACATAGCTCCAAAGAAATATAACCAGAAACTAACGGCATTGAGCCTAGGAAAGGCTACATCTCTTGCGCCAATTTGTAATGGTACAACAAAGTTCATAAGTGCCATTATAAAAGCCATCGCCATAAATATAATCATAACTACACCGTGTGTAGTAAATACTTCATTATATTCCTGAGCATTCAATAAATTATTATCAGGAACAGCTGTTTGTGCCCGCATCATAATGGCATCTGCTCCACCACGGAAGAGCATTAGTAATGCGGAGATTAAATACATAATCCCTATTCTTTTATGGTCTACAGTTGTAAGCCACTCTCTCCATAGATATCCCCATTTCTTTGTATACGTAATAAATACTAGGATGCCTATCATGGTAAGGACTATAGCAACCATTGAAGCATAGATTGTTGGCCCAGGATTGGGAACAGCAAACCTATCAAAAAAATCCATGTAATAGTACTCCTTTCAAGAAAAAATAATTTTATTTGAAGAATATATAATTAATGGTCCATTCCTTCCATATCCATATCCTCCATGTCCATATCTTTTGTATTTTCTGTGTCTTCGTTTTTCTCTTCGCTAGTAGATTTTTTCATATCATGAGGTGGTGGTGAAAAGCCTAAATGAGTACCATTGAAAGTCAACTGACCTAAGTGTCCAGGATTTAAAAGCTCCTCAAATTTATCTTCTGTTAGCGTGTCAGCAGTATCCTTTACTTCTGATATCCACTTTTCATATTCTTCCTTTGACATTGCTTGAACATTAAAGGTTTGTTGAGCAAATCCTTCACCAGTAAAATTTGCGTTACGTCCCATATATTCTCCAGGAACATCGGCTGCTAAATTTAATGTGTTTAGCATATCTGCCATTGCGTACTTTTGCCCACCTAGCTGCGGTATCCAAAAGCTTGATATCGGGCCATAAGAATATAACTTAAACTGAATCGGGCGATCTGTAGGAATGAACAAATAATTAACGGTTTCTATATTTTCTTCTGGATAACTAAAATGCCACTTCCAGTTGGAAGATGAAGCGTAAATTACTAACGGCTCTTCCTTGTATCCTTTAGGTACATTTTCTACCTCATAGGTTGACTTAATGGTTATAAAAGATAGGAATGCCACTATCAGAATGGGAATAGCAGTCCATATAATTTCTAATTTAATACTTCCCTCGATATGAGGTGGTTCATAGTCCTTGGATTGTTTAGAAGCTTTATATTTCCAAAGCATATAAAAATATAAAGACAAAACTACTATAACTACGATTGCCATTGTCCAAATGGAAATTTTAATGACATCTGCAGTTATTCGACCTTGCGGTCCCTTTGGATCTAAAACCATTAAGGGCTCACATGCCGTTAAAACAACAAGACTAAGTAAGGTTGCAAAATATAAGATTTTTTTTAATTTCATATTTATTTTCCTTTCCTTGTAAAATTAAAGTTGATTTCTCCTTTCTGAATAATGCATACATGAACATTTAAGCATATTTAAATAAAAACATATGCGCAATTATTCATTTTAGTGTTAACTATACCTTTTAAGTTAGATTACACTACTCTCATAATGTTAACACAATAAAAATCATAGGAATGTGACAAAATATTGAAGGAAATTTATTCCATAACAGTTTGGTTATTACTATAATTTTTTGTTTCTATACTCTATAATTATATATGTTCATGTAAGCATGTTTAGATAAAGCTTATAATTACTTGAAACATTTTTTAATATTAATATTTCTTAAATTAGGTGGTGTAAAAATGAGGGTCTCCTCTATAAAAGAAACAAGAGTAGAGATAAGTTTTTTATTTTTCTATCTCTTATCAGTTTTCTTTCTTTGGATAAAAACGTATCTGGTCCAGTTCACTCAGTTTGACTTAGGAATTTCCAACTTAATGCAGCAATTTTTATTACTATTAAATCCACTCGGTTCAGCATTATTCTTTTTAGGTATTTCAATGTTATTTAAAGCTAAAAAGAAGTACTTAATCTTAATTTCCATGTATCTATTTTTATCTTTGTTACTCTTTGTAAATGTTCTCTATTACCGATTTTTCAACGATTTTATTACTTTGCCCACATTAACCCAAACTCAAAATTTTGGAGATGTAAGTGGTAGTATAT
>NZ_CDRJSZ010000009.1:0-218344 GCF_976954375.1 Niallia sp. Marseille-Q9988 | reverse complement strand
TTTTTAATACTTAATTTTTTCCAGCTACCGCGCTTTCGCTTGGTGGCCTTTTTGTCTAGTTGGGGGACTCGTCCCCCAACTAGACAAAAAGGATATTTATTCTCCCACAAACATTTTACTCATACTCACTTCAAAATGTAAAATACTGGAGAGAACATCCGGCAAGATTTGCTTTATGGTACTTTAATCCTAGCGGAGCTTGTCCTCCAACATGGTATGACCAACCTTTTACCGGGCAATTTAAACAACACTGTTTTTATGAACCAAAGGCAGGAACATGTGAAAGTGTATATATAGGATGAGAACTTATGAATAAGCTAAAAACATGCATGGCTTAATTTTGCATCTTTTTAGCTTTTTTTATTGGAATATATGACTAAACACATATTGGTAGTTGCAAAAAATTTTCTGTAGATTGGGCGGTCCTTAATACAGCGAATAAGCTTCACAAAATACAGGAAAACATACAATACTTTAGAGATTTATTAAATATAAGGTGGTTATGTTTGAATGTCTAATCATGAAGTTTATCCTGCTATAAACGCTAATCAACAATTAGAGAGACAATTTCTGAATTTCCTTATTCCATCTCCTCCAGGACCTGGATTTGGAGGAGCTCCAGCTTTTCCTGGTATTCCAGGACCTGGATTTCAGCCTTCCCAAGCTCCAACGGCTCCTCCTCCACCATTTACTCCTCAACAAGCCGTTGCTTCACCGTTTGCTATTGATCCAGGTGCAATTAGCTTATGTATGTTTCGTAATACCTTTATTTGGCTAAGTAATGGTCAAGGATTTTGGGTTTATCCTATTATAATAGGTCCTAGATCTGTCGCTGGCTTCAGATGGAATGGAAGATTTTGGGTTATATTTGGTATTGACACAAGAAGAATTGTTTCGTTTACATGTTTCTAAATAACATTTTTTAGGTGATGCTTGAAAGAAGTATCACCTTATTTTTATTTAGGATTTATTTTTCATTAAATAAAATAGAATGAATATAGCAAAAATTAATGGAAGAATTTACTTCATTTAAATCTAAAACTGCAATTTGCCACTCAATATGCAATTACCATTACATTTTTAAGAGGTAAAGAGAATACCTTAGATTTATACCCACCAGAAGAAAAAAAGTGTGAATGGAGGAGCAAATGATACAAATAGCAGGAACAACCTTTCAACCTCAAGATAATTGGCCATTGGAGCACATGGAAAAAGCTATCTTGCAGTATATGCATGATGATCATAACATCTTTTCTTATCCTTCTTTAGAGGAGTTGCAGTTCGAAATTAGAATGCGCAAAAATATCATTAATGGAGCAAAAGAAATGAATGAAACTGAGGCTCAGTTTACAATTTTCGAGCAAGCACGGTGCAATCCTGCTTATTGGCAATTAACGATAGCTGGTGGGTTTTTGCTGAGATCAGATGTGCAACCATCTGATGCCATTATGGATATTTATAAGAACAGTTCGCTATATGCGTTTGAATGCGCAACTGCTTCTGTCATAGTTTATTACTATGCTACATTACAGACTATCGGTAAAAATTTATTCAATGCTTATTTTCAAAATCTTTATCTTTACAGTTGGCATGTGGATACTGACCTCGGTCTAGTTACGTTTCATTCAAGTAGTTTTTTACCTGGTGACATTGTTTACTTTGAAAATCCAGACTTTGATTTAACAACACCTTGGTTTAGAGGATTAAATGCTATTATGCTTGAAGATGGGAGATTTTTCGGGCATGGCTTTTCCATAAAGACGAATCAAGAAATCACTCAGGTACTTAATAAAAGGAGAATACCGGGAAGTAATCGTTCTGCTGTCCTGACAAGTTTGGTGACAAGACCATCATTTACCAAATTATCAAGATTAGCAAAAGGGCAAACGAGAAGTATTGCTTTCAAACCCCAACTACCCGTTGTGCATCATAATTACAGTTCCATATCCACTCAAAGATATCAGAAATATCTACTACATTTGGGATATCTGTTCAAAGGCTGATTCAGTTTTTCAATTCCGTAAATATCATGTTCATGAATGGGTACATACCCATTTTTTAATAGACGGGCTCCATTTTCATTTTTGAGAGTATCATATAGTGATAACCTAACTATAAGAAAGGATGAATGAAAATGTATGCTAACGTAAATGCATCTCCAACTCAAGGTGCGAATGTTCCACCTCAGCCTAACACGTCGCCTGCTTTTTTTATGAATGCTCCATCTTTCCCTACCTACACAGCACCTGCTTACAGTTATTGTGGGCCAACATATCAAAAGAATGACTTTGTTTTAGTTGTCGTGTTGTTTATTTTATTAATCATTGTGGGAGCTTGTATTTGTTAATAATGTCTCCGTGTTATATTCACAATTTAAGCAGTTTTATCCCTAATAAATTCACATAAAAAATATTAAATTTTTTTGAAACGAACTAGATAGACGATGCTAACAATCGCTAACATCGTCTTTATTTATGTAAATAAACAGGAAATTGACTATAAAAAAAGTTGACACTAAAGAATGAACAAATGTCATTTTAACGATTATACGTTTGGATATAAACGAGTATGCGCCTTCCTTAACAACGGAGGGCTTTTTTCTGTCTACAAGTAACTGCTTTTTAATGTCCTCCGAACATGGTATATTTAAGTCGTTATTGGAGTGTTCTTGTGAATGAATTACTACAAGGAACTTTGGGAAAATCTTTGAATAGTAGGGAAACAAGGATCATTTAAAAATATTTATTGACTATCCCCTTGGGTGTCAGATTAAGCTTATTTTGAGAGGTGATAGTATGTTAATTAATGAAGCAAGGAAATTATCAAATTTGACTAAAAAAGCTATTGAATATTATATAGAACAAAAATTGATATGTCCTAAAATATTGGATAATGGTTACCGTGATTTTAACGAAAATGATCTAATTTGTTTAAGGAAAATTTATGTTTTACGAAAACTGGGGCTTAGCACATTAGAAATTAAGTTAGTCCTTGCCGATAAAACAAATAACACATTACAAAAGATATCCGTACAGAAAGAATTAGCTATACAGAGGGATCAAGAGAAAAAATCTCTTCTGGACCAACTAAGCTTTGATAAAGATTATTCTGATATAAGCAAGGAACTAAGAACATTAGAACAGCATGCAACTGTAACAGAAAAGATATTGGAGGCATTTCCGGACTACTATGGTCGATTTATTTGCATGCATTTTGCACGTTTTTTGAACGAGCCTATCACAACTTCTGTGCAGCAGTCGGCGTATGAAGAAATAATATCGTTTTTAGATAATGTGCCTACATTACCATTAACAGAGGACTTAAAATTGTTCTTATTAGAAAGTACAAAAGATGTAAAAACAGATAATATTCATGAATTGTTGGAAAGAACAAAACAATCTATTGAAAATCCTACTATATTTTTAACAGAAAACAAGGAAGCAATTGAGCGATACTTGGAGTACAAAAAATCCGAGCAATACAAGAATTCTCCCATTTATAAAATTCATCATATATTTAAGGAGTTTAATAAAGCTAGTGGTTATTATGAAGTATTTATTCCCTCAATGAAAAAATTAAGTAATTCTTACGCAGCGTATTGTAAACAGATGGAATTAGCTAACGAAACATTATTGTTACACTATCCAGAATCCAATCAATTAAATAACTAGGCGCTAATCTCCCTTTATGGTTAGAAGTTTGAATTGTTATGAAGAAAATAGAGTAGTTCCACTATTAGGTATTGGGTAGGGAAAGATGCATAGGACATTCCTACTTATTTAAATTATTTAGAGATAAGCTCGTAAATTTAACAGCCTTTTCTTCCAAGATATAATCCTTTAACGAACACCCATTTCATGATACTCTTATTAATTAGAAGATTGATATAGTTAGGAGTATTTTTATGAAATTAGTAACTTGGAATGTTAATGGAATTAGAGCCTGTGTTAAAAAAGGCTTTTTGGATTTTTTTCAGCAAATAGATGCAGATATCTTTTGTCTTCAAGAAACAAAGCTGCAAGAAGGACAAATAAAATTAGAATTAGAAGGCTACCATCAATTTTGGAATTATGCTGAAAGAAAGGGCTATTCAGGAACAGCTGTTTTTACTAAAGAAAAGCCTCTTTCTGTCCAATATGGCATTGGAGAAGACTTTGAAGAATTAGAGGGGAGAGCTATTACTTTAGAGTTCGAAAACTTTTTCCTATTGAATGTATATACACCAAATTCAAAGCGAGATTTAAGCAGATTATCCTATCGAGTAGAATGGGAAAAACAACTAAAGCAATATATTACATCACTAGAAGCAATGAAGCCGGTGATTTATTGTGGCGATTTAAATGTAGCTCACCAAGAAATCGACTTAAAAAACCCGAAGCCTAATATTGGGAATTCCGGCTTTACAACAGAGGAAAGAGGGGAAATGACTAGCTTACTACAATTAGGTTTTGTAGATAGTTTTAGATATTTATACCCTGAACGAACAGATGTGTACACATGGTGGAGCTATATGGCAAAGGTAAGAGAAAAAAATATTGGGTGGAGAATTGACTATTTTATCGTCTCCAATCAATTAATAGACAATATCACTGATGTAAATATCCATTGTGATGTATTGGGAAGCGATCATTGTCCCGTGCAACTTGATATACAAATATAATATAATGAAAGGGCATCATTTTCGCTAACATTCTAAAGAAGAAAAAAATTGTTAGAATGAAAAGCAGATGCCTTTTTTCGCTTTGAGTAAATTTCCTATATCGAAAACTATTTCTTGGTTACAAATGCTTAAGTATTGGATTTATATATCATCTATACATATTTTGAAGGAGGGACTTCTATGAATTTAAAAGGAATTCATCATGTTTCTGCTATGACAGCGAAAGCGAAAGAAAATTATGCCTTTTACACAAAGGTACTAGGATTACGTTTAATAAAGAAAACAGTCAATCAAGATAATCCTTCTGTCTATCATCTATTTTATGGAGACGAACAAGGAAATCCTGGAACAGAGCTCACGTTTTTTGAAATTCCCCATATGGCTCCTAACAGAGAAGGGGTAAGCAGCATTTCAGCAACCTCTTTGCGAGTGCCAAGTGATAAAGCGTTAGATTACTGGGTAAAACGTCTGGATGATTTGGTGTCAACCATGGAGATATAACAGAAAGAGCTGGACGGCTGACATTGGAATTTAGAGACTTTGAGACACAACGATTTTTCCTTGTGTCAGATGAGCATGATCCCTTCGTTAAAGCAGGCAGTCCATGGGATAAAAGCTCAGTTCCAACTGAATTTGCAATCACAGGTCTTGGGCCAGTTCAATTAACGGTACGTCGTTCAGAGGCTACTGTTCGTGTATTAACCGATTTACTTGGCTTTCGCTTAAAAGATACCTATCCATCCACTTTCGAAAATCAGCCATCTATACAAGTATATGAGACAGGCGAGGGGGGGTCTGGCGCGGAAATCCATCTAGAGGAACGGACCGATTTAAAAGTACAGCGACTAGGAAGAGGGGGGGTACATCATGTAGCCTTTCGTGCTGATAATGAGGAAGAACTACACACTTGGATTGAAAAAATAAATGAATCACGGTTCCAAAATTCAGGCTTCGTTGATCGATACTATTTTAAATCCCTTTATTTTAGAGAACCGAACGGAATCTTATTTGAGATTGCTACAGATGGACCTGGATTCGCTACAGATGAAGCTCTAGAACATTTGGGAGAATCACTTGCACTCCCACCATTTTTAGAGACTAAACGTGCAGACATAGAAGCTATATTAGAACCTTTAGATACAAGCAGTAAATAATCACAAAGAAAGGGAAAATATATGCTAAAATAAAGAAAGTATCATTGTTGGAATTGCTAGGGGGAAAAGAAAAATGAAATGTGTATCCATTGATTTAGATGGTACTTTATTAGATGACCATCATCAAATTTCAGAAGCAAATCGAAATGTTATCCAAAAATTAAAGGAGCATCATATTGATGTGATTTTAAATACAGGACGCCAATACGCAGATGTTATTAAAGTAGATGGCGTTAAAGAATTAGAGCTTCCGATTTTTTGCCTAAATGGCAGTATGATGTATGATGAAACGGGAAACCTGCTTTATGAAACACAAATTTCGCTTGAGTTATATCAAACCTTGCTCAAAGCATTACAAAGCCTAGAGGTTGGGGTACTTGTCTATACGAATCAAGGTGGATTTCCAGGGACTTTGCCAATGCTTCGAGGGAAAGCTTGGGATGAGATTCAAGCACTTTTCGATCAACAAGATTATGAAGCGATTCTTCAATTAAAAGATGTTAAAATCTATAAATTAATCGCAGTTGTTGATGAAACACAATTGGATAAAATTGATAAAGTGAAAGAGGCTTTAAAAAAGCATGATACGATTTCTTTCTCATCTTCTTTTCCAAATAACTGTGAAATCACGTCAAGTGAAGCACAAAAGGGAAAAGCGATTAGACGATATGAAAACTTGCGAAATCTTTCCTTTGATGAAGTTTATTCCTTTGGGGATGGCGGTAATGACGTAACTCAATTTGAAGTATCTACAAGATCTTTTGCAATGGAAAATGCTCCAGAAGAGATTAAAAAAAGAGCAAGCGATATTACAAAGAGCAACAACGAGAGTGGCGTAGCATATGCAATTGAAGAGATTCTGAAATTAGTGTAATCGTCATATACTAGATTAATGAAAAGCCAGATTACTTATGGTAACATCTGGCTTTTTCGCTGCGAAAATGGATAAAAAGAATAGGAGTCTGATACATTTTGAAAAAAATTGTGTTTACTGGTGGGGGATCAGCTGGACATGTCACCCCTAATATTGCCATCATTAATGAGTTAAATAAACAAGATTGGGATATTTCCTATATCGGCAGCAAAGCAGGAATCGAAAAAGATTTAATTGAAAAGATTGATATTCTTTATCACTCGATTTCAAGTGGGAAGCTTCGAAGATATCTATCAAAAGAAAATGTCAAAGACATTTTTAAAGTATTAAAAGGCTGTTATGATGCAAGAAAAGTACTGAAAAAAATCAAACCAAATGTCTTATTTTCAAAGGGTGGATTTGTTTCCGTACCTGTTGTCATTGCAGCCCGTCAATTAAAGATACCTGTCATTCTTCATGAAAGTGATTTAACACCAGGATTAGCCAATAAATTATCTGTGCGATTTGCATCGAAAATCTTCACCTCTTTTGAAGAAACATTGCAATATCTTCCTACAGAAAAAAGTAAAGCGATAGGTTCTCCGATTCGAAAAGAGATACTCTCTGGTTCACAAGCGAAAGGAAAGCTATTTCTTGGCTTTACTAGTCAAAAACCGATTCTTACCGTTATGGGCGGGAGCCTCGGTGCAAAAAAAATAAATGAAGTCGTTCGTAATAATTTAGATACTCTATTGCAAACCTATCAAATCGTCCATCTATGTGGCAAAGGCAATCTTTCAGAAGAGCATGAAGGGATAAAAGGTTATAAGCAATTTGAGTATGTGTATGAGGAATTAGCTGATATCTTAGCAGCGACGGAGATAGTCATTACAAGAGGCGGATCGAATTCTATCTTTGAATTTCTAGCATTACGGATACCCATGGTCATTATTCCGTTAACGAAACAGCAAAGTAGAGGCGATCAAATATTAAATGGCAAAGTCTTTACGGAAAATGGTTACTCCTATATGATAGAAGAAGAGTCGTTAACGAAAGACCATTTCCTTCATACCCTTAAAGAAATTCAACGCAACAGGGCGTTAATGATTGAAAAAATGCAACAGAACAAAAGCAAAAATGCGTTAGAGGAAATTATAAAAGAATTAAATCGTTATTAATATAAGCATATGTCAGGCTACAAGTAGAGTTTGCATGTTCAAATCTACCTGTAGCCTTTATTTATGGTCGCTTGATAATTTCTTCAGAAAAAGCCAAAATATATAAATGGGAATCGCTATATTAGCGCAAGGAAAGTAGGTAGAAACAATGCAATCATTTACAGATCTCGGATTGTCTTCATCAACCATCGAAAAACTTAAAAAACAAGGAATAAAACAGCCAACCCCCATTCAAGCAAAGGTCATTCCACCACTCCTAAAAGGAGGAGATTTAATTGCCCAAGCACAAACGGGGACAGGCAAAACATTTGCTTTTGTATTGCCGATATTAGAAAAATTGGATACTGATGCAAAACACATTCAAACACTAATCTTAACACCCACAAGAGAGCTAGCCATTCAAATAACCGATGAAATCATGAAAATGAAACAAGAGGCAATAAAGGTGCTAGCTGTATACGGCGGGCAGGATGTGGACAAGCAATTGAAAGTCTTACAAAAAGATGTATCAATAGTAGTCGCTACACCAGGCAGATTAATTGATCATATCAAACGCGGTACGGTTGATTTAAGTAAAATCTCTTATTTTGTATTAGATGAAGCAGATCAAATGCTTCACATTGGATTTTTAGATGAGATTAGCTATATCATGAGACATATACCTAAGTCGAGACAAACGATGTTATTTTCTGCAACTATTTCAAAGGAAGTAGAAAAGCTTGCGAAAAAATATACGAAAAATGCCGAATATTTTACAGTAGAAGCAAAACAAGGGCCTGCAAAGACGGTTAAGCAAGTAAGCATACATACAACTGATCGTGCAAAACAAGGAACGTTAATGACCTTAGTTAAGGAAGCGAATCCCTATATGGCCGTAATTTTTTGCAGAACAAAGCGTCGTGTGACCAAATTATATGAAGTATTGCTCGCAAATAAATTTAGCTGTGGCCAATTACATGGAGATTTGTCGCAAACAAAAAGAGAGCAAGTAATGAAAGCTTTTCGAGATGGAAAATTCCAATTATTAATTGCTACAGATGTTGCGGCAAGAGGATTGGATATTGATGGTATTACACATGTTTATAATTATGATATTCCACAGGATGCGGAGAGCTATGTGCATCGAATCGGCAGAACGGGTAGAGCAGGAACAGAAGGGTATGCAGTTACCTTTTATTCCTCTGATGATAGAGACCTATTAGACACTATTGAGGAACAATTGGCTATTAAAATAGAAAAAATACAACAGCCTAAAAAGACAGACAAAAATAAAAAAGAGCTGGAAACGAAACCTCAAGTAAAAAAGGACAAAAAGCAAGGTTCTCCTAAAAATAATAGAGAGACATCTCGTCCATCTAGATCTGATAGACAAAGTAATGATAACAAACGAAAACGTTTTTCAGAGAGCAATAAGAACTCAAGTACATTCCAATCACCTGCTAAAAAACGGACAAAACCAAAGAAGCGAGCAGGAAAAAGATAAATTTGTTAGCCAAAATAGGAATATAACATCGAAAGGAGCTCATTCCATTGTTAAAAGCGGAAATGAAAAATCATCTAGAAAAAGCACAAAAAGAAGGAAAAGTTGTTCTTTTTGAAGAAGAATTGAATTATGTTAGAAAAGAAGAACTACTTACAGAGGACAATATAGTTGTAGGAACCACCGCAGAGCGTTTTTCAGATCTATATATGGAGCTTGCGAATAAAGAAACGGACGAAGTCGTACAAGAAAATATCGATGCCATTTTCTTAAAGGAAGAAGTTCAATACTTTGAAAAAAATATAGATGTATATCTCTATGTGGAAACAAAGGCATTCGAGGTTATTGGAGTTGATTCTCTGTCATTAGAAGTAGATTCCGTCTTTAGAACTTATGAAGTATTATGTGGGTTAAAAGCTCCAAAAAAGAAGGAAAAAGAAATCCGTTCATTTATGGAAGAGCATTTAAGCGGAGATGAGACTAATTACCAACTAATGTTTAATGGAAATGACGGCATATGGGATGTTAATTTCTCTTTAGAAAAAGTCAACAGTTTTCACAAAAACATGGAAATTGGCGAAGCATTAAAACTAGCATATGCATTTTTATTTGCATTACAAGGAAGTTTAACTGCTTAAGGTGTAGAAAAAATAGAAATATAATCGTTTTTATAAGTGAGGGAGAGAAATGTCAGAAGAAGCGAATCAAATAGTTCAGATTAATTCTAGTGAATTTTCATGGAATAAGAAGGATGGTGTTTTCCATTTTGATGGAGCGCCAGCACTCTTGTTTTGGGATAATGCATTTAAAATTTTTTTAAGTACGATTATGGAAATCTCCGGACCGGATGCTTCCAATGCTGTCTTTGAAACGACGGGATTCCGCATGGGTCTCCTAGTAAATGACTATTATCAAAATCGTTTTACAATCGAGGAAGTTATCAAGAAATACAGTGAAATTTATTCCAGTGCCGGCTGGGGAAATGTTACAATTACCTCCTTTAATAAAGAAGCGAAAACTGTTAAAGTGCAGTTGAAAAACACATGGGAACATCGGATATTTCAATCTCTGAATCCTAACCAATCTGCTGTTTTATTACCTAGTCATTGGGCAGGTGTTTTCAGTGGTCTATTTCAAGAGAATATGTGGTATGAGTTAACAAAAACACAATCAAGTGGAGCGGATTATGATGAAATGAATATATTCGTATCATCTAATACACCACACCATAATGTCCATGAAATAGCGAGAGGAAAAGAAGCAAATTACATAAATGAATTAGAAGAAATGGTAGAGAAGCGCACGAAAGAATTGTCTACTTTAATTAGACATCTTTCGACACCAGTAATGCCTGTTATGCAAGGAATAATAGCAATTCCCCTAATTGGTAAATTTAATGATGAGCGTTTTGAAGATTTACTGCAAAAAGGATTAAAAGAATTCTCCGAGCGCCGTGCAAGCTTCCTGTTGCTTGATTTAACTGGAATTAGTGAATTTGATTCCTTTATCATTTTTCGACTTCAGGGCTTAGTGAAAGCAATCGAATTAATCGGAGGAGAATGTGTTCTCGTTGGTATTAATCCTTCATTAAGCATGCAAATAATTAATTCTGGTGTGGATATAAAACATATTCAAACATTTGCGACATTGGAGCAAGGCATCCAATATGCGATAGAAGCACTTGGTTATCGAATTGAGAAACAAGTGATGCATAAAGAGTAATCTATGGGTACCTTCAGTTAAATACGGGTTTACAACGCTAAGCCTGTTTTTAACAACGTTAAGAATACTTTAGTGCTCTTAAAGAATCTAAGGATACTATTTTCTCCAAATTAAAGTGGTATCCACCTCGTAAATTAATATGTTCCCACCTAACGGTAACAATTTCTCAAGTTTACTATTTTCTATGATTTCTATAAAACTTATAACCAAAATATATAAAGGGAAATAATACAAGAAGTATTACTATTGGTGTTGGTAAAATGGGCATACTCTCTTTCCTCCTTTTTTGATAATATTTCTTTAACAGTTATAATAAATCTTTTTTTGAATAAATCTTTATGGATACAATCAAAGAGATACAAAGAATAGCAATAACAGCCACAATCAGTATCAAACATTTAGCTAACATAGACATTGCAGATAGTTCAATAAAATCGAGTCTGATATCTACGTTTGATAGTGCCGGCAAGATAAATGGTGTTGCTACAATAACAATTGAGAAGAAATACTTTGTTCTTTCATAACCTAATTTATACTGTATGGGTGTATATACGCCAAATAATATTGTCGAAATCAGCAGAGCAGTAAGTGTGCTTAACAGGGTAAGATATTCAACTTTAGGCACGAACAGTGCTAATACGGTATATGCTACATAGCAGTAGGTAAAAATCAAAAGAAGAAAAGCATATCTTGCCTTTATGAGCATGCTGCGAGAATATGGCGTACCACAAAGTAACGCGGTAGCTTTAGGGTATTTCATTTCTGCAATCGATACATACTGATAGAGCATAAATTCTGTAAAAATCACTGAAATTAGAAAGGTGTTAAAACCTAAAAATTCAGGATTGCGAGCCATAATAAATAGTGGGAAAGCAATTACTACAAGCAACATAAATAGTAAGTATTTCTTGACAAGGAGAATATCCTTTTTAACGAGATGTAATAACATTATTTTTTGTCTCCTTTTCTATGTATCCAAGCATAATATCTTCAATTGTAGCTCTTTCAATCAGAATGTCGTGCATGTTTGTTTGAACCTTCGACAATTGATTGGTGATACCCGAAAAACCAAATTCTGTTTCTTGAATATTCAAGAACAAGTTTCTGGTTTCATCAGTCAAATCCTTTATATCGCCTTTTACCAAACGGTGAGTGTCAATCAGAATATCCTTTTCTTCTTCAAATAAAATCCTACCATTGTTGATGAGAATTAACATATCTGCAACTTTATCTAAATCAGAAGTGATATGCGTCGAAAAGAAAACCCCTTTACCTCCTTGTTTCATATAATCTTTCAAGATTTCCATAAGCTGACTTCGGATTAAGGGGTCTAATCCACTTGTAGGTTCATCCATTATCAGTAAGTCCGCCTGATGGGAAAGTGCTAAAGTCAATGAATATTTCATACGCATCCCCTTTGATAAGGTGGCAATCTTTTGGCGTGGGTTTAAGGAAAAGCGTTCCATAAAGGTTTTGTAATCTTGTTCACTCCATCTTGAATATGCAGGGGATATAATGCTTGTCATTTCTGCCATTGACAATTCATCATAAAAGCCTCCATCATCCAAAACAATCCCAATACGATCCTTTAATTCCTGTTCATATTTGTTCATATCCTTTCCAAAGAATTTAATAGTACCTGATGCTCTTGTTACAAGTCCAAGTATTGTCCGTATTGTAGTTGTTTTCCCTGCTCCATTGATACCAATAAACCCTGTAATGCAATCCTCCTCTAAAGTAAAACTAACATCAGAAAGAGAAAAATCTCCATAAGATTTATTTAGCCCTGTTACTTCTAAAATGCTACTCACTGTCCATCCTCCTCATATAGAATATTCATCATTTCATTTAACTCTTCTTTAGTAATTCTCAATGTCTTTGCGGTTTGAATTAACTCAAGCATTACTTGCTCAACAAGATGACGTTTAGAGTCTCGAATCAGCTCAAGATTGCCGGTAGAGACAAAAGTACCAATTCCCACTTGACTTGTAATAAACCTTTCTTCTTCTAATTCATCGTAAACGCGACGAATAGTAAGAACACTTACCTTCAAGTCATGGGCAAAATTTCGAATAGATGGGAGAGGATCACCCTCACCAATCTCTCCTTTGAAAATAGCATCTTTTATTTGGTCTTTGATTTGCTGGTGAATAACGCTCTTAATTTTTTGTTTCTAGGGATAATTTCATCAGTTGTTTTCTGTTTACGACAATAACGAATACAGCCATATATAAGGAGGGCTGCAACCTACTTGATCCACGTTTTGTAATACGAACCATAGTAGATTAAAATTTACCGGATTCAAACACCTCAGGATCCACTCCAGCTAATGGGACAAATTTTTGATTGGTTAAACCAATCTATCTCTCCAATTTCTGAAATAATCGTTTCAGCGATTTTTCACCGATACCAGGGATAGATTAGATTGATAATCTTATATTCTTCAATACAAAGAGCAACTATCTCTGCCTCCAACTCTGATAGATGCTCTTTATATTATAGAAGCATATTAAAATAAAGGGTGAAGATGCTGATGGCAGCCAATCATTAAATGGACCTATTGAAAGTAGAGGAGAATGGGTAACGATTGAAGTTATGAAAGTGCGTCTTAATTCTTGTGGATCGAGTGGATTATGAAGTAGCCGATCAGGATTTAAGTTACAGTATGGTCAGCATGTCAAGTATTCCCCATTGTAAAGTAGTGATTAAAAATGTTAAGCGAAGGACATAATTTTATTTTTACTCCACCCAATTATAGTGATGATTTTAGGAAATTGAATAATTAAGACCAGGCTTTAACGAAGCAACGAAAAAAATCTGTAACCACCAAGTAGAAATGAACACTTTCTTACCAAAAATGCTGAATAAGACTGAACACTATTTTCCAGTAATGACGAGAACTTTATTTAGAGAGAAGAGCAGGAGAGCCTAATTTGGCTGAGCCAGATATCTTGGTGCATCCGGCTTCATGGCTCATCAACTTATCCGCAGAGGCTGTATGTAAAGTGACAATGTACACGTTCTAATTTCCAGCAAAGTGTTAACTTCAATGCAACAAAAAGTGTTCAAAGTTAACTGACGATTACAAAAGCCCAATTTCTCAAATATAAATGTTGAGAAATTGGGCTTTAATATGAGAATTCCCTTAACGTTGTAAATCTGCAATTCTTGACTATGGCTTTTTTTATAATATTTTCCATTCATCTGGAAAAAATAAGAAGGAAGCGATAAAGGAGAGGATACTATGCCTGAATTACCAGAAATGGAAAACTACAAAATCCTATTAAGTGAATTGATTGTCAACCGCCCGATTACTGCTATTGCCATAAATCGTGAAAAATCAATAAATATTCCGATTCCTGCCTTCTTAAATCAAATGCAAAATGCATCCATCATTCGAATCGAAAGACGTGCAAAACATTTACTTTTTCATTTATCCAATCAAAAAATCTTGTTGCTTCATTTAATGCTTGGTGGATGGATGTTTTACGGAAAAGAAGAAGAGAAGCCCAAACGAACGATTCAAATCCAATTTTCATTTGGAGAAAAACATCTATATTTTATCGGATTACGCTTAGGGTATCTTCATTTGCTTACCCTAGAAGAATGTAAAGAAAAACTGAAAGAGCTTGGACCTGAGCCATTTAATTCTACATTTACGGAGGAGCTCTTTATAAGAACTATAAACACGAAGAGAGGAAATTTAAAGCTTAAATTAGTTGATCAACATTTTATTGCTGGGATTGGCAATTGTTATTCAGATGAAATTTGTTATGAGGCACAGCTTTTGCCAACAAGAAAACTAGAAGACTTAAAGGAGCCTGAAATGAAAAATCTTTTTCGCTCCATAAAGAACACACTGACACTAGCAACCAATATAGGGGGATATATGGAACATCCACTCTATTTAGGTGATACTAAAACAGGGAGCTACAATGATATTTGCAAAGTATATGATAGAGAAGGAGAAGCATGTCCACGCTGCCAGAATAAAATAAAGAAAATTAAAATCTCTTCTAAAAAAAGTTTTTATTGTCCAGGATGTCAGTTTTAACTATTTTTCCGCATATATTAGGAGTAATTTTCAAAAAACTGGACAGACTATTCCTTTAGTCCACTTAACACCCAACTTATCCATGGTGGAAAGCATCATATAATAAGGAGTGAGAAAATGGCTTTTTTGAAAAAGGGAATATTACAAATTTTGATATTCTCCATTTTCCTATCTGGCAGCACACCAAATGCTTTTTCTCCAATGGCTTTAGCAGCAGAAACACATAAAAAAGCAACGATATCCACTGCACTTGAATCTCTCTTACAATCAGAACCTGATCTGAAAGGAAGTCTTGCAGGAATTAGCATACGCGATCAAGAATCTGGCAACATCCTTTATGAACATATGAGTGATTTACGATTAACACCAGCCTCCAATATGAAGTTATTGACATCCGCCGTTGCCTTAAAAGTATTGGGGGAGGACTATCAATTTATTACGGAAATCTATGGAGATGGTAGAGTGGTAAATGGGCATTTGAAAGGAAATTTGTACATAAAGGGGAATGGAGATACGAGTCTACTAGCAACTGATTTAGAAAAAATGGCAAAAGAACTGAAGCAAAAAGGAATCCGTTACATTGATGGTAACATCATTGGTGATGATTCTTGGTATGATGACACGCCATATTCCGTTGATTTAGCATGGAGTGATGAATCAACCTATTATGGAGCGCCGATTTCTGCTTTAACCTTATCACCAAATAAAGAATATGACGCTGGGACCGTATTACTGGAAATAAAGCCTGGAAAAAATATTGGCGAGCCTGTCGTAATCAACAGTATTCCTAGAACATCGGAAATAAAAATAAAAAATATGGTGAAAACAGGGGATAAAGAGTCTGAGACTAGCTTGAAAGTGGAGAGAAAACATAATAGTAAAGTGGTCACTGTTACTGGGAGACTACCTATTACTACTTCTCTAAAAAAAGAGTGGGTTTCAGTAGATAATCCTACGAAGTATACATTAGACGTATTCCAGCAAGCATTAAAGAAAGAAGGAATACAATGGAATGGGGCAGTCCAAAAAGGAAAAACTCCACAAATAGCCTCCCTTATTACCACGCATGCTTCGATTCCTCTCTCTGAATTACTCATTCCTTTTATGAAATTGAGTAATAATACGATTGCAGAAACATTAATCAAAGAAATGGGGGTTGTTAAGAAAGGAGAAGGAAATTTTGAAAAAGGATTAGCGGTTTTAAAAGAGGAATTAATTGCTTTTCAACTGGACCCAAACAAGATGCTTATTCGCGATGGATCTGGTATATCTCCTATAGACTATATTTCGGCTAATGATTTGAGTCTATTTTTATACGAAGTTCAAGCAGAACCTTGGTTTGCAACATTCAGTCAAGCATTACCTGTTTCAGGTATGGAGGAACGATTGGTAGGAGGTACGCTTAGAAATAGATTAAACGGAGAAAACACCAAAGGGAAGGTTATAGCAAAAACAGGAACACTCACCTCTGTCAGCACAATATCTGGATATATGGAAAGTACAAACGGAAAAAAATACATCTTTTCCATCTTACTAAATCATCTCGTGGATGAAGAAAAAGGAAAAGAAATAGAAGATCGTATTATTGAGACATTGGCAGAATATTGATTTGTCACTCTAGACGATATTTTTGATTCTTTTTGTAAAAAGGATTAGAAATATCGTCTTTTTCCTATTTGACTTTAAGAGGAAAGTCTATCTCTAAGTATTTCATTTCTCCCTTCCAATTATTTAGATAAGTGCCATATTTATACTATAGTTTGAAGAATATCACACAGGGATATGAGTATTAATTGACATTTTATTCAGAATATTAATAATGATAATTGACATATTTTACCTCATATTATACTCTATCTGTATATTATATTATTCATTCAAAATATAGGAATAACTATTAATCTTATAAAGCCTGATTAGGAATATAGAATTGAAGTGAAAAACCACCATAGTAGTACATTAAAGGTGCAATTAGTAAGGTACAACAAATGGGGCAATGTAAATTCTTGGACTGTGAAATCAGGTAATACATTAGTTGCTTTTTTATACCCTGCAGTAGCAAACGATAAATACTTTTTAGAATTTGACGCACCAAGTAGCTTTAGTGGATTTGTACAATAGCATTATAAAAGGATGTTTACGGATGTCTACGACTATATTGAAAATCATAGCCTTAATAGCTATGATAATAGATCATTATGGAGAATTTTTTCCGAACACTCCTGAATACTTAAGGTGGATAGGGAGAATATCTATACCAATATTTATTGTGTCTTTATAGGAATCCAGCACACCTCGAATATAAAGTTGTATTTCTTCCGTCTATATATGGCAGGAGTAATAATGGCTTGTATAAATTTAATGATAATTTTGAAATAGAATCGAAATGTTCTCTAGAGCATCTTTCATTTCTTATATTAATGAGGTGATTACGTGGACCATGTTGAGTACAAAGCATATTTGAAGCAGCAATATTCCCATGAGATTCGACCGTTACAATCAGTTAATGACGTTATCTCCGCATTTCAAAAAAAATTAGATATTGTCGAAACAGAATTATCAGAATCCGAAGCTATTTTCTTAAAAATGACAATGCTTAACTATATTAATGTACACAAAAACGACCCTATAAAATCTAACTTGGATAACTTAAATTTCATTTCGTATGAAGTAGTAAGAAATGAAAAAAGTGATCATTACTACAATCATATGGGGATTACATCTGATAATGAAAGAATACTTGTCATTATTGAATCCCAGTTAAATGCAATAACCTCCAATTGCGAAGAACTAAAAGTTGATATGATTATTGAACGTGGAATCGACACACCTCATGTTAATCAAGAAACATCTGAGTTTTTTGCATATCTAATGCTTTTTGATTCTCATAATGAGAATCATTGACTCCGACAGGAGACAAAAAGATAAGATTTTACAGAAAAGTGAAAGAGTTACAGGAAAATTAATTCTCGATTTTAAGAGTCTATTCTATGGACTCTTTTTTTGGGGGATCTCCAAGAGCAAAATTAAAAATGAAGAATTTTAGGTTATATAATTGTTCTAGAAAAGGGCGTGATTGTGGAGAAATACATAGAAAATGATCAAACTTTTTTATAAAACCGAAACTTAAATCTGTTGGATAAGAATCAATTTTGATCAATCTTTTTTCAAAATTGATTCTTTTATTTATCGTAAAACGCTGGCTTGGGAGGTATTTTTGATTAAACTTTATTTTAAAGCAACAACAAGGAGTTAAAGTACTCAACTAATTATAAATAAAGACTCTTCTCAAGCAGTCAAAGTAGCAAATGAATGAAAGAGCAAACTCGCTGCAAAGCAAATAGAGCATAACTTCTCGAAAGTTGGTCCATACCTTACTGCAAGTATTGGAATTGCAACAATCATTCCCAAAGAAGAACTTTCTCCTTCCTTATTAGTTTTAAAAGCGGATGAAGGACTATATGAATCAAAAGAAAAAGGAAGAAACACCTTTACAGCCATTGAGGTAGATATGGTTATATAGAAAAGACCAATTTCCCTCCTATTAACATAATGGAAGGGAAATTGGTCCTTTTTCATTAATCGTTTTTCGCAAGCTTTGCTAAACCTGTAATGTATTCGAAAAACGCATCCCGATTTGCATCATATACAACAGAAACAGGACGACCTTCTTCACTTAGTAAGGTTCTACCTTGGGAAGGAGCTTCTGTTAAAGCAATGGATTTCACTTCTTTCATTTTAACCAATTCTTTTTTTCCAATCGTTGCAGTGGTTAAAACATCCCATAAATAATAGGTAGAGTTTGTCTCCACATGCACAAGAGGGGGACAAGCAGCATAACATTGCCCAATGAAATCGACGCCTGAAAATCTTCTTAATGATGCCCAATTATTTCGTACGGAAAGAGTTAGTGGCACTTGATTTGTACTTTCTAATGCCACCATTTCAATCGTTAAATCGCTAGCCCATACTGTTGATACTGCCCACGGATCCCAGAAAGCATTCCATTCCGCAGTTCCATCATGCTCCGGCTCTTGCACATTGCCGACCTCTAAGAATGTTCCCCCCATCCAAACTAATTTTTCAATTTTTTCTTGAATATCTGGGGCAATTTCTAATGCTCTTGCCAAATCTGTTAACGGGCCAGTAAATAAAAGCGTCGTTTTATCCGGATTTTCTCTGACAGCTTTAATTAAATGTTCATGTGCAGGAAGAGCGCTTTCAGGTGCAGTTACTACGCCACTTTCATTTAAAATCGGCAGTGCATCTACATAAAAAGTATGCATTCTCCATTCTTTTGGAAAAGGATTCACTCCACGAGAATTGGATCTAGCAACTTCAATTGCTCCATTACCAAATCGATCAATAATCTTTCTACTTGCACTAATACCAGGCTCTAAATAGCCATCTGCCGGAATGACGGAGACACCAATTAATTCCACTTCATCCATTTGTAGTAGAAGGAAAAGGGAAACTAAATCATCAATTCCTGCATCATGGTTAAAATAAACTTTCTTTGACAAAGACATTCACTCCTATGTATTACAATCATTTATAAAGCTTATTCTATTATACTATCAGATTCATGCGAATAATTAGTAAAAAAATACTAAATATTTGTTTCTAGTCTCTTCTAAATTAACTTAGCTTAACTTATTTATATAGACAATTAAATTAATTGGAAAAATTTTACCCACAAAAAGAAAAAGAGCTTAGCATAATCTCCAAGTTCTTTTTCTTTATATACCTAGATGCGTATAGTTTCTATTATCGATTAATAGATTTGTTATTTACATAATCGTGAAGTTATTTTCGTCCAAAATCAGCCTTAATCTCTCCATATTTATTCGTATCCCATTTTAAAATCTTATTGGAATAGTTGTTTTCCTTCAACCACTTTTCTGCACGTTCGATTAATTGCCATAATTCTTCTGTTCGCTTGTCTCGCACTAAGGTAGTGTTTGCTTTTTTATTTCGAACCCAAGAAAGAGCGGTCATACTGTCGCTGTAGATGGTCGTATTTTTTTCTTGTTTTTGCAAAAGACTTAGCGCATGTACGATTCCTAAAAACTCACCAATATTATTTGTTCCAAATACTGGCCCATAGTGGAAGAGAACTTCTCCCGTTTTCGTATGGACTCCACGATATTCCATCAACCCAGGATTACCGCTACAAGCTGCATCTACAGATATGCTATTTTCATCAATTGCTTCTAAGGAAGTGTTAGCCTGTTTTTTAGAGGAAGAGCCTTTCGCCGCTTTTTGACCAAAACTCCCTCCTTGATTAAAGGCTTTTTCTGCTTCCTCAAGTGATTGGTAAGATTTAAAAGCTGCTCCTTTAAATCCTTTTGTCTGTTTTTCGCATTCAGCCCACGTACGATAAATCCCAGGTTTTCTTCCATTCCATACAACATAATATTTTTTCCCTGCCATTCATTATAACCAACCTTTCACGTCCTATTAAGTAATCATATCATATAATGAAATCGAAGCACAAAATAGGCATTTAGCCACAAACTTTTGAAAAGGCTTTCTATAATTCTTGTAATTTACTATAATGATGGGGAGTAAAATAGGAGGGTGGGGCATTCATTGTTACAGTTACTTCCACTAATGATTGAAAGAGTCGGTATTTTAGTTATCTTTGCCTTCTTATTATCAAGAATCAAGATTTTCCGTTCGATTATCCATAAGGAATCACAATGGCAGGATAAGCTCTATTTAATTCTTTTCTTTGGCTTGTTCGGGATTATTAGCAACTATACCGGGGTAGAAATTTTAAAAGGAAGCATAAGTACACATACATGGCAGCATGAACTAGATGTATCAAGCGCGATTGCAAATACGCGCATTATGGGTGTTGCGATTGGTGGCATGATTGGAGGTCCTTTAGTAGGTCTTGGAGTGGGATTAATAGCCGGTCTTCACCGCTTAACACTAGGCGGATTTACCGCGCTAGCCTGTGGATTATCAACGATCATGGCAGGGATAGTTACCGGTTTCCTCGGCAGGAAGTATTCTATCCAGCAAGACTCAGCCAGCAAGGCTGTTATTATCGGCATAGCGATGGAAATAATTCAAATGGCATTCATCCTTTTATTCGCATCACCATTAGCTCTTGCACTCGAACTAGTCAAAATCATTGCTTTTCCGATGATTGTCATCAATGGATTTGGGATGTTAATTTTCATTTATATCATACAAAATATTCTTTTAGAAGAGGAAAAAACGAAAGCAGCCCAAACCAATATCGCTTTAAATATTGCACAATCTACACTAGCGTACTTTAGGCAAGGCCTAAATCCTGAATCAAGTAAACAGGTTGCTAAAATTATGCTTAAAGCAACAAACGCAGATGCAGTATCCATTACAAATAGATCGATTGTATTAGCACATGAGGGTCTAGGAAGGGATCATCACATTCCCCTTGATAAAACCTCTACAAAACTTACAGAAAAAGTGTTAAGAGAAGGTAATATATTAGTAGCCAAAAATAAAGACGAAATTCAATGCAACAATCAAGATTGCCCTCTCTATGCTGCTATTTTATTACCCTTAAAAGCGAATAATAAAATAGTTGGTTCATTGAAGCTTTATTTTGCTAATCCCAAAAACATTCAATTAGTAGAATACACAATGGCGGAAGGCTTAAGTAAATTATTTTCTTTACAGCTGGAATTAGCAGAGGCAGAGCTTCAGCAAAGGCTACTAAAAGATGCGGAGATTAAAGCATTGCAATCACAGGTTCATCCCCATTTTCTTTTTAACAGCATGAATACTATATCAGCACTAATTCGCACAGATGGAGAGAAAGCTCGGGAAATGATTCGAAAATTGAGTATTTATTTTCGCAGTAATATACAAGGTTCCAAAAATATGTTAATTCCCTTAACACAGGAATTAGAACATGTGCATGCTTTTTTAGCATTAGAAGAAGCACGGTTTCCAGATAAGTTCATCTTGAAAGAGTCAGTTGATCCTGAATTAAAGAAGGTACTAATTCCCCCTTTTACCCTTCAGCCTTTAGTTGAAAATTCGATACGCCACGCTTTTTCAAAAGGAAATGTTGGAAATATTACGATATCTGCTCATAAAGAAAAGGATAGAATGGTGCTGATTGCAGAAGATGATGGTAAAGGGATGTGTGAGGATACGCTTTATATGATTGGGCAAAAAACAATAACATCTAGCACTGGCACAGGAACCGCGCTTTGGAATATACAAGAGAGAATGAAAAAAATTTATGGAGAAAAAGGGATGTTCAACATTGAAAGTGAGTGGAATAGAGGAACAAAGGTAATGATCAAAATACCATTTAACGAGCCAGCAATCTGGAGGGGAGCAGATGATTAAAGCATTAATTATAGAAGATGAACCATTGGCTAGAGATGAACTAAGCTATCTGTTAAAAAGAAGTAATAAGATGGAGATAGTAGGGGAATGCGATTGCCTTGAAACTGCCTTAGAGTATATTGACAATCTTGAAATCGATGTAATATTTTTAGATATTGAGCTTGGGGAAGAGAACGGGATGAACTTAGCCGAACGTTTAAACCTTAAGGAAAATGGAAATGCCCCTGAAATTGTTTTTGCTACCGCTTATGACGAATATGCTTTGCAGGCGTTTAATGTCAATGCACTTGATTATCTTCTAAAACCATTTGAAGAAGAGCGAATTAATCAAACGATTATAAAACTAGTAAATAAAAGAGAAAGAAAGAGGAATGAAGGGCAAGGAAATAAACTTACTAACTCTCCGATACATAAAAATAAGCTCGCGATTTCAACAAACGAAAAAATTAAAATCATCGATGTAGATTGTATTGTTTATATTAGTGCACAAAATGGAAAAACATTACTTGTTACCGATGAAGAGGAAATGATCGTTACATTTACCTTAAGTCAATTAGAACAAAAGCTAATAAACAGTCCAATTATGAGAGTCCATCGGTCTTATTTAATAAATAAAGAACGAATTTGTGAAATAGAACCATGGTTTAACTCTACTTATTTATTATGTATGAATAATGGGGAAAAGGTGCCATTGAGTAGAAATTATACGAAAGAGATTAAGCAGTTATTCGGTTTTTAACAAAGATGATTTTTTAGTCGAACCTAACAGATAAAATCATTGTATTTTATCTGTTATTTTTTGCATCTCATATATAAATCCCCGCATTCTGTCATGAAAATGACTTATCTTCCTTTTTCATTTTTTATAATAATAGCATTAAAGGAGGTAGATAAATATGAATGCGGTTACAATTGTAATAGCATCTGCGTGTATCTTGATGATTGCTTATCGTTTATATGGTACCTTTATGACTGTAAAGGTATTAAAGCTAAACGATAAAGAAAAAACTCCCGCTCATGAATTAAATGATGGAAAAGACTACGTACCTACAAATAAGTGGGTCACATTTGGTCATCATTTCGCAGCTATTGCTGCAGCAGGACCGCTCGTAGGACCTATTCTTGCTGCACAATTCGGCTATTTACCTGGGCTAATATGGTTATTGATAGGCGCTGTAATCGGTGGTGCTGTCCATGATGCAGTTGTGCTATTTGCTAGTATGAGAAAAAAAGGAAAATCTTTATCCGAGGTAGCAAAGGAAGAACTCGGACCTGTTGCTGGTTTTTGCACAGGGCTTGCTATGCTGTTTATTATTACCATCACTATGGCTGGTCTATCCATGGTAGTATTACACGCTCTGGAAAGAAATCCATGGGGCACATTCTCTGTGGGGATTACTATTCCTATTGCAATGGGCGTAGGAATATTTTATAAAAAGACAGGAAATCTGAAATTATGTACAACAATTGGATTTATTCTATTAATGATTGGTGTGTTTGTTGGCCCAATGATTCAAGAAACAGTAGTTGGAGATTGGCTAACCCTTGATACAAAAACACTTGCGATCATTCTTCCAATCTATGCATTTTTTGCAGCGGCACTTCCTGTGTGGCTACTCTTGGCACCTAGAGACTATTTAAGTAGCTTTATGAAAATAGGTGTGTTTATTGCCCTTATCATTGGTGTTTTTATTATTAATCCCGCCATTGAATTTCCAGCGTTTACGGAATTCGTACACGGAGGGGGACCAGTAATTGCAGGACCAGTATGGCCGTTTATTTCGATTACCATTGCCTGTGGCGCTATTTCTGGCTTCCATGCATTTGTCGGATCTGGAACTACCCCAAAAATGCTCGATAAATGGAGCGATATTAAAGTCGTAGGTTTTGGAGCCATGCTTGTTGAGTGTTTAGTTGGAATTATGGCACTGATTGCTGCAACCGCTTTACATCCTGGAGATTACTTCGCGATAAATTCAACTCCAGAGGTATTTCAGACACTAGGAATGAGTGTATCAAATTTACCAGAGTTAAGTCGTGAAATCGGGATTGATTTAGAAGGCCGAACTGGTGGAGCTGTTACATTGGCTGTTGGAATGTCCTATATATTCACGGAAATCTCTTGGTTTTCTCATCTTGCTTCTTATTTCTTTCAGTTTGTAATCATGTTTGAAGCAGTATTTATTTTGACTGCAATCGACGCTGGTACAAGAACGGCACGTTATTTGATTCAAGACTTTTTAGGCGAGTTTTACAAACCACTAAAGAGGGTCGATTGGTTGCCTGGCTCCATTTTTGCCAGTGCGCTAGCATGTGTGATGTGGGGATATCTATTATTCTCAGGTGATATCAGCTCTGTCTGGGCACTATTTGGGGTATCCAATCAGCTAATGGCAACAATCGGACTTATTATTGGCGCAACCGTGATTTTAAAAATGGCTGATAAAAGAAGATATATGCTCACTTGCCTTATCCCGATGGCTTATTTATTTGTAACAGTAAATTACGCAGGATATTGGATGGTGAAAAATGTTTATTTAAACCCAGAGGCAGTTGGCTATAATGTGTTAAATGCAGTGCTTTCCATTATTATGCTAATCTTAGGCATTATTATCATTATAACAGCAACAAAGAAATGGTTTGACACTTGGAATACTCCGCGTGTACAAGTAGAAACTCCGAACCTTCATTAAATTTCATTATGCAATGGGTTATAAAGTAGGATGTATGTATATGTTCTTACTTTATAACCTTTCTTCGTTATTATTACAATTAAATTCCACATTCACTACCATCAAAAAAAAATCCTTCGGAAAAGAATTTTTCAACTTATAAACAAATTATAATAAGTGTATTCTAATTGTACATGCAAGGACAAAGGTATTAATGAGGTTTTAATCACTGAATATCGGGTATCAATATAATGTTTTGCCAAAATACTTATTTCGGTACATATCACATGATTAGCATCTATGACAAGAGTAAGGAGTTCTTATATGGATTATAAACACAGTGAATTAAAATGGATTATCGCAATTGGCGTTTTTGTTTTATTCTCTGTGATACTTAATGTCTTTGTTACAAGTATCAATAGAGTCATTTTTATTCTGTTACAACTTATCATTACTGCTGGGTTACTTTATGTTTTTTATCAATTAATAAAAAAAATCACCTATGTTCTAGGAGAATATGCACAAACCAATAAAAAATTGCAATCGATTTTCGAAACATTAGATATTGCCATTTGGTTTCATGATTTAAAAACCAATACATTAATGATTACTGCTGGAATTGAAACCATTTACGGATATTCCGTTGAGGATTTTTACAAAAACCATAATCTATGGAAAGAAGTCATTCATCCCGATGATAAAAAAGTTTTAGAGGAGCGAGCAGAGCTTCTTACGAAACAGGATGTCGTTGTTAGCAATTACCGGATCATTAAACCAAATGGAAAAATTCGTTGGATTAAAGATAGAGGGATTGCCGTTTTTGAAAAAGCTACTGGAGAAATGAAGGAATTTACTAGTGTATTGATAGATATAACCGATAATAAAGAAAATGAAGATAAATTTACGAAGCTAGTCGATATGTCTCCAGATATCATCGCGGTAGTTATGGACTATAAATTACATTATATAAATAAAGCCGGTATAAAAATATTTGAAAGTGACCACAGCCCATTAGTCGGTCTTTCTGTTAATGATCTTTTTCCAGAAGAGACTTTTCACTATATCGTTCAAGAATTTAATAAAGGAATAGAACAAAAGAGACAAGTGATCGAAATGGAAATTGATTTCATGAAAGGAAATGGGGAAAAGCTATTACTAGAAATCCATTGTATGCGCATCCTGTTCGGAGGACAGGATGCTGTATTAATACTAGGAAGAGATATTACGTCACGAAAGCAAACAGAATTAAAAATAAAACAATTGGCATTCACCGATGTATTAACAGAATTACCAAATCGAAATAGTTGTATAAGCTTTTTAAACGACCGCTTATTAAACTGTGATGAAGTTCAAACAATGTCTGTATTATTTCTAGATTTGGATCAATTTAAACGGATTAATGACACAAAAGGGCATGGTACTGGTGATATTATATTAAAAAAAGTAGCCCATAGGTTAAAATCTGCTATAAAAGAGAATGATTTTGTAGCACGTTTAGGTGGAGATGAATTTTTAATCTTATTAGAGAATAAAACAAAATGGGAGACATCGGAAGTAGCAAAAAAAATCATTAGTCAATTTTCTGTTCCATTTATTGTGAAGCAAGATGAATTCTTCGTAACACCTAGCATTGGCATCAGCATGTTTCCTGAGGATGGCAAAGAACAAGAATCATTAATAAAAAATGCGGATGCAGCTATGTATGTTGCCAAAGATTATGGAAAAAACAATTATCAATTTTACTCTTCCTCTAATGCAGAAAAAGGGGCAAGAAAAATGGAATTGGAGATGGCTCTTCAAAAGGCAATTGCTAATAATGAATTAGAACTATATTATCAGCCACAAATAAATAATACTACAGGAAACATATATGGAGTGGAAGCACTTTTACGCTGGAAACACCCTGCATATGGCTATTTATCTCCCGATGAATTTATTCCCATTGCAGAAGAAACGAATTTAATGCTATCTATAGGGGAATGGGTATTGACACATGCATTTATGCAAAAGAAAAAATGGGATCTAGCGGGCAAAAAAGATATAAAGCTCGCAATCAATATTTCTGCACGCCAATTTCAATACAGCGACTTCTTTCCTTTTCTTCAAAAAGAGGTGAAAAGACTTCAAATAAACACAGCGAAAATAGAGTTAGAAATAACAGAAAGTATCATGCAGAATATAGAAAAAGCAACAATTGAACTAAATAGTATAAAACGACTTGGCTTTCAAATATCCATTGATGATTTTGGAAAAGGCTATTCGTCATTAAGTTATTTGAGATCACTACCGATTGATACAATTAAAATCGATAAAAGCTTTATCGATGATATCAGTCATCCAAAGCATAAGGGATCGTTAGCAAAAGTAATTATTGATATGGGGCATAATATGAATTTTATCGTCATCGCAGAGGGTGTTGAAACAAAAGAACAAGTGGACTTTCTTCAGAAGCATGAATGCGAAATTGTCCAAGGTTATTACTATAGTAAACCATTGACTTCAGATGAACTGGAGAAATTATATCTTTAGTAGTTATGAAATAAGCACTATTTTTCTTCTTGCGCTTCTAACGTTATACTTAAATTAAGATAAACTTATTTAAGTTGATCAAAGAAGCTTAAAAAATCTTTTGCAAAGTTGGTGATCAAATTGCCTTGTCAATCAAATGAAGAATTAGAAAGCATTCTTTTGGAAGCAAAGCAGTATACAAGAGAAGGGAAAGTAGCCGATTATATCCCCGCTCTAAGTAAAGCAAATCCAGATGATTTATCTGTGGCAATCTATCATCCTGATGGTACTTGTTATTCTGCTGGATGTATTCAAGAAAAAATCACGTTACAAAGTATCTCTAAAGTAATTACATTAGCTCTAGCTTTAATGGAATCAGGGGAAGAATACGTTTTTAGCAAAGTAGGATATGAGCCTACGGGTGATCCGTTTAATTCCATCGTTAAACTAGAAATGAGCAATCCATCTAAACCATTAAACCCAATGATAAATGCTGGTGCACTGGCAGTTACTCATATGATTAAGGGGAATTCGGTTGAAGAGCGGTTTCGAAAAATAATTGATTTTGTAAAAAGGCTATCTGGAAATGAGGAAATTAGCTATTCAGCTGAGGTTGCAAAATCAGAATTTGAAACATCTCATTTAAATAGAGCACTATGTTTTTTTATGAAACAACATGGCATTATTAATGAAGATGTAGAAGAATTATTGGACTTATATACAAAACAATGCTCTATAGAAGTGAATTGCTTAGATTTAGCAAGAATTGGGATTGTCTTTGCTTTAAATGGCAAGGAACCAATTACAAATAAGCAATTAATGCCTGCACATGTTGCACGCATTTGCAAAACTTTCATGGTAACATGCGGAATGTATAATGCTTCTGGAGAATTTGCCGTACGGGTTGGAATTCCTGCAAAAAGTGGGGTAGCCGGCGGGATATTAGGTGCGGTACCAAATCGCTTTGGAATTGGCATTTCCGGACCTGCCCTCGATGACAAAGGAAATAGTGTTGCCGGATTAAAACTATTAGAAATACTTGCAAGCAAATATGAATTAAGTATGTTTTAAAGGAAAATTAAATCGCTAATCTTTTGTTATTTCCGATAGAAAGGAATACAAGAGATTAGCGATTTTTTGGTTAATCTACCATCTGTTCGGGTAACATAACTATTACTTACATGTTAGAAAAAGGGGGATAAACATGAGTTTAACACCTCAGCAGCGCATAGAGCTACATGGATTTAATAATTTAACAAAGTCTTTAAGCTTTAATATGTATGATATATGCTATACACGGACTAGGAGTGAACGTGAAGCCTATTTACAATATATTGACGAACAATATAATGCAGATCGTTTAACGAAGATATTAAAAAATGTTTCAGATATCATTGGAGCCCATGTGTTGAATGTAGCCAAGCAAGATTATGAACCACAAGGGGCAAGCGTTACATTACTCGTCTCAGAAGGACCAGTATCTGAAGCACCAAAGGAAGTATTTGAAGAATCGCCAGGACCACTACCAGGAGGATTTCCAGGCTCTGTTGTGATGCATCTCGACAAAAGTCATATTACGGTTCATACATATCCTGAATATCATCCAGATGAAGGAATCAGTACCTTTCGCGCCGATATCGATGTCTCTACTTGTGGAGAAATCTCTCCCTTAAAGGCATTAAATTATTTAATCTACTCTTTCGATACAGATATTATGATTATGGATTACCGTGTTAGAGGGTTTACCCGCGATATTCATGGCCATAAATTATTTATCGACCATGACATAAATTCCATCCAAAACTATATACCTGATGATGTTAAAGCACAATTTGATATGATTGATGTCAATATATATCAAGAGAATATCTTTCATACAAAATGTAAGCTAAAACAATTTGATTTAAATAATTATTTATTTGGCTATAAAGAAGAGGAACTTAAACTAGAAGATCGCATTTTTATTACAGAAAAGCTAACGCAAGAAATGAATGAAATATTTTATGGGAAAAATATTAAGTGAATGTAGACTGGCTAAAACTCTTTAATCAAGAGATTAGCCAGTTTTTTTATCGTCATTAGCGGCGAAAAAAAAACTCTATTTTTATGCATAAATATACTCTGATTATTATTTTTACGCATTTTTTACTAGCTTTTTTATAGAAAATTGGTAAACTAGTAATGTATAAAAGAGAGAAAGGTGCGAAAATAATGAAACAAATCATCATAGATGCAATGAACGAAAATGAAGCTAAATTTAAAGATATAAGTATATATATCGGCGACAATCCTGAACTAGGACATGAAGAATTTAAAGCTTGCAAAATATTGACAGATACATTAAAAGAGCATGACTTCCATGTCGAAATTGGGATATGCGATTTACCTACTGCATTTAAAGCCACATACGATAGCGGAAAAGAAGGACCCACTATCGGTTATATGGCAGAATACGACGCATTGCCAGAATTAGGTCACGCTTGTGGACATAATTTAATAGCTGTAATGGGGATTGCAGCAGGAATTGGTCTTAGTAAGGTTTTAGAAGAAACAGGGGGAAAGGTTATTGTTTATGGTACACCTGCTGAAGAAACAAAAGGCGGAAAAGTGACTATGGCTGAAGCCGGTATTTTTGAAGAATTGGATGTAGCTATGATGGTTCATCCTTTAGATAACTATATGAAGAGTGGCGACTCGCTTGCAATGGATGCCATTCAATTTGAGTTCTTTGGAAAATCTGCCCACGCTGCTGCAAGTCCGCATCTAGGAATTAATGCACTAGATGCAGTATTACATACTTTTAATAGTATTAATGCATTAAGACAGCACATAAAACCAGATGCACGAATTCACGGTGTAATCACAGAGGGTGGAAAAGCTGCAAATATCGTCCCTGATTATGCAGTGGCTCAATTCTATGTAAGAGCAGGAAAAAGAGAAGATGTAAATATATTAGTTGAAAAAGTGAAAAAATGCGCTGAAGGAGCAGCACTCCAAACAGGTGCTACCGTGAAATCTAGCTTTTATGAATTTTCCTATGATGACATGATTACAAATAAAACGTTATCTGATGTCTTTACTAAGCAACTAGTTTCTTTAGGAGTAGAAGAAATTGAAATTCACGAACAAAGAGATGGTTCTGGATCGCTAGATATGGGAAATGTAAGCCAAGTAGTACCAGCCATTCACCCGTATGTGAAAATTTGTAACGAATCCTATGCATGTCATACACATGAGTTTAGAGAAGCAGCTATGTCGGAGCAAGGAAGAGATGCAATGTTATTAGGTGCAAAATCGATGGCACTAACTGGTTTAGAAATCTTAACGAATAAAGAGTTATTAGCAGCAATCAAAAAAGAGTTTGCTAAAAATAAACAATAAGGAAGAAGAAACTCCCCTTATCTTTTTACATCACTATCTGTAGAAAATAAGGGTTTTTTTTTGTTCAATTAAGGCGTAATTATGACAATTTTACCTCTTTTGCAATAGACTGAAGTGTTTCATTTATAATGAATAAGTCCTATATTTATTCATAAAGGGGTTATAAAAAGAATATGAAAAAAATATTACAGAACAGCATGACAGTTAAAAAGAGATTATACGCAAGCTTTTTCATTTTATTAATTATTCCTACCATTTTTATTGGTGTATTCTCTTATGTCAATTCTAAGAAACAATTAGAACAAGAAATGATGGCCAATGCGTACCAACAGATTCAGCAGCTAAACGGAAATATTACAACCGAATTATCAACTAAAATTGAGCAAGTAAACAAGCTTCGAAAGGAATGGGGGGAACCAAATAAGTCTGTATCAGATGATGTTGTTATCAATATGCTAGAAAAATACTACTATTTCTATGATGATATTGACAGTATATTTTTTGCTACGAAACAAGGACAATATATACAGCAGCCAGCAGACAAGGTAACAGAAAATTATGATCCAACTGCAAGTGAATGGTTTATTGCAGCAGAGGAGAATCCAGATGATATATATATATCAGATCCCTATATATCTGCTAGTACCAACGAAATGGTCGTTACGATTGCTGGCATAACCGAAGATCGAAAGAAGGTTATCGGTTTGAAGATTAAGCTGAGTGCCATACAAATTTTTGTGAATAATATCACAATAGGAAAGGAAGGTTATGCTTTTCTATTGGATGATAAATTTGCTTACATGGCTCATCCAACAGAAAAAATTGGCGAAGTTGGGACAGAAAACTATATTGAAAGGATGAAATTAGAAAAAACAGGTGCTTTTTCCTACAGCCTTGATAATAAAGAGAAAAAGCTAACCTATCTCACCAATAATCTAACTGGTTGGAAGATTGCTGGATCTATGTATGTAGAAGAAGTTTCGGATGCTTCCTTTCCAATACTAAGAGCATCATTCTTTGCAATTATTGGTTTTATTATTATAGGTTCTATTCTTATTTATAGAAATATACAGTCCATTATTAAGCCTTTAAATCAAATAAAAGAAAAAGCAGCTCTTGTTGGAAAAGGAGATTTAACACAGGAATTAGTAGTGAAAAGGAGAGATGAAATTGGGCATTTGACAATATCCTTCCAGAAAATGCAAGAAAACTTAAAACGATTAATCAAACATTTAGAAAAAAGCATTACACAGGTTGCTGCATCTAGTGATAACCTTACCGCGAGCTCCTCTTCTTCGACAAAGATAGTAGAAGATTTAGTATCTGTCATACAAGAAATAGCTTCAGGTGCCGAGCATCAAAAGCAAGAAGTCGAAACAAGCACTAAAAAAATAAAAAATATTACAGAGAAAACAGGATTAATACGCGAGAATTCTCTCTATATGTCCAAATTGGGCAATAGCACTTTAGAGAAAGCAAAAGAAGGGGAAGTTGCTATTAATCAGGCAGAATCTCAAATGCAATTAATTGTTGATTCTGTAATAAAATCAGATAAACAAATAGAAACATTACATAAACGTTCCAAGGAAGTCGAATCTATTATTCAATTAATAAGTACTATTGCCAACCAAACGAATCTTTTAGCATTAAATGCCGCGATTGAAGCAGCTAGAGCAGGAGAAAATGGCAAAGGTTTTTCTGTAGTGGCAGAAGAAATTAGAAAATTGGCAGAGACAACCCAAAAATCAGCGGGGGAAATCGAATATTTAGTGAAAGAAATACAGACAGATACCCATTCAACCGTAGATATGATGACACTTGTCCACAAGCAAGTTGATGGTGGTCTTTCTGTCATCTCTTCAGTTAAAAAGAAATTTCATGCTATCTCTTCTAGTATGAATGAAACTGCACCGATTATTGATGAAGTAACACTTTCTTCTGAAGAAGTATATAAGCATATTAAAACGCTTGTCGAAACATTTGAATCCTTATATGAATTTAGTAAACAAAACGCAGCATTATCCGAAGAACTATCTGCATCCACAGAAGAGCAACTAGCATCATTTGAAGAAGTCCATGCTACTGCTAAGACTCTCGCAAAGACTGCTGATCATTTAAAATCGTTCATTGGTCAATTCCATTATTAATACTCTTTTGGTTTATAGGTTTTTACTAAAAATGATGAAAATGAATACGGAAAGCCATCATACAATAAGTAACAGTGTTGTTTAGATATCCCCCAATAACCTACTTATTTATAAATAGGCTTGAAAATCCATCATTCTGGGTAGAATTACTTCATAAGAAAGCTTAACTAATTATTCTAAAAAAGATAAGCTATATTTTATGGAGTAGGAGAATAGATAAATGGAAAATAAAACAATGATGCAGTTTTTTGAATGGCATTTAGTTGCTGATGGACAACATTGGAATCGTTTGAAAGAGCAAGCAGGAAAATTAAAAGAAGTAGGTATTGACTCTATCTGGATTCCCCCAGTTACAAAAGCGGCTTCCAAAGATGACAATGGATATGGCGTTTATGATGTCTATGATTTAGGAGAATTTGATCAAAAGGGTACCATCCGGACCAAATATGGCACAAAACAGGAATTACATGATGCAATAGAAGCGTGTCATAATGTTGGCATACAAGTTTATGTCGATGTTGTCATGAATCATAAGGCAGCAGCAGATGAAAAAGAAACGATTAAGGCTATTGAAGTGAATCCTGAAAATAGAGAAGAAGAAATATCTGAACCACATGAAATAGAAGCATGGACGAAATTTACCTTTCCAGGAAGAGGGGATACTTACTCCCCTTTCAAGTGGAACTTTCAGCATTTTAATGGAACAGATTATGATAACAAAGCTAAAAAAGCTGGAGTCTTTAGGATTATCGGCGAAAATAAAATGTGGAATACAAATGTTGATGATGAATTCGGGAATTATGACTATCTAATGTTCGCCAATATCGATTATAATAATGAACTCGTCCAAAATGAAATGATTTCATGGGGAAAATGGCTTTACAAGACACTTAATTGTGATGGCTACCGATTAGATGCAATCAAACATATTAATCATTCCTTTATTAAAAAATTTGCCCATTCCATATTAGAAGAAAAAGAAGATTTCTATTTCGTAGGAGAATTTTGGAAAGCAGATATTAACGAATGTCAGGAATTTTTGCAGCAAACAGACTATACAATCGATTTATTTGATGTTCCTCTTCACTATAAATTGCATACTGCTTCTATGGAGGGCAGTAATTTTGATCTTTCTACAATCTTTGAAGGAACGTTAGTGGAAGATAATCCGCTTAATTGCGTTACCTTTGTCGATAACCATGATACCCAACCAGGTGAATCGCTTGAATCTTGGGTAGAGGATTGGTTTAAGCAGATAGCATATAGCCTAATATTGCTTCGAAAAGATGGCTATCCAACGATTTTCTATGGCGATTACTTTGGAATTGGCGGAGAACTTCCAATGGAAGGAAAAAAGGCTGCAATTGATCCATTACTGTATGTACGAAAGAAAAAAGCATATGGTAATCAAGATGATTATTTTGATGATCCCAATGTAATTGGCTGGGTACGCCATGGTGAGACGGAAATAGAAAGATCCGGATGTGCTGTCGTCATTTCTAATAAAGAAGAAGGCAGCAAAAAAATGTTTGTTAGCGAAACACGAAGTGGGGAAGAGTGGATAGATTTTACGAATACAAGAAAAGATCGAGTGAAAATAGGGAAAGATGGTTTTGGTAATTTCCCTGTAAATGCCCAAAGTGTTTCTGTTTGGGGATTAGCTGATTAAACAAAATCAAACAAATGTCAAAAAAGACGCTGTAACACAAAGCGTCTTTTTTGCATAAAATTAATCAATAAAAAATCGCTCTAAATAAAATGGTTACTAGATTGTTTCTAGGAAGAAAAGAATAATTTTACAATCCCTTGATAACCAAAATATGCGCCAAATAAAACTAAAGATAGTCCAGAAATAACGGAAATTCCTCTTAATGTTCCAAGTGTAAGAAACCGCCTAAAGCCATTTGTTAAGGCTGCAACAATTATATCCCATATTGTAAGACCTAGAAAAATCATACTACTATAAACCAACAAGGAACTAGTCCCATTTTCTTGGGCGGTTTTAGCTAAAACAGATCCATATATTCCTAACCAAAAGAGAATAGATAAAGGACTAGTAATAGACATAATAAATCCTGTTAGAAAACATTTAAACAGGGAATCTTTGCCCCTAAGGGAATCAAGCTTGAGATTCTGAGCTCCAATAATGCTTTCAAACCCTGTATAAATTAATACAAATCCGCCAAAAAGCCAAAGGAATATTTGCACGATGGCTATCTCAAGAAAATGAACCATTCCGATATATACCATTATCATAAAAATACCATCGGCAAGCATGGAACCAAACCCTACAATCCAGGCATGCCAAAAACCATTTTTTATTCCTTTATCAATTCTCGCAGAATTTACTGGTCCAATTGGTGCAGCTAATGTAAAGCCTAACAAGATATAGCTTAGTAAAATGGTTACACTGAACATCCGAGTCTCTACACATCCTTTCTTGTACATGCTATGAAGACTAGTAAGAGGATATGTGAATTTATTTAAAAAGATAAAAAACTAATCATTCAAATTTTGAAACTAGCTTTATAATAGAAAGAATAGGAGACTTTTCATGTATAAATTAAAAACAAAGGAAACAGATCAAGATGTTGTTGAATATATAGAATCATCCTTAACAAGTAATACAAAAAAAGAGGATGCCTATAAACTAATCGACATTTTTTCTGATATTACTGGATTACCACCGAAAATGTGGGGGACGAGTATTATTGGTTTTGGTACGTATCACTACAAGTATGCAACAGGTCATGAGGGAGATGCACCTATCGTTGGCTTCGCTCCTAAAAAAGCAAGAATCAGCCTCTATTTAACGACAGAGGAAGAAACAAGAGCCTTTTATTTAGAGCGAATCGGCAAACACAAGGCTGGAGTTGGCTGTGTATATATTAATAAGCTTGCTGATATTAACGAGGAGACCCTAAAGGAATTTATCGAAAAATCGGTCGAAATAATTCGTGAAAAACATTCTATACTCAAGGAGAAATAAACAAAGAATGAGAGCAGAAATTTAGGAATTTAAGAATGGGATTTCAAATAATTAGTAACTTCTAATAGGTAAATTCCTTTTACTTACTGCCAATATTAGCATATAATAATAGACGCGAAAAGGATTCGAGAACTGATATAGATGAACAAGGAGAATTAAAATGATTGTAAAGAATGAACAAGACATTAATGGTCTGAAAGAAATTGGTAAAATTGTAAGTATCATCAGAGAGGAATTAATAAAAATAACAGTGCCAGGAGTGACAACAAAAGAACTAGATGATTTAGCAGGTAAGCTGTTTGCTGAACATGGTGCAGTTTCAGCCCCTCAAGATATGTACGATTTTCCAGGATATACTTGTATTTCTGTGAATGATGAAGTGGCACATGGCATTCCCGGAGATCGAGTAATTCAAGAAGGAGATTTAGTTAATATCGATGTATCTGCAAGTAAAAATGGTTACTTTGCTGATACAGGTAAATCATTCGTTGTCGGGAATGGCGATCCTAAACTAATCAAACTTTGTGAAGTGGCACAAGAAGCATTTGAAGAAGGACTTAAATGCTTTAAGCCTGGAGCAAAGAAGAATCGTATCGGAAAATTTGTTTACAACACAGCAAAAAAGCACGGATTTACGGTAATTAAAAATTTAACAGGTCATGGGATAGGAACTTCCCTGCACGAAAAACCAGATCATATCCTTAATTATTTCGACTCATGGGATACGGACCTGCTTCGAGATGGAATGGTTATCGCATTTGAACCATTTATATCTACTGGTTCAGAAGAAGTTTATGAAAAAAATGATGGCTGGACATTCTCTACTAAAGAAAAAAGCTTTGTTGCACAATACGAGCATACAGTTATTATAACAAAAGAGAAACCGATTATTACAACCTTATAAGCTTTTACAACCAAGCTCTGTTCATTCAACAGAGCTTGGTTTCTATTTCATCTCATTATTTTCATGCAATCCTTAACTCCTTCTTTACATATCCTCTCCTGTGTTAAACGTAATTTTTGGTAATATACCTTCAAAGAATTACAACCTAATAAGCATTTACGATAATTGCGAATTTACCGATAGTTCCCTCTATTTGTTTTTCCATTGACATCAATAAATATATCGAATAACCTAGTACATATCTTTTTTATATTTAAAAATCCTTATCAGCTCAAGATGAGGTAGAGGTTGCGATTTTTATTAGTAAAAAGAGGAAGAGCAAAGAGAGCTCATTGATTGCTTTTGAAAGGAAAAGTCGCCGAAGCACTATTATTCTCTAATAATAGTAGCTGGGACTGCATACGAATAGGTGCAGGACTGTCATAGGATCTTACTATGGTGAACTATCTTTATATCTGAAGGTTTTTCTACCTTCACACCATTTAGAGGTGTGTTTTTTTATGCCTTGGAAATAATAAAAATACATTTTGTTGTATAAGAATTTAAGGTGTTAAAGTAAATCTCCTATGTCATACGTTTAGCAAATACTTCTTAAAGGAGAAAAACATGAATTCAAAAGGAACATTAGGATTAGGGATATTAATATCCTTAGTTGTAGGTAATATGGTAGGATCAGGAATTTTTATGCTTCCTCGATCATTATCGGAAGTAGCAAGCCCTGCTGGGGTTATCTTAGCTTGGCTATTAACAGGATTCGGAGTGCTGGTAACTGCCTTAGTGTTTGGGAATTTAGCCATTCGTAAGCCTAATTTAACGGGCGGTCCACAAATTTATGCGAAAGAATTATTTAAACCAGATTCAAAAAAATCTACTCTTTCTGGCTTTATGTCTACATGGGGGTATTGGATAGGTAATCTAACTGGAAATGTTGCCATTATCACTACTTTTGCTGGTTATTTATCAACGTTTTTCCCGATTTTAACAAGTCAAGCCGTTTTATTGAATATAGGTTCTTTTACTCTTTATGTAGGAAATACGTTTACATTCGTTGTCTGTACAATTTTATTATGGGGAACACATTACATTATTTTAAACGGATTGGAAAACGCAGGTAAATTAAATGTTATTGCAACAGCTTCAAAGGTTATTGGTTTTATGCTATTTATCATCATCGCGTTATTTGCATTTGAATCAAGCAATATCCTACCCTTTGCAGAACCAAAAATAAATGAAGTAGGTAAGTCAGTTGGATTGTTTGGACAAATCAATAGTGCTGCAATGACAACATTATGGGCATTTATCGGTGTAGAATCAGCAGTTGTTTTTGCTTCTAGAGCAAAGAGGCAATCCGATGTAAAAAAAGCAACCATCTTTGGTCTATTAATTGCTTTAGCTATCTATATTGGAATCAGCACCCTTGTAATGGGCATTCTTACACAGGATCAATTGGTCGCTTCACAAAAGCCTTTAATTGATGCAATAGAAGCTGTTCTTGGTCCCATCGCAGGAAAAGTGCTCGCAGGTATAGGGTTAATTAGTTTGTTCGGATCAACAATTGGTTGGATTATGTTAAGTGCAGAAGTGCCTTATGCAGCTGCTAAACAAGGAATTTTCATTCCAGCTTTCTTAAAAGAAAATAATAAGAGTATTCCAACATTTTCCTTAATCGTAACAAATATCTTAGGGCAATTATTCATTTTCTCGACTGTGTCAAAAAGCATATCACAAGCATTTGATTTTATTATTTATATTGCAACACTAAGCTATCTGGTTCCTTATTTAATTTCAACCATCTTCCAATTGAAATTAGTTATAACTGGTGAAACATATAATTCACTGAAGGAAAGAAGATGGGATTTTGTTATTGGATTCCTTGCGACAATCTACTCCGTTTGGGTAATTATCGCAGGAACTGCAGATATTAAAACATTTAGTTTCGGTGTTTTATTACTATTAAGCGGAATTCTTTTCTATAATCAACTAAATAAAAAAGAAACAAAGAAGAAATCTGTCTAATATTTCAATAAGTTCTATTTAAGAATGGGATATAAGTATTCCACCTAGTAATAAAAACGAACAGTTATACAAATTTCGTATAATTGTTCGTTTTTTGTTTTTCTAAATAGATTCACTTACAGTGCTGTCATCCCACTCTACTTCATGCTCCTTTGAAAGCTTATCTAATTCAGTCATATATTGACGTATAAGTGTGCGAGCTTCCTCCAGCATGGCATTCGCTTCTTCAACAAGCCTAATATCTTGCGTTTCTAACGCTGTAAGTATTTTTACAAACGCATTAAACTGAATATCAGCGCCCTTTATATATATTTCATGTATTTCTCTTACCTCGTCTGTTTCCACCTTTACCCTATTTAATTCTTTAATAAATTCATTATAATTGGGAATCACTGTTGTTTGGATTGTATCATACATTGTCCAATCATCCGTATAATTGAGTCCAGACACAGAATCATACGCAGCCACGGCCTTAGCCTCTAATTCAAAGGCTGTTATCATATCTTCATTTACATATTGAAGCAAATCCTCTTTAACTGGATCAGTAGAGCAAGCTGTAATCAGAATTAAAAAGGGAATTAAGATAATTTTAATAACTTTTTTCACTCCTTCACCTCCTTCTCCTTACTGTATGAAGGAGTGGAAGTCCACTATGAAAAGAAAATCGAAAAGGGAAGAGCCTAAAATTACAATTGGGGACCGGTTTATATGATTGATACATTATTTAAGCAAATTCTTTTCTTACTCATACCATTTGCTTATTTAAGCTGGTTTGCATGGTGGAGTAAATCATGGATTGTTTTTCTTCCTATATTAGTAAACCTTCCCTCTGTCATTACTGAACAATTTCCTTTGACAGAGGAATGGAAGGCAATTATTTCATCTATTTTCCTATTTATCATGATGTTAGCTTTTTTAATTTGGCAAATCTGGTTATTGAAAAGAGAAAATAAGCCAACCTAATGGCAGTTAAAGCATATCCGAAAAAAAGATATGCTTTTTTAAAAAAAACAATTGAATATTAATTCATATTATTGTATAAATATTATTATGAAGATACGGATATTAAAGGGGAAAAAAAAGCATGGATTATTTTATTACGGAAGAGCTGCCACCATTTTCACAGTTTGCCTTATTACATGAGGACAGTGGCTTATTAAAAAGTAAAAAAGGAAACTATACAAGAGAACAATTATATGAAGCAGCTAAAAATAGCTGGTACTCCATTTCCATCTACCACAATCAAAAACTTATTGCTTTCGGTCGTATGATTTCAGATGGAGTTTACCAATCATTAATCTGTGATGTCATGGTTCATCCTGAAGAACAGGGAAAAGGACTAGGAAAGCAAATCATTGAAAAGCTCGTCTATAAATGTCAGCAATCAGGTATTCAATCGATTCAATTATTCTCAGCGAAAGGGAAGCATCCCTTTTATAAAAAATTAGGGTTTGTAGAAAGAGAACAAGACGCTCCTGGCATGTCTCTCCTCTTTTAGAGGTTGGGACAAATCTAAATAACTAATCTTTAAAAACGAACAATCTCTAATTTAGCTCTTAAATAAAGCTACTTTTTCATATTAGTTATTTATGGTTTTAAATATATTCAAGTGTAAAAACTAAGTCGTTCCATTGCGCTACAGACGGTCGATGCGCCGGGGAGGAAGCTGAGCCTCCTCGGCACGCGCCTGCGGGGTCTCAGCCTTTCCTCTATTTCCCGCAGGAGTCGACCGTCCTCCGCTCCATTTCACTTCATTTTTAAACCTTTTTCTAAAATACAAATACGAACGATGATGTAAACCAACCGCATAATTGTTCGTGTTTACTGTTAGCTGAAATGTTTATGTCCCAGCCTCTTTGTATTTTCCTATGCATAACCATCCTTTATCTGGTAACACTACTTACGTACATAAATGGGTTAAAGAAGAAAGGAAAGGGGTATTAGTAAAAATCCCTTAATACATTTATTTGTGTACATAAATGATTATTAATTCTTTTAGGCGTTAATTTCGGGACTTTTTAATGCCTCTCTTGTTTGTACATTAACTTTCCATCTATCCATCTAATATGTACATCCTTTCGTTTACTTATAAAGAATTAATTAACATTTATTGGATACAATTAATAAGGACTAATGACTAGGAGGTAATTTTTTTGAGTGATAACAAAGAAATGGAGAAGAAAAACGGACAAGATCAGGAACGAGAAACGTTGACGACACGTCAAGGTCATCCAGTATTAGATAATCAAAATATCCGTACTATTGGTGATCGCGGACCAGCTACACTCGAGAATTACCACTTTATTGAGAAAATCTCCCATTTTGATCGTGAAGAGGTACCAGAGCGTGTGGTACATGCACGTGGGTCTGGAGCTTTTGGTTATTTTGAAACTTACGGAAAAGTTGGAAATGAGCCAGTAGAAAAGTATACTCGCGCAAAAGTATTTTCAGGCGCAGGGAAGAAAACACCATTAATGGTTCGCTTCTCTACAGTTGCAGGAGCTAAAGATTCACCTGAAACAGCACGCGATCCTCGTGGCTTTGCAGTAAAAATGTATACAGAAGATGGAAACTGGGACCTTGTTGGGAACAACCTTAAAATATTCTTTATTCGTGATGCTATGAAGTTCCCTGATATGATTCATGCATTCAAAGCAGATCCGGCTTCAAACGTTCCAAACCCACAGCGAATGTTTGATTTTGTTTCCCGTACGCCTGAGGCTACACATATGATAACCTTCCTATTCTCTCCTTGGGGAATTCCTGCTACATATCGTCACATGCAAGGATCTGGTGTAAACACTTATAAATGGGTTAATGAACAGGGTGAGGCAGTTTTAGTGAAATATCATTGGGAACCAAAACAAGGTATCCGAAATTTAACACAAGAAGAGGCCGAATCCATTCAAGCTAAGAACGTAGGTCATGCAACACAAGATTTATATGAATCAATTGAGCGCGGTGATTACCCAGAATGGGAGCTTTATGTGCAAATCATGGAGGATGATTATCATCCAGAACTCGACTTTGATCCTCTCGATGACACAAAGCTTTGGCCAGAGGATAAATTCCCATGGTTGCCAGTTGGTCGTATGGTCCTCGATCGTAATCCAGTCGATTTCCATGCTGAAATTGAGCAAGCTGCTTTTGGAACTGGAGTACTTGTAGATGGAATGGATTTTTCTGATGATAAAATGTTACAAGGGCGTACTTTCTCTTACTCTGATACACAACGCTATCGTGTTGGCGCAAATTATTTAAAAGTACCAGTAAATGCACCAAAAGCACCTGTCCGTACGAATCAACATCGTGGGCAAATGGATGTACGTGACCCGAAAGAGTCTGGTGAAAATCCACATATTAACTATGAGCCATCCATGCTCGGAGGTTTTAAAGAAGCAGGTAAAGAAAACCGTGTTCCTCATCAGCCAAAGTATAATGCAGCGGCAATGAGTGCTCCAATAGACAGACCTAATAACTATGGACAAGCCGGACACACATACAGAAGTTTTGAAGATTGGGAACGCGATGAATTAATAAAAAATCTATCTGAAGCACTGGCAATCTGCGATAAAAAAATTCAAGATGCGATGATTGAACACTTTACACAAGCAGATGAAGATTATGGTAATCGCGTGAAGGCAGGCATCGAATCAAAAATGAAAGAAATGAAAGAAATGGCTAAGGAAAATGTACCTGGACGTGAAGCAGGTATATCAAAATATGGTGAAGGTACAATAGATGCAAATCAAGCTACCAAAGATGCAGTAAAGAAAAGCCATGAGGCAGATCCTTATTAATGGAAATACGCGTAAGAAGAGATAAAAGAAGGAAGAGATTTCGCAATTAATATCAGGCTAATTTGTGACACATTTCGCATAAGATTTGTGTCCTTTTTTGATGTCTTAACAAAAAGTTAGAGCTAGTAACAAACCAATGGTTTCTACCATTACAGATATTAATGTAATCAAAAATTTAATGCTTAGCCTTCTTTTTCTCTAAACATCCTAATAATTGACATACCTTATGAAATATGATATTAAATTAATAGATTAGCACTCACGAACTTTAAGTGCTAATATTATTACATAAGAATGAAGAGAAAGGGTGTATAAAAATGATCGAAACAAAGGAATTTAAAGCAGAATCGAAACGATTATTAGAAATGATGATTAACTCCATCTATTCACAAAGGGAAGTATTCTTACGTGAGTTAATCTCAAATGCTAGTGATGCAATTGATAAAATCTACTATAAAGCTTTAACAGATGATACCATTAATTTTGAAAAAGATAATTATTTTATTAAAATAACAGCAGATAAAGAAAAACGGACATTAACTATTTCCGATACTGGAATTGGGATGACAAAGGAAGAGCTGGAATCGAATTTAGGTACAATCGCCAAAAGCGGCTCCCTTGCTTTCAAAAAGGAAAACGATTCGAAAGATGGCCATGACATAATTGGGCAGTTTGGGGTTGGATTCTATGCTGCATTCATGGTAGCAGATGAGGTAACAGTAATTACTAAATCATTAAATAGTGATACTGCATATAAATGGATTTCAAAAGGTGCAGATGGTTATACCATTGAAGAAACAGAGAAATCGGCAATCGGTACAGATATTATCCTGACAATTAAGGAAAATACCGAAGAAGATCAATACGATGAATATTTAGAAGAATATCGCTTAAAATCGATTATTAAAAAGTACTCAGACTTTATCCGTTATCCAATTAAAATGGAAGTGACTTCAAGTAAATTAAAAGAAGGCACAGAAAACGAATACGAGGAAGTTAGGGAAGAGCAAATTCTAAATAGCATGGTTCCTATTTGGAGAAAGAATAAAAATGAATTAACAGATGAAGATTATCAAAATTTCTATGAAGAAAAACGCTATGGCTATGACAAACCGTTAAAGCATATTCATGTTAGCGTAGATGGTGCAATTCGTTATAACGCGATCCTTTATATTCCAGAAAAAACTCCTTTTGATTATTATTCTAAAGAATATGAAAAAGGTTTGGAGCTTTATTCAAATGGCGTTTTAATTATGGAGAAATGCGGGGACTTACTGCCCGATTACTTTAGCTTTGTAAAAGGTATGGTCGATTCAGAAGATTTATCTCTTAATATTTCAAGAGAAATGCTGCAGCATGATCGCCAATTGAAGCGTATTGAAAAGAATTTAACAAAGAAAATTAAAAGTCAGCTTCTAAGCCTACTAAAAGATGAAAGAGAAAAATATGAATCTTTCTATGAATCATTTGGTAGACAAATAAAATTTGGTGTCTACAATGATTTCGGAATGAATAAAGAAATGCTACAAGATCTTCTACTTTTCTATTCTTCAAAAGAGAAAAAATTAGTATCATTAGATGAATATGTAGAAAGAATGCCAGAAGATCAAAAATTTATATATTATGCATCTGGAGATTCTATTGAACGTATTGATAAGCTTCCACAAACGGAATTAGTTAGCGATAAAGGATATGAAATTCTGTATTTAACAGATGATATTGATGAATTCGCCATTAAAATGATTGCTAATTATAAAGAAAAAGAATTCAAATCAGTATCTAGCGGTGATTTAGGTCTTAACCAGGAAGAAGAAAAAGAAGAAAAAGAAGCAACAGAGGAAAATAAAGCATTGTTTGATTATATGAAGGATATTCTTTCCGATAAAGTGAAAGGCGTAAAAGTATCAACTCGTTTAAAATCACATCCTGTTTGCTTAACTGCCGAAGGAGAAGTCTCCATTGAGATGGAAAAAGTCCTAAGTATGATGCCAGATAATCAAAATATCAAAGCAGATAAAGTTTTAGAAATTAACAAGAACCATGAAATTTTCCAAGCGTTAAGAGAGGCTTTTGAGAATGATAAAGATAAAGTGGCCCTTTATACAAACCTTCTTTATAACCAAGCATTACTAATTGAAGGTTTATCCATTGAGGATCCAGTAGAGTTCACAAACAATATTTGTAAACTAATGAAATAGACAACGAAAACCGCATTTTCAATTGGAAAGTGCGGTTTTTCTTCTTTATATCCTTCCCAATTTTTCCATTTATAAAAAACATCTTCTTCCTGTTAAATTATGTTTTACTATTTAAAACGAAACCGCTATACTTATAAAAAAACAATCAGAGATGGGGAACAATTATATGGCAGAATTAAAAGGAATAGAGATATTGACGATTGAAAAAAATTCCTTTGTCATGCACCCAACCCTAATATGGGATGAAAAACAAACATTATTAATAGATACAGGAATGCCTGGATATATGGAAGACATAAATTTAGTTATGGCTAAAGCAAATAAATCATTGGAAGATTTAACAGACATCTTGTTAACACACCAGGATATTGATCATATTGGAAGCTTACCAGAAATATTAACAGCATGCACACAGCATTTAACCATATATGCACATAAAGAGGATATCCCTTATATAGAAGGAAATCAACCTTTATTAAAAGCAAATCCTGCTAAATTTAATGAAGAGCAATGGGAAGCATTACCAGACTCATTAAAGTTTATTTATCTACACCCACCAAAGGCCCAAGTTACCAATTCACTAGAAGATGGTCAATTACTACCTATTAATGAAGGACTTGAGATAATTCACACACCTGGCCATACACCGGGGCATATAAGCTTATTCCATAAAAAATCAGGGACCTTGGTTGCTGGTGATGCATTAACTGCTGTAAACGGAAAGCTTCACCTACCTAATCCAGTACATACGCCGGATATGAACCTTGCCATTCAATCGATTGAAAAGTTTCTAACCTATCCAATTACAAAAATTGTGTGTTATCACGGTGGAATTGTATCTGATAATGTGATGGAACAATTACATGGTCTAGTAAAGTTAAAAACAATCTAAAAAAAGATGCCTTATCTAAAATATCTCTAAAACCATAAATAATAGAGAATGGTTCAGATAGGCATCTATTTCAAATGAAAATTTTTATAAAAAGAATTGAATCCCCCGAATTCCAAAATAGCCGCCGAATAAAAGCAATATTAGACCTGAGATCTTGCTGATAAAGGTAATTAGCTGTTCGGAGACAACCGTTCGAAAGAAACTCGATAAAACCGAAACAGTGAGATCCCAGATGGCAACACCAAATAACATACAACCTGTATACAATAATAAGGTGCTTGTACTTAAATTATGTATAGTAGTGGCTAATATAGATCCATATATTCCTAGCCAGAAGATAATCGACAGCGGATTCATTATACTCATAAGCAACCCAGTTATAAACGATCGAAACATAGAGTTAGTATCCTTACTGCTTCTTGAGATTGTACTTGTTTTTGTCATGACTCCTTCTATACCTGTGTAAATGAGGACAAATGCACCAAATAGCCACAGAAAGGTTTGTACAATAGGGATATTAGCTAATTTTGCTACTCCAAAATATACGAGAATGATGAAGAAAACGTCACCCAATAGAGAACCTAGTGATAGAACCCAAGCATGACGAAAACCATATCTAAGACCTCTGTTTATAACTGCAGCATTCACAGGCCCAATCGGTGCTGCCAATGATAAACCTAAGGCAATATAATATAAAATACTATCCATTAACGATCCTCCTAATATAAACGTCTATATTAAACGTATTCAAAAAAGGAAGCCTGTACCACTTATTCAGGAAATTTTTTTACATGAGCAATTAAGGTTTCCATCGGTTTGAATCAACAATATTAAATTGTGGGGTTAATCTCTTGATTTCAAAGTATTCTTTAAAAAATAGACGAATAATGATATAATAGTTAAATAATAGAAAATACTGAAAACACCCATTTGCCTATAATTATTCTTTAGTAGGAGACTTAACGATGAATAGTATGAAAGATAACGATACACCATCTAATGATTTTTTTCGTTTGCTGGTGGAGCATGTAAACGACTGGATTTGGCAAATTAATGAACAATGGGAATTTACATATTCCAATTCCATCGTAGAAGAGACATTGGGATATTCCGCTAATGAATTACTTGGAAAATCGATGTTTTCTTTCATTAAAATAAATGAAGTAGAATCAGTTCAAGCAATTGTCTTGAGCGCTATGGAGAATAATAGTTCCTTACAAAATCTAGATTTCACGATGATTCACCGCAATGGGCATGAAGTATTTATCGAGACAAATGCGAATCCCATAATAGATAATCAAAATAATACTATCGGATATAGAGGCATAAATCGAGATATCACCTTATGGAAGAAAAATCAAGATCGTCAACAACAATTGCTAGATATTATCGAAGCTTCTCCAGACTTAATTGCAACAGCGGATAGCTTTGGAAATACCACCTATTTAAATCCTTCTGCTAGAGCTTTTCTTGGCATTCCTGAGGGAATAGAAGAATTACATTCCGTTAACGCACAGTTATGGACAAATAAAATTGTTGACATAAACGAAAACGAGCTTTCTGCTGAGAAAAGTATTTGGAGGGGAGAAAACACTCTTTCTAACTCTATGGGGAAAGAAATTCCTGTTTCGCAAATAATTGTGACCCACAAGGCTAACAATCAAAATATTCATTTCCTTTCAACGATTGCAAGAGATATTTCGGAAAGAAAGGCATATGAAAAGATTATAAAAAGACAAGCTTTATATGATACACTGACAGAACTACCGAATCGACGGCATCTATATAAAACCATTTCAAGATTAATGGATAGTAAGGATAAGGAGAAAACTTTTGCTTTGCTATTCATAGATATTGACGATTTTAAACAAATTAACGATACACTAGGTCATAAATATGGTGATCGAGCACTAAAGCTTATTGCTGCAAGGATGAAAGGTTCTGTAAGGGAGAATGATTTTCTATGCCGTTTAGGTGGAGATGAATTTATTCTCCTAGTAGAAGGTATGAACACAAAACAAGAAGTCGAGGATTATGCAAAAAGATTGATTTCGATTTTTAACCATCCACTCAGAATGGATAATAAGCTACATTCTATTACTTGTAGTATCGGCATAAGCATCTATCCTGATCATGGGAAAGATATAGAAACATTAATGCAAAACGCTGACAAAATTATGTATCATATGAAAAAACAAGGGAAAAATGGCTTTCAAATAACACAAACTAATGGAGGATGATTCAATAGCACATGCTAATGAATCGTTTTTTATGTTTAGGTATATATTACTAACTGCTCAGCAGCTCCACTTAATAATTTTCTGATTCCCTGTGCTAAACCTATTATTTTAAAGGATACTTGCTACTATTTTCATATAATAAAAGTTGCAAAATTGTCCCAACTTGTCTAACTATTGAAGGATTTTGTAGAATATGATCGAAAAATAATCAAAAAGAATGTATAATAGGTACTTAGGAAAGTAGATTCTGAAAGAGGGAGGATCATTAAAATGGAATGGACCCTAGCCATTTTGTTTATTGCAGCAGCCATTTTGCTCATTACTTCCGTTATTAAAGCAAAACAAACGTCAAAATCAGAGCAACGTGAAATAGATGTAATTCACCTTTCTGTGATGGAAGAAATAGCACAGTTGCAAAAACAAATTCGTCATCTTGAGCTGGACATAGAAATAATGGAAAAAGAATCTGGCGTTCAACTTGCTTCTAAGGACCGTACGGTTTTAAGAGAAGTACTTGACTTGCATAGACGTAAGTATTCAGTTGAAAGTATTGCAGCTCAAAAGAAGCTTACTCAAACTGAAGTAGAAGAGATGTTAGCTCCTTACTTACTTGGAAAAGAAGAAAGGAGAAGTGTTTTACAATGAAACCAACGATAATCACAAGTTTCGCAGCAGGACTACTTTTAGCAACATCTGTTAGTGGAATTGTCTATTTCTCTACAAAAGATGATTCTGTAAAGGCAGAAGAAAACAAAGTGGAAAAGGTAGACAAAGTGACGGAAGATGTAGCAAATACACCGACTGTAGAAGAAATGAAAGAAATTTTAACAAGCAGCGGATATGTTGTTCAAACTTCAGAAGAAGCGAAACAAAAGGAAGAAGAGCAAAAACAAGCATCTGAATCCAATACTTCTGAAGAAAAGAAAGAGGACAAAGAAGAAGAGCAAGAAGAGGAAGTGAAGACAGTCACTGTTACTGTTTCAAGCGGTATGACTAGCTATGATGTAGGAAGCATTTTACATGATGAAAAAATCATTAAAGAAACTGCCTTGGAATTCTCACAAAAAGTAGATAAAAAAGGCGTTGCAGAATACTTAAAGCTTGGTTCATTCAAAATAAAAAGCGATATGTCAACAGATGAAATCATTTCCAAAATTTTCAAGAAACAAAGCTAATATATAAAGGGTTGTTCAAAAAGGGTACTCTCTTTTGGACAATCCTTTTTTATGTAATAAATGGTTCAAATTATTCTGTTTCTATAGATTGATTCCCCAAACCTTGTTTTTTATGCCTCATAGACTAAAGAGAAGGGAGAATCAAAAAAATGCAAAAGAAAAAAAGGAATAAAAATCCGATAAGAATCTGTCTGCCAGGTGGTTATCGCTATTGTGGACCGGGTTGCAGCGGTCCTGGTGCGCCAATTAATTATGTAGATTCCTGTTGCCAAAGACATGATCAATGTGTTGACACATACGGTTCCTGTCGATATTGTGATGAAAGATTACTGCACTGTGTCCAATCAAGATTAAGAGAACATAGTCAAGAAGGCAAAACAGCCAGATTAATTTCTGATTTTATGCGATTTCGACTAGAAATTAACGGGGGCTGGAGAAGGAATCGATAATATCTTCTTATTTACGATAATATACTGAAAATAAACGATCACAGTATAAAGGAGTAAGGAAATAAACTAATCCCATCTTCTAGAAGAAAAAATGAATGGAAAGACAATCGGATATAAATAAATTCCATCATTATTGTCTTTTTGGTGGTTTACTTGTCGTTTCCAGTTTGTATGAAACAAGAAAAAAAATCCTGTTCTACAAAAACAATATCTCTACATGATCCCTGCATGAAACAAACAAAAAAAAGTCATCTTACTTTCCGAAGGCTCGTTAGTAAGATGAGTCTTTTTTAATGTTTCCATAATACATCTGTTATTTTACTATCAAATAGATTTGTATCTATATTACATGTTTCATCATCAATGCCATATTGCCAGCCATATGCAAGAGAACCTTCTGGAGCATCCACTTTAAATTCTGGTGCATCTTGTTCAGTAGTAATTCCAATGTTTGGAGAAGCAGACCATAGATACGTATTTTCCTTTATTTCTCCCTTATTTTCAACAGCCTCATTAAAAGCATTTGTAAGTGCCTCTCCTGAATCAAAGATACCATAGATTGCAGGTTCGTAAGAGGAATTGCTTACTTCGTCATACCACCCCTCAATAAAGGCGGCATCGACTGGATAGTTTGGCTCTATGTCAGCAAAAATCGCAACACCATCAGGAGTACTTAGGTCATTAGCTAATGCAATCGCTTTTTTCGCTTCACTAACACCATTATCATAGCCAGTTGCATCAGTGAATCCGTTATAGATTAGAAGGATATCTGCCTCATTGGAGTGAATTAAATCAATTTGTTCCCCTGTTAGACCGTGTGAAACCCCATCATTTGTACCTAAATAGCGTGCAACAATTTTTGGGGTTCCAAAGTTATCTCTCACACAAGCATAGAAATCCTCCGTTGTTTCACTAGCGGAATCAATTCCCCATAAATAGGAAGTCTCCTCATTATTATCCGTATCTCCGTTATTATCGTTGCTATTTTCCTCATTATTGCTATCGTCACTATCATTTGAATTTTCATTATCATTATTTGTGTTTTCTTGTTTTCCATTTGTATTAAGCTCATTTGTGACATTTACATCAACTGTTAAATCTAAGTCATTTAATATTTTATTTGCTAATTCCGCTTTATTATTAGAAAGAATATTGTTTGTAATCGAGTTAGTTGTTGTACCATTTACCTGCCCTTTTAACAGATTCTCTATGGCATTATTAATGGTAACAGATGCGTCATCTTCTGTTTTATTATCAATTGTATTTTCAATCGATGCATTTGTATCCTCTATATCATTCGTTACTTTATTATCAATCGTTGCTTTCGCTTCACTGCTTACAATATTTTGAATATTATTTGTTACTGATATATTAACATTTCCTTGGCCGCTTTCCGTTGTAGCAGTGCCTTGTGAATCAACCGAATTACTTGGTTCTTTGTCTGCTTCCACACTCTTTGTATGAAAAAGCAATACAGTTACAATGCCGGAAAATAGAATCAAGAAAGTAGCAGCTGCTATGAGAAGGTATTTCTTCCAATCCATTCTGTCACACCTTTCCTAATTTACTTACCATATAAAGTATGTAAACTAGGCTGTTTGGGTGTGGGCTATTTAGAAGTTATGCAATACCATCCATAGCAGATCAAGAGAGAATGGTTTATTTATTAAAATGAGGTTTTAGAATATCTTTTAATATAGTCGCACTATGATGAAATTTTTCTTGCTCATCTTCAGCTAGTTCCAATTCAACGACTTCACGTATTCCTTCTCTATTTATTACTGCAGGTACACCTATATAGACATCCTTTTCTCCATATTGGCCATCTAAATAGGCAGATACGGTTAATACACTATTTTCATTACTTAAGATTGCCTTTGTAATTCGCACAAGTCCCATAGCAATCCCATAATAAGTAGCACCTTTCCCTTCAATAATTTTGTAGGCTGCGTCACGCACATTCACAAAAATTTCGTCTAAATCCTCCATTTTATATTCAGCCGCTCTTTTCATTAGCTTATAAACAGGAATACCGGCAACATCTGCTGAACTATAGGCTGGCAGTTCACTGTCGCCATGCTCTCCAATAATATAGGCATGGACACTAGTTGGAGCAACTTTAAAGTAATCTCCAAGTAGAAAACGGAACCGAGCAGTATCCAAAATTGTCCCAGAGCCAACAACTTGATTTTTCGGAAGTCCACTATATCGCCAAGTTGCATAGGTTAAAATGTCTACTGGATTTGTTGCAACTAAGAATATTCCATGAAAGCCACTTGCCATCACTTGATCGACAATCGATTTAAATATTTTTAAATTCTTTTCCACTAAATCAAGACGTGTTTCACCAGGTTTTTGATTAGCTCCAGCACATATAACAACTAGATCCATCTCCGTGCAATCCTTATACTCTCCATATTTAATACTTATTGGGTTAGGAGCAAAGACTTTGCCATGATTCAAATCCATTACATCTCCAATTGCTTTATCTTTATTAAGATCAATTAACAATAATTCATCCACAATCCCTTGATTCATTAACGCAAATGCGTAACTAGATCCTACAAAACCTGTGCCAATTAAGGCTACACGGCTAACTTTATTACTAAGCATCCTTCATTCTCCTTTTGAACATATTTTAACTATATCATTTGTTATTTTAACGGGAATTATGTATCCACATTAATGAGAGAGGAGGAAGGCAAATATTATCTGAACGAAAAAAAAGAAGCCACTTTAAAGTAAGCTTCTCTGAAATGCCTTAGCGTTTTCTTTTTTTAGAGTCTGCTGCAACGGCTGCTTTTTTTACAATCTTTTCAAATTCTACATTTGCTTGAAATACATCCTCTTTCAATTGAATAACCGATAGTATTTTTCCTTTGCGTCCTTTAATTTTTATTTCTTGTTCAACATTTGGGATTTCTTGCCGGAGTTGAGTTAATACATTTGTGCTATTATCAAAAAAGTGAACAGTTACCAAGTTATTTCACTCCTTTATTCGAATTTTTCTCATAATAAAATAAATATGATTTATGAAATAAATTAGAACAAAAACAATATTGTCTTATGGGACAAATTTGCTCCTAGAGGAAAAAGATTACGGACCAACTTCACTTGTTTTCGCTTATAATGAAAGAAGACTATATAAAGGTGAGGGACCCACACATGAAAATTTCCTTTCAAAAAACAGGAGATCCAACAGACCAACTGATTACCAGTTTAAACAAATGGGAGAATGATCCAAAGCTAATCCCATTAATCCATCCTTGTCGGAATAAAGAGGATGTAGAAAGCTATGTACGGATAACAAAAGAAGAAATCAATAAACGGTTAACAACATACCATATGTATGAAATATATCTAGACAATATACTGGTAGGGGAAATGAATTATACAGTTGACCCAGTCCATTTGTATAAAAAAGAAAGAGGGACTGCATGGATTGCTATTACAATAGGGGAAGAAATCGCTAGAGGGAGAGGGATAGGCTCCACTTCGCTTAGATATTTAGAAGAACAGATTAAAAAGCAGGGTCTAAAAAGAATAGAATTAGGGGTATTCGAATTTAATAAAAGTGCTCAAAAATTATACAGCAAACTTGGCTACCAAGAAATCGGGAAAAACAAACAATTTACCTACTATCAAGATAGAATGTGGGACGATATCCGCATGGAAAAATACGTATAAAAAAAATAGGGAATGTAATGCAAAAAGCTAACATTCCCTATTTTTTAATATTGACGATACACGTAAGGATCATCGGGCTCATTTATTGTTTTCCAATCTGTAACTTTAAGAATCGGAATGGTTTTCTTAAATGGTTGATAGTAAATGGTTTCAAGCTTTCCAGTTACCTGTAGCCACTGGTCATTGTCTTTTTTCATATCATCTGGAATATCTAGAAGCATGCCAAATACGCCAGCATCTGCAATGCAATGTATGATGCCAAATCGCAGCAAGAACAGCTGATTATTCATTAAATCTTCTTCCTTATACGAAAAACCAGTGATGGTAATTTCCCGATCCATAAATTGTCCTGGATAATTATAAATCGTTTCTAAATCATTTAAAAAATTATCTTCTCCTAAAGTAATTTCTTTTAGATTCTTTAATTTATCCAAACCCTTATCCATTACTTCTGCATAACCTTCTTTTCCATAATAACTGCTTGTATTTGGCTGCAAAAATTGATGCTGGCTATACTCATCTCCTTCATCATATGCAGGGAAATACAAACCTTTTTTTTCTACAATATTGGAGTCAAGGGTTGCTACTGGAAGCATTAACCCCGTTAGTATTGGCAGCATTAATGCTACAATCGTTAATCCACGTTTCCAAAAGCTATTTTCTTCATGGGAATGATCGTGCCCACAATGTTCACAAGAATCATGATCATGGTTATTTTTATCCTTTTTCATATAGTTATAGACACATATAATTGTAAAGAGTACAAATATATAAATGGCTGATTCTGATATATATGAATATTTCATATTAATATATTTCGAGATATCGCCAGTAGCATGTAAATGCAAAAATAAATAAGTAAAGCCGATTAACACAAATATACGAAGCATTTTTTTTCACCTCTTTATAGAAAAATGGTTACGAGAAACACGATGATGGTAATAAGACTTGTTAGTAAGATAACAAACTTAGCTTTAAACGTACTTAAGAGCATCAATGTATTCTTAATATCTAACATTGGACCAAATACTAGGAATGCAAGAATTGATCCTTCTGAGAAGCTGTTTCTAAAGCTCGCTGCCACAAATGCATCTGCTTGGGAACAAAGACTTAGGATATAGCCGAGTCCCATCATAACAAGATGAGAGGATGCCTGCCCATGTCCTATTGATACAAGGGTAGATGTTTTCACAAATGTTTGTACAGCGGCAGCAATGAACGAACCAATCACTAAATATTTTCCTACAGAGAAAAATTCGTCTATAGAATGTTTAAACATTGCTTCGATTCGTCCTTTAAACGAATGATAGTGCATATGTTCTGGCACATGATTTTTTAATGGCGACTGTTTCACTGTTTTTTGCAAAGCAAGTCCAACTAGAATCGAACAAATAAGCGCAGCAACCGACCGAAGAATCACCATTCTCCAGCTGTTTCCAAATGCAACATAGGTGGAAAAAATAACTACCGGGTTAATAATCGGGCCAGTGAGCATAAAAGCAATACTTGCTGGCAGTGGTACACCTTTTAAGATTAGCCTTCTTGTAATTGGTATTATTCCACATTCACATGCGGGAATAATGCTTCCAACTAATGAAGCAAATAAAATCGCAAGAATTGGATTCTTCGGCATGATTTTCGCAATAAATTCTTCTGAAACAAAGATTTGTATGATTCCAGAAATAAGAACACCAATTAATATAAAGGGCAGTGCCTCAATAATGATACTTATAAAGATCGTATTTAATTGTAATAATGTTTCCACATTCATTTTTAAAAGAACACCTACTTTTTCGTTAGATTACATGAATTCATTATTATAAGGAACAATGATTAAAATCAGATGAAAACAAAAAATACCCATATCGCCGATTTTTAATTAGTTATTGCAAACGAATTCATAAACCCTTACATTAATAGTGATAGGATGAACGCCACAGAAGAGAAGGTGAACAAAACTGAAGACAAAGTATTTGCTCTATTTCCTTGTAATATTCCAGATGTTAATCATGGCTGCATGTAGTGCTCAGAAACCAAAAGAAGCAGGTGATCTTAACCAGAGTGAAACAAATCAAGAACAAAAAAATATCGATTTTCCTTCTGACTATTTAACGGATATAGTGGAAACAGCAAAAAAAGGAATGACAGATACAAGTCCCTTTAACGTATTTTCCAATACGATAGAACAGGTAGAAATGCAATGGGAAGAGCCAGTTAGAACAGACCATGTAGGGAATGGCTTTTACGCTACCTATGATAAAAAGAATACCGTGTTTGGTTTTACTGCAAAAGGAGAGATTTATGATATTCGTTCCTATAAAAAGCAATTACAGGTATTCTCCTTGTCTGATTTAAAAGAAGTAATAGGAGAACCAGCAGAAATAAGAACAGGTGAAGGGGAAAAAATAATTGTTTATAACCTTTCAAAGGAGATTCAGCTTAAATTTATCATCCTGAATGAAACAGATAAAGTGGACCATCTATCTGTTTATAATGAAGAGAGAGGGGAGCAAGCTGGCTATGTATTAGATTTAAAGGGAAACTCTGATCAGCTAACAAACAAGCAATGGCAAGCGATGCAAACTTGGAGGAGTGATATCGTGAACTTTAAAGAAAATCAGCCTAATTTATACATAAATGGACGAAATGAAAAGAAGATTTCTTTAACCTTTGATGATGGTCCTGACGAAATCGTGACACCAAAAATAATTGAAATATTACAAAACCATCATGTGAAAGGGAATTTTTTCTTTATTGGCAGTGAAGCAGAAAAGTACCCACAAGTTGTTAAAAATGCCTATGAAAACGGTAATTTAGTATTAAGTCATAGCTATCATCATGTTGATTTGACTACTTTAAGCAATGCTGAACAAGCAAATGAAATAAACAATGCAGGGCTTGCTATTCAAACAATTATTGGGAAAGAGCCCGCGATGATTAGACCACCATATGGGGAAACAAATGAAACCTTAATAGAAAATGCCAAAGATAAAGGCTACTCTGTGATAATTTGGTCAATCGATACACTTGATTGGTCACAAAAGGATGCTGAAAATATTATCAAAAATGTCACAGATAATTTGCGAAACGGCGATATTATTTTAATGCATTCAGATTCAGAAAAAACAGAAACAGCAAAGGCATTACCTACAATCATTAAAGCCGTTCAAAAAAAAGGATTTGAAATTGTTGGCTTGGATGAATTGTTGGGGGTAGAGGCATATCAGTAATTAGAAATTATGTTAGTGGTAAAGGAAAGACGGCACTCTAAACGAATGATTAATATAGTTTCTATTAATCATTCGTTTTAATAAAAGCAAACTCTGACACTTTCAATCATATAGAAGGGGACAGTATGATTACTGAAATCCTAAATGTAATAACAGAAGAGAGGCTAACGAAATGAAAGAAAAAGAAAGGCTTGCATTTATAAAAAGATATTTTCCCCATTTCGTGATTAAAGAAGTAAAAGTAAATAATAGGGGGTGGGACAACGATCTAGTTATTATTAATAATAACTTAGTCTTTAGATTTCCTAAATCGGAAGAAGTGGCAGCAAAAGTAAAAACAGAAGGCGAAATTTTAACAGCAGTAAAAGCGAGAAATCCACTGTTGGTAATACCTGAATTTGAGTATATGCATGAAGATGACAAAGTTAAAGGTGTAAAATATCCTCTGATTGAAGGGAAATCTTTATCTGAATATGCTCCTAATACCATTACTTGTCATTTTGAGAACGCCAGATTGGTTGGCGACTTTCTCACAAAATTACATAGTGTCGAAGTAGCACAATTAAACAGTAGTATGTTAACAAGCCTTCATAACCATTCTTATTGGGAGTCTTTCTACAAGAAAGTAGAACGACAAGTATTTCCATTTTTAAAGTACAAACAGCAAGAACAGATTGCCCATTTATTTGAGCGCTTTCTAGAAAGCTATGAAGACATACCCGCTAAGAAAGTTATCATTCATGGAGACTTAACGACCTCAAACATTATTTATAATGAACAGAAGGGGAGGATTAGTGGCATTATTGATTTTACAGATGCACAAATTGGAGACCCTGCTTTTGACTTTGCGGGTATCTATTGGGCATACGGTCCAGACTTCACGAAGAATGTATTATCCTGCTATCAATCTTCCGAAAAAACAGAAGCCATATTTAAAAGAGTAAGTAATTTTTACGGGCTACAGCCAGTATTTCATGAATTACTTTATGCACTGGAGAATCAGTATAATATAAATTGGGAAACTGCATTAGAGCGGTTTAATTGTCTCTATGAGTTTATTAATGCTAGATGAACTCCCTAAATTAGTAAAAATAAGATATAATAATGAAAAATGAAGAATATATGAATAACAAAAATGTTATTAACCATAGCATTTGATAGGAGGTTTACAAAAAATTGTGGAGATTAGTAAACGGTAAATTAATTCAAGAAACGGATCAATCTAGAGTCAAATTTAGAACAAACATTAGTAAAGAAATCATCGATACATTAAGCAAAATGGCTGAAGAAAATGATACGCACATAAATTATTTATTTGAAAACGGTCTAAGAAATTTACTAGCAAATAATATGATTCAATTCTCAAAAGAATCCAGACCAAAGGATCGAGTTCAATATAAAACAACTTACGATAAACAATTATTGGAGAATGCGAAACAATTTGCAAAATCAAATCATTTGTATTTGAACGATATTTTAGAATACAGCACGAAATTTATCGATTTAAATGATATTAAAGATAAACAGTATAAGAATAGAGTAGAGAGAATGTAGTCTTACTATATTCTTATACTTATTGAAACGCCCCGAACATAATATATATTATACACAGCAATTCAAATATTAATAAATCTCATCTCAAAATAAAGTATACTTTAGATAGTGAGACAAAATAAAAAAATTATCGTTTATTTCGAACATTTAATCATTCAATATGCATCCAATACAACTCAGCTATTTTATTGTAGATAATAATATTATTATACATTTACTAAAACCATTTATCTATTAGTTGTTTAAATATTTAATATAAACAATTCTTAGCTTGCTATTTAAAATCAGCAATCATTCCATTTTCGCAATACTATATATAAATTTGGCTTATAGATGCTCAGCGGAACCATTTCTATACATCTCTTCTCTCGTCAAGTTTACATAATATTAGCATTTAACCTTTGCATATAAAAAAACAGAGAACAGATTTAGTTTCTGTTCTCTGGGTATCTCCATCAACAATCGCTTAGTTAAAGCGTCTTTTTTTCTGCGATTAATTTATGATAAAAAGTTGCATTAGACGTATAGATATACGGAGTTAACCATAAGAAACCGATTCCTAGAGACAATAGACATAAGAAGCCCCATCCAATAAAGCTTAAGTTTAACAGGAAGAACTTCCATTTGTAACCAACCATTCTTCTTCTGCTTTCTGTAATTGCTTCAAAAACGGATAGCTCTGGATGATCTTTTAAAATCATAAATGTCTGTGAATATGCTAGCCCTTTGATAATTCCCGGAATTAATAATAATAAAGACCATAAGAATGTAAATATACCTATCATGATAGTCGTACCAATGGATTTTAGAGCTAACCTTGCATCCGTATATATCGTAAAAACCTGCGGAATTTCAGGACTTTTCTCTCTAACGATATCGAGATAAAACCAACTAATTGCTATAGTTAATGGGATTAAAATAATACTAATAATGGCATTTAATATGGATGCTAATGGTGGTGTATAATCTTGATTAAACCAATTTAAAATGCCTCCACTAGCATAAACTTCAACAGAGAAATTTATTACCGTACTTAAAATGAAATATAGGAATGTAAGACCTACTACTTTTCCCCATTCCCCTTTTAATGATTGTCTTGCCTCATACTTAATTGCTGAAATTTTCAATGCATATCCCCCTTTATATATATGTAAAAAGACAGATGTACTTATTTGCTGTCTATTTTATTATAGTAATTATATTGGAATACGAAAATGTTTTTTTGACAAAATACCCCAATAATTAATTTTATATCTATTGATGCGCTGGCTTCTTCCCTCCTCTTTTTCTTTTGCACACACTTTTTCCATAAACTTCTATGTATGGTCCTGCCACCTCTCCTCCTTCTTATATACTTCCTCTATTTAATACGAACATTATAGAGAAAGGTTTCATTATTTTTACACCGTATTCAAGCAACTTGTTTTTAGCTAACTAACTAATTAGATGTATCGCTATTGTTCATACCGTAATTTGTCACCATAAATGAACTATTCCTTTGGGATATAAGATTGCTTTAAGCTTTTTTCTTGTATATATACTGAAATAAAAAGATAATTAAAGAGAAAAATTATATATATTTTTTAGGAGGATCGTACGATGAACATACATATTAGCAAAGCTGCTTTAACTTGGTTTAAAGAAGAAGTAGGGTTAGATACGGGAAGTTATGTGCGCTTTTATCCAATGATTTACGGAAATAGTCCCGTTCAAGAAAACTTTTCACTTGGCTTTTCCATCGAGGCACCTGTTGATGCAATAGCAAGTAGTGAAGCAGAAGGAATTCATTTTTACGTAGAGGAAACAGATGTTTGGTACTTTAATGGGCACGACTTATATGTAGAATTTAATGAAGCAATGGATGAAGTGGAATATCAATATAAATTACCAAAAATAAAAGGTTGAAATATATATAACCGCCGATAAACTGGCGGTTATATGGAATTACATATTAGATGATACAATTTCGTTTTACTAGTTAATTTTTTTAAATTCTTCTATCAATCTATCATTTGTAATCTCGTCAGAATGATGTAAAGTGATATTTGCTCCTAGACTATTAAAAGCTGCTACTGCATTGTCGTATCCTCGTTCAATATGTTCAATCCCAGTAATCGTTGTTGTTCCTTCTGCGATAACACCTGCAAGAATAAGGCATATTCCTGCGCGGACATCGGAAGCATTAACTAATGCTCCATGTAAATTTGATTTCCCTTTAATATGTGCAACACCATTTGTTACCTCTATACTAGCTCCCATTTTGTTCAACTGATATACATGATTAAAGCGGTTCGGATATATAGTTTCCCGAAGTATACTTTTTCCAGTCGCTTGTGTTAGCAATACGGATAAAGGCTGCTGCAAATCCGTAGGAAATCCTGGAAACATAGCGGTTCTTACTCTTGTCGCTCTAATTCGACCATCTAAAAAGGATGTAATATTATTTTCTTTTATTTCAATGCCTACACCAATCTCTTTTAATTTCGTTATACAGGAAGTAAGATGTTCTGGAATAATATCTTTTACTGTAATCGTGCCTCCCGTAATCCCAGAAGAAATCAGAAATGCTCCTGCAATAAGGCGGTCAGGAATAACGCTGTAGGTACAGCCATTTAATTGCTTAACACCTTTAATTTTGATTGTATCTGTACCTGCACCGATGATTTTTGCACCCATTTGATTTAAAAATAACGCTGTATCTGTTACTTCAGGATCTCTTGCGGCATTTAATAGAATAGTTTCCCCTTCTGCTAATACGGCTGCTAGCATACTATTAATTGTCGCCCCTGATGTAATTGTATCAAAATAGATTGTTGCACCTTTTAACTTAGAAGCTTCTACTTCATAATAATCTTTATAAAAAGTGAATGATGCTCCTAGTTTTTCTAATGACTTTATATGCTGATCAATAGGTCTGCTTACAAAATCATCTCCGCCTGGATATCCTAGTGATACTTTTTTAAATTTAGCGAGTAATGCTCCAATAAAATAATAGGCTGTTCTGAATTTACCAGATTTTTCAGGTTCAATTATTGTATTATTTATTTTAGTCGGGTCAATATGGACGTCTCCTAAACTATCTCGATTCATTACACATCCAATTTCATCTCCAATTTGACGAAGCACTCCAAAATCTGCGATGTTTGGGATGTTTTTTAAAATTACGGGTTCACTAGCTAAGCATGCTGCCGCAAGAATTGCGAGTGAGCTATTTTTCGAACCAGGTACTGTTAAGGAACCTTCTAGCTTAGAAGGTCCTTCTATGTTTATCCATCTCATTATAAATCTCCTATTCCACTCATTCTAATCAATGTAAATCCGCAAAAGTGATTTGCGCTTTTTTCTTTTTTATCTCTTGAATTGTTTTTTCTGGAGCACCTAGATCTGTGATAAGAATATCTATATCCTCCATTGGTATGGATTGCATAAACATTTCAAGCCCTATTTTTTCATGGGGTGCAAGGCATACTACTTTTTGGGCAACACTTGATACTGTTTGGGCAAATGCTGCGGCTTCAGGAGTCGACGTACTAATTCCTTTCGCATTAACTCCTCCTCCTGTTAAAAAACAAATATCTAAAGAGAATTTACGCATCATTTCCATAGCAAGACAATCTATCATACTACCAGAAGAAACCTCCCTTAATTTTCCTCCGATTAGATAAGCACTTATATTTTCTTGTGTTCTAATATGTTCTGCAATCTTTAAGGAATTTGTGACGATTGTATAAGGGATATCCTTTGGCAAATACTTTAGCATTCCATAATGAATACCTGCTCCTCCAAGAAAAACAGTATCATTTTTTTTAATAAAAGAAGCTGCTAATTTTGAAATAGCATTTTCATGTGGAGCCCCTACTCCATATCTGATTGATTCTTTCTGTGGCATTGTTCGTACTTTAGGGGTTGGTCCATGAAGAATAGCACCACCATATGTTTTTTGAAGCAAGCCTTGTTCTTCCATAATAGTTAAGTCTCTTCTTATCGAATCAAGAGACATCTCAAATTGAATTGCTAAATCTTTGGCTATTACTTTGCCATCTCTTTCTATAAGTTCTAAAATTCTTTTTCTTCTTTCCTCCGCTAACATATTCTTCCCTTTCCCAATAAGATATAAATTTATATTATTCCGTTTTATTAAGCATTGTCAATTTTATTATTCATTTTTCTTCTTTTTTATTACGTATTGTTCATTTTTCCCGCACCAAGAACATATGTTCCTAACTTTATTTAACAATCATGTTTATGTATTGCTATATAAAAAAATTGCTGCATAAAAGCAGCAATTTCAATCTGTAATGTTTCCCTGAATTAAAGCTCTATATCATATTCCATTCGCTTCGCAGTTTCTGTCATCAATTTAGTACCTACCAAACGCTTTCCAAGATGAAAAGACATATTAATCCCTGCGGAAATCCCTCCTGAAGTAATAATATTCCCTTCATCTACAAATTTAACGTTTTTTACTACATTTACTTCGGGATACTCGTTTTCCAACCTGTCTAGACTTGCCCAGTGTGTTGTTGCTTTTTTTCCATCTAACAAACCTGCTTTTGCTAACAATAATGCACCAGTACAAACAGACGTCATAAATTGTACCTCTTCCATTTGCTGTGATATCCAATGAATAACACTTTCCTTCTTTATTTCGCTCTCTCTTGCCCCAAGCCCTCCTGGAATAATTAAAATATTAAAGGTTGGCATCGTTTCGAAGCTAAAATCAGGGTGCACCTTCAAGCCATTTCTCGCATGTATCATTTGTCCGTTCTCTGAAATGGTATGCACAGAAAATGGTTTCGTCCCATCTTCACTTGTCGTGACAGAGAATACTTCAAATGGACCTGCAAAGTCTAGAACCTCCACATCATTAAATAGAAAAATGCCTACTTTCCACTGTTTATTTTCCATTTTACCCTCCCTAAATCTTTTCTTTCATCATTATAGCTAATAATCCCATTAAGAGGAGTAAATTCTAATAATAAACTTGATAACCTTCTTAATTTTTGAAAAAATAAAACTATCTAAAAGGAAGGCAGGCTATAGAATGAAACAACAAAAAAGAGTGAGAGATTACGGGTTGACAGTTGGTAGACTAGAAACGGGCAGTAATAATGCCATTACAGATGTTGAGGGTGTTACTGTTGGTCATGTTACATTAAGCAATGGTGATATTCAAACAGGTGTTACAGCCATTTTGCCACATCAAGGAAATGTTTTTAAAGAAAAAGTAATCGCTGCAAGCCATGTGATTAATGGTTTCGGCAAAACGATGGGCACCATTCAAATCAATGAATTAGGGACAATTGAAACACCTATCCTCTTAACAAACACATTAAGCATTGGTACTACTGCTGATGCACTCATTGAATATATGCTAAATCAAAACGAGGAAATTGGCAGATCGACTGGAACCGTCAATCCGATTGTCTGTGAATGTAATGATATGTTCCTAAATGACGTAAGAGCACGAAACATTACAAAAGAACATGTTTTCGAGGCTATCGCTAATGCATCTATTGAATTTGAAGAAGGTTCTGTTGGTGCTGGGAGAGGAATGCTTTGTTATTCATTAAAAGGTGGAATTGGTACATCCTCTCGGTTAATGACAATGGAGCATGGGACATATACAATTGGTGTGTTCGCTCTAACTAATTTCGGGATATTAAGTGATTTAACAATAGCGGGGAATCCAATTGGGCAAGAACTAAAAGAATATCTTCTCCAGGCAAAGAATGACAAAGATCAAGGTTCTGTCATTATTATTGTTGCGACAGACCTTCCAGTGTCAGAGAGACAATTAAGCCGCATCATTAAGCGGGCTGTTTCTGGTCTTTCCCGTACTGGCTCCATCATAACAACAGGTAGTGGTGAAATCGTCATTGGTTTTTCAACAGCAACAAAAATACCTCACGAAAAGCCAGCTTCAAGCGTTCCTGTTTCGACAATCCATGAAGAAGATATTGATTTAGCTTTCAGAGCCGTTGGTGAGGCAACAGAAGAAGCAGTGCTCAACTCCTTAATCACTGCAACCCATGTAACTGGTCGAGAAGGAAATGAGCGTCCTGCCCTTAAAGATTTAATCGATAAATATGCAATTAGTCTTAACTAGTAAAAAACCAGACGCCTGTTTTCATACACCGCGTCTGGTTTTTCTTATTTATATTTTCCTTCAAAGATTGTTTCGACTAACGGACGACGATTGGAAGGTAGCTCACGTGCTTGAAAATCTTCTGGCAATGCATCCTTCTCTCCTTGATATCCAATGGCAATTGCTACTTGAACATTATACTCTTCTGGAATATTTAATACTTCTCGTGCTTTGTCCTTATCAAAGCCACCAATTGCATGTGTTTTTAATCCTTCTTTGATTGCCTGTAAGGATAAGAATCCCCATGCAGTTCCACTATCAAATGCATCCATCCGATTTTGGTTATCTGATATAAGCACCGCTAACACAGGCGCATTTTTGCACCACTCTAAGTTTCTTTCAAAAATAAATGAATGAAATAGTTCACGTTCTGCTTGGGTACGAGCAAGGATAAACCGCCATGGCTGCGAATTATTAGCAGATGGAGCCCAACGAGCAGCCTCGAAAACACGCATTAACACTTCTTCTGGCACTTCTTTTTTTAAAAAAGAACGGGGAGACCAACGATTGATAAAAATGGGATCAATCTCATGGTCTGGTTGACGTAATTGTTGTATTTCTTTTTCGTTCATTAATAATCATCCTCAAAAATTTTTTCAGTTCCCTTCCATTTTAATTTTTTCAAAATTACAAATCAACTAATTGATTTCCCTATTTAATAATTACATGCTCATTTTAAGAGGGGTTAGTCTAAATAAGCAGGTTCCTCTGGATGATGTAAATGTTTAAAAGCTAAAAAAATTTGTGATTCTGTATTTCTTGGTATGGATAGACGCGGAAGTTCATTTTCCGCAAAAAAAGCCACGGAACTTGTTTCCATTCCTTCTTTCGCCTCTCCACCTATAATCTCACATTGAATAAACATCTTATATACATGGTATGGAGAAGGTGGATGAGGATGGCACTTCTTGTCTATTACCCCAATTAACTTAACAGCTTTCACATCGAAACCTGATTCTTCCTGAACCTCTTTTACCGCAACTTCTGCCGGAGTTAACCCAATATCTCCCCATCCTCCTGGTAGCGCCCAGGACTGATCTGTTTTTTCTTTTACCATTAAAATTTTCTCGTCTTTAAAAACCACTGCTCGGATATCCACTTTTGGAGTAGCATAACCTGTTTCATTTGCAAAAAGTTCACGAATGATTGACGTATCAACTTTTGTATATTCCGACATCATTTCTATACTCATTTTTCTAATCTCTTCAAATCGTTCTAAATCATATATATCTTTTGAATACGTCAAGCCTGCTTGAGCAATCGCTTGAAGTTGCTTTGCCCACTGTAACCATTTTTGTTCCATACTATGCCTCCCTTTTTATATTTTAGACAATACCAATCATTTCCTTTAACAACCAAACAATTGTATAAAATAAGATGATGACTAATAAAGCTAGAACGAGCATAATCCATACGCCTCTTTTCCTTGCTGAAAAATAAAAATCACGATCCATATATTTATTCATTAATGGATTATACTGACAGACTTTATCCCATAGAGAAAAAAGCCATCCATACATCATAAAGCAAAAAGCGGTAAAAATTGTTAATTTTAGCCACAAGGGTGGGACGAGAATAATAGCCCATGTTGTACTATTGATTAACATAAAATAGCCATAAAAATAACTTGAATTTCGAACCACAATTTTAATAAACAATTCGATCAAGCCATTAATTGGAGTACGCTTTTTAAAAATTCGTTTGGAGTTCCGGAAAAGTAATGGTTTTTTTCTTCTTATCACCACTGGCTTTTCTATTTGCGGCGAAGCCATAAAGATAAATTGAGTAATACTCGATTTTCTTTCTTGCTCCATTTCAATATGTATGTCGAGTGAACCTTTTTTCCCTATCGCTTTCAGACTTAATAGAATCGACAAAATAAGTACTGAAATAGAAATAACATAAACTGGAAGATGATAACCACTATCTATAATACGATACATCCATTGACTGCACCAATTAAAAACCAGAAACAAACAAAGTGTGATGATACTTTTTCGAAAAGTAGAGACAACTTTTCTGATTGGATATTTCAGAAATAGGAGGCACGCTTGTAAAGAACGAAAATAAACAAATAAGACGATAATCTCCTGCCAGCTTAACAAATAATAATTAAGCAAAAAAGGTAGAAGACAACTAAACCCTGCACATATGACAAGCAATTGTTGAAGAAAAGAATAAAGATAAGCCCTTCTTTTTAAGCCACTTAGTAATTCAGGCTTTTTCACCAAAAATACTTTGTCCGCTTCCACAATAAAGGTCCGTATATTTCCGCTCCATGAAAGAAGGTAAAGGAAGAAAAACGGGATGATAAAAGGAATGTTATCAAGCCATTCAGGTAATTCCTTCCACCATGAAAGATATACTGCTGTACAAAAAATAACTGCAGGAATAAGAATATATAAGACTACCGTCCAATCAGCCACAGAACGAAAAACCTGACTTTGAAACTTCCAATTTCTTATTACACGATCATAAAATAGCTGCCTACTTTTCATTCTTAGTACCTTCAGCTAGCATATGAAAACAATCATACAAGGAGCCATCTGGCAATTGGCACTGTCTTCGTATATCCTCTAGCGTGCCTTTGGCAACGAGGTGTCCATCATGAATCATAAGAAATCGATCGCATATCTTTTCTGCTGTATCTAATACATGTGTAGACATCAGGATTCCAGCGCCACGCTTTCGTTCCGCTTCAATCGATCCTAGGAAATGCTTCATCGCATTTGGATCAAGTCCCATAAATGGTTCATCAATAATATATAATAAAGGATTCGTTATCATCGCAAGAACGAGCATTGCTTTTTGCTGCATACCTTTTGAATATTTCGTTGGGTTTTCATGTGCATGTTTAGATAGCTTGTACTTATCCAATAACGTATTTGCCTTTTCCTTATAAGCTAGTTCTTCTAAACCTTCCATTGCCGCAACAAAATCAAGATGTTCCCATAAAGTTAATTCATCATAAAAAATCGGCCTTTCTGGTAAATAAGAATAAGTGATACCATCTTTGGATGAAATCTCTCCATCTAATTGGTCCATTAAACCAAGCAGACTTTTAATCGTTGTGCTTTTGCCAGCCCCGTTTGGTCCTATTAAGCCAACCAACTCCCCTTTTTCAATTGCGAAATGAATGTCTTTGATGATGTCTTTCTTTTTTTCATAGCCAGCTGATTCTATCGCTACACGTAAAAGAGACATGTCCACACCCTCCCTCTCTTGTTACAAGTACATACGAGTGAAAAGAGGAAAAAGTTTCTATATTGAATAAGAAAGATGTATTTTTTCCCATATAGATACAACTTGCCAATAGTAATAAAGTGGAATGGTTATACAATAATATTATGCAATAGTTCGTGTTTGGAAAGAATTATATAAAAAAGTCCGTTGTTATTACCCGCGGTCTGAATACACTCATTTTCCATGGGCTATGGGCTTTGCCTGTGGGGTCTCACCTTTCTCGCTGATCCTACAGGAGTTTTTGTGTATTCAGACTGCTCAGTTCTTCCATAGAAATGAAGTTTTTCTATTTCCATAATCGTTTATAGAAAAACAATCTAAAGTTCTATTACTTCTTTTTCTGCAATATGATTCTCATAGAAAGTAGCGTTAGCAGTATATACGTAAGGAACTAACCAAAGAAAGCCAATTCCGATGGAAAGGATACAAAGTAGTCCCCAGCCAATAAAGCTTAGACCTAACAAAAAGTACTTCCACTTGTATCCATCCATTCTTCTTCTACTTTCAGTAATTGCTTCAAAGATTCCAAACTCTGGATTATCCTTTAACAGCAACATCGTTTGGGAATAAGCTAACCCTTTAATAATTCCAGGAATAAGGAACAATAAGGACCATAAAAAGGTAAAAATGCCAATCATGATATTTGTGCCAATCAGCTTCACAGATAGTGCAACATTTGTATAAATGCTAAAAATTTGAGAAACTTGTGGATTTTCAGTACGTACTAAGCCAAGATAAAACCAAATAATGCCTACAGTTAAAGGAATATACAAAAGAGAGATGATAAAATTTCCAAATTCAGAGCCGACAGGAGAGTATTCCTGATAAAGCCAATTATGTATCCCACCACTAAATAAAATATCAACGATTGTTGTGAGAACCATACTAACAAAGAAATAAATGAAAGATATGAAGACACCTTTTCCCCAATATCCTCTCAGAGCTTGCCTTGCTTCTGTTTTAATTTGTTTTATTTTCATTTCTATTCCTCCTTATTCCAAATTAATGAAACCATCCTCCTGTCATTCCTAAATATAAATATGCGTAATATTCCCATTTATGAAAAGGAAAAAGGCTATGCTTAGCAAGAGAATAAAAAAGATAGATGCAGTTAGGTACATTACCTTTCTGCATCTATCTTTTTTTCTTTCATTTATACAGCTTGACTATCCATTTTCACAATCATTTTGCTTCCGACAAGCTTGACTAAATCTACCACTCGATTTGAATAGCCCCATTCATTGTCATACCATGCTAGTATTTTCACTTTATTGTGGCCGATAACCATTGTCGATAAAGCATCAATAGTTGCAGATTCGGTCGTTGTATTAAAATCAATAGAAACTAAAGGCTCCTCCGTAATAGCAAGAATACCTTTCAAATTCCCCGTTGATTCCTTCTCAAAGGCTCGATTAACTGATTCTCTCGTCACATTTTTTTCTAAATCAACGACTAAATCTACTAAAGAGACATTCTGTGTTGGCACTCTTAATGCCATTCCATGGAGTTTCCCTTCTAAGTGTGGAAGAATCTCTTTCAAAGCCTTTGCAGCACCTGTCGAAGTTGGAATAATATTTTGCCCACAAGATCTTGCACGCCGTAAATCATTATGTGGATTATCTATATTGTTTTGATCATTTGTAAAGGAATGAATCGTTGTCATTAATCCATTCTTTATCGTAAAATGTTTATCTATAACCTTAGCAATTGGCCCTAAACAATTGGTTGTACAGGAGGCATTCGAAATAATATGGTGTTTATCCATATTTAATACCTCTTCATTCACTCCCATTACGATGGTTGCATCAGCATTTACCCCAGGAGCTGTAAGCACTACTTTTTTCGCGCCGGCATGTAAATGCATTGCTGCTTTATCTCTATTGTTAAATTTCCCCGTAGCTTCTACAACGATATCAATATCCAGTTCACTCCAAGGTAATCTTTCTGGATTGCGATTATTTACTATTAGAATCTCTTGACCATCTATTAGAATCGAATGATCCTTAGTTACTACTTTTCCAGGGAATTTCCCATGAATTGTGTCATACTTTATTAAATGTGCTATCGTTTCAGAAGGATAACTGGCATTAATAGCAGTAATATGTATATTTTCATCATTAATAGCATTCCTAAGCACCATTCTTCCGATTCTCCCAAAGCCATTAATTGCTACTGATATTGTCATATCATCCGCTCCTTTTTAAATATGTTATACTAATAATAATTAATCTTCAATAAGTATAACACATATAAAGTAAAATACATCTTATTTATTGAAATAAGATGTATCATTCTTTCTTATTTGGTTTTAAGAGTAGATAAACATTACTATCTCTTTAGTCAACAACCCACGATTGAAGTCACGAGGATTCTCGGCTAAAGCCTAAATCACTCGGTGTTGTAGCTTCTTTGGTATTTCGAACAAACCAAGATATAATAGTAGTGCTATCACGAATATTTTTATTTTTGATGTCTTTTAACAAATAATAGACACTCTCTTGATTAGAAAATGTTTCAAATCCTTTAAAAATAGATCCTATCTTATGATAATCCGTATTGGGGCATTCAATTAGTCCATCAGTTGTAAGGAAGATATGTGTTATTCCTTTTCTCAATTCTTTCACACCTAGATTATAAGTGGGCACATCTTGATGAAAGGTACTATTTTGTCCAATCCATTCATAGAAGCTTCGATGATTTTGCTGGTATTCTCCCAATTTTGAAAACTCTGGATGATTTAATGCGAGTATGCAGTCGCCAATTGATAACCACCATAAATAGTTTTTTTTTCGCACAACGATTAAACATGCAGTTTCTCCTTGAATCATTTTGCATTGCGCTAGAAATTCCTTGCTGGCGAAATGGTTTAAGAAAAAAGAAGTAATTTGTGGGAATACTTTATTTAGTGGCAATTGTAGAATTGTTTTTATCTCCTCTTTTTTTTCATCCATACTTTTTATCACTAAATCTGCGCTTTGTGCTGTATCATGTGCATCTAAAAGGGTCGCTAATTCCCAATCATCTTGTTCATTTATCCAGATTAAGCAGCCATCTTCATTTTTGTATTGACCTACAGAAGAATTTCCTCCAAATCTGCCTAATACTAGATTATTTTTCAGCTGAAGAATGTTAATTTCATCGATATAATCCTTGTCACTGCCTACCCATTTATATTCCATAATTTTCTGCCTCAAATATTAAACAGCATTTAGCCATTTTCCATTCCCCCTATGATAAAAATGGATAAAAACCAATTAATTCGCTAACAAAGTCAATAAGTCTTATGAAAAAATTTCTGATGAACAACTTTTATATCTTTAACCATGTAGAATTTCTCCTGATACTCTTGATATTTTTCTAAAAAAAGAGCCTTGCTTACCTCTTCAAACTGTTTATTCCATTGAAACATTTTAAAGAAAATCTTTAAGGTAGGCTGATAATGTGCAGTTTCAAAACCAAGCTTCTGTTTAATAAATCTTTTTATAATGCGAAAGATTCGAATAAAATAGTTCGTATCCAAGAAAATAATAATTTCGGCTTGTCGGAAGCTACTATTCACCCAATCTTCATTATGTACTCCTTCGATAATCCATTTATCTGTTTGGACAATCTCATGTAATAATTTCTCTCGTTCCTCTTCGGTTCTTCTGCTATCTCCATTTTCCTTTCGCATCCAAACGACATTATCGAGTTCATAATATGGAATTTCTAGTTTCGTTGATAATTCCTTCGCTAATGTTGTTTTTCCACTACCAACAGAACCAATGATATGAACTTTAGCTGGAGCAGTTTTCACCATTCAACACCTCCCTATGATAGCCGATTATTATGCATGAGAGGTAAGTGGAAAAAGGATTGGTTCAAGGTTTTCAATCTTTCTCGCATGTCGAATAAATAAAACATCTGAACTCTCTGCAACTATATAATTTCCTTTGCTTTTTAAATCATCTGGTATAAAATGAAATATCACTTTATTCATCGTTTCCGTAAAAAGAGAGGAGAGAAGAGCTTCCATATTTACAATAGATGCACTAATCACATCATATATATGTAATTCATCCTCTATTTTTTCATAAATAACAATAACATCTTCTTTTTCAAAATAATAAGTGATTTCATGAAAAACTTCGATTAAATAAAAGAATAGCAAATGAGTATTCTGTTGTACTCCACAAATGGTAGAAACAGGAGCCCGCTTATCAGCAAGTCTTTTCATGAGACAAAAGTCCTGGCTATTATTTACATCTAACTTTCGAATAATGGAGGGATTCTCTTCTTTCATATGGCAACCAACAGTCAAGTCCATATGAAAGCTCCTTTCCTGCAACCTACCAAATCCAAATTTCGGATAAAAATCAAGAACAGATGAATTAGCAAATAAATAGATAAAATCATACTGGTGTTCATATTTCGAAATAATATGATTGATTAATTTAGCCGATAATCCTCTATTCCGGTAGTCTGGATGTGTCATGACAGTACCAAGCTGAAGTGCCTTATACGCTTTTTTATGAAGGATGATATCCATTTTATTAATCGAAACATTGGCTATCACTTTTTCACCATCTAAAAAGGAATAACAAATATAGTCATCATTCCAGCAACCAAGCTGATCCCATCTGGAAAAGTCGATTTGAAAAACTTGTTTAGCTAATTCTATAAAACTCTTTTTATATTGTATGTTTTCTTTATAATTCGATATTATTGAATAGGGGCTCATTTACTTTCTCTCTTTTATTATTTTTCTATGCTTAAAGATACCTTTCCACTATCTCGGAAAGACGCATCTGCTACTTTTTCTACTATCATTTGTCCATCTTTCACAAGGATAACCGATACACAGCAATTGTCATGATGGGGGAATCCTTCACTATTTAAGAGGGACTTCATCAAAAAGCCAATAGTGACACCATGTGAGAAGACTGCTATATTTCCACCAGTATCTTTATGTGCAGATATGATATCCTCAACTGCAGCTTTTGTTCGATTTATTAAATCAGTAAAAGATTCTCCATCTTGCACTTTACTTTCCACATCTTTAAAGGAAAAAAGTCTATCCAGAATATCACCATGCTCCGCAATAATGTCTGCCTGTAGCATTGCTTCAAACATACCAAAATTCATTTCCTTTAATCGTACATCTTTTGTTAATTGAATTTTTCTCGTACCTAATGCATATTTAGCAGTATCTAAAACTCGCTGACTATCACTTGCATAAGCAGCTACAAAGGGAATATCTACTAAACCAGCTCCTACAGATTTCGCTTGCAGTATCCCATTTTCCGTTAAGGGAGAATCACAAAATCCTTGCATCCTTTTCTCAATATTATATTGGGTCTCTCCATGTCTTATAAAATATAATCTCAATTCGTTATCCATTCCAAACATCCTTTCTTTTTATTTTTCACAGGATAAAATCAAGAAAAGCGGAATTCTCTTCCGTCTTTCAAAATCTTTTTTTTGCTCAAAGTTCTCTTGCTTTGGCATACCTTCCCGTAAATCTGTTACTTTATAGCCTGCTTCCTTTAACAGCCGAAAATATTCTTCGATTGTCCGATGATACTTAACTACATCTTCGCCTATCCATTGCTCTGTTCTTTCTCCCATTGAAAAATAATCATCCACAATCCAATTCGTTCTTTTCTCCGAGGAAGCGGCGCTCTCAATTGTAGAAAGCAATAGTGGGTGTTGAACACTGAAGACAAATTTCCCATCTTCCTTTAACTGATTATATATACCGTGAAAAATCGTATGTAAATCTTTTATATAATGAAATACTAAACGGGATACAACTATATCGACCTTGCTATTCATAAAATCCCAATCTTCCAGCTTAGAAAGATAAACCGAAGCAGTTGTTCCATTTACATGCCGGGAAGCTTCGTCAAACATTCGCTTGGAGCCTTCCACTCCAATATAGCTTTCTGCACCTTTCCCTAAAAGCTCGAGTCCAAACTTTGCATCTCCACATCCTAAATCTAGAATAGACTTTCCTTTCATTTCTCCCAATAGCTCATAGAAAATCGGCCTTTCTATACTGTTATTGGGACTCGAATCTCGATTTCTTCTAGCTCGGTAATTTTCAAAAAATTGCACATTATCGTATACAGAAGAACCTTTATATGCCATATATCCACCTACCAAATTTCCCGAATTTTTTTACAATCAAATCTACTAAAATATCATATCCTTCTTCACCGAAATGAAGACCATCATTATGTATACCTTTTAATTTATCCTGATAATCTTTGAAAGATCTACATGTTTCTATTCTATTTTATACCATTGGAAAGGATTCGTCTTATTCTTATAAAAATAAAATAGGTCTTGTTCGGTTTGAAATAATGATAAATAAAGGGAAATATATGCTATGATTTTATAATAATAACAATAAGTCGGATAACTTATTGATGCTAGGATATTTTGAACTTTCTTGGAGGTTTGGTTTTGAAAGAATTAAGATGGGCTGTATCCCAAGATTTGCAGCACTATCCAAGTTTTTTTCATAATCATCGATGAATACTGTTTCTTTTGCAGGTAGATTCATTCCTTGAAGTGCATGCTCAAATATCAATGAACTTGGTTTGTTTACGCCAAGTTCGAAATTAAATGTCAGCTGATCAAAATATTCATATAAACCTGCGTTTTTTAAGACTCTCACAATAGATGGATCTGTATCTGATATAACGCCAATTTTATACTTTTTTTTCAATCCTTGAATTGTCTTTTTTGCATCGTCATAAAAAACATAATTGGAATCGTTATATACTAATCACAAGCAATTATTTCTGCTTGTTGTTCAGATAATTTAATTTCAGGCAGCATTTTACCAAATGTTTTATAAAAATTTATATATCTTTCAAGTTCCTCCACTTCCTTTTTGTATATTTCAGGTTTTAAACATTCATTTGCTTTTAAAAATGCTATATGAAGCTTTTCCTTTGGTATGGAATGAAGTAATTCTATATTTATAAATTCTAAAGCTTTTGCAGTTATTTTCCAATCACCAGTATAAGGACGAAAAATTGTCCAGCCAAGATCAAAAAATATCCCGCGTAACGGTTTATTTATTATCATAGACAAACTCCTTGATAAAATAATAGGATACTAACTTCCCGCAACAATTACTAGTATTCCGTTTACTTCAAACGCAAATATTCTTATCTAATTTTAGAAAAACAACAAATTTAAATATTACAATTTTAAACCTGGTGAGAACTTTCACAAAGGTTTCGAAAATCCTGTGCTCTCAGCTTTATATCCCATTTTTCTATAAAATTGGTGTGCATTTGCTCTTTCTTTACGATTTCCGCTATTTAAAACGATTCCAACTGCGCCGATTTTTTTCGCAAAACTTTCCACTTCATTTAATAATAGCTTTCCAATCCCTTTGTTTCGATAATTAGCGCCTACTACGAAGGCAATGACTCTAGCATAAATACCATCTTTATTGTATAGAATATCTGTATGAAATCCGATCATCCCAACCACTTTCATTTCATAGCAAGCTACTAAAGTATAATGATTGGGACTAGCTTCAATAGCATGTAATCGAATCCTCATTTGCTTAACGGTAGTCGGATAGCCAAGTTGATCCATCAATACAGCTAATTCCTTTATATCATTTAAAGTTGCTTCTCTTATCTCCATTTCCCTTTCCTCCTCATGATACATTTGACAGATAAAAGCATTTTCAATCCATGAAATAAATTATTTGCTATACAAAAAGAAATACCGATAATTCACTTATCCTTTTCGCTCCTCTAAACGCTTTTCTGCATGTTGAAAACCCCATTTCATAATAATAGGCACACAAAATAAGATAAATAATAAGCGAAATAACTGATAGGTTGTGATAATCGGCAAGTTAGCATGAACAGATTGTCCTAGCACTGCCATTTCCGCCATTCCACCAGGTGCTAACCCAATAAATGCAGTTAATAAGGAGATATCACTGTCTAGGCTAATTAAAATATAACCAAGTAATAATGAAAAAAGAACGAGTAAAGTGGAAGTTATCGTTACAACACTTAAAAACTTCGCCTTATTTTCGATATTTCCAAATTTAATTTGCAGTCCAAGATGAATACCTATTAATGTTTGCGCAACACAGGTTAAAGTAATAGGAATTGCTGGCACATCCATCCCAGCAATTGATATTGTCGCAATAAGGAGCATCGGACCAATCATAAACGGTGCTGGAAACTTCCACTTTTTCACTAAGCTTGCGATAAGATAGCAACAGAAGAGGAGCAGAAAAATCATCCAATGATAGCTTACACTGCCTGTTGTAGTAGCTACTGATGAAGTTGCTTGATTTCCATATAAAATCGGGCTATAAACAAGGAGTGGAACGAGAATGATAACGGATAAGATACGGCTTATTTGAATAACTGTTACAACAGTTAAATCAATTCCTTTAATTTCAGAACTGATGGCAATCATTTGGGATAAACCACCAGGAATACTACCTGCAACAGTTGATTTTAAATTGCTGTGTGTTAACTTCGAAGTGATAAACGCAAGGATTAAACTAAAAGCAATCATGATAACAGTCATTAAAAGCATCGATGGTAAATGACTACCCATTTCTACTAATGTCTGTTTCGTGAATTGCTTTCCAATGAGGTATCCAATGACAAGGAGCCCGATATCTCGAAAAGAGAAAGGTAATTTAGGAGAATTTTTGGCAAGTCGAACATAAAGAATCGTACTGAACATGGGGCCAAGTAGCCAAGCAAGGGGAAGTTGGCATACTTGAAACACCCATCCTCCAAGTACAGCACTTAAACATAATAAAAGTAATGACATGATTTCGATCCCTTCTATAAAAATAAGTACTCTCATTATACTACTTATTTTCCCTTAAAATGAAGGACTACTTTCATTTTTTGATAATCATTAGTTGCCTTTATAGCTTATTTCCTTTACTTTTACTTTTTGCAGCACCCATTCTTGCTTATTCCAAGTCCACCAAGTTTCCAAGTAGCCAATGGTATCAACAGCAGCTAATCCACTTATCCGTTGTTTTCCCTTGATAGCAGTTTGATTATTTAGTCTAGTTACCTTTAACTCAGAAAATGGAGATAAGATTAACTCGGTCGGTTCATTTAATCTTCCTTTATGGTAAAGGCCAAGCTTTTCATAATGATGTCTGCGATCATATAAATCAAAAATATACATTTTTTCTTTATTTATCTTTAATTCTGCTTTATATGCATCCTTAAACTGGCTTTCTACTGATGCTAACTCTGGTTTTTGCAATTCTACTAATTTATTTCCTTGCAACTGAAAGAAATAAAAACTCTTCTCTGTTCCTCTTTCATTCGCAGATACAGATAGCAATAATTCTTTATGGTGATCATCATTTATATCCATTATATGTAATTTAGGATCAAAGCCACCTTCAACGGCTAACGTTGCAGTCTTATCTTTTTGAATAGAAACATCAAGAAATAATTCCTTAAAAAAATTACTATTTTCAGGTTGATCTGAAGCATCTCCCTTTAATTGAATCATTTCTTCTTGCCCATCACTTGTAATATCCGTTTTTTCTTCTAGGATAAGTTTATTGGTCTTCTCATCCTTCTCCATTGCATAAACACCAGTAATAGCAGTTAAAGTCATTAAAAAGAAAGCACTCAAAGCAACAAGTAATTCCCTTCTCATGCTAAAACCTCCTAACATCATAATAATTTTAGCATGTCCTTTTTTGGAAAAATCATGTAAGTAAGGAAAAGAATTTTTAAAAAATAACGGATAGTTGATTTTTTGATGCTGGATATGTGTATTGGTTTTGGATGGAGAGGCAGGAACGCTATTTTTCGCTTAACCCTAGTTAAAAGTGGTTTTCATTCCTTTGATGAACACCATTTTTCCCTTAGCTCTTACCGAAAGTGGTTTTGATTTCCCTGTTGAACATCATTCTTACCGTATCCATCCCAACAAATTCTAGCTTTCATCACTTACTATATATCTCATAATCGCTCCCGCTCTATAATACAAGTATTTCAACAAATGAATGCCAATACACCAAACAAAAAAAGACTCCCAATCGCAAAGACACTTTGCAAATTGGGAATCTCTTTTATTAGTTATGCTTCCTCTTGACTAGCTTTTTCTTCCCACAATTCGATAATCTTTCCTGCCTCTGTTTCATCGATAACAAAGGAGCCATTCGAATAGCGATCATTAAAGCGGAGCTCTGCAATTTTCACAGATTCTATCTCCCCTTTTTCTGTTTGTATGTAAACTGTATCTTGTGCTTTGACAACAGCCATACCAACAATTCGATGTGGGTTTGCTTTTAATTCACGAAGCATAATTAACCCACGTTTTGCTCTTCCAGAGAATTCAAATTCAGAAAGCTTCATTTTCTTGATAGAACCACGCTGTGTAATAATCACGATACTTTCTGCTTGCGGATTTGTAATTACTTTTCCAGCTACCACATAATCGTTGTCTTTTAGATTAATACCTTTGACACCTGCTGCTCTTGCTCCAACTATATTGATTTCTTCTTCATGGAATCGTAAAGAATAACCTATATGTGTGGCAATTAACACTTCTTGTTTGCCATTAGTAAGGTGAACATCAACTACTTTATCATCACCTTTAAGATTAATGGCTACTAGCGGTTTTGAATAGCGTTGTGCTCTATAATTAATCAATTCTGATTTCTTAGCCATTCCATTTTTCGTAAAGAAAAGCAGATATTGAGATTGTTCAAAATCCTTAATTGGCATAGCATTTATAATTGATTCGTCTCGGTCAATTGGAATAATATTAGAAATATGCTGTCCTAGATCCTTCCAGCGTATATCCGGTAATTCATGAACAGGTAAATATAAATAGTTTCCTTTATCTGTGAATAATAATACTACTTCTGTTGTGTTCACATCAATTTTAGAAAGAATTCTATCCGTATCCTTCATTCCGAAATCCTGGCCATTGCTTGCTGCGTAAGAACGTTGACTTGTTCGTTTAATATACCCATCCTTTGTGACAGTTACAATCACATCTTCACTCGCCACTAATACTTCAAGATTAATTTTGATTTCCTCAATTTCATCTTGAATCAATGTGCGTCTTTCACTAATAAAGCGTTTTTTTACTTCTTTTAGTTCCTTTTTAATAACAGAAAGCAATTTCTTTTCACTTGCTAGAATTGCGGTCCACTCTTCAATTTTTTCTGCTAATTCTGCAGCCTCTGCTTCTAATGCAGTTATATCTGTATTCGTTAAACGATATAGCTGTAATGAAACGATTGCTTCTGCTTGTGGCTCCGTAAATTGATAAGCAGCGATTAAGTTATTTTTCGCATCTCGTTTATCTTTAGATGCACGAATCGTTGCGATTACTTCATCCAATATCGATAGCGCCTTAATTAAACCATCAACAATATGTTGACGATCCTTGGCTTTTTGTAAGTCAAATTCTGTACGTCGTTTAATTGTTTCCTTTTGATGTTCAATATAGGCATCTAATAAAGCAATGATGCCCATTAGTTTCGGACGTTTGTTATGAATGGCAACCATATTAAAGCTATAAGTGATCTGCAAATCGGTGTTTTTAAATAAGAAATTTAAAATCCCGTTTGCATCGACTTCTTTCTTCAGCTCAATGACAATACGCAAGCCTGTTCGATCGGTTTCATCTCTAACCTCTGCAATTCCTTCTACTTTTCGATCTAATCGCAATTCATCAATTTTTTTAACGAGATTGCTCTTATTTAACTCATAAGGAACCTCCGTAATAACGATTTGCTGTTTGCCGCCTCGTAATGTTTCAATTTCCGTTTTCCCGCGGACAATAATTTTCCCTTTTCCAGTTTCATAGGCTTTTTTAATGCCTTCTACTCCTTGGATAATACCGCCTGTTGGAAAATCCGGTCCTTTAATGTGCTTCATGATGTCTTCAACCGTACAATTTGGCGAATCCATTCGCTCAATCACACCATCAATTACTTCCCCTAAGTGATGGGGTGGTATATCTGTTGCATATCCAGCCGAGATACCTGTTGAACCATTCACTAATAGGTTTGGGAATTTTGCAGGCAGAACGGTCGGTTCGTTGGATGTATCATCAAAGTTTGGGATGAAATCAACGGTTCTTTTTTCAATATCACGCAGTAATTCAGCTGAAATAGCAGATAGCCTTGCCTCTGTATAACGCATTGCTGCTGGCGGATCACCGTCAATGCTTCCGTTATTTCCATGCATTTCAATTAAGACATTTCGAACCTTCCATTCTTGACTCATCCGCACCATGGCGTCATAGACAGAAGAATCTCCATGTGGATGATAGTTACCAATTACATTACCGACTGTTTTGGCTGATTTCCGAAAATGTTTATCATGTGTATTACCTTCTACATGCATGGCATAAAGGATACGGCGCTGTACAGGCTTCAACCCATCCCTCGCATCAGGAAGTGCCCTCTCTTGAATGATGTATTTACTATACCGTCCAAAACGGTCACCGATAACATCTTCTAAGGGTAGATCACGATATTGTTCTAATGAACTCATGATGGACTTCCCTCCTCTGCAACCGTAATATTTTCATTTTCTAAAATGTTCCCTTCATCTTCTAATCCGAAGGCAACATTTGATTCAATCCATTTTCTACGTGGCTCTACTTTATCTCCCATTAATGTTGTTACACGACGCTCAGCCCGTGCAAGATCATCAATTTTCACCCGGATTAACGTTCTTGTTTCTGGATTCATTGTTGTTTCCCACAGTTGATCTGCATTCATCTCGCCTAGACCTTTATAACGTTGCAGGATATATCCTTTACCAATCTTCTTAATCGCATCTTGCAGGTCATCATCACTCCATGAATATTCGATGACTTCTTTTTTTCCAGAACCTTTGCTTACCTTGTATAAAGGTGGTAAAGCGATATATACTTTCCCAGCTTCAACTAGTGGTTTCATATAGCGATAGAAAAACGTTAACAGAAGTACTTGAATATGAGCTCCATCGGTATCTGCATCCGTCATGATAATGACTTTATCATAGTTAGCATCCTCTACCTTAAAGTCCGCTCCAACCCCTGCACCGATAGCATGGATGATTGTATTAATCTCTTCATTTTTAAAAATATCTGCTAGCTTTGCTTTTTCTGTATTGATAACTTTCCCACGAAGAGGCAGTACCGCTTGGAAACGACGGTCTCTTCCTTGCTTCGCAGATCCACCAGCTGAATCCCCTTCCACTAAATAAAGTTCATTTTTCTGTGGATTTTTTGATTGCGCAGGTGTGAGCTTACCAGAAAGAACCGCTTCGCCACGCTTACGCTTTTTGCCGCTTCTTGCTTCTTCTCGCGCTTTTCGAGCTGCTTCTCTTGCTTGTGCTGCTTTAATAGACTTTTTAATCAAAAGAGAACTTACTTCAGGATTTTCTTCAAAGAAATAGGCTAGGTGTTCAGATACGACCGCATCTACAGCTGATCTTGCTTCACTTGTGCCTAATTTACCCTTTGTTTGTCCCTCGAATTGTAGTAAATCTTCTGGTACACGAACAGACACAATCGCAGACAGCCCTTCCCGAATATCAGAACCATCTAAGTTTTTGTCTTTTTCTTTTAGGAGGCTGACTTTTCGAGCATATTCATTAAACATACGTGTCATCGCTGTTTTCGCGCCAGCTTCATGGGTACCGCCGTCTTTTGTACGAACATTATTCACAAATGACAGAACATTTTCGGAATAACCATCGTTGAATTGAAAGGCATATTCTACTTCAATTCCATTGCTCTCTCCCTCTAGGCTAACAACTGGATGAAGAGAATCTTTCTCTTCATTTAAATATTCTACAAATGCTTCAATCCCATTTTCATAATGGAAAACACTTTGCTTATTGTTTCTTTCATCAATAATTTCAATTCGCAGTCCTTTTAACAAAAAGGCAGATTCTCTTAATCGCTCACAAAGTGTTTCATAATTGTACGTTGTTGTGGAAAAAATCGCTGGATCTGGCTTAAAGTGAATCGTTGTTCCAGTTTGGTTTGTTTTCCCGATTCTTTCAAGTGTCGAAACAGGTTTACCACCATTTTCAAAACGCTGTTCATAAACAAAACCATCACGCTTAATATTTACAACAACCCATTCTGATAACGCGTTAACTACAGATGCGCCTACACCATGCAGGCCACCACTTGTTTTATAACCACCTTGTCCAAATTTTCCTCCAGCATGAAGAATGGTAAAGATAACTTCAGGTGTTGGCTTTCCAATCTTATGCATTCCAGTTGGCATTCCACGTCCTTTATCCTTCACACTTATGGAATTGTCACGATGGATTTTTACAATAATCGTATCTCCAAATCCAGCCAGTGCTTCATCGACTGCGTTATCTACAATTTCATATACAAGATGATGCAAACCTCTAGAATCTGTACTCCCTATATACATCCCAGGACGCTTCCTTACAGCTTCTAATCCTTCTAACACTTGAATGGCATCATCATTATATTCGAATGCTTGCTGATTCTTTGCCACTGACATACCCCTTTCACTTCTACAAATCCGACATATTATCTTTCTATGTATCATGTCGAACAATTGTTTATGTATTCGTCTAAAAAATGAATTATCCTCTTAAATATTAAAATTTAATGGAATAACTACTTTTCTTTATTAGACGACCTTAAAAGAAGGCTTCTCTTTCCACCTTCTTTTTCGCTTTCAAATTTATTGAATTTTTAATAAACAGTTGTTGATACCAATTCCAAAACAGAACAATTGTTCTTACATCGTATTGTAGCACATAATCTCATTTTTCACGTTCATTTTTTTCATTTTATCTTTCGATTTTTTCCCGGCAAAACCAATATTATACCAATCATCAAAAAAGCAAAAGTATTTTTTTAAAAGGTTTCCCTCTATTTATCTATATTATGTTAACACAGATTCTTAGGAAAAACGAATAAGTTTATTAAATCAGTTTCCATTTTTAGCATATGATAACGTTTTATTTAATCAAATTACAGGAATGTTTTATGTATTCTTTGCATGTTGGAACAAAAAAAACAGAATGATTTTTTATAACCATTCTGCTTTTCACCCATATCTATTTTAATATAATATCCTATTTCGTCATTGCATGTTCCACTTTAATACAGCGATCCATGATCACTGTATAGCCTTTTTCTTTTAATTGATTAAATGTTTCTTCATGTACGAGACCTAATTGTGCCCAAAAAACATCTGCGTCAATTTTTTCAAACTCTTCTGCAACCTCTGGCAAATATTCAGATCTTCTAAATACATTGACAATATCAACATGTCCTTCAATGTCTGTTAATTTTTTTACAGCTTTAACGCCGAGCACTTCATCTACTGTAGGATTAACAGGGATGATTTCATAACCTGCATTCTTCATTGCTTCAGATACCATATAAGAGGTTCGTGAAGGATTATCACTTAAACCGACTACCGCAATTCTCTTTGCCTTTTTTAGAATAGCACCAATTTCTTCTCGACTCGGATTATTAATTGCCATTATATTCGCTCCTTTTCCAATCATTTTTTATACGTTTCCCCAAAAGCAGGAAGAAAAAACAATAGAATGCCATTAAAGCTTTCTTCCTTATACAATAGCAAATATTGCTATTTTCTGAAAGATTGATCCATGAATTAAATATTGGATTATCATCACCAACATGCAACTTTGGTAGCTCTTGTTGAACTGTCTAACTGTTTCTTTACTCCTTCTTTAAATAGATTAGAAGTTCCTAAAAGAATAATCATTTCACTATCATCCAACTTTTAACAATCAATTATTCTCCTGTTCAAGTCGCAGAAGAGTCTACTTCTTCAACAGAAAATATTGCAAAGCTTATCCAAATCATTCAAAATGACACGGAAACGACCATCGATACGATGAAGAAAACTTCTGAAGAAGTTCAATTCCTCTTTAGCGCTTGCTCAATTAGCAGATGAACTACAAAATATAGTGAAGTTATTTAAAATATAAAAAGACATGAAAAAAACCACTTTCCAATTTAAGAAAAAGGTTTTTTTCTGTTATTGCTCCTACTTCTCTAACGTTAATGCTGTCCAAGCTGTTTCATTGGCAAAAGTCCGCGACCAGCTTCCAAGACCAGCTAAATTATACTTTTCTACTAATTCAGCTCTTTTCGCCAAGGATAATTCATCCTCTAGCCAAATTTTGTACGTTGATTTTGTTTCTTTATCAACATATTCCCCGTAGTTTTGACCACTAACTTCGTCATATGTTGGAGTAACATTATGCTCTTTTAACCATTCCTCCACACTTGCCATGGAAAGGGATTTAGAAGAAACTTCTCCATTTTCTTTCTCCTCCCACAATCGTGCATATAACGGTACTCCTAAAACGAGCTTATCACTTGGTACAACATCAAGTAAGGTTTCTAAATTTGCTTCCACCCAAGGGAAACTCGCAACACTTCCAGAAATCGGACTTGTTGCCCAATGTTCATCATATGCCATCACAATAAGATAATCGACTATTTCTGCCAAATGGTCTCTTTGCAGGAATGCAGAATAATTTCCGTCTGCAATAAAGGTAATATCCATCGAAACCGTAATGCCTGCCTCATGTAAATAGGGCGTTGCTTCTCGAACAAACTGTGTTACATATTTCCCATCTTCTTCGCGAACATTCTCAATATCGATATTAAGACCATCTAATTTATACATTTCACTGTAGACCAAAAGCTGCCTAATAACGGTCTGTCTTTTTTGATAATCCTTTAAAACTTCATGTGTTTTATCCGGATCAAAATCATTGGAGAATAACCCCCATACTTGATAACCCTGTTTATGTGCCCAATCTACATAGGCTGTTGACCCTAAATTTGATACATTCCCATCATTTCCAGAAAGCTTAAACCATGTTGGAGACACAACATTTACTCCGCTCATTTTTGGAATGCTTGAAGTGTCTGGATTTCTTGAATATACTGCTTCCCAGGTCAATTGAATTGGTCCATCGATTTTGTTCAGCTTTGGTTCCAGCTGTTCTAATTCGACCTGAACTACTTCTGATTTTCCTTTTTTCACGTATTTCTTTTTTACGAAACCTGCGATTCCATTCTCTTTTCTGACAAAATAGAAATCTTCTACTTCATTTTCAATCGTTACCTGTTCACCAGGAACTAACTCATCCGTATAAGGAGCAGATAATGTTGCACCAGAACGCAATTTGGTGAAATCCTGCCTGACTTTTTTAGAAGTAAATGTTCCATCCGCTCTTTCTTGTCCATTCTCTTCCAAGAGTACTACTTGTTCTTTTTCTAAAATCGTATATTTAATCGGATAAAACGTAGCTAATGGATCTAATGCCACATAAATTGTCCCGTCCTCATCTTTTAAAGGCTGAAAGGAAAGCTCTGTATTCTTATCATTAACATAATAAGAAACAGAATCAGTTGGAAACTGAATAACTTTATCTTTTGTCGTCACAATAACAGAATTACTATTTTCATCATATGTGATACTTCCATCTATTTTTTCCTGCCAAATACTTAATGGTAAATATACTGTATCTTTATCAAAAATAGCATTCCCAATTTGTTCACCATTCAATAAAACTGGATTTTCTCCTTGAAAGTAATCCACTTTCTCCTTATTACCAAACGGATAGAGAAAAAGCAAAATAATGGATATAACTACTACTAAAACCGCTATAATAAGACCAACAATTACTTTTTTATTTGTTGGTTTTTTCTGAAACGAATAATTTATTTCTGTCATTTGTTCCTCCTTGGAGTTGTTCATGGAAAGTCGAGTTACTAGAATAATAGACGTATTGGGAATATCCCTAGTTTCATATTAACATATAATTCGACAAAAAAAGAACCATCCAACAGATGGCTCTCCTTTCCTACTAATCAAATTATATGTATTATACAAAATCATCTATTCCATTCAGCAAACGTTTTTCTAAATCCATAAAAAGGGCGAAAACCTTTGTTTTCATAATAGGTTTGAGAAGTACTAGAAGCAAGCATTTCTACTCTAGTAGTTGGATATAAGCTATGTACATAGTATAGGAGTTCCTGCCCCACGCCTAATCCCCTATAAGTTTGGTCAATGAGTAATTCGCAAATGAATAGAGTTATCGATTGATCGGTGATTCCTCTAATATAGCCTATTATTTTATCATCAACAGTTGCAACATAAGCAATATTCGAATGATTCCAAGCAGCTTTTGCATCATCCTTTTTCTTCACTAGATTGCTCCATGCTTCTTGTTCATTTAAGGTGTGAATCGACGAAAAGTCAGCTTCTTTATAGGAACGAATTTGAATTTCTATCCCATTTTTTAACGTAATCATCATATTGTTTTAACCTTCTTTCCTGTAGAGTCTTACTGGTTTAAGAGTGTGAAAAGCATTTTACTATCATTATTATCGATGCATTTCTTTCATCAACAGATTCTTTTTTGTAATATTATACCACAAAAAAGGCGCTCCCTCAGGAGTGCCTTTTGATACTTAATACGGACCTTATTTTTTCGCTATCCCATTTGATGGTCTATCAAGCACAATCCGTGGTGCTGAAATTAATAAAAGAACGAGGATTATAGAACATAGTATTGTTGCTCCTAAGTATGAACCACCGTTTACAATCAAGGAATTGATAAATGGTGACATTCCTTCTGGTGCATAGCTCGCCCAAATAGTCACACCTGCAATGAAATGCCAAATATAGCGAGTAAATCCACCAACAACCACTGCCAAAATAATTAAGCCAGTCGCTAATCCCTTTTGTTCCGTTTTTAAAGCATTTTGAATAGATGAAGCAAATAATCCAGCAAATCCAATACATGCAAAAGCAAATAAATATTCTAAAATTACTTGCCAAAAACTTAATGCCTGCAGATCACCGACAACTATTTGTAAAACGCCCCATAAGAAACCTGCAATAGTGCTAGCTTTAAAGCCCCAGCGAAAAGCTACGATAAAAATAGGTACCATTGCAAAAGAAATGGATGTGTTAAAAACGGGAATGGATGGCAATAAATCTAGAATAAGTGCAATGGCAGCCATGATTGCCACTTCTATCATGACAACTAATCTCATATTTTTCATAAAAAAAACTCCTTTTTTTGCAGACCAAAAGGAGAACTAACGCGCGAAATGAATTATATAGCATACTATATGAACTCTTCCCACATTCCTACGTTAGAATTAACTAACAGGTTCGAAGGGTCAGATCTATTGATCACTCTCAGCATTACGCTCCCCTTGTGGTTTGCTTATTATCAAATTATAGTTATTATAGCATAAATTTTCATTTAAATAGGCCTTTTCCTTAAATAAAGAATATTCAAACTTTAAAGTATACAACAAAAATAATAGTAGAATTTTATTAAATTATTTCTGTTATGTTCACTTGCTTTTTAGAATTAGTTTCTTTTTTAACAACATAACCCATTAATAACAACCCTACTATCCCAAATGAGAATAATCCTAAAGACATTGTTAAGGCGGATAGCTTACTGCTTATCGTAATGGCTAGTCCAGCTAAAATCATTTGTCCTTGACCAATTAATCCATTTAAAGCTAAATAAGAACTTCGGTAATTTTCATTCACTAAATCTGCAAGGATGCTTTGATTAATCGGAACATACATTAATTCACCTATTGAAATAAACAGCATGATAATAATAAGCCATACTGGTGAAGAAATATAGGTTAGAATACAATAACTAACAACAAATAAACACATGCCAATAAAATATTGCTTATAGTCAGATAGTTTTTTCATCATCCAAGTAACCATACCCACACAAAAAACTACAAATATGGTATTTTCCGCATGAAGAATCCCCACCATATTTATGCCATTAACAGGAAGAATACCGAAGAGAATAGTATCTTCCATCGTATCTCTTAAATGAATGGCGATATAATTCGTTAAATGATTCTCAAGAGAAAAGATAAGTAAACAGGAAAGTAAATAAAGCATAAAAGTTTGGTCCTTCCAAACATATTGATAATTAGACCAAATAGTAGATTTGGATGTATGAGCATTCCTTATATCATGCCTTTTCATTAGCGATTCTTTAATAAATAGATAAGTAATGAAGCTAGATATAATTGAAACAAGGCCGACTGAAAAGAAGAAATAGAAATGATAGTCCATAAAGAAAAAAGCCCCTGTAATGGTTCCAAGTGCTGTTGCTAAATTAGCTAGCCAGTACATCGCTGTAAAAACAAATTTCCGTTGCTCTGCTAATACTAAATCATGAATCATTGCAGTAGAAGCGGGGAAAAACATGCCATTAAAAAATAAATTAATCATAAATAAACCAGCACTAATATATGGAAGATTAATCCATGGTGAATTAAAGGCTGCAATGACAAGATAGGTTATACCTACCCCTAGTTCTGCAATTATCATCATTTTTCTTCTGCCGATTCTGTCTGATAAGTAGCCACCAATTAATGCGCCAATTATACCAGATAAGATGACTATGATAACAATTACTCCGGTTATCGTAGTTCCAATTAATGAACTAAAATAAACAGAAATATAAGGGATTATTGCACTAGATGTTAAAGAAGTAACAAACTGTAAATACATGCGAATACGAAGAGAAATATGCAATTGACTAAATGTTTTCATCATCACATTTCCCTTCCATTCCAAATAAGCGATAGGCTTGATTTGTAAATGCACGCGTAAACATAGGGTAGGCTTGATCTGAATAGGTTAACCTTGCCCCCATTAAGAATGCTAGGTATCCATAACCAACCTCTTCAGGATTACTTTTTGGTAAAAAGCCCTTTTCCATTCCTGTATGAACTATTTCTTGAATATAACCTAAAAAAAGTACGACAAATTCGTCTAGTGCATTAATTTCAGAGAACCTATCTGGCTGTCCAATCACATATTGGACAATGCGGAGTTCTTTTTCTGACTCCATAAATAAATCAAGATGTTTTCGAATAATATCTTTTAATTTTTCTTCGGTTAAATCGGCAAGGTCTTTCTTGGTTTCATTTATAACCTCTTTAAATAATTGCAGAGGTCTATTAACGCATTCTGTAAACAAAGCATCCTTGTTTTCATAATAAGTAAATACGGTTCCAAAACTAACACCAGCTTCTGCAGCAATATCCTTAATAGTTGTTTTACTAAAACCATTATGTGAAAACAATTTTAACGCTGCCTTAAAAATATCATCTTTCTTTTGTTCAGATCGTGGTTTGGCCATATAAATCTCCATTCTTTTTAATTGATTGATTAATCAATCATATTATATAAAAGAAAATATTGGTAGTCAATATTTTATTAAATTTTCAATCTATTTACTCCCCCTCTAAACAGAGACAAAATGAAATAGAGAAGCTGTAAAAGACGAAGAATCTTTAATGTTGCTCTTAAATAAAGCTTCATTCATCTCATCTACTGCTGAGAATTTCTTTTTTTAAATATAGTCAAGTATAATAACCTAATTCGTTTTATTACGCTACAAACACTCGATACACAGGGGAGCAACTCAAGCCTCCTTAGCCACACAGATAGTGAAGAATATTCCGGCTAAGGGGAAAAATGATACAGCATTTTTAAAAACTAATAAAAAACCAAACAATCACTTTCGTGTGATTTTTTGGTTTTAACATGGGGTGAAATACTTTTATCCAATCTTCTTTTTTTAAGGCTTTCGTTGATGCAACTTATATCACAAACAAATCCTTCAAGTCGATTTCGCCTCTTCTTAATGCTGGATACTCACCATTTGACGGTGTAGTAATATAATCTTTTTTCCATTCTTCATGATGATTTATTATCTTTTTAATAGCTCCAACAATAAAATAGATATCCTCATTGCTCATTGTTGGATGAAGGGAAATTCGCACCCAGCCTGGCTTATGCGAAAAATTTCCCTCTTGTATTTCTTTACTTATTTCTTTGGAATGTTCTTTTGTAATAGATAGTAAATAATGCCCATATGGCCCTGCACATGAACAACCACCTCTTACTTGAATACCAAAACGATCATTCAGTAACTGTGCGACTAAATCATAGTGAATATCTTCGCAAATAATGGAGATAATCCCTAATCTATCTTCGTTTTCTGCTTCAAGAATTCGTAGTTTTTTTATTTTTTTAAGTTCAGTCATTGCTAGCTGTACTAATTCTTTCTCCCTTTTCTCTATTCTTTCTATTCCCATCGCTTCTTTTAATTGAATACATAATGCTGTTTTAATAGCTTGTAGAAATCCTGGTGTTCCACCATCTTCTCTCTCTTCGTCCTCTTTTTTATAAAGAATATCTCCCCATTCATTTGTATAATCTACTGTTCCTCCGCCTGGATGATCTGGTATATTCGAATAAATGAGATTCCTTGACATGACAAGCACGCCACTCGTTCCAGGACCTCCCAGGAATTTATGAGGGGAGAAATAAACAGCATCTAATCGTTCCTCTTTATTATCAGGATGCATATTCATTGCTACATACGGAGCTGAAGCAGCAAAATCGACAAAGCAATAACCTTTATGCTGATGCATAATTTTCGCAAGCTCATGGTAATTCGTTTTCCTTCCAGTAACATTGGAACACGCTGTAAATGCCCCTATTTTTAATGGTATGTCCTTATATTGCTCTAGCAAGGATTCTAAATGCTCTCTATTTACATCTCCATTTGCATTCGGCTTTATCATGATGACTTCTGCATTTGTCTCAAGCCAGGATAAATAATTAGAATGATGTTCCATATGTGTGACAAAAACTACAGCTATTTTTTCGTTAGTAAAACAAGTATTCTTTAAACCCATTATTCTTTGCAGTTTGTTGACCACTCCTGTCATACCAAAGCCATCAAATAATATAATATCATTCTCATCTGCATGAACATGCTTTTTGATGATTCGTTTTGCATCCGTATATGCTTTTGTCATATAAGTTCCCGTTATATTTGATTCAGTATGTGTATTGGCAACATACGGGCCAAGGTTTTTTGTAATCTTATCCTCAATAGTCTTATATAATCTGCCACTTGCTGTCCAATCCGCATAGAGCAGCTTTTGATTTCCATAAGGTGTAGAAAAGGTTAAATTATTTCCAATGATATTATGCTTAATTTTTGAAAAATAGTGCTCCAATTTAGTATGATATTGGTATACAGACTCACCAACTTTAATTCTGATCAATTTAAAAATCCCCTTTCTCTCTCCTTCTTTAACCTATGTCAAAATGAGAAGAGGGGTTATTGCATTTCGAATTGTTTGAAAAAAATTCATAAGAAGGATGGAACATAACAAATGATTACCTTGCCTGATTATGCACTTGATTATATGGAGAACTTAAACCAGTCTGGACGGAGCAAACTTACATTAAAACAGTATGAATCTGACTTAAAGAAATTCTTTAGCTGGCTCGATATATACAAAGAAAACACTAAATTCGAAACAATTAAAGCTTTGCGTGCCGATGATATTCGCGCTTACTTTCATTATTTAAAGGATAAGCAATTATCACAAGCTACTATTCGCCGCCTTGCATCTGTACTAAGCCGATTAATGATTTACCATCAATGTGTTTGCGCACATGAAATTCATAAACTAGCAGAAGCGTCTCCACTACGTCCTCTAACCACAAAAGACTTTATTACAAGCGAAGAATATAATAAATTATTGCAGCATCTGTTAATAAAGGATATAGAAAGCACCAAAAAATCAGCTAGAAATTATCTGCTATCAAGAAATTGGACAATCGTGGCTATATTAAAAAACTTTGGACTAACACCTATCGATATATATCGTATCAAGATGAAAGATTTAAACTTAGCACAAGGAGAGCTTACCCTCAATAGAGAGGATGCTCCGTTAACTCTTCCACTTTCTCATGATATAATGACTAAATTACGAGATTACTATTTTTCTATACCGGAAGCGTTTCGCCCAAAATATTATTCCAATGATCCTGTATTTATAGCTTTCAACAATATCTCATATTCCTTCCAATATGATTATGATCGGCAAAAACCAAAAGCACTATCTGTCCGTGCAATTCAAGAAATGATTAAAGATGAAGTAAGAAGAGCAGGCTTACGTAAAATTTCTGCTGTCAATCTTCGAAATGCAGCTATATTAGAGGCATTAGCAACAGGAGCAAGTGATGAGAAGGTAATGCGCCAATTTCATTTAACAAGTGAAGCGGCACTAAGAAGGTATAAACAATATTTACTGAGTAAAATAAATGATTGAATGAATAAAAAAGATGGACCTCAAATTTAAGTGAAGATCCATCTTTTTTATTATTACTGCTGTGTTGCATCATTTTCTTCCCAATATACTTTGCTGAATATGTCAGCAAATGCTTCCATGCTTCGATTCAATTCTGCTTGTGTATTGTCTACTCCACCTACTTCTAAAAGAATAGCACGATCAGAGAAGTTTTGATTATATACCCCATTTCCTTCTTCTTTTCCTTTTAAGAATACACCTCTTGAAATTCCAGGATATTTTTTATCCAATTCAGCATGAAGCTTTTTCGCAAATTCCTGGTTTTTTTCATATCCTTTATTTGCATCGCCAATAATGAATAATAGTTTTGCATAGCTTTTTCCTTCAATTGTTGCTGTTGTCGTTTTTTTCCTAGCTGAATCTCGATGTATATCAATTAAATAGTTTAAATGTTTATTTTCGCTAACTGCTGTCTCAACCACTTCCTTTGATACGCTATAAGATGAAAAATAGTTCCATCCTCTATCAAGAAGTTTTTGGTTAATATTCGTTTTATCTAGTTGAACTCCAATTCCCTCATCTTGTAATAGATTACTTAGTTTATTACTTAATCCAACAACATTTGCTCGTTCATCGGAGCTTACTGCTTCATTTTCATTTGCATTCTTCAATAGTGGCAAATATGCTTCTAGATTATGCGTATTATAAACTAAAACTGTTTTATTTTTAGGCTCTGTTACTGGTGCTTTATTCTCTGAAGGCTTTTCTTCCTTCTCCACTTTTTCCTCATCTACTTCTTTAGGGTTTTTCATAAGCTCTTCAGAAGGAGTAGACTCAAATGGAAGATTAGCAAGGCTTGTCCCTTCCTCTGCAACAACAATTTCGGTATGAAAAAAAGTTAAGGCAGGAAGTTCTCTTCCTAAAAGTGTTCGCGTGTCATCTAAACGAATATTGGTGGCAATTTGGAACAGAATATTGCCTAATGAAAGTCCCTTTCCATCTGATTTTGGAAAAAGATGATTTTCACTATGAAATATTTCCGTATAAATTTCCGTAGTATTGACAGACTTTAAAATACTGGCAACATTATCTGAAGTCAATTTGAAAGAAAAAATAGAAGTTGTAATTCCAGCAATAAGGATAAACATTAGGATGATTCCTAATATTGTTGTATTCAAATATTGGATTAATGTACGCGTTTTGGAGGTTTGCATAATAGGTACATCCCCTTTCTCATACAGATATATGCCTTCTTACTAGAAAATAGTCTTGTAATCTATGAAATATTTGATAGGGAATGGTCATTATTTTAAGGAAGGATTGGAATTTTTATAAATAAGTTGGATGCGTAAAATTATTTTATACAATAAATAAAGTCACGGCCCAAATACATATGCTCTAGGACCGTGACTTCATTTTTCTATTTTATTGAAATGAAAAAAGAAACTCCGCTTCGCAGATTAATTCTCCAGCTACCGTAGCTTTGCCCTTTGCTTTCGCAAAGCTATTTTTCACCTTTTCCACGATAACTTCCATACAAAGCTCATCACCAGGAAAAACAGGCTTTCGAATTCTTGAATGATTAATGCCTGCTAACAAGGCAAATTTATTACTATGCTTTTCTTCACTATGAATGGCTACTGCTGAAACTTGAGCAATAGCTTCAATAATTAGGACTCCTGGCATGATAGGATTATTGGGGTTTTGTCCATTTGCAAATGTATCTTCCTTATTAATTTGCTTTACACCTACAGCCAATTTTCCTTCTTGCAATTCTAATATTTCATCCACTAGAGGCAGAGGATACCGATTTAATATATCCTTCACTTTCTGTAGATTCATCATTTCTTACCACCTAGTTTATTTAATTCATTTTGTAGCTCAGCCATGACATTACTTAATTCCGTTGTTATGTCTGATGGATCTTTCTTCGTTCCGTCCTCATTTTTTAACGAAATAGGATCGCCAAATATGACATGAATTTTTTTACCGCTTAACAGTCCTTTTAAATCCGTTGGTCCACTATATGCAGCTGGTACAAGTGGAACTCTTGCCAAATTAGCAATAGTAGCCGCGCCTTTTTTCAAAGGCACATCCTCTGACGATCTTGTGCCGCTTGGAAATATTCCGACTATCTTTTTTTCCTTTAATAGTTTAACTGGTGTTTTAATACTACTTGGACCAGGATTTTCTCTATCGACTGGAAAAGCATTAATGCTATGGAGGAATTTAGCTGCTTGCGGTTTAGCAAATAGCTCTTTCTTCGCCATAAAATGAATCTCATTTGGCAGTAAAGAAGTGCCAAGAGCAACAACGTCTATCCATCCAGTATGAGAACAGGAAACGACATAACCGGTGTCCTTCGGTAATTTATCCTTATTAATAACCTTTGTTCTTCCAAAGATTTTTAACACTACATTAGCAAATCGACTCGTAAATGCATACATTTTTTCTTTCTCCTTTTTGTGCAAAATAACTTAATTATCCCATCGGTTCTACTAACTAACAGCGGGTATGAAGGCCCCTCATTGCTAGAAGTTGCACTTTATGTAAAGTTTCCCTATATGAAAGTATTTTAAAAAGAGATAATACTCATTCCTCAAAAAACAGCCACTGATAAATTCAATCTTTTCAACATCTACTATTAGTAGTAGCTACTATATTTATTCACTACCAACTTATTATATCTCATTATTGCTAAAAAAAATAGTGTCTAAGTACTACAAATAGGCACTATCTATATAGTAATAATCATAAATAGAATTTTATATATCCCATTTAAAGGAAGTCACTCAAAAGGAAAATCAAACAACGCAAATGGATGATACATGTATTACCATTTACGTATTTTGCTTATTTACTTTCTAACCAATGAATTGTTCCATTTATTAATGGATGAAACTGACTAGTTGATGAAAATGTATGTTTTCCATTTTCAATAAGTAATGTTTCAACCGTTCCTTTTTCTCGCTTTAAATACTTATTTTTATACTCATCCATATAATAACAGGGGATATCCTGATCTGCTGAACCATGCGCTAATAGGACATCACCAGAAAAAATATCGGCGACTTCTAACGGACGAAAATCTGCTAATGATTCAAAATAGGTTTGATAAAAGGAATAACCATTAAAATCAACCACTTCTTTTTCTGCTAATTCGCTCAACCTTTCCGTACCAAATATTCTTCTTATATCAAAGTCTGGTTTTCCGACAGCTGCCCACTGAATTAAACGGCTAACTCGTGAATCATTAATAGCAGTAAATAAGGCAACAGCTCCACCGAGACTATGACCAAGCAAAATAAGTTCCTTTATCGAAAGCTCTGCATATGCAAATTGAATAATCGCTTCTGTTTGCTCTATTAAATCGGATAATCGATTACGACCATATTCACCACTCGATTCACCACAACCTTTATAATCAAACCGAATCACTAAATACCCTTTTTCTGTAAGCAAATTACTAGTCTTTACAAATAGCCGATCTACACCTATTCTACTGCCAATTAATCCATGACAAATAATCACCGTTTTATAGTCATTATATTTTTCTTTAGGATAATCGATAGAAAGTACGATATTGTCATCCTTCCAATTGATCGTCTTCACCTCAGTCATTTCTAGTTCCTCCTAATTACTATTTATAATTACTTATTATATATTATTCCTACCTGTTTAGTAAGTTTAAAACAAAAATTTTCTGAATTCTTTTTTCATCATCCCAAATATTCGCCTTTTTTCACCATTTATTTTATCAAAATATAATTATGATAAAATAGCTTTAGTGAAAAAAATATCTACTGACCAAAATAGACGGTCATCATAAAAGGAGATTTCTATGTATTATATTGATTATCATCATCATTCCAATCATTCATTTGATTCAAAAGCAATAATGATGGAAATTTGCGAAAATGCAATAAGCAAAGGAATAAATGAAATTTGTTATACAGAACATTTTTCAGTTAATCCAAATGCTCCAACCTTTGGGCATATGAATTGGACAAACTATCTAGCTGATATAAAAAAATGCCAGGCTGCTTATAAAGATCAACTTACAATAAAGCTAGGGATTGAATTATGCGAACCTCATTTAATGCGAGAGCAATATAAAGACGCATTATCCAGTATTCCGTTTGATTATATTCTCGGTTCTGTTCACAATCTTGATGGACTAACCCTTCGAAAATATATGAATGCACATCCTGAAGAGGATATTTATCTAGCATATTTTAAAGAAATGCTAGAATTAGTTACCTATGCGGATATCGATGTCCTTGCACATTTTGATTTAATGAAGCGCTATGCACATACGACTAGAGGACTTTATGCCTTTTCAGACTATGAAGATATCATTGCTTCCGTTTTAAAAACAGCTATTAAAAGAGGCATTGGGTTAGAAATTAATACTTCAGGCTGGAGAACAAGCTTAAATGAATCTTTGCCATTTATCGAAATATTAAAGCTTTATCGAGAACTAGGTGGAGAAATTTTAACGATTGGATCTGATTCCCATAGAAAAGAAGATGTGGGTGAAGGATTCATCCAAGCGCTTAATCTAGCAAAAAATGCAGGGTTTAGTGCTTATTATCTATTTGAAAAAAGAAACCCTGTTCGAATTGATATGTAAATAAGTGCAGAGGGATTATTTACATTAAATGACCTAACCATTAATGAGAGTTTTCCTTCACACCATAGGGATGTGTCAGTCTATCGATTACCGATAGTATTTAATGGGAAAATTTTTATCGTGTGCGCAAATTTAACAATTAATAGAAAAGAAGAGTGTCCAATGAGACACTCTTTCGGTTTAAATAAAGGAAACAATAAGCTCTGCTTTCCCCTTTAATTCAAATGCACCAAATTTATTGGGAAGCAAGAAATGATCCCCTTTTTGGAATGCGTATTCTTCTCCACTCTTCGTTAGAGAACCATCTCCCTCTATTACGCTGCATAAAAGGAAAGCTTGATTTTGCTCTTTAGTTGCCTTTCCATCGAGTGACCATTTTTCAACTGTAAAATAGTCACATTCAACAAAGCTTGTAATCTCTATATCCCCTTGTTGTTCAACAGATGGAGAAGTTGCTGCTAATTGATGTGGAACGGTCGTAACATTGATCGATTGCTCAATATGTAATTCCCGAGTATTTCCTTCTGCATCACGGCGATCATAGTCATAAACACGATATGTTGTATCCGAATTTTGTTGGGTTTCAAGAATGATAATCCCTTCCCCAATAGCATGAATTGTTCCGCTTGGCACAAAGAAGAAATCACCTTTTTTAACAGGAACTTTATTTAATAACTCATCCCATCTATTTTCAGCAATCATTGCTGCTAATTCATCTTTTGTTCTAGCATGATGGCCAAAAATAATTTCTGCCCCATCCTGACAGTCAATAATGTACCAGCACTCTGTTTTGCCAAGTTCTCCATTTTCATGAACCTTTGCATAGTCATCATTTGGATGAACCTGTACAGATAAGTCTTGATTTGCATCTAATATTTTTGTTAATAAAGGAAAACGATCGCCTTCCATATTTCCAAAAAGCGCACGATGATTTTCCCATAATTGTTCTAAATTTTTCCCTGCTAATGGTCCATTCTTGACAACACTTTGTCCATGAGGGTGTGCGGAAAATGCCCAGCATTCCCCTGTTGATTCACTCGGTATTTCATAGCCAAAGCTACGCAATGCTGTACCGCCCCAAATTCTATCTTTAAAAACCGGATTAAAAAATAATGGCTCTCTCATTCGATTACGGAACTCCTTCTTTACAATATTTACTAGACTATTCTACCATATTCTCCATTAAAACGGATTTTATTTTCAAAAATAGAAAATGAAAGAACATTAGTAAATGCCTCTAGCTATCTAAATTAAAGCATACATTATTTGTACTAATACAAAAAATAAGACTCTCCTTATAGAAACTTTACCATTTCTTTAGGAGAGTCTGATTTTTTATGCACCTGTATTGAATTGCTCTTTTTTCGGAATAATCGTTTCTTTTCTAATCGTTTTCCCATGCAAATAGTAATAAACTGCAATACCAATTAGAATATAGATACTACTAAAAGAATAAAATGCATTTAAGCCAACTGCATCCCCAATAATCCCAACTAAATAAGAACCGAAGCCAATCCCTATATCAAAAATAGATAAGAACGTTGCCGTTGCAAGTCCTCTTCTATGTGGTGCTGCTTTTTGAATGGCAATGGTTTGAAGACAAGGAAACATAGATCCGTATCCTAATCCAATTAATGCTGCTGAAAGTAAAAACATCCATTCAGATTCAGCCACGCCAAGCAAAATCATTCCAGCGGAGAATAAAACAATACAAGGATATACAATCTTATTGGCACCATAGCGGTCAAACCATTTTCCAGCAAAAGGTCTTGCCATTAGCATAAAGATTGCATATACAACAAAGAAATAACCTGAAACACTAATAAAGCCTTTATCCTCTGCATAAACAGATACAAAGGAGAGTATCGACGAATATACGATTCCGAATATTGCCGCAACGATACTAATTTTCACTGCAGTATTTTCAATAATTTGATTGAATCGAATGCCTTTCTTCTCTGTATGCTCTATTTTTGACATTTCCATTTCTGGCGCATGTTCAATTTTCATAAATCCGCCTGTTAAAATGGCAAAGAATGCAAAAATAATTGCTAAAATAAATAGAGTGGAAGTTCCCCAAGAATTAATTGCCTGAAGACCAATAAATGGACCGATAACCATTGCTAAATTCATGCTCATGGAATAATACCCCATGCCTTCTCCTCTTCTGGAGCTTGGCAGAATGTCCGCAACAATTGTTCCTGTTGCAGTTGTTGCCATCCCAAATCCAATACCATGTAAGGCACGAACAAATAGTAAACCGCTTAGAGAGTCAGTAAATAAATAAAAAACGGTGGCAATTAAGAAGATAAGTAAAGATGTTAGGAAAATGGCCTTTTTCCCAATCTTTTGCATTAAATTACCGGCTATTGGCCGGATGAGAATAGCTGTAATAATGAAAACCGTAACAATTAGGCCAGCTGAAGACTGTTTTTGATTTAATTCGCGAATTGCATAAATTGGTAATGAAACTAATAAAAAATAAAATGTCATAAATAAAAAAAAGTTACTTACCCATATTTGGATAAATCCCCTTGTCCATAATGCTTCTTTTTTCACTTATTTTCCTCCTTGATTGCTAATGAATGGGACCAGCCTGATATAATTTGATGTAAATATTCCCATGATTCAGCTGGTAATTGTGCAAGTAAGCCCTTGTTTGCTTGTAAAACAGCCTCTTCCCATTTTGGGTATTCTTGTATTGCTATATCGGTTAGAAACACTTTATTTGTGCGTCTGTCTTCTCCTTTTACTTGGAGAACATAATTTTTTTCCACGAGCTTTTTAACTGTACGAGTAACAGGTGGAGCTTCAATCGATAAATATTCAGCAATTTCTTTTTGGGCAAGTGGACCGTTCTCTTTTAATACATATAAAATTGCCCATTCTGAACTATATATATCAAATGGCTCTAACGCTATATTTAATTCCTTCGTAAATTGTCGAGCGAGCTGTTGGATAGAATGGAATAAGTCATGAGTCTTGTTCATATCTTTCTCCGATCTAAAATTAATTACCTAGGTAACTATATCATAGTATATTGGTTGTAGGCAATACTATTTTTAAACATTGGTCTTAATCAAACGTTTGATTAAGAGAGATATCGCTTTCAAAAAAAGGTGCTTTCTATCCATATTATTACATCAAAAAAACTCCTAAGTAGTTGAGCTAACTAATTAGGAGCCATTCACATGTTAGGACAGTTTGTTTTGAAATGCATTTTGTGTTATAAAATGGTCATTTGATCACCAGTATAGATGGTTCCCGTCTGAATAACACGAGCATAAATGCCGAAATGATTATTTCTTTCTTTCACTATCTGCTTTAATAGCTGAGGCTGCCTTGTTCCTGTTATAGGATCAACCGTTATGATCATACATCTTTCACAGAATTGATTAATTTCGAGAATTACTTCTGAACCAATTTTAATTTGCTTCCCCATTATATCCTGTTCTTTTATGCCCATCTCTTTTCGATCATAAATAATATTTCCCCTAAATCGTCTCTCATCAATTGGTTCACCGTATGAGGAAGATAATTCTGCAAGAGCTTCTGTTGAGATAAGAAGAATATTGTCTACTTCAATCGCTGGGATTGGAACATTGGTTGGGGAATATGTAATGGACTCTAATGTTCGATTTGTTTCTTTTTCCATTCTTTCTACTAATGCTTTTTCATTCCAATCAAACTCTGCTCCATCACTTGCTATCACTTTTAGCTTAGGAAAAACTTCTATCGACTCTTCTCCTAAAAATTGTGCTTTGTATGTAACCATTTTAGGAAATTGCGTAATGGTTAAATGCTTGTTCTTATTTGTTTTATCAATAAATGCATGACTTCTATCCCCATAAATTCCGTATGACATAATTTTTGCCTTTGAAAGATATTCCCCTGTAAAGGATTTTACCGGATACCGCATAATTTTTTGGATAGTTCCAAAGATCATATCTTCCCCTCCCTTTCTCCTTATTCCATTAAAACAAAAAAACTCTCTAAAACCAATTACTTTAGAGAGTTTTTTAAAATTATGGTTTGGTTTCTTCCATGTCGACAGATAACAAACGTTCGGTTCTTGTATCAAAGGTTAAGTTTACAAACACACCAATTTCTTTTTGATCATTTTTTACAATAAGCTTAAACTTTTCAACAGAAGTTCCCTTTTTATCTTCCTTGCCTACATGCAGATAATCAGTTACTTCACTATTAGGATATTTTTCTTGTGCTTTTGTCATGGCGATTCTTCCCCATTTAACATAGGAAGGTAGCCCTTCTGCTTCTGCATGGATTGGAATGTTTATCTGCATAAGGAATAAACCAACTAATAAAATATTTATGAATGGAAACTTTAATATTTTCATGTATGCATCTCCTTTCATTCTACATTTAGTATGAACTTTCTATAAAAAATTATGTATTTTTATATGTTAACTTTTTTAAAAAATTAGTTGACATATAAAAAGTAGAGAAGTATAGTTATTTTAGGAAATTATTAAAAGGAGTGACGACTTTGAAACCGTGGAAAGCTTTAGATATTACAATGATTGCATTATTTGTTGCTTTTATGGCAGTTGGTGCAAATGTAACCAGTTTTCTTGTTATTGGAGGAGTTCCTGTTACACTTCAAACCTTTTTTGCAATCCTTGCAGGTCTACTTCTAGGCAAAAGACTAGGAAGTTTTGCAATGGTAGTTTATATGCTTGTTGGACTTATCGGGATTCCTGTATTTGCGGAAGTATCTGGAGGACTAATTATTTTAACCAAACCATCCTTTGGATTTATTTTAGCTTTTATTCTTACTGCCTTTATTGTTGGCTTAGTTGCCGAGAAAAAACAATCGATTCCAAACTTTATTTTTAGTGCATTTATTGGCTTATTAATCAATTACATAATCGGTACAAGCTGGATGTATATGGCATATAAATTATGGTATTTGGCACCTTCTGGGTTTACTTATCAACTGCTTTGGTCCTGGATGGCTTTCCCTCTTATAAAAGATGTTATTCTTACCTTTATCGCAGGAGTAGTCGGTTATCGCTTATATAATTCAGTAATAAAGAAAAGCTCACTGCAAGTACATTTTCATTCAGATTCTACACATCAAAAATTTGACTAAAGAAAATTAAATAGATAAACTGAAAAGCCGAATATGAAAATCAATAAATTAAAAAGCCAAACAATTACGATTTTATCGTGTAATTGTTTGGCTTCGTCTATGCCTGGAATACATATGACGGACACTCATTTTACCAAAACCGATAATTTTCTATCTGTTTCGCCATTTTACGACCGTATACTCAAGAATCCTGTCTATTTCTGCGGTTTCCCGAGAAATATTCCATTATTCCATTCCCTATTTTTCCTACCATCAAACATTATCTAACTTGCATTTTAAAGGAATAATCAAGCGATTCTAATTCATCTGTTAAAACATGTATTTCTACTTCCAAATTTCCTGGCTGATTCAATAGAAGATTTTCTGCAAAGTAATGCCCCTCTTTCTCTTTTGTTAAAGGAAAGGATGTTTCATTTTCCCCATTGATTAAGCCTATCGTAATTTGTTCGATTGGATCAATCGGGTTTCGACTATTATCAAATACAAACACTTCATATTGATTTTGAACACCTGTTTTTTTAGGGGTAATAGATAAGCTAATATTCTCATTATACCCTAGTTCTGCTTCCTCATAAAATGGCAAATCAATTGGCAAGGTTGGTGTTTGGATTTGGGTAAAAACGCTTGTTACCAGTAATACCAAAATTCCAAGCGTAATCTCTATTTTAATCGATACTTTATAGAACTCTTTCTTTTTTAAAAGAAGCCTGCTAACTAAATGATAGGCTCCGAAAATTAGCATAAACACTAGTAAAGCCACCTTAATAAGCAAAACTTTCCCGTATGTCGTGCTAACTAATGAATGAAAATCTGGTATTAATAAAGAAGCGTTTATTGCTCCAGAAATACAGAGTGCAGCAACGGAGAAAAGGGCCCATAGCGAATATCTTTCCATACTAGACCAATATAAATCATGTCCTTCTCCTTCACTCGCAAAAATCCCTTCCCTTAAAAATAAAAGGATGACAAGCATCCCACCAAGCCAAATGGAAGCTGCGACCAAATGAGTAAAATCAAACAAAATCGCCACCGTTTCATATGGAGAACTAGACGGATGACCAAGAAATGCTTTTGAGAGCATTATGCCTAAAAACGCTAATCCAGGGATAGTCAGGCGCTTTCTGTCTGTGTATGTTTCCATTTTCCAAATGTAAAGATGGCTCAAATAGAGGATAACCAACAAGATTGTTTGCAGAATCCAGATGGTCCCTTCTTTCGTACTTTTCAGGGTTTCCAACAAATTACTGATGCTTAAGGATGCTAGTAAACCTCCACCAGCATAGCTTTGTGTCTGTATGATAATGGAGCTGATAATACTGATTGCTAGTAATGCTATTGCTGTAATCGAGACAGTTTGGGTCCTTTTTATTAAACTATTGGATAATTTCTTGCCCTTATACCATATCAAATAGAACAATAATATCCCCATATATAAAGAAAATCCGATATAAAGGAAGCCTTTATTTATCATTGTACTTATAAATGTAAACATATTTCCATTTTCTTGTTGTGTTGGGAAAGCCGTTCCCTCAGGTAATTCTCCAATACTAAAAGGAATCATTCCTGAAACAGAATGTCCATCTGCTGATACTACTCTCCACTCAACTGTATAAATATCGTTAGGTAAATCTGGCTGTAAATCTACTGTCATTGATTTCTCTGTTTTGGGGTCTATCTTAACATTTTTCTGATCTACTCTCTCTCCAGATGAGTTTAAAACATTTAATATCGTAAAACCAGTTTGGATTTTTTCATTAAATTCTATGTAAACATTTTTCGGTGCTGTTTCTAATATTTCATTTTCATTAGGAGTGGAATTAGTAATATATGCATGGGCAGATACTGTATTAACTCCGATAAAATAAAATATAAGTGCAGCTAATTGTAACATTAGTAGCTTTTTCCATTTCACTTTTTTCATCACGTCCCTCTATGTTCATCCTGCACCACTCAATTATAGCGAATGAACCACAATTCGTACAAGGAAGAGATCGACTAGGCAATAATTCCGTTTATTCTGATATATGAAACTTCCATTAGTTGAATCAATTGTACCTATACGGTTAAGCGATCTCCACCTACTCTCATTCTCTTAAGAAAAAAACCTCTCACCTAATAGCTAGAATACAGTCGTTATTTGTCTAAATAATAGCATATTTTGCGCTTTCCCGAGAAATATATATTAATTTTTTTATATAAATATCGTATATTTTCCTTCATGGCGGTAAAGAATAAGAACAAAATAAAAAGGAGGTAAGTCAATGGATATTAGCATGACTGCTGATGAAGTAATGTTGACTATTCAACAATTACGTTCAAATGGCATGAATATGAATAAAAAGAAGGTAAAGCAAAGCCATCCAGAATTAATGCGCCATGCGCTACATTATTTCCCTGATTGGAACAGTGCGGTTGAAAAAAGTGAATTAGCTTAATAGTTAACCGAACGATTGCTTCTTAGACCTACATATTCAAGATCGTGTAAATAACACCATAGACTTACGAAAAGGGACTTCTGTTACCCATTTTTACATACAGAATAAAAGATATCTAAAAAGAAGAATACAGAAGCTCATCGAGGCTTTCCATAAACATGAAAACCATCTTTAACAGGCAAGATGGCCATTTATTGGAAAGCTCTCTTTTTATTTCCATTCCAAAGCACTAATAGTAAGGAAGAAGGGTACTATATTACGATGAAGGAATTGATAATTTTACTTAAGAATGGGAATCGATCTGCTCTCCTTGCTGCACTCGTAAATACGATTATTTCCGTCTTAAAAGGAGTCGCATTTTTCTTATCTGGCAATGTCGCTATGTTTGCAGAAACCATGCATTCCCTTGGCGATGCAGCCAATCAATTTTTTGTATTTATTGGATCGGCATTAAGCAAAAAAGCCCCTACCAAGCGGTTTCCTGGTGGATTTGGCAGACTAGTAAATATTGTTTTATTATTTGCCGTCCTTATCGTCGGAATAATGGCATATGAAACAGTCAGAGAAGGCATCGACCATGTCATTAACCCCCAGGAATCAACCGCCTTTTTGCTTATTATCAGCGTTCTTTCTCTATCTGTATCTCTTGAGTTTATTGTGTTAACAAAGGCTATGAAAGAAATTGTCACAAATGCTGGGGTAAAAACAAGAGGTTTGAAACTTTATTCATCTAGTTTTACCTATTTAAAATCGGCAAAACCGGCAACAAAATTGGTTTTTTTAGAAGATTCTGTTGCAACTGCCGGAGGAATATTAGCAATCCTCGCAGTTGTTGTAACGGAATATACAAATTTTAAACAAGCAGAAGGGATCGTATCTATTGTTATTGGATTACTTATGTTTATTGTAGTTGGAAGAGTGTTCTTAGATAATGCAGCAGGTGCGATTGGTGAAGCTGATTTAGAAATGCAGGGGGTAATTGGCAACATCGCTATGAAAGATCCAGATGTAAGAGATATTCAAGGGCTTGCTGTATTTAAAGAGGGGGAAGATTTTCATGTAGAGCTAAGCATTGAAATTGATAGCAAATTAACGGTAGAACAAGTAGATAAAATAAGACAGCGAATAGAGAAACAAATACTATCAGAAAAAGGAGTTTCTGATATCATCATTGAATTTGATAAGGATGATGGAATTTTAAATTGGCCAAATTCCATTCATAAAAATGAAAAAAGAAAGAAAATGCTAGAAAAACATTCCTCTTGGAAAAATGTTGATTAATTCAATTGACGTAAACATCCTTCCATCGTTGTGAAATAATATATTTGTGAAAAGGTCAGGATTATCCTCTTTCATTAGAACCCTGACCGAAAAATATACTATTCATTTACCGCATCTTCAAAAGGTGCAAAAAAAACGCCTTTAGGGGCAAGGATATTTGTTTCTGATTCCTCTTCTCTTCCGTTAACTTCATAAACCCCTGCTGGGAAGTAATCATAATAGCCAGATTTCACGTGTAAATCGACGTAATATTCATCCAGTTCCCTCATTAATAGATGATAAGCTTCCCTATCGATAATTTCACCTAAATCATCCAATTCAAAATTCTCTTTTAGTGCTTCTATGAAAGGTTCATAAGAGTCTGCAGCAACATATAAATCTACATCACAGCATTCCATGCAGAGCAAGACCTCTTCTCCTTTTATATTTTCATATGCATAATCGACCATTTCTTTTAAAATCTGTTGTATTTTATCTTTATTAACCAAATTCATGGTTGTTTTCACTGCAATTCCCTCCAACTTTTTACAAAAGCTATACAATTAACCTATAGCTTTATCATACACAAAAATAAGTACAAAATGAAATGATATCCTTTTGTATTTGTTGGCAATGATTACATCACTATTTTTTTTACTATCTCATAGGAACGTAATCGATCTGTTTGGGAATAGACTTGGGTATTTATTATCATTTCATCTGCTTGCGTATCATCTAAGAACGCTTGTAATTTTCTTGCGACCGTTTCCTCCGAACCAATAATAGAAGCTTTAAGTTGCTTCTGTACAATCGATTTTTCATAAGTAGTCCACAGTGCTTCCATATTTGGAACCGGCGGCTTTAGTTGGGTCGGATTGTTTCGAATTAGACTTAAAAATTGCTGTTGTGAAGAAGTTGCAAGAAATTCTGCCCTTTCATCTGTGTCTGCCGCAATAATATTTACCCCCACCATTGCATAAGGTTGCTTCAATTTATCCGACGGTGTAAACGAATTATAATAGGTATTGAGAGCAGGCACTGTATAATCTGGTGAAAAATGGCTTGCAAAAGCAAATGGAAGACCAAGACTTCCTGCTAATCTCGCACTAAAATCACTGGATCCTAATAACCAAATCGGTATTGCCAATCCTTCTCCAGGAATTGCTCTTACAGGCAATCTAGTTTCCTCATGTGATTTTAAGTACGTACTTAATTCCTCCACTAATTCAGGAAAGTCATTTCCATCACTTGGATAACGACGTAAAGCCCTTGCAGTCAACTGATCACTTCCAGGTGCCCTACCTAAACCTAAATCAATTCGATTAGGATACATGGATTCTAACGTTCCAAATTGTTCGGCAATAACTAATGGTGAATGATTCGGAAGCATGATACCACCAGAACCAACTCTTATTTTACTTGTTCCTCCAGCTATATAGCCAATCAAAACTGATGTTGCACTGCTAGCTATTCCAGGCATGCTATGATGTTCTGCAACCCAATACCGGTTATAGCCCCATTTTTCAACATGGCGAGCAAGCTCTAAACTATTTTTAAAGCTTTCTGTAGCATTACTGCCTTCTTTTATTGGTGCTAAATCAAGTACAGAGAACTTTATATCTTTCAGAGTTTTTCCCATAATCCCTCATCCCTTCCTTTATCTCCTTCCATACTATAACTGACTTTTTTAGTCTTCAAGTTTATTGCTTGTATAAGGATGTTTAGCCTCTCACTCTAAATGATTCAATAATTGCTTGCTATTCATATATTCCAATGTTTCTTTCTGATAATTTGACAGAATATATTCTATTTGTGGCATCGGAGACACAATCGGTATTTTTTTCTTTTTAATAATCCGGATAATCGGCTTTGCTGTTGATTTGGACTCCTTTATCATCCATTTATCTTTTTTCTTCTGAAGTGTTAAATCGATAATACCTAAATGATTTCCCCAATTTCCTGCTTGTACAGTTGGTTTTCCATTGATTAATCCCTTATCATGATTCACACCTTTCGGCCCCTTTGCCCCCTTTACCGGAAAGATGCCGTGGGTATGGCCATAAAGAATGACATCAATTCCTTCCACCTTACTAATATCTCGAACATTATTTCCTGATTTCGGTCTATAATTCTGATCAGAATACAATCCCGCATGTACTAACGCAATTATTATATCAGCACCTTTTTTTTTCATTTGAGGTACAATTTCTTCTGCTGTTTTTCGCATATTCTTTATAATTAATCTATTTTCAAAATGTTCCTTATCCCAAACTTGTGTTATTGGCGTAATAAGTCCAATTACTCCCACCTTTAACTTTTCCATTTCTCCATTTTCATTTACTACATCTTTATCCAGTAGTAAATATGGTTGAAAAAAATGGATGTCGTCTTGTTCATACTCATTGCGATCATCTACATATATATTCGCATTTGTATATGGGAAATCTGCCCCCCTTAATGTATTTAAAAGAAAATCAAGACCATAATTAAACTCATGATTTCCAACTGTTGCTGCATCATATCCCAATAAATTCATACTTTTATATGCAGGATGAATGTCGTTCGAATAAAACATCGGAGAACTTGCAACAAACTCCGCCAATGGACTTCCCTTTATAACATCTCCTACGTCAAATAATAATGTATTTCTTTGTTCTTTTTTTGCTTGCGTTATCAAACTTGCCACTCGATTATATCCATATTCAATCGTTTTCTTTTTTTTCTCATAATTATAATCCAGTAAATAAGAATGAATATCCGTCGTTTCTAATATACGAAGTTTAACGGTAGGTTCCTTCAATGTTTCACTAATTGCTTCTATTTGGATAACATTTAGTTGCATAAAAAGGATAAGTGTGATGGAAAGAATAAATAATAATTTCTTTTTCATTTGGCTATCTCCCCTTTTTCCCAGCTTTCCTTCGATTCTTTTAGTTTATACAGATGAGGTTAGAACTACACAGTAATCACAATCGGATTCTACAAAATGATTCCCTGTATTAGAAAAATCGGGAAAATTGTCAACAAATTAGAAGTTTTGATAGCTTTTGTCTTGTTGCAGGAAATTTCTTAACAGTTCTATAAATATTACGGTAGAGATGTTCTATTACGGTGATAATTACAAAGGAGAGAGAGAAATGAAGGCATATACGATAAGGGAAGCATCAAAAAAACTTACGACAACCCCAACAATGTTAAAACAATGGGAAAAGGACTTACAAGGAATAATCATGATACCAAGAACAAAAACAGGTGCACGTATTTATACAGAAAAAGAAATTACTTTACTTCATGAAGTCAAAAATTTATATAAAGAAAAAAGGAAAACAAAAGAAGTGAAGGAATCATTAACGATGCTAATTAATCGACCTAAAAAAGAAGAAAGTAAAGAAGAAGATAAAGCAGAGCAAAACGAAAATACTTCGATTGAAGTACTTAAAAAAAATACTAACGACACACTAGAATCGAATTATCCGTACACAGCGGAACAAAACTTCCGATTGCTGCTATCCTCCTTGGAAAATTATAAACAAGATTTTCTAGAAGAGGTCAAAGGGGAAATCAGAAATGGTATTAAAAAAGAAGTTTTAGAAACAATTACAAAGGAAATAAAAGCAGGCAATGAAGAAGCCATTCATCACATTACAGATACTGTGAACAAAACACAGGAAACAACGACTGAACATTTAGAGGAGTTTTCAGAACTATTACATACAAATACAGAAAAAACAGCGATAGAATATGAAGAAATTCGCTCTAAAATAAAAAAACTTTCACAAATATCAAAAGCAGAAAGAAAAACATATTCTAAACAATGGACATCAAATGTGTCTTCTACCAAAGAAATGAAATCAATGATTGAAAACCTTTCAAAATCTAATGAAGAATTAAATAAAACAGTTGAACAACTAAACGAAAATGATCAATATTTAATGGAAACACTTCGTTTAGAAAGAGAACAAATAGATAAAGAAATTAAACAAAGAGAAAGAAACTTTCAAGAATTAGTGCAAACCTTCCGTCATACAGCTGCCTCTCATGAAAAAAAGAGACAGTGGTGGAAAATTTGGTAATCTTATTTTATTAGACTATTTATGCAAAATCATTAAAGCTACGTAAAATTTCTTTAAAGAGTAAGCAAACTTTTTTCAAATTTGCTTACTCTTTTTCTTTTGGTCATTTTATATGATAGTATGGTAGTGAAGAAATGTATTAGTATGTATTAATTGGAGGTCAAGATGTCTACAAATTATAAAATTTTATTCCTTGATATTGATGGGACGATCCTCACACCGGATGATACGATTCAAGACTCAACCAAAAAAGCAGTTCAGTTAATGAAGGAACAAGGATTAGAAGTCTTCTTAGCTACTGGAAGACCATTACACGAAATATCTCATATAGGGGAAACACTTGCGATAAAATCATTCATTGGCTACAATGGCGCTTACGCTATACATAATGGTAAAGACGTATTTAGACAACCAATGAGTCCTGACTTAGTAACTAAATACTTAGAAATTGCAAATGATAAAGGAAATGAACTAATTTTATATACAAATACACATAACCTTCTTTCTCATCCTGACGGGGAGATGACGAAGCAATTTAGCAAGAAGTTCCATCTTAAGCAAAATAGAACATTTACACTTGATGAGAAAGAAAATATCCTTGGAATTACAGTTGTGAACTTAAAAGAAAAGGATATTGCCTTATACGAAGAATTTCCTGATATTCATTTATCCCAAGTAAATATCGATGGATTTAGACATTCCTATGATGTAATAAGTGATAAAGTCAATAAAGGATTTGCCGTGTCACTGATTCTAAAAAGATTAGGGATTGAGAAGGAATTCTCCATCGCCTTTGGAGATGGTCTTAACGATAAAGAAATGTTGCAAGTAGTAGGGGAAGGCTTTGCAATGGGAAATGCTCATGAAATGTTATTTTCTTATGCAAAACATAAAACAACTTCTGTAACAGATTCCGGAATTTATAATGGGTTAAAATGGCTAGGATTGATTAAAGAATAAAATTTTACATAATACTGCTGTCTAAAGACTTTTTCAAAATTTTAAAGGGTCAGACTCCTTATCCACTGGAGACTGACCCTTTTATTACACTTCCGAACTATTCTCGCCTACATTTTCGCCATTTAGATGCTGCAAAATTTTCTTATCGTAATATTCTTCATTCATTTTGTAAGAAATTTCAAATGCAGGCGTTGTTGCAAACTCTCTTTTTATAAAATAATAATTTTCTTCTTTTATTGGCTCTGTTAAATCAAGCATGATTGTAATCTCAAGTGAAATAAGATTTTTGTTTTTGGTAATTGTTACAGTTGGATTTGTGCTTCTTCCAACTTTATTTATTAGCTTCTTATTAAAAACTCAACTTTCGCACCTTGAAAATCGACCTTGTTTTAGGTCTATCAAAGCTTTAAGAACGCTCACTTTAGGTGCTTGACAATTACTTTTAAACAGAAAAAGCACCTCAATCTTTGGTATAGTGGAATTGACTAGAAACCATTACCACAAAGAAGAGGTGCCTTCTCTATGATAAAGGAAAAACACTCGAATGAGCAACTACCAAATGAACTTTCTGCCGTATTCTCTGAATTACAAGTGTCGAAGTACCTTCGCCAAGCGGGTATTCGAAAAAACTTTGGGTTTTCATGTGCCTATCTGTTTCAGCTTGTTTTTAGTCTAATCTTTCATCAAAAAAATTGGTTTGCCCTTGTCACTTCAAAAAAGAGCGAGCGTTATCCGGGTAAGGATACCGTCTATCGTTTTTTAAATCATTCCAAGTTTGCTTGGCGGAAATTTCTTTTATTCTTTAGTACAGCTACCATTCAAAAGGTCAGTGTGCTTACATCAATGGACCGTCCGAAAGTGCTTATTATTGATGACTCTACATTTGATCGAAATCGTAGTAAGAACGTGGAATTGCTTGCCCGTTGTTTTGATCATGCTTCCTTGAAAATGCGATTTTATAAAGGATTTCGAATGCTTACATTAGGCTGGTCAGATGGGCATACCTTCATGCCTGTTGACTTCTCTTTACTAAGCTCAAAAACCTCTTCTATTAATGGAATCAACGAAGAAATGGATAAACGATGTTCTGGTTATAAGCGTCGTGTTGAAGCTCTCCAGTCTGCGCCTGATCAAATCCCATCAATGATTGAACGGGCATTATCCAGTGGAATCGAGGCCTCTTACGTGTTGATGGACACATGGTTTACTCAACAACCTTTGATTCAGGCAATCGTCGAACAAGGGCTTGACGTTATTGGTATGGTCAAAAATGCAAAGCAACGTTATCAAATGAATGGTCAAATGGTTTCATTAAAAGAACTCTATCGGTTAGCGTCACCACTTCAAGGAAAGAAAGGGCTTCTTCGTTCCGTCATGACGACGATGAAAAACGGTGTACCCGTTAAAGTCGTGTTCGTTCAAAATCGTAATAAGAAAAGCGAATGGCTCGCGATTCTTAGCACAGATTGCACTCTTTCCGAACAAGAAATCGTCCGTATTTACGGGATTCGTTGGGATATTGAAGTGTTTTTTAAGACGACAAAATCGCTTCTTCGCTTACAGAAAGAATTTCAAGGACGCTCCTATGACTTACTTATCAGTCATACAACCATAGTTTTTACTAGATACATCATTCTATCTTGGCAAAATCGTTGCCACACAGATGAACGCACATTAGGTGGCTTATTTTATGACCTTTGTGATGAAGTAAATGAACTTGATTGGGCTGTCGCATTGCAGCAATTAATCGAGCTTCTTCAAGATGTCTTGAAGAAAACCAATAAACAAACACAACAATTACTTAAAAATCAACTATCACAATGGATTGCAGGTCTGCCTAGTTATATCAGAGCTTACCTGCCTAATTTGGTATGCGAAAGTTGAGTTAAAAAGCATAGAAAAATATAGCTCATTGCCACTTTTATTCTTCTTATTCAGTTTCAGTAAATAGGAATCGCCTAGATCTACTAATTTCTCTTTATCCATATTTTCTATTGCTAAAATTAATCGTATGTACGTACCTTCTACTGGTGAAATGTTTATTTTTGTTGTACTCATTTGTAACCTCCTCTTACTTGAAACCACAAAATTGACCCTTTTTATCATATGACAACATACCCTTTATTATAACGAAAAAAGTGTACCAATAAGATAACAGGATAAATCAATAATATTATTTCAATATATTTTTTCTGTTATAACAGTACTACCTTTTTCTCCTACCTTGTATATTCTTGTCTTTCTTAAGTTATATTGCAAATAAAATGCTTATAAGTTTTTCAAATCGAAAGTTAATGCTTTTAAAAGGAAAAAAATAAATCTAAAGTGTATAATAAAGGATATTACCTTATTAATAGTTAAAAGGGAAATTTAGGTTGAGGAGTTTTGAATATGAAGGAAATTAAAACAGTAGAAACATTTGAAGAAATCATTAACAATGGCGAAACAAATATCGTAAAGTTTTTTACCACTTGGTGTCCAGATTGCACAAGAATGGATATGTTCATAGGGGAAATTATGGAAGCTAATAACGATAAAACCTGGTATAGCCTTAATAAGGATGAATTACCAGAAATAGCTGAAAAGTATGACGTAATGGGAATTCCAAGTCTGTTAATTTTTAAAGATGGCAAAAAAACAGGTCACCTACATAGTGCCAATGCAAAAACACCAGAACAAGTAGAAGAATTTTTGACAGCACAAAAGTAAATTTTTTGATAGAAAAGACGAGAAGAATTCCCTTCTCGTCTTTTCTATTGCCTTTTCTACTCTATAATCAACCAGTGTTGCGTAAACCTGCAGCAATACCATTAATCGTTAGAAGCACTTGATTCATTAATTCCTTATCCGGTATTTCTTGTTCACGAAGCTGTTTAATTAACTCTACTTGGAAGAAATTCAATGGGTCGACATATGGGTTTCTTCTATAAACAGATTCTTGAATTGTCGGCGTATGATCAAGTAATTCTTCAATTCCCGTAATTTCGAGTAATATTGCCTTTGTCTTATCATATTCTTCTTTAATATTTTGATAAATGCGATTACCAATAGCTTCATTTTCAACAAGGGAAGAATATTCTCTAGCAGTTGTTAAGTCTGCTTTCATTAGAGCCATTTGTAAATTATCAATCGTGGATCGGAAGAATGGCCACTTAGCATACATTTGCTTTAAAATTTCAATATTGCCTTGCTTTTGATTTGCAAATTCAGAAAGACCAGTACCAGAAGCATACCATGCAGGTAGCAATTGCCTACTTTGAGTCCATGCAAATACCCATGGAATGGCACGTAAATTTTCAAATGTAGTTTTATTTTTTCTACTCATTGGTCGAGAACCAATTTTTAAGTTTCCTATTTCGTTTAAAGGTGTCGCTTCTTTAAAATAGGTCATAAAATCAGGATCATTAAATACTAGTGATTGATATTTTGCCAAAGAAATAGCAGATATTTCTTCCATGGAACTTTCCCAAAGGCTTCTTTCCTCTTTATGTTCACTAATATCCTTCGAGATATGAGCAATTGCCATTAACAATGTCGACGTTGCTTGTTCCAAGCTTCGATAAGCAATATCTTCCAACAAATAACGAGAAGATAATACTTCCCCTTGTTCTGTAATCTTTACTCCATCCCCTAATGTTTCAGCTGGTTGAGATAGAATGCTTTTATTTAAAGGACCGCCGCCACGACCAAGGGAACCACCGCGGCCATGGAAAAACTTCAAGCCGATTTGATAATTGCTTGCCATTTGGTGAATCTCTCGTTGTGCCTTAAATAGCTTCCAGTTCGCCGTTAATGTACCGCCATCCTTACTTCCGTCAGAATATCCTAACATAATTTCCTGTTGGTCATTATGCCGTCTTAAATGCTCTCTATATACTGGCATACGAAATAAAGTTTCCACAATTTCTGGACCTGCAATTAAATCCTCGATTGTTTCTAATAATGGTGCAACATTTAAATGACTTTCAACTGTTCCATCAGCATGTAAGCGATAAATTCCCGCTTCTTTTGCCAATACAAGCACCTCAAGAATATCACTTGGTGATCGTGTCATACTTATTAAATAAACATTAATTGCACGCTCACCAAATTTTTTATGAGCTTCCCTAATCATCGTAAAAGTACTAATCATTTCCTGTGTTTCTTTTGAGTAGTCTTCGTTTAGCAAAAGAATCGGACGAGGATCTTTTAAAACAGACTCCAATATACCTAATTTTTCATTTTCAGGTAGATTTTTATAATCATCTGTTATGCCAACTTTGCGCAAAATCTCATCGATTGCAGATTCATGTTCTCCACTATGGTTTCGAATATCCAATGTTGCTAAATGAAAGCCAAATAATTGCACTTGACGAATTAATTTTTGCAAATCCTTTTGCTGATGAGCTTTCGGCTGATGTAGTGCAAAGCTTTCTTGAATTATGTATAAATCTTCTAACAATTCTTCTGCTTTAACATAGCCTTTTTCAGATTTCCCATATTCTTTTAATCTTTCTAAAATAATTGAAAACTTTCTGCGGTATACTTCTTTTTCTACTGGCCATTTCTTTTCAGGAGTCAAATATAGCTGTTCTTCTTCCATAATCGTTTGAATTAGCTTCGAACTAACTTTCACTCGATTAGTGGAATGACTAAATTTCTTCATTAATTCATCGACTGCACCGATGTATTTTTGAATTACTAATTCATTTTGCTTATGAAGTGTTTGCCATGTAACATCTGGAGTTACATTCGGATTACCATCTCTGTCTCCACCGATCCAAGAACCGAACCATAGAAAATTAGGTACTTTCCATTCAAAGTTAGGATAGTTTTCTTGAAGTGCATCTTGAACTTCTTGATGGATTTCCGGAAGAACATCAAACAAAGTTTGTTCAAAATAATACAGCCCATTTCTTACTTCATCCATTACAGTAGGACGTTCTTGACGAAGCTCATCCGTTTGCCACATGATGGTAATTTCCTCAAATAAATCATCATTGAAATGTTGTCGTTCTTTCTTTGTCAGCATCGGATTATCAAGTTGTTTTAAGATAGTTGCAATTCTTTTTTGGCTTTCTAGAATCGTACGTTTTGTTGATTCAGTCGGATGTGCAGTAATAATCAATTCTAATGAAAGGGTATTTAGCACCTCTTGAATCGTTTCTTCCGATAAATTCTTTTGTTTAAATGCCATAATTGCACGCTCAATGGAATATGGCTGGACGCCTTTTTCCTGACTTAATTGATATTCTCTTTTGCGACGAATACGGTGGTTTAATTCAGCTACATTCACCAAATGAAAATATTTGGAAAATGCTCGAATAACTTGTCGACGTACAGGCTTTTCTAATTGCTCCATTTCAAGCTTTAATTGATTATATGTATGTTCATTGTTTGTCTCGCGCAGTTCCTTTGCTAACTTACGTATGATCTCAACCTTCTCTAATAATTCTTGACCACCATGGTGGATAAGTACTTCACCAAGAATATTTCCGAGGTGTTTTACATCTTTTCGCAAAGGTAAACTACTCTCATTTCCTTTTATCTTTGTTGTCATTAGATTACCATCCCTTAATCTAAATTTTTAATTAACTACTCTATTATCATTAATCGTATCACTATTCTTTTAAAAATTCATTAACTAAAATCAATTATTAATAGATAGAAAAGATAGATTACAGATAATCCATCTAATAATTATATTATTCATTCGGAAATACACTTAAAATGGATTTATATTCCAATCGCTGGCGCGTGTAATAAGAAAAAATTGGTAAAATTTAATTTTGGGCTCCAAATCTATATTACATAATTTATATAACCTAAATAATTTAATGTGTAAACCCATTTTCAAAAAATAACTGAAAATTGACGGATTTTTTTTGGTACATGTTCCATTTAGAAGCAAATTATATCACATTTATAACAGGATGAAAACAAGCACTAGCGTTATGTGTTTTATTATATAAAAAGAGGAAGTGTTTCCACTTCCTCTTTTTTTAATGATGATGATGTTCTTTCGCTGGGTTATAAATTGTAAAACCTGGTTGCGGAACATGAAAATATTGAATCCATACGCCATCCAAGAAATCAGCATCTCTTGTATCTAATAAGATCGGAATGTCTTTATCAGACTGAACAACTTCATCATGCTCGGTCTTTTGGTCCAATTTCAAATCATAATGTGCATGATTTCCATGATTCTCTGTTATGTATACACGAATCATTTCGCCTTCTTCCGCCTTTTCTAGCATTTGATTGAGTACTTTTACTGCGTGTCTGTTTATTTTGACTTTCATCTAAATATTCCTCCTAAAGCAAAACCTTGCCTTCTTCTAAATACTATTCCATTGTAATCTCCCAAAGAGATGTTTGCAAATATTCAAGCCTTTTTCAGCAATTTTCCTAAATGGTTCTTATTTGCATAGGAATCGTTAGAATGTCTTAGGTGCACTTAAAAAAGCAAATAAAAAAGCAACCCATTAACAAACCTGGATCGCTAATAAAATGATACTAATTAAATCATTGCAAGGTCTTTTTGAATGGCCTTTAAATCATTTAATTCTCTTGCAAATACGTCAAATTTCTCTTTATTTAAAACATCTAAAGACTCATTGACTTTATAGTCTAAATAATTCATTCTCAATTCCAGATCTAGTAATGAGGTAATCTTTTTATTTGCGATAAATTCTTCTATTTCATCAACAAACATAAAGAAACTATAATCATTTATCATAACGAGTAGAAGCCAACCAAGGGAATCTACATACTTTTTTTCTTCTGTAACTGTAATAATATCCCCTTTATGTAAATCAAGTATGAATGTATGTTCAGGTCTAGGACAGGTACATTCGATCATATATTGAAATGGAGTTAAAACAATGAAATCATTTTTCACTATATCTTACACCTTCCTAATCTTTTCTTTATATTATTTGTCTTTATTTTAAATGAAAATGATTATCACTGTCAATTATTTTTCTTATAATTATACTGAAAATACAAATATATTTTTCTAAGACCAGCAGCATGACTACACTTTGATTTCCATGGGGCAACCGACAAGCCTTACTCGCCATTCTAGGAAGGAGACAGCCTAAATAAAAAACCTTTCATATCTCCTTTAATTTTCTAATCGCAGGAAATTTATGAAAGGTTTTCTAAATTTCTGATTCTTAAACAGAATGTGTTTCTACAACCGTACTAGTTTCTACACTACCTTTGACTGTATTTCGGTGCGCTATTTTTTCCTTAAAAGTACTCATCATAAAGGAAATAATAAACACAGACACTATACTATATAAGCCTCTAACTATACCTACACTATATAGACCAATCAAAATAACAATTGTATCAAAAATAAAATTTGTCTTCCCCATATTCCAGTTAAATTGCTTTTGAAGAGTAATAGACAAAATCTGTGCTCCTCCTAATGAAGAGCCATTCATAAATAAAATAATCGTTCCTATCCCAATAATGAATCCGCCCATAATCGAACCTAATAAAGGATAAAAAGCTATGGATGGAAGAATAATTGGGAGTAAAGAAGAAAATAAAGTAACTAAGGATACGGCTAATATTGTTGAAAATGTAAACTTCTTTCCCATTTTAAAATAAGCCAGTATATAAAACGGGATGTTTATTAAGGTGAATAAAATGGAAAAAGAAATAGGTAGCAAATAAGATACACTTAATGCCAGACCTGCTGTTCCTCCTGTAACGATGGACGAGCCTTTTAATAAATACAAACCAAATGACGTAAGAAAACATCCGAACATCATAACTGTCATTTTTTTCAAATATAACACTCCTAAAGTAACGTAAAGTAAGTGGAATAGTAATTTGAGGATTCATGGGTGAAATCCTATAAAAATATGTGGTTTTTTTGTGGAATTCTTACATATATAATGATAGAATATATCGAAGCAATTTTACATACCAATCTGAATGTATTTACCCTGTACACCCTCAAATTCGCATAAATAATTATACTAATACATTCAATTTGCAAAAAGGAGCATTTATTGAAATGGATAAAGTTGACATACAATTACTTAAAATTTTACAGGAAGATGCCAGAATTACGGTTAGTGATTTATCCAAAAAATTAGCATTAAGCCGTCCAAGTGTGTCTGAAAGGCTGTTGCGACTGCAAGAAAAAGGAATTATTTTAGAGTTCAGTGCGAGAATATCGCCTGCAAAACTAGGCAGAGAAACCCTCTTATTCATTCAAATTAGCGAGCTTAAAGAAGAACCACATGTGTTTGAGGAATTCATCAAATCAGAAACAGATATTATTGAATGTCATCGGGTGACTGGACCTGTAAGCTATACTATAAAAGCAGCTGTTTCAGGAATAGATGGGATGAGAAACTTAGTTGATCGACTTATCCCGTATGGAGCGATAAATACATCAGTCATTTTAGCATCCCCAGTTCCTTACAGACATATATTGCCAAATGACCAACCAGAAGATTAAGGTGAAAAGTCTGGTAATCATAAGCATATTTAATCGCTTATGATTACCAGACTTTTAATCTTTCTTATTCAAAATGGGCAATAAATCATGAAGATCATGTATCTCATAAGTAGGCTGAATTTCCTTTTTTTCTACATGCTCCCGATTTATCCAGACTGATTTAATTCCCGTTTTATTCGCACCTTTAATATCTGTCATCAAATTATCTCCCACCATTAAACATTCCGACTTATCTACACCAAGTAGTGAAACAGCATGTTCAAAGATGGACGGGTCAGGCTTTCCTTTTCCAAAATCCCCAGAAATGACAATATGATCAAAATAAGGAGAAATTTCAGGCGTAATGGATAGCTTTGTATTTTGCAAATGAGGGGAACCATTTGTCAATAATAATAAGGAGTACTTTCCTTTTAATTGATCTAAAATAGAAAAGGTTTCCTCATAAACATGTGGCGATTGCTTTCTGTATTCTGGAAAAGCTTCTGCTAATTTCTCTCCAAATTTCGGATCATCAATTCCTAATGCTAGCAAACCTTTTGTCCATGCCTCTTTTCGATAAATCGGAATAATCTCTCTCATTTTTGGAAATGAAGCATGCTCTTCAAGAAATTCTCCCCACAGTCCTTCGAATGGATTAATGCCAATCATTTTCGTAAAAGCATAGGTATCATATCCTTCATATAGAGCTCTTGCCTCTTTGCGAACCGCTTCTTCTAAATGTTCGGCAGAAATATTAAATTTTTCTTCTGCAAGCTTGCATGTCTTTAAAAAAGCGTCTTGCACACTTTTTTTATCCCATAACAACGTGTCATCTAAATCAAATAGAATTGCTTTAATTGTCATTCTCCACGTTCTCCTTTTTTATGTAAGCGATGATTTATTGAAAAATTACTTTTTCAAATAGAATAAAAGAAAAAGTTACCTTCTTTAATAGATTACAAACGTTTTACGATTACGTAAACCCTATATTTAAATAAAAAGGATTCTGCAATCTTTATGCAAAATCCTTTTAACAGTACCTATCCAGTACATTAATATTCTAAAATATCATTTGCGTTTTTTTATAAAAACGACTTTTAAATAATTACTCTCTTTTACATCTTTTATATTGGCAAAATCATTTGGTAAGCCAAATTGCTCTAAAATTTGATATCTGTCTTTTTGATGGGAAAAGGCTGCATCGATAAAGCTTTTGAATTTTTTCATATCAATAGTAGCACAATTAGTGGAAGCGACAATGATTCCATCATTATTAGTAATCGCAATTGCTTCCTTAAGTAAATTTGTATAGTCTTTTGCTGCTCGAAAAGTATGTTTTTTGGAACGAGCAAAGCTTGGTGGATCCAGAATGACCATGTCAAAGGAAAACTGTTTCTTTACTGCATACTTAAAATAATGAAAAACATCTTCTACTATAATGTTTTGACTCGTTAAATCTATTTCATTTAGTAAGAAGTTATCTGCTGTTTTTTGTTTGGAGCGATTCGCTAAATCAACACTTGTTGTTGATTTACTGCCACCAACTGCTGCGGCCACGGAAAATGCACCAGTATAAGAGAAGGTATTTAGAACGTTTTTACCATGCGCATATTTTTCGCGAATGGTTCTACGCACATCTCGTTGGTCTAAAAAGATCCCTGTCATAGCTCCTTCGTTTAAGTTTACCGCATATTTAACACCATTCTCTAATACAGTAATGGGAAACTCCCCTCTTTTGCCGCTCACAAAATCATCATCTTCTAAATAAGTTCCTTTTTGATCAAATCTTTTTTTCTCGTATATCCCGTCCACATCTAATAATTGTTGTAACGATTCTACAATCCAGCTTTTGTATTTATAAATTCCAATACTGTACCATTGTATTAAAAGATATTTGTTATAAGAATCCACAGTGAATCCACCAATTCCATCCCCTTCTCCATTAAAAATACGAAAAGCTGTTGTATTTGTATCTTTAAAATAGGAAACTCTTCTATCAATCGCTTTCTTCAATTTCCTTTTAAAAAATGAAGCATCAATAGGAATGTTTTGCTCTCTCGATAAAATCCAGCCGATTCCTTTATTTTGAATGGCATAATATCCTCTGCCAATAAACTTATTCCTTTTTGTTACGACATCGATTATTTGCCCTTCTTCTAGACTGTTGGTAGATGCAATAGCGTCTTTATATAATAAGGGATTACCATTTAGGAGGTTTTTTTCATACGGAGTTTCAATTTGTACTGTTACAATATCCATTTTGTCACCTTTTACTTTCAGAGCTGATATTTTATTTCTTTTTCTATTATACATGAAATGATGATAGACGCTAGTGCTAGAGGGTATTCACATAGATAGGCATCCTATAATTAGCAGGATGCCTCTGTTTCTTTTATTTTGCGGTAATGATTTCATCTACAATCCCATAACTTTTTGCTTCTTCTGCACTCATAAAGTAATCTCTTTCTGTGTCATGTGCTATTTTTTCAATAGACTGACCTGTTTTATCTGCAATAATCTGATTTATATGACTTTTAAGCTTCACTATTCTTCTGGCAGAAATTTCTATTTCTGTTGCTTGCCCCTTTGTACCACCTAATGGCTGATGAATCATAATTTCACTATTCGGCAAGGCATATCTTTTTCCTTTCGCGCCAGCAAGGAGCAATAACGCACCAAAGGAGGCTGCCATTCCTGTACAAATCGTACGAACATCTGGTTTGATATAGTGCATCGTGTCAAATATAGCAAAGCCAGCTGAAGTTGATCCTCCTGGACTATTTATATATAAGGAAATATCTTTATCTGGATCCTCGGCCGCGAGAAATAACAATTGTGCGACAATATTATTGGCGACAGCATCATTGATTTCATCGCCTAGCATGATAATTCTGTCCTTCAATAATCTTGAATAGATGTCATAGGATCTTTCTCCACCTGATGATTGTTCAATTACATATGGAATCGTGCTCATTTTTTTCGCTCCCATTTTAATAAAGTGTTTAAGCTGCCATAAGCATGGAATGATGTGACGGATATTTTTTCACTTGTTTCGCTAATACGCTTTCCTTATAGATGAAGTTAAACAATATAGCTGGATCTTCCTTTTTTAAAACTTCATAATAGAGGTAACTAAGTGCATCTCTATTTTCTTCTAGATGAAGTTTTCCAGAAGAGCCATCTTTTTTTAATTGAGTTCTTGCCCGAAATAAAACTGATTTAGCTGCAGTCTCACTCATATTTAGTTGCTCGCCAACCTCTTTCAAACGAAATTGAAATCCTTCCACAAGCATATATACGATACCTTGTTTTAATGTCAGCTTTTCAGCAAGATATTCAGCAAGTATCATGGAAGTTAAACTATTTTTTTCTATTCCTATTTCTTTTGCTTGGATGCCAATTAGGTCTTTCTTTTTTCTTTGCTTATCGATTCGCTTATTTCTGGCTATTTTTTTTAGTAATGCCGGTGTAATATCTTGCTCTTTATAATTTTCTATCGCTTTTAAAAGAGAATCTTGGATTAAATCTTCCCGTTCCCATTTGTCCATCGAAAGATATTGACAATAAAGGTCGAGTTTTCGATACAGTTCGTTTATATCTGGTAGTTCCCCTCTCATCCTTTCATCCCTCCTTTGGCTGTTTATATATTAAACGTTTGAAAAAGCAAAAAAGATACGGGGATAATACATTTATTTCTTTTCATTTTTGCTTTCTTCTAATCGATACTTTTTTCCATTCTCATTTTCTGCCGTTTCATCATCTAGGTTCATTGATGCAAGCAACTTTCTTGCTCGGTCTTCCATCATGTTATAGCTTTGCCACTTTACATCTCTTTTTTCAAGAAGTTCTTTTTTTGCGAGTAATACATGTTTTATGCTATTCATTTCTCGATTTCTTTCGTAATAATTCATTAGAACAGGAACTGTAGAAAGGGATAGTGATTCAATATATTGTAAATCGATTAAATTTGTCTCTTCAAATCGCTCTAAATTTTTACTAACGATAAATCGATCCACATCAATTACATTAAGCCCACAGTAATATAACAATGCAAGCAGCAAAAAAATGCGCATAAGCTGAATTTTTTCTATCCAAATCTTAATCATCGTAAAAGCAAATAACACTGCTAATAGGAAAATAAAGGAATGGGAAAACAATCGTAAATATGTGTAGCCGTAAGCCTGTTCATATAAGCTTAATCGCAAATGTGCAGATAAAAGAATTATAAAACTGAAAATAATTAGTAAGGATAAACTAGTTTTTATTAAGATGGTTCTACTTTTACTAAATCTATTGACTAATAAGGTGATTGAGATATTAATAATCGTTACAATAATCAACTCAAAAAATCCTCTTTTTGCATAAGTTGCATAGGTAAAACCATTCATTAATACATCATTAAAAAAATATTGAAACTCAAATATTGTATAAAACAAATACAATCCATTTATAGAAATTAAAATTGTTAATAAGGTCGCTTGTTCCCAACTCCTATTTATTTCCTTTTTATCTTTCAAAATTATAACTGACTTCTTGCTAATTGTTTTTATCCATAGTACTAAAAAAACAAATACTAAGAGGATACGGAGGAAAATACTTATTTTATCTATATTAAACGATACAAGATGTGTAATCATTTTTTCAATCAAAATGCTAAAATACTGGTCTGATGAACTTAAGAGAAAAATTAAGACAAATAATATTGGTAATACGATAACAATTCCTAATAATATTCTTTTTGCTATAGCATAATTCCTTTCATTCTCATATTCCTTTATCCTTTTTCGCACAAGTATTGAAAGATACCTACTAAATTTAAATAAGGAGGAAAATTTCTTTTGCATGTACCAAAGGAATTCAACATTGCTCCAACTAAGAAAAGATGGACTTGTGATTAGAATTGTATGTACACCTATTAACAGAAAGATGACCAACAGATTAACAGCATAAAAAGGTGGATTTGCAACGAAAACGAAAGACAAAGTTAAAGTCCAAATACATATAAAAATATAAATTCCAACGATTCGATGTGTATGAGTCTCCTTTTTCGTCATGTAAAAATAAAAAACATAATAAGCGACAACAAAAAAGCTAAGAGAAATACCAATTTTCTCTGTAAATAATGTCACTTCTGCAAAAATGGCAAGCAATAAACATCCGATAAAATAAAAACTATTTTTCTTATTCATTTCCATCTTCTCCTTTACATAGAAATTCTATATAGTTATTTAAAAAAATAACACCATTATACAAAGTAATTCTAGGTAGAATAAAGAAGAACAACTTAAATAGACTTCGTTGTTCCAAAGCGAAATGCGAGAAAACATATTGGGTACAAAATAATCGTAAATGCGATACAAATCAAGATAAATTCAGGTGTAAGTAATGGATCAAAAAAGGTTATGGGAATAATGTTGAAAACAACTGAGCACATTAACATAATATTCGGAATTAACGAGATACAAAACGTTTTCATTAATAATTTTTTACCACCAAGTCCAAATTCCTTCCCGACTTCATACCCTAGTAAGAGCCAAAAAAATAAATAGAGCACAATAAGAAAGAATGGAATACTAGTAAGAAATAACCATAATCTACTAATGATTGGATTCGAAATGTGATGGTAAATAATCGTTAAACCAATCCCACCTGTAAAGAATATTAAATTTGCCAAAAAGAAATTCCATTGCGTATTCTTTGCTGTCATGGTTAGTTCTTCTTGATATAATGCAGCAATTTCTTGAGGTGTGCCTAACTTTTCTACCGCGATAAGGATTGCTTCTTTTACTGTGCACTGCTCGCTTAATAGAATATCTTCTAGCAAATCAGTGAGATGATGCTCATATTCCATGCATATCTCCTCTGATTGATTATGGTTCTTTAATAACTCTCGAAGTTGTTTCATAAAGGAATCTTTTGAATAAATCATAGCCCTTTTCTTCCGATCACTTTATCTATGGTTTGCACAAAATTTTTCCATTCAGTGGTCTTTTGCTCCAAGATTTGAAGACCTGTCTCTGTTATTCGATAATATTTTCTCGCTGGCCCTTTTTCTGATTCTTTCCAAAATGATTCTACATATTCTTGTTTCTCCAATTTATGTAGGGCAGGATATAAGGTCCCTTCTTTTACCTGTAAAGAGTAGTCGCTTCTCCTCTCCATCTCTTTAACAAGTTCATATCCATACATTTCTTTTTCTGCTAAAAGCTGGAGCAGGATTAAGGAGGTACTCCCTTTTACCAATTCTCTGTTAAACATTTTTTCACCTACCTAGAATTAAAATGTACTATAGGTAGTATTTTAGCGTCCAAACCTATATAATGCAATATTTTGCTACAATTCCTTGTATGAGTAAAATGTTTGTGGGAGAATAAATATCCTTTTTGTCTAGTTGGGGGACTCGTCCCCCAACTAGACAAAAAGGCCACCAAGCGAGAGCGCGGTAGCTGGAAAAAATTAAGCATTAAAAAAGAGAGCTTCCTTTTGTAAAGTAGAATTTGACTAGAAAACTACGAAAAGGAGAGGCTCTCATGAATCAATGTAACACAAAAATGCCATCATTAAAAGAATTGGAAAAAACTTTATTTCGAACACTACAAATGACGTTTCAAGAAATTCTTGTTCAAACATTAGAAAATTGGGATCAAGAGATTGCTCAGCAACGAGACAAAAGAAGATTTGCTTTACGAGATAAGCGAGAAATACGAGTAGATACAGCGTTTGGAGCAGTGGCGTTGAAGCGTAATTATTATTTCGATCGAGTGACCAAAAAATATATTTGTCTGTTAGATCACTACTTACAGTTTCAAGGGAATAAAGGGATTTAGTCCACTACTAGAAGAATGGGGGTTAGAACTAGCGACGAATGGCTCCTCCTATCGAAAGGCGGTGGAAACGTTCGAACAATTTTTAGGCTATTCGGCGATGAGCCATGAAGCATTACGGCAACATCTTCTTCAAACAAACGTACTTCCCGCTAAGGAAAAACGCCCTTTTCAAAAGGTATTGTTCGTCGAAGTAGATGGATTATATGTGAAGAGCCAAGAAAAGAAAAAGCGTGGATGGGAGTTGAAATTCGCCGCTGTACACGAGGGATGGAAAGAAAACGGAAAGCGAGTCAGACTCCGAAATAAAAGGCATTTTCTCTATGAAGGAAAAGAACCCTTTTGGGAAGCCTTTGAAACGTTCTTACAGAATAATTATGCGTATGATCCTACCCAAACCTTGCTTATTATTAATGGCGATGGAGCAGGCTGGATAACGGCATGTCGAGAGTATTTTCGGGAACGCGCCTTTTTCACCATGGATCGTTTTCATGTCGCTCGTTCAATGAAGCAACTAATGAAGAGCCATCCTCGATACCGCTACATGAAAAGAGCGTTAAAAAACTACCAGGTAGAAACATTACTTCTAGAGTTGAATAGCGCAGTAGGAACAATGGATACACCAGAAGAAGAAGAAAAACTAGAGCATTTCCTCGGCTTTTTAACGCATCATCAGGAAACCATAAAAGATTACCGTAGTTGGTTACAGGAGAAAGGCTTGGACACGACAGCGTATCGTCCAATGGGAAGTGCAGAGGCAATGATGAATCAATTAGCCAAACGATTAAAGAATGGAAGAGCATGGAGCAAAAAAGGGGTCATGAGCATGGCACGTTTGTGGATTGGATTGAAGGATGACCTATCCATCCAAACGATATATGGGAAATGGGAGAAAGAAAAAAGCCTAAATACATCAAAGAAAGAACATCAACCGAAAAGAAAAATATCCAGAAAATTAGTAACAGAAACCGTGCGTCAGAACCTGCCATACTTAAATCAAGCGATTGGAAAACCCATTCACTTTGCCTTACAGGGATTAAAAGGTTTTTAAAAAAGAAAAAGACGAAATTTTGATGAAAGAAAACATTTAGAAAACGGATACAAAATTAGAAGTTTTACTTTATAAAAAGGGAGCTAAAAAAAACTCCCACAAAAACTTGACTCAATCTCATATTAACCCCCTCTTGATTAGATTTTTACATTCGATTAAAGTTTAAGGATTTATCATTCTTGTTCAACTTCAATGAGTTTTATTAGCACATCTATAAAATATCGAAAAGATATTTTATAGATGTGTAGTTATATGAGAGATAAAATAACAGGCAGCGTTATTAAACTAGCTAATGTACTAAATAAAGTCGCACAAGAAACAAAATCTGGTTCTGTTCCATATTGAACAGCGTAAAGTGTCGTGTTTGCTGCAGCTGGCATTCCAGCAAGTAGGATCATGATTTGCTTTAATAGCTCATCTACTGGCAAAATGAATGTCAGAAGCCAGGCAATAACTGGCGAGACAATTAGCTTTAAAAACAAAGAGATGGATAAAGGTCGATAGGCAATTTTTCTGACACTTACATTAGCGAGCTGGATGCCCAATACAAGCATCACAGTTGGTATAGCTGCATTTCCAACTAGTTTAATAGCTTCTAGCATTGTTTCTCCAATCGGTATTTGCAAGGAATGAAAAATAGTACCTAATATCGCCCCATACATAACAGGTACCTTTAGCACTTTCTTTAAGGTATCTGTTCCGTTCCCGTCGTCAACAGAACCTTTCGCTGCATAGTAGACACCTATCGTCACCATGATTAATTGTTGAATAACCATTAAAATAACTGCATAATGTAAGCCAGGCTCACCGAACACGAATAAAACAAGTGGTGTGCCATAATTGCCGTTGTTCATAAATGCGGAAGATAAAATCATCCCACATGTCTTCCTAACCGAATACCCTCTAAAATAGCCAATAACATAAACAATAGCAACAATACCTAACACTAAAGTTAATGCATAAAGCGTCATATACAAATAGTCCATTGTAAAAGTTGTTTCATAAAATACACTAAATGACAATAATGGTGTCATTAAATAAACAGATACAGCTGATACAGATTTAATGTCAATATGAAGCTTCTTTTGCCCAATAAATCCAACAGCGAAAATAAAGAAAATCGGTAATAAAATACTTAAATACTCCAATATCATCATCCAATCTACCTAATGTATGGCTTCATCTAAAAGTAGAGTCTACACTTTCTAGAATTTTTCCACCCTGCTGTTAGTTTCTGACTTGCCCATCTCCATAAATGAAGTATTTAACAGATGTTAATGCATTTAGTCCCATTGGTCCCCTTGCATGAAGTTTTTGTGTACTTATGCCAATCTCCGCTCCATAGCCGAATTCAAATCCATCTGTAAATCTAGTACTAGCATTATGGTAGACTGCTGCTGCATCCACTCCTGCTAAAAAAGTAGTTGCATTTTCTTTATTCTCGGTAATGATTGCTTCTGAGTGTTTTGTTCCATATTTATTAATATGATTGATTGCATCCATAACTCCTTTTACAACCTTTATACTAATCTTTAAAGCAGAATATTCTGTATACCAATCATCTTCTGTCGCTTCTATTGCTGTTTCATATGCAGCACAAACTGTTTGATCACCGTAAATTTCGACTCCTCTATTGTCTAATGCTTGTAATAGCGATAATCCATTTTGCTTAAACCATTTTTCTTCTATTAAAATAGTTTCTAGAGCATTACAAACAGATGGGCGCTGAGTTTTTCCGTTTAAGCTGATTTTTTTTGCCATGTCGATATTAGCTGTTTCATCGATATATAAATGACAATTTCCAGCCCCAGTTTCAATAACAGGAACAGTTGCTTCTCTTACTACTGTTTCAATTAACCCTTTTCCACCACGAGGTATTAAAACATCTAAGAATTCTTTTAAATGGAATAGCTCTTTTGCCGTTTCCCTGCTCGTATCCTCGATTAATTGAACAGCTTCTTTAGGCAAAGCTGATTTTTCAAGTGCCTTATGAATGGAATGAACAAGTGCTATATTTGATTCCTTCGCTGAAGAACTCCCTCTTAAGACAATACTGTTTCCTGTTTTCAAGGCAAGGCTTGCCGCATCTATGGTAACATTTGGCCTTGCTTCATAAATCATGCCCATTACTCCAATTGGAACTGTTTTCTTCAGTATTTTTAGACCATTATCTTTTTCTATTTCTTCCACTACTACACCCACTGGATCCTTCAGCTTCACTAGCTCCTTTAAAGCGGAAGCCATATCCTTCATTCTTTTTTCATCCAGCATAATTCGATCTAATATAGAAGAAGTAAGACCGTTTTCTTTTCCCTTTTCAAGATCGACCTTATTCGCTGCCATAATCAAGTCTTTATCTTCTAATAATTGATTACTAATTAATAATAATGCATCATTCTTTTCATCTGTTGATTTATTTAATAATTGATAGCTTGCTTTCTTTGCTAATTCACCTTTTTGATAAACCTCTCCCATTTTCATCTCTCCCTTGTCAAATTTTCACCCATTTATCACGGTGAATTACTTCCAATTTCGGATTTTTATCCAGTCTTTTTTCTGCCGTTCTTTGTGTGATGATTTTTTTTAATTCTTCAGAAGAGTAAAGCACTTCACCTTTTCCAATAATGCCATTTATACCAAATACCTCTACTACATTCCCTTTTTCAAAAATACCTTCTACTTTATAAATCCCTGCTGGTAATAAACTACTCCCATTATGAACCAAAGCAATTTCTGCCCCTTCATCGACATACAAGCTTCCTTGTACGGTGGAATGCAGTGAAATCCATTGACGATTACTATTAATCAATGTTAACGCATCGGAACCAATATAAGTTCCATCCCCATTACCATCCATAATATCAATTAACTTATTTTCACCCGATCCTTTTCCAATGAATACCTTTACACCTAATGACAATGCTGTTTCTGCTGCAATGAGTTTTGATTTCATACCTCCTGTTCCAACCTTTGATCCACTACCTTTTGCTGCGTTTTTCCATACTTCTGTAATTTCCGGCAAATAATCAATTCGTTTTGCCGATTGGTCTTCTTTCGGATTCTTGTTATACAAACCATTAATATCTGTAAGAATAATCAATTGATCTGCATGTATAAGACCACTAACGAGAGCGGATAACATATCATTGTCTCCAAATGTTAATTCTTCTACAGATACAGTGTCGTTCTCATTAATAATAGGCAAAATATTTCTTTCTAATAATTCTGTAAGCGTGGAATAGGCATTTCGGTATCGATCTCGCTTGGAAAAATCGTTGCGCGTTATTAAAATTTGTGCTGGCACTATGCCATACTTACTTAATTGTTCATTATAGCTTTGAATTAATAAGCTTTGACCTACAGCAGCTGCAGCCTGCTTTCCTTTGAGTGTGACTGGTCTTGTCGGATAGCCTAATTTTGCAAAACCAGCCGCGACAGCACCAGAAGAAACTAATAATACTTCATGGCCATTATTTTTTAAATTGGCAATGCTTGCAATATGGTCCCCTAATTTTGATTGGTCGATTGCACCCTTTGAATCTGTGAGAGAGCTGCTTCCGATTTTTACGACAATCCTTTTTTTCTCCATGTTATTTCCTCCGAACTTTAGTAAACCTGCGCCTATTTTTACAAAGAAATAGAAAAAAGCCCTTTTCATTTCCTTATAAAAGGACGAAAAAGGGCTTTCCGTGGTACCACCTTTATTGAATCAATTCAAACAATTGATTCCACTCTGTCTGATAACGCAAGAAATGCGCCTATTGTAATAGGACTTGAAAGGTAGGTTCTGTGAACTTTTATAATGAAGTCTTTCAGCTTATAAACTTCACTCTCTTTTATAAAAGCGTCTCACATACTAGTCCTTTCGCTTCGTTCATTTTTCTTTTTACTAATTATAAGCAGTTTTTTCTGTGGTTTCAATTGTTTTTTTTATTTATCGACCAGAAAAAATATTTTTTAGTGTGAAGAACAGAAAAACTAGTTTTTTATTTCTGCAGCTTCTCTATTTAGAGCCCATTTTCTTATTGCATAGGCTACTCCATTTTCATTATTTGTTAAGGTTACAACATCTGCTGTCTCCTTTACAAAGTCCTGAGCATTTCCCATTGCCACTCCTATGCCAGCTTCTTTAATCATGCTAATATCGTTCAGGCTGTCTCCAGCTGCCAATACCTGATCCATTGAGATATGTAATAGCTCACATACTTTTTTGAGGCCTCTTGCTTTATTAATTCCTAATGCATTTACCTCAATATTTACAGGGGATGAATTACTGATTTCAAAACATTTCTTCTCTTGTAAACTGTTCAAAACCTTTTCTCTAATTTGATTGTCTTCAATATGAAAACCAAACTTTAGCCACTCTAATTCTCTTACATTTTCCGGCATCTCATCAAACCATAATTTATCACAGCTAGTTGCCCACATTTTTGCTTTGTGTTGCTGTGCTAGGCCCCACATCCATTGGATATGATTGGCATCCACAAGATTTCTTTCAATTAAATTTCCCTTTGTATCCCAAATTTCACTACCGTTTACTGTAACTAAATATGATTTTAATAAAAGACTTTTTGCGTGATCCTTACAAGTAGCAAGAGAGCGACCTGTACTTAACACAACATGTAATCCATTATCGTGGGCTTCTTTAATTGCTTTTCGGTTTTCCTCTGGTATTTCCCCTTTTTCATTCAATAATGTCCCATCCATGTCAAGAGCAATCAGCTTAATGTCCTTATCTTCCAACTTTTTCGTCACTTTGCTTTTCCTCCTAATTTTTATATTTAGAAGTGATAGCCAAAAAATACGACTGACAGAATACCACTTTCTTAAGGCCCTAGCTTCATATCTTGCTTAGCCAAAGCATCTTTTTTTACTATGTAAGATGATTACTATTTAATCTTGTTTACTGTTTGGACAAATAAATTTCATCTTACATGCCATTCATTTTTATCAACACTTTATCTACAAGCATTAATTCCTACATATTAACATAGTATAACGATTTCTTTTGAAAAAGTAAAAAATTCCGATAACTCCAAATAAACTTCATATAGTTATTACATTCTTAACATATCTTTCATGATTTAAATAAATATTCAGTCACAAAAACCATGATTATGCTTCAATGCTACTATTTATGTGTATTTTCTTACTCGAATATACACTATGCAAAATCATCCCAAGCATTACAAAACAAATACCGAGAAGACTAATAGAGGTTGGTAAAGGAGAAGATAAAAAGATTATTTCACCAAACAAAGCAAATAAAACTTCCAATGATTGTGTTGCTTCTACAGCCCCTAATTTAACCATATTGTCTTTAACTAAGTCTGTTGCTGCAAAAAATAATACCGTCGCAATAATACCAGAAAATACTGCCACGATTGCTGATTGACCTACCTGCTGCTTTCCAGGAAGCCCGACTGTTAATACACCAATAATAGATAATAGAATCCAAAATGGAAGACTTGCAATTGTCATTCCTAATACACGTTGAAAAACATCTAATCTATCATTACAAAGCTCCATCATCTTTCGATTCCCTAACGGATACGCAAATGATGCAATAAGTATAGGAATAAGACAAAATAAAGCATCCTTTAGAGAAATAGATACAGCAAATTCTAATTGCATAATGATGACTCCAACAACGATTAAAATGGAAAAAGTTAAACTTTTTAACGGTATTTTTTTTCGAACTGATTGAAGATTTCCATCTCTTCCAATCTTATTTTCATAAAATAAAGGTGTGAGAAATATGCCAGAAATGATTGTAAGCTGCCAAGTACCCGCCACAAGCCAACCTGGTCCATATGCACCCGCAAAACAAATCCCAGCGTAAAAGAAACCAAAACCAACAGTACTCCATATTAACCAAGAAGCAGGATTTTCTTTTAACTCCTGCCATACAACCATTAAGTTATTTCTACACACCACAATTAAAATTAAGAGTGGCAACATAAAAAAATAACGTAAAGAGGCACTCCATAACCAGCTTCCTCCACCTATTTCCATCGACTGATTCAACACAAATGTAAACGCAAAAAATAGCGCTGCAAATATCCCTAAAATAATCGGTCTCAATAATTTACCCCTCTCTTTAATCGAATAACCCAATAACTTATATCCAATATATCGCATATTGAATATTTATCCTAGTGTTTATGTAAATTGAGTTTTCTTTATGTTGTCGAGTAAAAAATAATAACAATCCGTGATCAAGGATAAAAGGAACCAAATAAGGTCTGTACTATTATAAGTACAGACCTTAAACTTAACGCTGATATTGTACACGATGAAGGTTAGCGAAAATCCCGTTCTGTGCTAATAATTCATCATGTTTTCCTTCTTCTTCTATCCCATTTTCTGTAACTACAACAATGCGATCAGCGTTGCGAATGGTCGCAAGGCGATGTGCAATCACTAGTGTTGTACGGTTTTTAGCTAGCTCATTTAATGAATTTTGGATAATTAATTCCGTTTCTGTATCAAGTGCAGAAGTCGCTTCATCTAATATGAGAATGGGCGGGTTTTTTAGGAACATCCGAGCAATAGCGATTCTTTGCTTCTGTCCACCTGACAGCTTCAAACCTCTTTCACCAATCTGCGTTTCATAACCATCTGGCAATTTAAGCACTAAATCTTCGAGATGTGCTCTTCTAACTGCTTCATGAATTTCTTCATCTGACGCATTTAAATTACCGTAAGCAATATTTTCTTTTAACGTACCTGTAAATAAAAATACATCCTGCTGTACAATTCCAATTTGCGATCTTAATGATTTCATCGTCATATCACGAATATCCATTCCGTCAATCTTGATACTCCCACTATTCACATCATAAAAACGAGGAATTAACGAACAAATCGTCGTTTTACCGGCACCAGAAGGTCCGACAAAAGCAATCGTTTCACCAGCAGTTATGGACAAATTAATATTTTTCAAAACAGGATTACTGTCATAACTAAACGTTACATCCTGTAGTGTAATATCTCCCTTTAATCCATTTACTTCTATTGCATCTTTCTTATCTAAAATCTTTGGTTCTGAATCTAGCAATTCTAAGAAACGCTTAAATCCAGCCATTCCCTTTGGATATAGTTCTAATATGACACTAATTTTATCAATTGGTTTTTGCAATATATTTACAAACAAAATGAAAGATACTAGTTCCCCGATTTTCATTTGATCATGAAAGGTTAGCCAAGCACCAAAGACTAAAACTACTAAAGTAAAGAATCTCATTAACATATAGACAGAAGAAGACGTAAGCGACATTACTTTATATGCACCTATTTTTGCCTTACGGAATCTTCTATTATTTACTGTAAATCTAGAAATTTCATAGTCTTCATTTGTAAAAGATTGAACTACACGTACACCAGAGACACTATCTTCCACTCTAGCATTTACATCTGCAATATCCCCATACATATGGCCCCATGCCTTATTCATGCTTTTGTTACAGTATGTAATGAGCCAAACTAGAATTGGAACGATAAAGATAACAATTAATGCTAGTTTTATATTAATCGTAAGCATAATCCAAAATGCACCAACAAATGTCATAAAAGCAATAAATAAATCCTCAGGTCCATGATGGGCAAGTTCTCCTATATCAAATAAATCATTGGTAATACGACTCATGATATGGCCAGTTTTTGTATTATCAAAAAAAGAAAATGATTGTCTTTGCACATGGGTAAATAATTGGCCTCGCATATCTGTTTCAATATTTATCCCAAGTTTATGGCCCCAATAATTGACTATATATTGAAGAAAGGTACTTGTTACATATAATAGCAATAATCCCACACCTACGGATAAAATCGTGCCCCAATTTCCTTCTGGAAGCAAATCATCAATATACCAAGAAACCGCAAGTGGAAAAGCAAGCTCTAATAGTGCAACAACGATTGCACTTGAGAAGTCGAGCGTAAATAATTTTTTATGTGGTTTATAATATGAAAAAAAACGTTTAATCATAATTTTTCTCCTTCACACCTAACCTTTCTAATTTGTCATCCTCTTTTATCATTCGTTCCAGTTACTACATAAACGAAATACTATCATTCCATTTACGTAGTTTCTGTCTGCATCGAACAATTCTTTTCTTTTTATACATTCACCTATATTGAGAATCATTATTGATTATAGTAGTTATTTGCAATTTCCACAAGATAAATATTTGTCCATTTCTTAACGGACAGTAAAAATCTGCCTGCAAGCTTTATGCGATTTTGAAGATAGTTGGTAAGAGTTCAACTGTCCGTATAGCTCTGGTTTCTACTATCATCAGTGAAAACATAACTTACGAATGGAAGTTTCAGTTTATATATTCGACATAAATCAAGCGAAATACCTTACAAAATAGGAGTATGGTCTGATTGTTTAATTATTCAATAAAATGGATAAAAAAATATTTAGTAAATATTCATTATTTTTGCATTATTCTATCAACTCCTGTTTTTATCCACACTCCTTTTTAGTATAATAATAGAAAGAGATAATTTTCTATTACTTATATGAATTTCCTTTAGCCTATTTTGGTATATAAACTGCGACAAATATGTCTTAACATCCATTCTATCGTTTATTAAAGGAGTGTGTTTTTTTGGATTATCATTTATTGACCTTTGTGACAGTTGCTGAAAAACTAAATTTTACTAGGGCAGCAGAAAGCTTACATATTACTCAATCTGCAGTAACGCTTTCCATTAAAGCACTTGAAAAAAAGTATAATGTTACCTTTTTAGACCGAACGAATAAATATGTAAGACTAACAAAAGCAGGCGAATTATTTTATTTTCATGCAAAGAAAATTTTATCTGAGTACAAAGAAGTGAATAATTTGATTGGTCACCTCTCTGAAACGAAAAGCCGTCCACTATCCATTGGCTCTAGCTTCACATTCGGAGAATATTTACTTCCGAAAGTAATTGCAGACTATATAAAAAAAGACAAGAAACATGATAATCCTATGATAAGTATAAGAAACTCGAATCGCATTATCGATCAATTGCTACATGGAGAAATTGATCTAGGAATCATTGATAGTCATTTGAAACATCATCCACATTTAAGCATAACACCATTTAAAGAAGATGAACTTGTCATTATTGTTAGTAAAAATCATCGTTTTGCCAGTCTTTCATCCATAGAATTAAAATATTTGTATGATGAGACTTGGATACTTAGAGAAGAAGGTTCAGGAACAAGAGAAGTAGTAAATCAGTTTTTTCAAAACCAAAACTTTGATCCACCGAGTGTTCGCTCATTTGGAAGCACACAAATTATTAAAGAGTCTGTGGAAGCTGATTTAGGGATATCGATTGTTTCTAAATATGCAGTCCAGAAAGAAATGTTTATGGATACCCTTAGTATATTACGTATTAAAAATGTCCCAATCATCAGATACTTTTCCTTTATCGTTCCTGAATTTTCCTTTAAACAGCATGCTGTTTCCCCTCTTATCACCGAGCTAACGAAGGAAAATAAGCTATATCAAAATCTTTCATATGGTGAATAATCTTTTAAAAGGGCTGAACTTTTCGAACAGCCCTTTTACGGATGAATTTCTTCCCTTCTATCTCTCGATATCATTTCACTACTTATCAAACAGATTAGGCAAAAATCCTCCCTCCTTATTCTGAACCAGAATGAAGAAGAGAGGATTCCACCTTTTAAATAGCAGATAATGTGTTTCCTTTTTTACTTGCAGCAATCAGTTCCTTTATTTCCTCTAACTTGTTCTCTGAAAAAAGTTCCACGATTCTACTTCCAACGATTACACCATCACAATATTCTGTCATACTGGTAACATGCTCTGGAGAAGAAATGCCGAATCCTGCTAGGACTGGGATGGGACTTACTTCCTTAACCTTTAGTAAATGTGTACCTAAATGTTCTTGGAAGCTAGTTCTCGATCCCGTTATACCGTTTACCGTTACGGCATATAAGAAGCCATTTCCTTTTTTAGCAATGTTTTCAATTCGTTCTAACGGACTTGTTAATGTCACTAATCGGATTATTTCAACATGATGCTTTGCAGCTAATTTTTCTATGATTACTTCTTCTTCTACCGGTAAATCAGGGACAATCAGTCCATTTATTGATGCTTTTTCACAGTCTTGGAAAAATACCTCTACTCCGTATGCTAATATAGGATTTAAATAGGTCATCATCACAAGTGGAATAGTAGTTAACTCTCTAAAAGATTGAATCGATTCAAATACACCTTTAAGTGTTGTTCCTGCTTGAAGGGAACGGATGCCTGCGGATTGAATAATCGGTCCATCTGCTACAGGGTCAGAGAAAGGAATGCCTAATTCAATGGCAGTTGCTCCTGCTTCTTCAAGAAAGAGCACTTTATCCTTCAACGTTTCAAGACCACCGTCTCCAGCCATTATATATGGAACAAACGCTTTATCTCCTTTTTCAAGCACCTCATGAAAGACTTCTCGAATTGTCTTCATTTTTATTCCCCCATTCTTTCCATCACTGTATTTACATCCTTATCTCCTCTACCAGACAAGCAAACAATAATCCCTTTTTCCTTATCCATCTTAGCAGCAAGTTTTACTGCATAGCTAATTGCATGAGCACTCTCTAATGCAGGAATAATCCCTTCCACTTTACAAAGAAGCTGCAGTGCTTCAAAAGCTTCATCATCGGTGATTGATTCATAGGTTGCACGTCCAATATCATGAAGATAGCTATGCTCAGGACCAATACCTGGATAATCTAAGCCTGCAGAAATTGAATGTGCTTCTTGAATTTGCCCATCATCATTTTGTAGCAAATACATATAAGAGCCATGTAATACACCTGGTTTCCCTTTTGATAAGGAAGCAGCATGCTTTTCCGTACCAAGACCATGTCCCGAAGCCTCTACTCCATATAAAGCAACACTTTCATCCTCGATAAACGGATAAAAAATACCCATTGCATTACTGCCGCCACCAATACAGGCAACGATCGCTTCTGGAAGATTTCCGACTTTTTCAACGTATTGTTTTTTTGCTTCTTTCCCAATGACACTTTGAAAATCACGGACCATCATTGGGAATGGATGTGGTCCCATTACAGACCCTAAAATATAGTGAGTATCAACAACATTTGTTACCCAATAGCGTAAGGCTTCATTACAAGCATCCTTAAGTGTGGCACTTCCAGAAGTAACGCCAACTACTTTTGCTCCTAGTAATTCCATTCGGAATACATTCAGCTTTTGCCTTCTAATATCCTCTTCCCCCATAAAAATCGTACATTCTAAGTTTAATAGCGCACAGGCTGTTGCTGTGGCAACACCATGCTGTCCAGCTCCTGTTTCCGCTACAACTTTCTTTTTGCCCATTCTTTTTGCCAGTAATGCTTGGCCTAAGGAGTTATTAATTTTATGAGCTCCTGTATGATTCAAATCTTCTCTCTTTAAATAAATTTTTGCGCCACCAGCGTATTTTGTTAGATTTTCTGCAAAATAAAGGGGTGTTTCTCTTCCGACATAATCCTTAAGCAAATTATTTAATTCCTTATGAAAAGCTGGATCCTGCTGCGCTTTCTTATATTCTGTTTCAAGTTCTGTTACTGCCTGCATCAATGTCTCTGGTACGTATCTACCTCCATACAACCCGAAATGTCCTCTTTTATCTGGAAACGCATATGTTTCTGCCATGATAGCTCCCTCTTTTCTTAAATATGAACTGTTTTTCCAATTTGTAAAAAATTCTTGATTTTCACTAAATCTTTCTTTCCATCCGTTTCCACTCCACTGCTAACATCCACCATAAAAGGATTGGTTATTTGGATGGCTTCAGCTAAGTTTGATATATTTAATCCGCCAGCAAGGATAATTTGCTTTTGGCCGAAGTCATAATTTTTAATAATGCTCCAGTCAAATGCTATTCCATTTCCTCCATGATACTTTCCTCTCGGACTATCTAGTAGGGCATATTCACATGGAAAAGCAGTTACTTGTTGAAGATCTTCTTTGGATGATATACTAAATGCCTTAATTATTGGCAAAGAAAAGCTTGAAGCAAATTCTGGCGTTTCATCTCCATGAAGCTGAATTGTATTAATACCTGATAATTTCACAATTTTCTCTATATTCTCTTTAGTCTCATTGACAAATACGCCCACCTTCATTATATCTTTAGGGAGAGTATCAATAATTTCTTTCGCCTTTTCTGGATTTATTTTCCGTTTACTATTCGCAAATACAAAGCCTAATGCATCCGCTCCATATTGAACGGCACATGCTGCTGCATCTTTTGTTGTAATGCCACAAATTTTTACTTTCACTTTATCTCAAGCCCCCCAAAGATACTTTCATTTCTTTGATTTTGCTTTCAAGGTCTGTTGCTTTCATAAAGGTCTCCCCAACTAAAACAGCATTCGCTCCACTAGATGTAACCTTTAAAATATCCTCAAATGTGGCTATACCACTTTCGCTAACCATGTATCTGCCACTATTCTTAATTTTCCCAGCTAATTTTTCGGTTGTTTCCAGTGATACTTCAAATGTTTTTAAGTCTCTGTTATTCACACCAATTAACGGAGCATCTGTTTTTAAGGCTCTTTCCAATTCTTCTTCATTATGAACTTCAAGCAATACTTCCAGCCCTAATTTCGTTGCATACGTATATAATTCATGCAGCTTTTCGTCCTCTAATGCAGCTGCTATTAGTAATATGAGGTCTGCACCATATGCTTTAGCGAAATCGATTTGAATCTTATCAACAATAAAATCCTTGCATAGAATGGGCAAATTAACCGCTTCTCTCACTTTTGCCAAATCCTCGTATGATCCTTTAAAAAAGGGGGTATCTGTTAACACAGAGATAGCATCTGCACCATATAATTCATACATTTTAGCTTGTTCCTTTGGATCCTTCTCCACATTGATATCTCCCTTTGATGGAGAAGCCCGCTTAAACTCAGCAATTACGGATAATGCTTCTGCCTGCATTATTTTATTTAATAACGATCTTCTTTCCTTGCTTTGAACGACTGTCTTCAACTCTTCTTTTCTTTTATATAATTCTTCAATCGTTTCGCTTTTTTTTGCAATAATTTTATCCAAGATGGTTTCCACTTTATATCCCTGCCCCTTCGAATTCTTTGCTTGTCTCCACTAATTGATTTAATTTATGAAGTGCTGCTCCTGAATCAATACTTTCCTTCGCTGCATTTACTCCTTCGATAATACTGTCAGCTCTTCCTGCCGTATAAATACCGATGCCTGCATTTAAAAGTACCGTATCACGATAAGCACCCTTTTTCCCCTTTAAGACATTCCATAATATTGTGGCATTTTCCTTTGCGTCTCCTCCACGTATTTTTCCATTTGTATAATAAGGGAGGTTTACATCTTCTGGATTAAGGATCGTTTCCTCTATTTTTCCATTTTGCAAAATCACCAGTTGATTATCACCTTGTAAAGAGGCTTCATCCATTCCGCCTGCACCATTTAAAACAACAGCTCGCTTTCTGCCTAATTTTTTTAAACTTTCAGCAAAAGTTACAAGTAAATCACTTCTATATATTCCTAATACTTGCGTTTCAAGGGATATTGGGTTTGTTAATGGTCCAATTAAATTAAAAATCGTTGGAAGCTTTAATTCTCTTCGAACCTTCATAATTCTGCCCATTTTCGGTTGAACATGCTGAGCAAATAGAAATGTAATTCCTACTTCTTCTAATTGACGAATATTCTGTTCTGGAGTCACATTTAGTTTTATTCCTAGTTCTTCTAAGACATCTGCACTTCCTGTTTTACTAGAAATACTGCGATTTCCATGCTTAGCTACAGGTATTCCTGCTCCTGCTAAAACAAATGCTGAAGTGCTGCTTATATTAAAGCTTTGAGATCTGTCTCCACCAGTACCACAGTTATCAATACAGCCCATTATTGTTTCGGAAAAAGGGAGAGTCTGTTTTCGTACAGCATTTACGATACCGACTATTTCCTCTACTGTTTCTCCCTTCATTTTTAAGCTTGTAATAAAAGCCGCAATCTCTGTATCTGTTATTTCATCTGAAAAAAGGAGGCTTGCCGCATTTTCCATTTCAGCTTCCGTTAATGATTGATTCGCCATTAATTTTTCTACGTATTCTTTCATCTTTGAACTTCCTTTCCAGTTTCCATGATAAAATTTTTCAACAACTGTTTTCCGCAGTCAGTCCCTATTGACTCTGGATGAAACTGATAGCCATATAACGGATACTTCTTATGCTTTATCGCCATAATCTCGTTGTCGTCTGTTGAGTTAGCCAAGACTTCGAATTCCTCATTTAATGTATCCTTCTTAATAACAAGAGAGTGGTATCGCATCACTTCCGGGTCTTCTATATTTCGAAAAACGGAGTTATTTGTTACCTTTAATTTCGATGTTTTCCCGTGCATTACATTAGAGGCTTTTACTACTTCTGATCCAAATGCATATCCAATTGCCTGATGTCCAAGACAAATGCCAAGAATCGGAAACTCCTGATAAAGAGTTTGAATAAGCTCAATTAAAATGCCTGCATTTTCAGGTCTACCTGGTCCAGGTGAAAGAACAATCCGTTCTGGATTTAAGCGACGAATTGCCTCAATCGAAATTTCATCATTTCGAACAACCGTAATCTCTTCCCCTAATTCTCCTAAATACTGAAATAAGTTATACGTAAAAGAGTCATAATTATCGATTAATAAAATCATGCTGTTCCTCCAAGAATAATTTTAGTTTATGAATCGTTTCCTCATATTCCTTTACTGGAACAGAATCATGCACGATCCCTGCACCAGCCTGAATGTATGCCTTTTTGTCTTTAATAACCATTGTGCGAATTGCTAGGGCAAAGTCCATGTTTCCATTTTTTGAAAAATAGCCAACAGCCCCTGAATAGACTCCTCTTTTTGTTCCTTCTAATTCATTGATAATCTGCATAGCACGTATTTTAGGAGCTCCTGATACTGTCCCGGCAGGTAAACAAGAAACAAGTGCATCTACACATTTGAAATCTTTCTTTAATTCTCCGCTTACCTCTGAAACAAGATGCATAACATGCTTATACTTTTCTACTTTGATATACTTATCAACAGAGATACTACCAAAACCACTAACTTTTCCAACATCGTTTCTTGCTAAATCAACTAGCATTTTATGCTCTGCTAATTCCTTTTCATCTACCAACAGCTCTTGCTCTAGCTTTATATCTTCCTCCAACGTCGCTCCTCTTGGCCTCGTTCCAGCAATTGGATTTGTTATTACTTTTCCGTTAACTGCTTTAATTAAGCTTTCGGGTGAACTTCCAAGCACTGCATACTCCTCAAAATCGAAAAAATACATATATGGTGACTGATTTTTAATGCGAAGTTTTCGATAATAAGAAAAAGCAGATCCCTCTATTTCAGCAGTCATCCTTTGGGATGGAACTACTTGGAAGATATCCCCTTCCAAAATATAATCCTTTGCTTTGTTAACCTTCTCGATAAATTGCTCTTTCGAAATGCTTGCCTGAAATGGAGTTAGTTTCACTTCCGGTAAGTCCTCTTTATAAGGAGCAGTGACCTCTAGCTTTCTAATCTGCAGTCGAAATCTTAGCTCTTGTTCTGTTGTCGTTTCCTTTAATGGACTTGCAACCAAATAAACTTTTTGTTCTAAATGGTCAAAAATTACTAAATCTTCAAAAAACATAAGATGCACATCTGGTATTCCTATTTCATCCTTAGCGTCTGGACCGATATATTCATATTGCCTTATATTGTCATAGCCTACATAACCGAATGCTCCTGCATTTACTGGCAAGAAATGAGGAAGTTCTGCTTGATTTTCTGGCAAGAATTCTTTTACCAAATCAAGTGCCCTTTCTTTTCTTATTTCTCGTTTATCTCCATCAAGAATCATTGTTTCAAAACCACTTCCAATAAGCTCAAATGTTGGATTACATCCTATGATGGAATATCGTCCTGAATCTTCATGTTTTAGAGAGCTTTCGAGCAGGAATTTCTTTTTTCCAGATAGTCTTTGATAAATCCCTATAGGCGTTAATGTATCTCCTTGAATTTCATCTATTAATAAAATATTGGTTTTCATCATTAAATCCTCCTTGTTTGACGCTTTTTATTAAAACATTGAATATTAGCCAACAAAAAAAGTCCCCTATCTGCATGATTCTTTTGCAGATAGAGGACGATTAATTAACCGCGGTACCACCTCAGGTTAGAGTGATTATTCACTCTCACTTTTCGAGTACAATTTATACTCTATCCCGATAACGGAGGATACCGTTGAACCCTACTATATTTTCAGATTCACACTCAGAAGTCCATTCAGTATAAGGAATGTATCGGTTCACACCAGCCACCGACTCTCTTTAACATCGTGTTTATACTTACTACTCTTCTTCATTGCTTTTGCAGTATTAGTTATTTTTTTATAAAACAAAAAGGGCCTCTCTCCTATAAAAAGGACGAGAGACCCGTGGTGCCACCTTCATTAGCTTAATAATTTAAGCTCACTTTAAGAAATCCGTCGAAATACAACTAAATTTCTGTCTCTTGTAACGATGAGACGTTCGCTAAAGCCTACTACAAAAAATTGGTTCGGTTTAGAAGCTCAGAAGTCCATTCTCTTTATCGTCCACACTGGTTTGCACCAACCACCAGCTCTCTGAGGTTTTCAATAAAGGTACTACTCTTCTTCATTGCCGTTCGATATGTTACTTATATGATATGGAACTATATAATAAAAGTCAACTATTTTCCACTAAAAATTTTAATTGATTTTTTCAAGCGCTTTTTTATAGCGGTTTTTCCAATCCTCTGCTAATTGTTCGATTTGTAATATCGTTAACATCGCATCTTTATTTTTACGATCTAGAAGCATCACTTTCGTTGCATCCCAAACGGAGACTTTATCTTGGGGACGTTCTATTAATTGAAAGCTTGAATTCGCATTTACCATTCCTTCTTCGATAACTTTTAGAAAATAGCCCGTATAACAAGTTTCCACTATTCTGCTTAAAAATGTGTCCACTTCATTATATTTTGAAATAGTAGAACAAGGAACCCTTCCTTGGGTTACTTGTACAATCGCTTTCCCTAAAGAAAAGATATCGCCAATATATGTATTATGTTCCGTAAATTCTGTTCCACAAATATTTTCTCCAAAAGCAGGTGGATTAAGCTTTATTTTAAATTCCTCTTCCCACTTTTTATAATGTTCAAAAGGATAATAGCATACCGCTCTTTCTTTCCCACCATGAAAAGCCTTATTCGCAACACCATCGCCAACAAAGCCATCAACTGTTAATAACACTTCTTCCACTTTCTCTTTTCCAATTGCCGAATGAACCATTTTATCTTTCCATGTAAATGCTTTTTCTTTACCAATGCTTAAAGCAATAACTTCCCCCACTTTTACACACCACCATCATTTTTATTTCATCATATCATATTAGTTAAAGAAAAGAAGAAAGGAGTTGGCAAAAGTGAAATAACCATTTTTTGGAGGGAGAAAATCGCGTTAATTTTTATCTCACCTGTACATATTAACTATAGTTAACTATTTGAAAGCAGGGAGAATGAAAATGGATCATGTAAATGATGAAAAAAGAATAGGTAACCTTACAAATAAAATGCACAAGACAACTAAGAAACAAAATGTAAAGGTTTCTAAAATGTCGATATTCTCACTTTCTTCCATCCCGTTAGTAATGACCCTTGGAAATAGCATGCTGATTCCAGTATTGCCATCAATTGAACAAAAGCTGAATATATCCTCTTTTAAAGTAAGTATGATTATTACTGTATATTCTATTTTAGCGATAATATTGATACCCGTAGCAGGCTATTTATCGGATCACATCGGTCGAAAACGGGTGATTATTCCAAGTTTAATTATCGCTGGGATTGGTGGGGTCATTTCAGGAATTGCTGCATGGTTAATAGATAATAGCTATTGGGTCATTCTTCTCGGAAGAGCACTTCAAGGTGTTGGTGCAGCTGGAGCATTCCCAATTGTATTACCATTAGTAGGCGATTTATTTAAAAACGAAGAAGAGGTGAGTAGTACATTAGGGATTATTGAAACAGCCAATACATTTGGAAAAGTACTTAGTCCAATCCTAGGAGCATTTTTAGCAGGATTTATATGGTATATCCCTTTTATGTCTATTCCTGTCTTTTGTTTCATTTCCATCGTTTTAATAATGATCTTTGTTAAATCACCAAAAAGTAAAGAAAAGCCTTTACCGTTCAAAGAATTTATTCAACATACGAAAGAAATATTGCACCAAGACAAAAAATGGCTGTACGCCATTTTCTTTATTGGAGCTATTGTTATGTTCGTTTTATTTGCGGAGCTGTTTTATTTATCAGATATATTGGAAAAGCATTATCATATTAAAAATATTAAAAAAGGGCTATATCTCTCCATGCCGCTCGGAGCATTATGCCTTACTTCCTACATTACTGGAAAAAAAATAAAAAAAGACAAAAATTTAATGCGCTGGATAACATTTATTGGCTTACTAGCGATAATTACTGGAACAATTGCTCTCAATTTTTCAGAAAAAATGTGGTTCATTATTATCTTCCTTACGTTTGCAGGTATCGGAATTGGAGGAAGCTTACCCCCTCTTGATGCCTTAATAACAGAAGGGATTGAAAAGGAAGAAAGAGGAACCATCACAAGCATTTATAGTAGTATGCGCTTTATTGGAGTGGCAGCTGGACCACCTATTATGGCTATTTTAATGAAGCATATGGAGCACTTTCAATTTTATTTGCTTTGCGCGATTACTTTAATCGCTGCTGTTGCTGCTTTCTTTCGTTTAAAACACATTGATGAAACAAAAACGAATTAAAATAAGTTTATATAAATATTTAACCAATGAAGGCACATACATAATTGTACTTCATTGGTTGTTATTATTGAAAAACAAACACTTATAAAAACATACAAAAGAGACTGGGACATAAACATTTCAGCTAACAATAAATACTAACGATTGTGCGGTAAGTTTACATGATCGTTCGTATTTATATTTTAGAAAAAGGTTTAAAAATGAAGTGAAATGGAGCGGAGGACGGTCGACTCCTGCGGGAAATAGAGGAAAGGCTGAGACCCCGCAGCGCAGCGAGGAGGCTCAGCTTCCTCCCCGGCGCATCGACAGTCTGTAGCGCAATGGAACGACTTAGTTTTTACACTTGAATATATTTGAAACCATAAATAACTAATATGAAAAAGTAGCTTTATTTAAGAGCTAAATTAGAGATTGTTCGTCTTTAAAGATTAGTTATTTAGATTTGTCCCAGCCTCTAGAATGATTTCGAATATTCACTAACTATTTAGTGTTAATGACCAGAACCTAATTCATCTACATGGCTTACATGCTTACTATTAAACCAGATGAATACTACGGAAACTAACACAAATCCTGCTCCTACTAGGAATGGTACAGATGGATTGAAAATTTCCGCTAATTTACCAGCTGTAAAAGGTGCAATGGCACCACCTATAAAGCGTAGAAAACTGTATGCTGCTGAAGCAGTTGATCGTTCAACAGGAGCTGCATTCATTACAGCAGTTGTAATCAGTGTATTATTGTTACCTAATAAAGCACCAGCTGCAATTACTGCTACGATAATTACCCATTGTGTCGATGTCCAAATCCCCATCGCAACTAACACTACTGCAAACAATGTTAACATGGCACACATAGATTTCACTGTACCGAAGCGCTCTTGTAATTTCGGTGCCATAAAGACAGAAGTTACAGCTAATAAAATTCCCCAGCCCAAGAATACAAAGCCTAATCCATGTTCATCTAAGCCCATAACAAAAGGAGCATAGGCCAACAATGTGAAAAATCCAAAATTATATAATGCAGCAGCGATTCCGAATATAAGCAAGGAACGGTGTTTTAGTGCCCTAAACGGATCTGCTAAAGATGTTTTTGGCTTAACCGTGTTATTCTGTAATGTAGCTTTTGGCATTAAAATTAAAATACCAAAAAAGGCAATAACCATTAAAGCTGCGACACCTAGGAAAGGACCTCTCCAAGACATAGCCCCTAACCAGCCACCTAGAAGAGGCCCAACAGAGATTCCTAGTCCAATAGCAGCTTCATAAAGAATAATTGCTTTTGCAGTACCGCTGTTTGATAGAGATACAATCGCGGCGAGCGCAGTTGCTACAAATAGCGCATTTCCAAGACCCCATCCGCCGCGTAGTCCCACAAGTGTCCAGATTCCATTTGAAAGTCCGCCTAAGCAAGAGAAAACAGCAATGATTACTATTCCTAAGATAAGTGTCCACTTAACTCCAAGTCTTGATGAAATCATCCCAGTAATGAGCATTGCTACGGCCATTACCGCATTATAGCTAGTGAAGAGCAGGGTTACTTGGCTTTGTGAGGCATCAAGCTTCTCTGCAATCGCTGGAAGGATTGGATCAACGAGACCGAGACCCATAAAGGCAATAATCCCAGCAAAAAATACAGCCCATACTGCTTTCGGCTGTTTTAACAAGCTAGCTTCAGTCCTCGTATTTATATTATTTTTTGTTGAATCTGCTGATACAGATTGTAAAGATGGCATTGATAAATCTCCCCTTTTTCTATTATCCCTTTGGTTCAAAATGTATTAGATTAATTCCTTAAAAGAATTCCGTATTACATCTCCGCGGCTAATAATGCCTGCTAAAATTCCGTTTTTTTCAACGGGCACTTTTTTTATTTGCTTCTTACCTAGTAAAGCCGCAATCACTTCTATTTTTTCATCCCAAGCTACCTTTACAACTTTTTTCTTCGCGATTTTCATTACATTCAAATGCAAGAGACTTTGTAATCTTTGGTCAAAATCTTCATCATCGCCTTTAATTACCACTGCATAATAAATACTGTCGATAATATGATCATCATGTTTACCAATATAGCGCAACACATCTCCATCACTGATGAAACCAACAATTTCATTTCGATCATTGACTATTGGAAGACCGCTAATTTTGTAATCAATAAATTTTTCGATAACAGAACGGACGGTGTCGCTTTCCTTCACTTTATATACTTGGTTTACCATAATATCACGGGCTAGCATTTTCTTTCCCCCTTAGATTTTTAAAAAATAGTTGTATAAGGAAACTATATAATTGTATTATACAACTATATTTCAAAACGTCAATTCTATTTTCAGAAATGGAGCTTCCCCTGTCCATTACAAATCATTAAATAAGTGTGCTATCATATTTTTATAGAAATATTTTGAAACGGTGAGGTAGTTAATCTATGCATGAAGAATCGTTGGAAGAACTAGAGGTTGAATTATCCATTCTGATACGTCGCATTACACACACGTCTTCCCATAAAAAAAATGGTAATCTTGATCGGTCAGCATATCTGTTATTACATGAAATAGTGACAAAAGGGCCAGCAGGTGTTAAAGCGCTAGCAACTGAATTTCAACTAGATGTTTCTACCGTAAGTAGGCAGGCAGCAGCACTGGAACAGAAAGGCTACTTGTTCCGAATTCCAGATGAAACAGATGGCAGAGCCTATACACTCCAGATAACCGATATAGGATTAGAAGAATTAAAAAAAGAAAAACAGTTTAGAAAGAAAAGAGTAGCAGAAGTTACCAATGTTTGGTCAGAAGAAGAACGAGAGACATTTGCAAGGTTGTTAAAAAAATACAATCAGTCTGCGATGAATGTTAATAATACATGAGATAGGGAAGCGGCTTTCATATTGGAGATGAAAGCCGCTTTTAGCATTGTGAGTAATAAAAGCGCGTTCATAGTGGAAATGAAAACCAAAATTAGGAATGTGCGTAGGAAAAAGAAGATATGCCCTTATGAAAGTCATGAATAGTTCAGTACATAATAATAATTACCTGGAAGCATCAAATTCTTGAACGGCAATATATGTTACAAACACTAGAGCGAGTAGAAGCGAATAATGGAAGCTTTGGTAAATTGGTAGAAAAATGTCGAAAATGGTCTTCAAAAGTATTGATATACATCATTTACTGTCGATATGTATATTAAGAAGTAAAGTTATATGTTTTGTGGCGCTAAATAGAGTTATTTTAAGGAGACAAGAAGGATGAAGAAAAGAGATAGATCGATTAAAGCAAAATTTATTTTGTATTTCTTATTAATTGGCATTATTCCATTAGTAATAGCTTCTAGCATTATTTATTATGTAAGTAGTAATAATGCATTAAATACTGAAGAGGAATGGCTTGGGAATCAGACGGCTTCTACAGTTGAAAATATGGAAGAATGGATTCAAAAACGTTTAGATAAGCTAACGCTTATTGCAAATTCAGATACAATCATCAATGGAGAGCTTGCAGCTCGGAGTCAACTAATTAATGTAGTCAAGGAGCAAGACCAAACTTATGAAACTGTTGTGGTTATCGGAAAAGATGGGATAGTAGAAGCACATACCGACCCTAGTCTAGTTGGAAAACTAGATTTATCCGAAAGAGACTATTTTATTAAGGGGATAAAAGGCGAACAGAGTGTTTCGAATGTGCTTAACTCCAATGCAACAGGTAATCGGATTCTTGCAATAGCAACTCCGATTTTAAATGCCAATAAAGAAATTGTGGGAGTAGTATCTGCTACAGTTAACTTTGAAAGCCTTATACAGGAATTTTTACAAAATGAAAATTCTCAAAATAACAGCACATATCCTGTATTAGTTGATGGTAATAATATAGTCCAGTTTCATCCTAATGCTGATCTAATCGGTAAGACAATCGAGGAAGCTGGTTTTTCCAAAAATATAGGAGATATTTTCGAGAAGGGGAAAACAAGTGGTTCTAAAAAGATTGTGGTCAATGGAGAAGAACAGCTAGTTACTTATGCTCCCCTAAAAAGTGCTGGTATAGGGATATATTTATTTACTTCCTTTGATGATATCTTACAAGTAACTAATAGTATTAAGAACATTACGCTTATTATTATTGCAGTGGTTTCTGTACTAATTATTAGTGTGGCAATTTGGATAGCAAACGGAATGACGAAACCAATCCGAAATATTGTAGCCCAGCTTCGTCTAGTTGCAGCAGGTGATCTTACTAGTAAAGATATAGTTGTCCAATCAAAGGATGAAATTGGCCAGTTAGCTGATAATACGAATTCGATGAAACATAGCTTACGGGAATTGATTAAACAGTTGAAAGAAAGCTCTGAACATACAGCGGAAACATCTGAGCAACTCGCTGTGAGTGCTGATCAATCCAATCAAACAAGTGTAGTAATAACGGAATCGATACAAGCTGTCGCTGAAGGAGCAGCAGATCAGGCGGAAATGGTGACCGAAAGTACGGAAGCACTTGATGAAGTGGCACAAGGAGTACAGCAAATTGCAGAAGCTTCTGCGACTATTTCTGAAAAGGCGAATTCAACATTGAATAAAGCACAAACAGGTAAGGAATCTGTTGAAAAAAATATTACCCAGATGAATACGATTCAACAATCGGTTCAAAACTCAGATGAATTGACGAAATCACTTATTGTGAGATCTCAAGATATTGTGAAAATATTGGAAGTTATTACGTCCATTGCAGATCAAACAAATCTGCTTGCACTTAATGCTGCAATTGAAGCAGCAAGAGCGGGAGAACATGGGAAGGGATTCGCAGTAGTTGCGGATGAAGTTCGGAAACTGGCAGAAGAATCACAGCGTTCTTCTCAAGAAATTGCTAGTATTGTAACGATAATTCAAGAGGAGATTGAACAAACAAGTGAATCAATGAATGCAGTAATGAATGAAGTGGAAAGCGGTGTATTGATTGCTAATAATTCAAGAGAATTATTTATGGAAATCCTAGAATTGACATATGATGTTTCTGATAATATTACAAATATGTCTGCCACTTCAGAAGAGATTTCAGCAGGAGCAGAAGAAGTATCTGCTTCCTTTAATCAAATCGCTACCATCACCAAAAACACAAAAGCAAGTACCCAAGAGGTTGCCGCAGCTTCAGAAGAACAACTAGCAGGAATAGAAGAAATTTCCTCGGCTGCCCAAAGCCTCAAGAACTTAGCAGCTGAATTAGAAAAAACGATTACAAAATTTACAATATAAGAAATTAGAGGGATGGATGGTTCTTATCCATCTCTTTTTTATACTCTTTATTAAAGAGAAGCAGAAGACTCTTACTTGAGCTAGTAGTCAACAATACATACAAGCTAACGTTAATATAGGCATTATATTAAGTTTTGATGGACATACTTCCGCGTCTTTAGAAGAAGTTAACCTGAACTGGCTTATTTTTTAACTGGGATTAATCTATTCTTTAGAACCTATTTGTGCATTTAATCTGCCCTGTTTTTTACCAATACATATATTTACGAAATGAAACGCCATTTAGAAAATGGTGTTTTTTTTAATACGAAAATATATGAAGGGGAAAAACAAAGTTTCTTTAAAAAGTACCTGAGCTAAAACAAGGTTTGCATAAATTTCGTATATTTACAAACATATTACATTCTAGCGAGTCATAGACTATTCAAGAAGTAAGGAAGGTTTACTAACTGCCATGAATGGAGGAATGGATGAGTATATTGCAATCAGGAACTCCCAACTACTTGAAGACAATTAATAAAAGAAAAGTGCTACAAGAAATTATCGAAGGAGATAATCTTTATTCCAGAGCAAGTTTGGCAAAAAGATTGAAGCTAAGTAAACCGACTATATCGGCATTGGTAGATGAACTGGTGGAAGAAGGCTGGATAATTGAAAAAGAAAGCAAAAAGGCAGCAAAGAGAGGGGGACGAAAACCGGTTCATTTAGTCTTTGATAAACAATTTAAATATACCATTGGCATTGATATTGGCGGAACCTCGACAGAACTAGCGATTATGGATTTGGATGGTGGCTTGATTTTTCATCGAAAAATCGATACACAGGATGGATTGAAGAAAGATTTTATTCTTTTACTAGTTAATGAAGTAAATGCAATGCTAGAAGACAAAAATATTTGTCATACGAAGGTGTTGGCATTGGCGATTGGTGCGCCGGGAATTACTGATTCGGATCAGGGAATCGTGATGGAAGCACCAAGCTTAGGGTGGCTCCACTATCCATTGAAAAGGGAGATGGCAGAGCATTTTCCTTTCCCGATTTACATTGAAAATGATGTGAATATGGCGGTGTTGGGAGAGTGCTGGAAAGGTGCTGCTAAAGATAAATCCCATGTAGTTTTAATAACGATTGGAACAGGAGTAGGCTGCGGAATTGTAATTAATGGAGAATTATTTCGCGGTGGTCAATATGCAGCTGGAGAAATAGGCTACATGATTACTAATAAAGATCAGGCAAGCCAAGGATTTGAATCGGTGTTTGAGGGCTATGGTTTTCTCGAAAATCAGGTAGGTGGTCCGTCTATTGTGAAACAGTATCAAAGCGGTTCTGCTACAAAGAAGGAGAACGCGGAGAAAATATTTCAAAAGGCAATCGAAGGAGAAGCACTAGCGGCTAAAATCATTAACGAGGCTTTGGATCATCTTGCTGTATCTTTAATAAATGTTGCTGCATTGCTTAATCCTGAATGCATCGTATTAGGGGGAGGGATTTCCAAATCAGGCCATTGGTTTTTGCCAAAACTACAAGCGAGAATCGAGCATTATCTGCCTGAACAAAGTAGAACAACGGTAATGCTAACAAAGCTGCCGCATGCTTCCTTGCTTGGCGCAACCGTTCTTTGTATGAAAAAACATGCATTATTGTCTAGTTGAAAAAATAGATTAGAAGGGAGATATACATGCTCTTTCAAAATGCTTTTAAAGTGGTTGATATTCATGGGCATTTACCTGCGAAAAAAGGCAGTAGTTTTATTAAAAGATCCAAAACGGGGGATGCCTATAATGCAGAAAGATCAGAAAGAATGAGGTTAACTTGGGATTTTCCCCATCCTTCAGAGGAAACAGACGAGCAAAAAGCAATCCCGCTCATGGATCGATGGCTAGCAGAGCTCGATACATATGATGTAGAAGTCATGAACTTTCTTACGGCAGAAGACAATGATGATATGGCTGCGAAAATTAGCGAGCATTCAGACCGATTTATCGGGTTTGCTCATCATTCTATCGAAAGTAGCGATGCTCTGCCCGAGCTAAAAAGAGCGATTGAACAATTAGGATTAAAAGGCTATAAAATGTTTGGGCCCCTTGTGAATAGACCGTTGCATGATGAAGCCTTAATGCCAGTTTGGCAATATTTATCAGATAACCAACTGCCGGTTTTAATTCATTTTGGATTGTTAGGCAGAGCTGGTGGAATAGTGGAACATCAAAATATGTCTCCCCTTGCGATTTTTCAAGTAGCAAGAGAATTCCCAGATCTTCCAATCATTATTCCTCATTTTGGTGCAGGCTACTTCAAAGAGCTGTTGCATTTATGCTGGAGCTGCCCAAATGTTTATGTCGATACATCTGGCTCTAATCAGTGGGTAAGATGGATGCCATATCCATTAGATTTAGAGACGCTCTTTCGAAAAACATTTGAATTGATTGGACCAGAAAGAATTATATTTGGCACAGATTCCAATGGCTTTCCGAGAGGCTTTTCCTATCGATATTTACAAGATCAGGTAAGAGTATGCAGAGAAATTAATATGAGAGAGGATGATATGGAGAATATCTTTGGGAACAATGCACGCCGTTTACTCAATTTAGAGATGGGAGTGAAGCAGCTGAATGCCAGACAGTAGATCACATATATATGTAAATCATATCCTAGAACCTACCTACGATTTTACCAAGCAACATTTCCTTCCCTACTTATTAGAAATTAATATCGCACATGCTACCATGTTAGCCCGCCAAAAAATCTTAAAAATCGCAGATACCGAAAAAATCATTAAAGCGAATCAAGGCATTTTAGCGAAAGGCTATGGAAAGAATTATGATCCTATCTTTGAAGACTTATTTTTTATGATAGAAGAAGATTTAAAACAAGAAATCGGCGAAGAGCTTGTAGGGAATATGCATATTGCCTTCAGTCGAAACGATATGGATGCTACCATGTACAGGATGTTAGCTCGTGAAAAGCTTTTGCATTTTCTCACCGTGCTTATCGAATTAAAAAAGGTATTGCTGGGTCTTGCAAAAGAACATGAACGAACGATTATGCCAGCCTATACACATAATCAGCAAGCACAGCCGACTACTTTGGCCCATTATCTTTTAGCCGTAGATAGCAGCTTAGAGAGAGATTTGGAGAGAGGCTTTTCTCTTTTAAAAAGAATAAATCAGTCGCCAATGGGTGCTGCTGCTCTAGGTACTTCTGGCTTTCCAATTGACCGTCCTTTTATGGCAACACAATTAGCTTTTGATAAAGCGATGGAAAATTCCTATGATTCGATTAGTGCCGCAGATTATATGCTTGAAATAGCTAGTGTAATCAAAATTGCCTTAAGCACCTTGTCCCGCTTTACACATGATCTTATGTTTTTTACGACAAATGAAGTAGATGCAATCAGGCTAGATGAAAGCTTAGTGCAAACATCAAGCATCATGCCTCAAAAACGAAATCCATCATCCTTAGAACATACCAAATCCCTTATTAGTAGAACAATTGGAGAAATAAACGCCGTATTTATGATGCCACATAATGCACCTTTTGGGGACATTGTCGATATCGGGGATGACATTCAACCTATTCTTATTAATGGCTTTTCTCATTCTTATCAAATCATCGAATTATTGACAGAAATTCTTAAATCTATGGAGGTGAATGTAGATAAGCTCTTTACCCGTTGCTGTGAAGGCTTTTCCACCGTCACGGAATTAGCAGATGTGCTTGTAAGAGAATGCCATTTATCCTTCCGTGATTCTCATCAAATTGCCAGTGTTTTAGTCCAACAATTATCTAGCTCTGGGAAAAAAATAAATGATGGCTCTGCTGAATGGGTTAAACAAATTGCCAAGGAAATATTGGGTACACCACTTGTTTTTACAGAAGCACATTATAAAAATGCGATTGATCCCTATCAATTTGTCCTTGTTCGCTCCGTACTAGGAGGTCCTAATCCGAAAGAAACAGAGAGGCAGCGGATACGCTCCACTCAACATGTAGAGGCTTTTTCTAAAGAAGTAGAAACATATAGACAGAAATTTACTTCTTATAAACAGCTACTACACCATAACAGCTACAACGTGTTAAGTAATAATAAATAACTTGTTTAATAGGAGGGGTTCTATTGAAAAAATTGTTAGGTGTTTTTCTTTTTCTCATGGTGCTAATGGTAGTTGTTGGCTGTTCAAAAGGAAAGGAATCTGGGGGAGAAGAAGGGGATACGGTAACCATTGAATACTGGCAATATGCCTATAAGGCTAAAGTTGATTTAATGGATGAGCTTATTAAAGAATTTGAAGAAGCAAATCCAGGTATCAAAGTAAAGCAAACAACCTTCCCTTATGAGCAATACAATGAAAAAGTGGCTACATTAGTTCCAGCTGGAAGAGGACCAGATGTCATTAATTTATATTATGGCTGGCTTCCGAAATACATTGATTCAGGTTATTTACAGCCTCTTCCGGAAGATACATTCCCGGTAGATCAAATTGAAAGTGAATACTTCTCCTTAGTAAATGCAGCGAAATTGGATGATAAGTATTGGGCAATTCCAACGGCTGTTCGTACACTGGCACTTTTTTATAACAAAGATCTTTTCGAAAAAGCAGGCTTAGATCCGAACAGTCCACCAGAAACATGGGATGAATTAGTAGATTATGCGAAAAAGCTGACAGTCAGAGAAAATGGAAAGTTAGTAACAGAAGGGATGGCATACGAAATAGGAGCTCAGTTGAACAACTGGTTTTATGATGCCTTAGTTTATCAGGCTGGTGGTCAAGGATTGAGTGAGGATCGGAAGCAAATTCTTTGGGATGATACTCCTGCTGGGTTAGAAGCATTTACGTATTTAGTGGAATTTGGATCCAAGCATAAGGTTGGGGAAAGCGGATTTTATACAGATGATGTAACAGCATTTAAAACAGGCAATGCAGCGATGAATATTGATGGCTCCTTCCGTCTGGGAACATTGGCTACAGATGCACCTGATTTAAATTATGGAGTTGCGCCACTGCCATCCTATAAAGAGAAAGCAACCCAATCATCATTCTGGGCAAATGGTATTACTGCAAAAGTAGAAGGGGAAAAATTAGAAGCATCGAAAAAATTCTTAGCGTTTTTAACAAGTGATGAAGTGATGGAACGCTGGATTGATGAGGTAGGGGAACTGCCAGCAAAAGAAGCGGTAGCAACACAAGATAAATACGTAAATGATCCGCTATATGGTCCATTTATTGAACAGCTTCCTTATGCGAATGCACAATTCTATGTCGACGAAACCGCGCAGAGACAGTATGTTATTGATGCGGTGAATGAAGTATTGCTAAATGGGGTTTCTATTGAGGATGCTTATAATGAATTTGCGGCTAAATCACAGAAGCTTTACGATGACTATTGGAGTAAAAAGTAAATCTGATGGGATAAAGAAAGGCGAATTTCGTCTTTCTTTATTCAGAAAGGAGGGGGCTCCATGACTAGTAAGAACGATTCTATTGTCAAAAAAAAGACTGCTAGATTCACGTTAAAACAGCAAAAATATATATTTGTGTATACTTGCTTGCTTATTCCTCTTCTCTTTTTTATTTCGATTCGATTTTTGCCAACACTTTATACCTTTAATATAGGATTCCGGGAATGGGATATTCTTTCGGAGGAAAAACCATTTGTTGGAATGGATAATTATATGACTCTTTTTAAAGATGAAATTTTTCGAAAAGCACTAGTAAATACGTTCATCTATGTTGTATTTGGTGTCATTGGGCAGTTGCTGTGCGGGATAGGGGTAGCTTTACTGCTGCAAAGAATCAATAAATTTGTCGGTGTGTTCCGAGCGATATACTTTATTCCTTATGTGACAAGCATTGTTGCCGTAAGCTGGGTTTTCAAATGGATTCTAATGAACAACGGGATTGTGAATGATATCCTGATGAAATGGGGCTTTGAGGCCCAGCTTTTTCTAAAATCACCGGATCAGGCGATTTATATTATTATCTTAACAATGATATGGCAAGGCTTAGGCTTCCAGATGATTATTTTCTTAGCTGGCCTTGAAAATATTCCGAAAATGTTCTATGAAGCAGCAGAAATAGATGGGGCAAATAGCTGGAATAAATTTATTCATATTACCTTACCCTTATTAAATCCGACAATCGTATTTTCCGCTGTCATTGGAAGTATTAGCTTCTTACAAACCTTTACACAGGTCCAAAATATGACACAGGGTGGACCACTGAATTCAACGATATCGGTTGTGCTTTATATTTACGAATTAGCATTCCAGCACTTTGATATGGGCCTAGCTTCTGCGGCAACCGTTCTGTTATTTATTATTATTTTAATCATAACCATTATTCAAATGAAGGTATTAACGAAGAAATTTGAATACTAGAAAGGTGTGGGGGTGAAGACTTGAAAAAAAGAAGGTACTTTAAAAAATCGATTGTCTATATTCTACTAACCGTGGGTGCAATTTTTATGTTGTTTCCATTTATTTGGATGGTATCAACGTCCTTTAAACCGCCATCTGAAGTATATGGACTAAAGCTGCTTGCTGACCATCCTACTTTAGACAATTATCGAAAAATCATGGTAGATACGCTATTTAATAAATGGTTTTTTAATAGTTTTATCGTTGCAATTATTACTACCTTAAGTGTTGCTTTATTTGACACTCTTGTTGGCTATGTTATCGCTAAATTTTCGTTTGTTGGGAAAAATATTATCTTTTTATTCATCCTAAGCTCTCTTATGATTCCGACCGAAATGCTAATTATTCCTTGGTATATCATGTCTACCGATTTAGGCTGGGTCGATACTTACTGGGGAATTATGTTTCCAGGCGTCATATCAGCTTTTGGCATTTTTCTGATGAAGCAGTTTATGGAATCTATCCCAGATGATTTGCTTGATGCAGCAAGAATCGATGGATTAAATGAATTCAAGATTTTCTTTCAAATCGCCATCCCACAGGTTTATCCAGCCTTATCAGCACTTTGTATTTTCACTTTCCTAGGAAACTGGAATGCCTATCTATGGCCCCTTATCGTCATCGAAACAGAAGAAATGCGAACACTGCCAGTCGGACTTGCCTTTTTCTCTGGCGAAAACCAAACCTATTGGGAAATCGTCATGGCAGGCGCAACGATAGCCGTCGTTCCACTCATCATCGTCTTCTTGATCTTCCAACGCCATATTATAAAGGGAATTACGCTGACGGGGTTGAAGTGAGGTTGGTTGGGACATGGGGTCAGGTTCCTTGTCCCACGCTGGTATCGAGGAGGGGAATGACGATTGAGAAGAAAAACGTAAACGACTCGAGTTTACGTTTTTTTTAGGTTATAGCAAGTTTTCTTTCCTGTACAAAATTCACACCCCCTTCAACAATAACTTCTTTATCACTATAGTAACTCCTCTTCACATTAATATTTTCATATAGTTTGAGACGCAAAAAAAGTTTACCCGTTAGAAAAGAAATAGTCTAATTTATGAATGGAATGAACTTATTTAAGGATAGTTTCTAAGAAAATGAATGGAAAACAATCAATCTAGTAAGGAAGTTGGAATGTTTATATGTAATCGAAAGAGAAAATTTTAAAAACAGAAAATTTTCTGATATAAAAGTACTATTTTAAAAAAATAAAAAGGATAATTGAATATTAATTTAGAATATTGAATCTTGTAGTAATTACATACTTGCTAGAGGGGGATTTATTAGTGGTTAAGAAGAAGCTTAAAAAAACAGCATTGGCAGCGGTACTTGGAATAAGTACCCTCTCACTAGGATTATATGGGCCTCCTGAGAAGGCTGCTGCAGAAGCAGTTTATAAGGAAGTTGCCTCCAATTATGGAGGGGCCCCGATTGATTTAGGCATTGCTAATGATGAGCGAATCATTGAGATGCTGAAAAAAGAAGGAAAATTAGCAAAAAATGCAAGCCAAAATGAAGCAGAAGAAGCTCTGCAAAAATATTTAAAGGGTAAAGCGGAAGGGGTCAAAAAGGAAACAAAGGATAAATTGCCAAAAGCCTTAGCTGAATTAGAAACAAAGGGCGAAAAAGAAGCATCTACTAGTCTTCAAAAAGGCAAGGGAAATAAATTAGGGCAGGCAAAGAAAAATAAGGTTGATTCAGTAGAAGAAGAAGCATATAACGGGGAAGTTCGTGAAGATAAAGTGCTTGTTTTAGCAATAGATTTCCCGGATTATGAAAAAAGCTCAATTACCAAAGAGGAAACAGATATGTTCTATGAAGACTACACACATGACCATTTCCAAAATATGATTTTTGGAGAAGATGGCTATGAAGGTCCGAATGGCGAAAACCTTGTCTCGATGAAACAATTTTATGAAGAGCAATCTGGCGGAAGCTATACGGTAGAAGGGGAAGTTGCTGGCTGGTATACAGCTGATCATGAAGCAGCTTATTATGGAGGGAATTATCCTGGACCAGATGATAGTGATGCACGTCCTCGTGAGCTAGTATATGAAGCATTAACAAAGGCTGGACAAGACCCTAATGTAAATTTAAGCGAATACGATGTATGGGATCGTGATGATTATGATGGTGATGGTGTTTATAATGAGCCAGATGGTATCATCGATCATTTAATGGTTATCCATGCAGGTGTTGGTGAAGAAGCAGGTGGTGGTGCATTGGGAGGAGATGCTATTTGGTCCCATCGCTGGAATCTAGGAAACCTAGTTGCTGTACCTGGTGGAACTTCTAATAGTGATCGTTTTGGTGGTTTACTTGGTGCGTATGACTATACAATTGAACCCGAAGATGGAGCAGCTGGTGTATTTGCTCATGAATTCGGCCATGATTTAGGTTTGCCTGACGAGTATGATACGCAATATAGTGGTGGCGGTGAAGCAGTAGCTTATTGGTCGATTATGGCAAGTGGAAGCTGGGCTGGTGATGTTCCTGGAACAGAACCAAGTGGATTCAGTGCTTATGCAAAGGAATATTTGCAAGGAGCACATGGAGGTAATTGGTTAAGTGGTCCAACCTTAAATGTGGAAGATATTACAAGCAAAGGAACAGAGCTTTTATTAGACGAAGCAGTAACAAAAGGAACAAATAATGATGCTGTTCGTATTAATCTTCCGGATAAAACAACCGATGTAAACATACCAGCAAGTGGTCAATATGAGTATTTTGGTGGCAGTGGAAATAATTTGGATAATTCCATGAAAACTACATTAGACCTAACGAATGCAACAAGTGCAGAGTTAACGTTTAAAACTTGGTATGATATTGAAGCAGATTGGGATTATGCATCTGTAAAAGTAAATGGAACGTCCATTAAAGGGAACATTACAACAACGGAAAATCCAAATGCTCAAAACCCAGGTAATGGTATTACAGGAAGCACAAATGGAGAATGGGTGGATGCATCCTTTGATTTAAGCGCATATGCTGGACAAAAGGTGGAAGTAGAATTTAATTATTGGACAGACGTAGCTGTAGCTAATTCTGGATTCTATGTAGATGATATTAAGGTAACAGTTGATGGTGCAGAAGTAGTAATAGATGATGCAGAAGGTGACTCTGTCTTTACTTTGGATGGATTTAAGAAGGATGAAGGTAAATTCTATTCTAAACATTATTATCTATTAGAATGGAGATCCCACAATGGAGTAGATGCAGGCCTTTCTCATATTCGCCGCGGTGCTAGCTTAATGAGCTACGATCCAGGTCTTGTTGTTTGGTACGTAGATGAAGCATATGGAGATAACTGGACAGGAATTCATCCTGGAGATGGTTATTTAGGAGTAGTCGATGCTGATCAGCATACTAATTACTGGAGTGATGGAGTGGTTGGAACTACACGTTATCAATTAAACGATGCAGCCTTTAGCTTAGGTAAATCAAGCAAAATGCTTTTAGATTATTCCGCTATTAATGGCACAACATTGAAAGATAACTTTACAAAGAGAACTCCACTCTTTGATGACAGCGCAGATTACAGCAATCCAGGAAACCTAGAAGCAGGGCGTAACATCCCTACTACTGGATTGAAAATTCGCGTAGTTGGCGAAAGCAATGACGGTACGGTAGGTAAGATTTTATTATTTAAATAGTAGGACAAGGGGGCAGGTTCCTTGTTCCAGCTCTAAATAAGTAGAGTAAAGAAGCAAAGGCTAGTTCTTTTGCTTCTTTATTAATTTGGAGGGAAACAGGGGAACGATTCTTCATCCTATTTCACAAAAAAGCGCCTTAATCTTAATACACTACCTAAAATCCGTGGCTTCATTAAGAAGCTAATGGGTTCTACTAAATTCATGACTTTTATAAAATGATCATAGATATCCCGTTTTTCCGTAGACAATAGGTAAATTTGCTTGGCATACCATTGTTGAATCTTTAACTCTATTGGTTTCTTTCCTATGATATCGGGATAGCGGAAATCCTCGGTAATAACCATCTTCCAAATCGGGGCAATAATCTTTGCAACTTTATTATGAAAAGCGGTAATGGTTTCCTGCAAGGAGCCCTTCTGCTCTTGAAGTATTTTCTGCAGCGCCAGTGCTTCTAATACAGCAATACTCATCCCCTGACCAAAGACAGGATCAATTCTGCAAATCGTATCCCCCATTAGCAAAAGCCCACTTGGAAATGCTTTTACCTTGTCTATTCGTTTCCACTTAATCTGTGGAACCCGGTAAATAGAGGGGTTAGTTAAGGGTGTTGCATGGAGCAGCTCATGATAGATATCTAGTTTAGGTAATTTTTTTGCAAGCTCTAAAAATCCATCATCTTTTTTTATAATTTCTTTTTCGGAAATAGCGTTAAGATAGCCGATCATCGTAACAATATATTGATCACCTTCTACTTTTGAAATCGTTCCGCCCACTTTTTCCTGGGGAGGATTAGGATAGATTAATTTTATTTTCCAGTCTCTCTTGGGATTTTCAGGAAGATTGAATTTTTGACTTACATACGTTAAACCGATTTCTACTTTTTCTTGGGGAATTGTGATTCCTTTTTTATGCAGCCAAGTGGATGTTAAGCTGGTTGCACCACTAGTATCCACAATGAGATCAGCATAGATTTGTTCGGTTTTTTTGTTTGGTAATTGTATTTTAACTCCATTGATTCTGTACTCGTCTGTTTGATATAAAAAGTTTTTAACAGTTACTTGGTATTTGGATGTAATATTAGGAATCTGCTCTATGTATTGCTCAATATGGTATTCAAGATGTGGGCGAGTTTGGAGGGTCGTTGTATATCCTCCGTCATAACGTAGCTTCCATCCGCCATGATGATACCATGATAAATCCATTGTGGAATTAATCTTGATAGCACCACTGCTGTAGAATTTTTCTGTAATACCCGGAAAAAGTTCCTCCATTCCATATTGTCCAGCGTGAAGAAGGGCATGCAGATGTTCTCCCTGTCTTGCACCTTTTCGTGGTGTTGGATCCATACTTTTTTGGTCCTTTTCTAGGATAATTACCTCTTTAAATTTGTCTGATAACACTCTGGCTGCAAGCTTCCCAGCAATGCCTCCTCCGATGATAATTGCCTTGTTTGTCTCTGTCATCCACATTTCCTTCTTTCTATCTGATTTCAGCATATGTAATGCTTCTTTTATCGGATTCCAATCTTCTAGTAAATTGAGAGCAGTCATCATTCTATTAAACGATAACATTGCTTTTATGAAATAGAAGCAAGCAGAAGGACGGTTCCTTCTTTAATTAAAAGAACAACTAGTTAAAAACGAGGCCACTGAAAAAGTGAATTACCTGGTGAATCGGTAGTTACCAAACCTTTCTAACTTAGTGTAGGTTTTTGTTTTCCGAGGCTTACCGCTCGCTTTCCACGGGGCGAGCGCCGAGCCGCTTCGTCGCTACGCTCCTGCAGGGTCTCGGACTTTCTCGCATCTCCCGTAGGAGTCGAGCGGACGCCTCTCCAAACCAACTTATTATTCGCTTTCAAATAAATAAAACCTCATTTTATTTGGAGAACTAGACTTTTCAGTGCCCTCGTTAAAAACAAATGTGTTTTTTCAACTTTCTTCCATATATGATAGACTAATAGCAGTACAAAAGATATAGAAAGTAGTGAGGGGAACAGTGAAAAAGATTTTAATCATTATGAATATAGTAGTATTAACGGTGCTGCTAACGTTAGTTATATTGTGGAAGCTTGATGTTATATATCTGAATATTTCTGCACCAGTAGAAAAGAGTAAGGAGATTTTAGGTAAAGATGAAGTGTCCTTATTACTAGAGCTAGAGTATCCGAAGCTTGGGGAGGATATACAAGTAGCCTATTCTTTGTATGGTGAACCAATATATGAATCAAATGGTCAGAAGGATTTTTTGCTGTTAAAGGAAGAAAGAGAAACGATATACATAAACTATGACCAGAAAGAAAAAATAGAAGCTATGAATTTTTATATAGAAGGAGCGAAGGAGGAAATTCGTAGTTTGGGAGAGAAACTACTTCCGACAGACAGCTCATTTTTAGATGAAGATCATGAGGAAAAAGAGAGAAAAAACGATGCCCTCCGTTATACAACAACCGATTATAAAGAAATCTATTACTATCGTTTAACAGAGGAACAAGGCTATGCGATGATTATGATATCAAATAGTATTACGGACTTTTTTGGGGAAGAAGAAGAGGGAGAGTTTCCAAATTATCATGTTGTAGTTTCTAAAATCACAGGATTTGATTTATATGGTGTAAATGATTGGGATGAGGGACCGTTAGAGGAAGTAAAGGAAGAGGATCATTATGATGACGTTTTGGAATCTAGTGAATCTGAAGCGGGCGAATTAGATTCTGCAGAAGCAGTTGAATTAGATCAATCTGCTGCATTGTTAAATAATGAAAAGATAAGGCATTCGGACTTTTTGCCAAATGCAAAAAATGGAATGATTGCAGGTATTGATATATCCCTACATGATCCAATTGGTTCTCTTATAGAAGATCAAATTGGACAGCCTGACTGGAGAGTATCAACAGAAGGAGGCTATCTTATCTATTATGATGATTATCAAGCTGGATTTGGCGTTCCTTATGATTATGAAGAGTATTCAGATTCTCCAATAAATTCCTATTACCTTCCCATTTTCCTAACGGGGGATGAAATTATCGAATACTTAGGAAAACCAACTAGTCAGGATTATAGTGAAGTAAGTAGTGGATATTACCTATATTATGATTTAGGAGAATATAAATTGTTTTTTGAGAAAAATACAGATGAACCAGCTGAACGGTATTACTCGGTTGAATTGAGAGATTAATTTCTTACAGGACAAGAAAAAGAGATATTTTCTCATCATTAATTCTGCAAGTAAGCTAAAAAGGTTAAGCCCTATAAAAGAAAAAGGACAATCACGTTATAAAAATCTTAAAACGTGATTGTTCTTTTTTATCCCTTTTTAATCAACTGCACTCGTCCTACTTGTCCATCTTCTAAACGAACTTTAATTCCATGTGGATGGGAGGCTGACTTTGTTAATATATCTTTTACAATGCCTGCTGTTCGCTTCCCGGTTCTTTGGTCTTGTTTTAGGACAATTTCAACGTGAACGCCTGGAGTGATGTCTTTTCTATTTTGCCCGTTCATTACACACCCATGCGTTTTCTTTGATTATTTGGTTTTTTCGTTAGCTGGCTTTTCATTTTCTTCGTTTTCTGATTGCCGCTCAAGCTTGCTTTTTCGCCTTGTCCTTGCTGCATTTTATTTGCTAACTGTTGCTTCATTGCTTCTTGTAAGTTAATTTTCTTTTTTCCCTCTTGCTCATTTGTCTGCATATCGTTCACGGAAGTTTCCTCCATTATTATTGAAATAAGGTTCCTCTCCCCATCATAACAAAGGACGGGATATACTTCAATCAGGTGAGTGGGACAAGGAACCTGACCCCTTGTCCCCTCATATCCCCTCCTTTTTCTGAATAGGATGTAAGAGAACTGAAATGGATGGTGGTAATGATGAATCTGCCGTTAATTTTGTCTGGCCCAATGGTGCGCAGAGTGGAGGAAACTTGCGCCTATCTGTGGATTGCATTAAGTGAGAAATATCGATTAAACGCAAATCTTTATGCCATTCAACGCAATCAAGAGACAGAAGAATATGATTATCAGCCAATTGCAAGTAAAGCTGATACACAAATTGTTCGGTTAGGGAAACATTTATATATCTATTTGATTAAAATCCAGCCACAATCAGAAAGGTTTCCCACTCAAACCTTGATAGGATACAATATGGAATTTAAAAAAGGTATCGATACGTATGATTTAAGTGATTTCGAATTATTATCCCCCAATAATCCAGCATCTATTTGCTATGGAACCCTACACTATCCCACCTTTTTTATTCCAGCGACTGATGAAAAAAATATCTTATATGGCTCCTGCCGCAAGCTGCATGGAATAGGAGCGGATGCATTATGTTTAGGGGATGAAAAACTGCAGGAGTATTATTTTCATTTGGAGAAAAGACCAAGTGCACTTTTTCTAACCGGTGATCAGATTTATGCAGATGATGTCCCTGCACCAATCGCTCCCTTTTTGTCCCTATTGGGTAATCACTTGATGGGGAAGGAAGAACCATTAAAAGAATTATGTAAAGACCTTAAAAATAAAGCCCTTCCAGCAGCTATCAACCAAATAAATGGGAGACAAGAAATCATCAAAAAATACTGTCAGTTTACTTCGAGAAAAGGCGACAATCACCTTTTGACACTTGGGGAGTATGCAGCCATGTATAGCTTGAGCTGGAATCCGGAAATTTGGGAAATGGCAAGGAAAGAGGGATATTTAAAAGATTTTGATGATTATTTAGTAGATAATCAAATTTATATGGATATAGAGGAAGAGGAGTATGAAAGAAAAATAACCACGTTAAAAAAAGAATACACGGAGCAACAAAAAGAAACAGAAACATTCCAGCAAAGTCTTCCAAAGGTACGCCGTTTATTAGCCAATATTCCAACCTATATGATATTTGATGACCATGATGTAACAGATGATTGGAATATTACAAAAGAATGGCGGGAAAAAGTGGCCGTTTCGCCGCTCGGAAATCATGTCATCGCCAATGCTTTAACCGCCTATTGGGCTTTTCAAGGATGGGGCAATGATCCTGCTGCTTTTCCTCTAACTTTCTTCACCAAAATAGGCAATTATTCAAAAAGATTAAAGGCAAACACAACAGCATATGAAGAGTGGCTCCACACACTATTATCCTTTCATTCTTGGAGCTATGTTGCACCAACCAATCCCCGAATCCTCGTATTAGATACAAGAACCCAACGTGCCTATCCAGCAGAACGAACTTATATTGTTGGAAATATGCTTAAGCAACGGACGAATGGTCCTAATTTAATACGGAAGAAAGAATGGAAGCATTTATCGGATTTATTATTTGCAAATGGCTGGCAAACGCAAACTCCATTAGTAATAATCTCTGCTACTCCATTATACGGCGTTCATTTAATTGAATCTTTTTTGAAAAATTATGTAATGCCACTTACTAATATTCTACCATCACTGCAAAGGAGTTTAGATTTGGAATGGTGGAAATTCAACGGAAGAGGATTTTCCTTTTTCCATCAACAAATAGCAGAATGGAATCCAAGTCACTGTATTATCTTATCCGGAGATGCTCATATGGCCTCTTCCATTCAAGCGGAGGTGTATTTTCAACATGAAGAAACGCGTACTATTTATCAATTTACAAGTAGCCCAATAAAAAATCAGTCTTTTGATGGGGTATCAGGAATTGCTTTAAAAAGTCTGCTCCTGCTTAGACATAGTCGAGCAAAGGAGGAGAAGAAGCTGTCGCGCTATTGCGGACATGATTATGTCATTCATGAAAAGGAAGCAACTTCTGCATATCTATGGAAAGAAATAATCTCCCATCATGTTTTGCCGAATGGTTCGATGATTGATACGAAAAATAATTTAGGGTGGTTGGCTTTTCATAAAGAAGGCTTTACCCATCGTTTTTTACAGAAAACAAAGGGACGGTTCTTGTAATCTCACAAGAACCGTCTCTCCATATAGTATGTTAATATTCTACCAACATTTTAGCCTTTGAAAGCTGAACATTACTAAATGCAATTCCCCCTAATATTAGTGCCACACCAATCCATTGTGATATGTTGACAGGTTCTCCCAAAACTAGCGCAGACATGGAGACAGCTACTGGAAGCTCTGATGCTGTTAAGATGGTGCCAAGTCCTGGTCCGATTTTTGGCATTCCAATGGAATAAAGAAGAGGCGGGAGAACTGCTCCAAAAAGTCCGAGCAGTAATCCATATGGTGCTACCCCTATTAAAGTAGGCAGATCAACTAAGTAAACAGGTGGAAACACTAGAAAAACAACGATTACACCACCAGCGGAAAGAAGACCACTCTTTAGTAAGGGAGAGGTGTTTTTCCCGACTGATCCACTAAGAAAAATGAATGTAGCAAATGTGAATGCAGAGAGTAATCCCCATCCAGCACCTTGCCAGGAAATATTCCTTCCTCCTTCTAAAGAAATACCTCCTGCAAGGACAGAGCCAAACAGGAGAATGATTATTGCTATTACCTTCTCTTTTGTAGGCTTTTTCTTATAAATAATTTGTTCAAAAAGCGTGCCAACCCATACAAACTGAAACAGGAGAATAATTGCAAATGATGCATTTATTGTTTGCAATGCTTGATAATAAAAGATTCCCGTCAAACCAAACGGAATGCCGGATAATAGTAGTTTGATAGCTTGAATACGGGTGATTTTATCCTTTTTTGTAAACAAAACAAGTATCCAAGTAATGAAGGTTCCAAATAAATATTGTGCTCCTGTGACTTCAGCCACTGTAAATCCAGCTGCGTATGCGAATTTAACAAATGTCGATAATATTCCATAACAGCAGCCACCTAAAAAAACGATTAAAGCATATTGCCATTTTTTCAAAATTGTTTTCTCCTCCCTTTGAACACATAAAAAAGCCACACAAATGTCTTCTGACAATTGTGTGGCGAAAATAGAGTTCCCTCTAGAAAAATCCACGTCCTAAAAATAAGGTTTTATTATTCCATTCTTCTCTATTATAAAAACAACCATATTAGTTGTCAAAGGGGTTAAGAAATCCCTAAAATGTTGATTTTATTATCTCTTTTTGGTGTGATTATGAAAAATATGTGAAATAGTTAGCAATGTTAAGCGTTTTACAAACAACTAGAGTAAGATAAAGCTATAAAAGAAAGAAGGAGAGAAAAGAAAATGGATCCCCATAATCAAACGATTTCAGATATTGATGGTTTTGTGAAGAACGTTCAAGTAAATCCAATTCAGGAGGCATATTTTGGTCAAACAAGATTCTATCAACCAAATACCATTACTATTCAAGTACAGCTAAGTCCAAAACAACACACAAATTTACTGAAGTATGGCTACTCTGGTAAAATGTACAATGTTTATTTCACGGTAAGATCCAACAACCATGTCCATCTTTATGCTGATTCAACAGAAGACATTAACCATCTTCTAGAAGTAATTAGTTAATAAAGTAGACACTAAACGTTTAGAGCTTTTCTTGAAAAAGGGGGACGGTTCTCTTGCATTCCTTTGGTGAATGAACATCATTCAAGGGAACTAGGAGAACCGTCCCTCTGTTTCCCTCTAACGATTTCCGTTGGGCAACGGAAATAGAATACCTACAAATGAAAACGCTTTTACAATAGAATAAAAGCATCAAGAGAAATTGCTAATAATATTCTTTACGAATCTTGATAAGAAAATATTTAGAAAATCTTAAGGAGGAATTTTTTATGAATATATTATTATGCTGTGCTGCTGGGATGTCTACAAGTTTATTGGTAACAAAAATGGAGCAAGCTGCAAAGGAGCAGGGCTTAAATTATAGAATTTGGGCAGAAGGCGCAGATGCTGTCAAACAACATATTGATGATGCAGATGTCTTGTTGCTTGGACCACAAGTTCGTTATATGCTGCCACAAATGAAAAAGCTTGCTGCTGAAAAGAATATTCCGGTGGATTCTATTAATCCGATGCATTATGGAATGTGTAACGGGGCAGAAGTTTTAAAGACTGCCATTGCACTTGTAGAGGGAAAATAAAACATATCATTGATTTCCCATAATAGTATAGGAGGAACCAATATGAACGGAATAACAAAATTCCTAGATGAGAAATTTATGCCAACGATGGCTAAAATTGGAGAGCAAAGACATCTTCAATCTGTCCGAGATGGAATTGTATTGACAACGCCACTTGTAATCATTGGATCGCTATTTTTAATTCTTGCCTTCTTGCCAATACCTGGATATGAGACATTGATGAGTAATATCTTTGGGGGAAACTGGCAAAATAATCTGCTTTATCCTGTTGGTGTTACCTTTGATCTTCTTGCTATTTTTGTAGCAATCGGTGTTTCTTATAGACTTGCTGAGCGATATAAGATGGATCCACTGTCTGTTGCTGCAGTTGCCTTTGCGAGTTTTATGCTAGTAACACCATATAATATCGTATTTACGCCTGAAGGCATGGATAAATCCTATGATGTAGCAGGGATACCTTTAGCTCTTACAGGCAGTAAAGGAATGTTCGTTGCCATTATTGTCGCATTATTAACGACTGAAATTTATCGTTTTGTAGTGAAGAAAAACTTTGTTATTAAAATGCCAGATGGTGTTCCGCCAGCTGTTGCAAAATCATTTGCATCCTTAGCGCCAGGATTTATTTCTATCTTAGTTATGTGGGTAATTCGCTTAATTCTTCAAGTAACACCATTTGAGAATATGCATAACATTATTGGTGAATTGCTAGGAAAACCATTATCCCTTTTAGGTGGATCTTTAGCTGGGGCAATCTGTGCTGTGCTAATCGCTCAATTATTATGGGTAACAGGTATTCATGGACAAGGTCTTGTATGGGGAATTATGTCTCCAGTATGGCTGGCTCTTGTGGATCAAAACAGAGTAGCATATACAGCAGGTCAAGAGATTCCTAATATCGTAAACATTCAATTTATGGATATTTTTTACTCTATCGGTGGCTCTGGAACTACATTAGGTTTAGCGCTATTACTATTCTTTGCTTCAAAAAGTAAACAAAACAAACAGCTAGGAAAACTAACCCTTGCACCTGGAATCTTTAATATTAATGAGCCGATTATTTTTGGATTGCCGATGATCATGAACCCGATTATGATGCTGCCATTTATCTTTATTCCGGTCATTATCGTAACTGTTTCCTACTTAGCGATGGATTTTGGCTTAGTAGCAAAAACAGCAGGAATCATGGTTCCATGGACAACGCCGGCTCCGATTGGCGGATTTCTAGCAACTGGTGGAAAAATCTCTGGAGCAGCTCTCCAACTATTCAATGTTCTGTTAGCTTCAGCTCTTTACTATCCATTCTTTAGAATATGGGATAAGCAGAAACTGAAGGAAGAAGCTGAATTCTCAGAGGAAAAAATCGCGAAGTAAGTTTCATAGAATGGGCTGTAGCTAAATGATCAGCCCTTCTTTTATCAGATGACGAAATGTTCATAAGTAAGCTATGTATAAAATATGGATAAAGATGACGGGGGATAAAAATGAATTCTGAACAACAGATTTTTACGTTGATTCTCCATAGTGGGAATGGAAGAAGCTATGCAATGGAAGCTCTTGCGTATGCCAAACAAAATAACTTTGAAAAAGCCAAGGATAGTGTACAAAAGGCGAAGGATGAATTAGTCCAAGCCCACCATATTCAAACCGAGTTAATTCAGGGGGAAGTAAGGGGAGAAAAAACGGAAATATCCCTTTTGATGGTTCATGCACAGGATCATTTAATGAATGCTATCACAGTAAAGGAACTAGCAGAAGAGTTTATCAGCCTTTATCAAAGAGTGGAATTATTGGAGCAGGTAAATAGTAAGTAACCAATCATAAGGAGGAAATACGATGACGAAAAAAGTAGATAATATCATTCCTGATGGATTTTTATGGGGAGGAGCCGTTACTTCCTTTCAAACAGAAGGAGCTTGGGATCAAGGCGGAAAAGGCCCTTCTATCGTGGATGCAAGGCCAATTCCAGAAGGTTTTTCGGATTGGAAAGTAGCAGTCGATTTTTATCATCGTTATAAAGAAGATATTGCCTTATTTAAGGAATTGGGCTTTAATGCATATCGTACAAGTATCTCTTGGGCAAGAATCTTTCCAGATGGAGAAGGGGAGCCGAATGAAGAAGGATTACAATTTTACGACGACTTATTTGATGAGTTTTTAGCAAACGGAATACAGCCTGTTATTACGTTATACCATTTTGATATTCCACTGGCATTAGCGGAAAAATATAACGGTTTTGCTTCTCGAAAAGTGGTTGATCTTTTTGAAAAGTATGTGAGAACTGTCTTTGAAAGATACCGTAATAAAGTAAAGTATTGGTTAACATTCAATGAGCAAAATCTATTTTTGACGCAGCCTCAGCTCTTAGGGGTAAAGGTAACCGATGAAAATAGAGAGGCTTTAAGCTATCAAGCTGTCCATCATTCATTCATTGCGCATGCGAAAGCAGTAAAGGCTCTTCATGAAATCATTCCAGATGGGAAAATGGCAGGCATGATTACGTATATGACGACCTATCCGATTTCCTGCAAGCCTGCTGATGTACTAGCAAACGTAAAGGCGAAAGAACTTTTAATCGATTTCTATTGTGATGTGTTCGCAAATGGAGAATATCCGACATATGTGACGAGTGACCTTCAAAGGAAAGGGATTATGCCTGTTTTTGAAGAGGGAGATGCTGAATTATTAAAAGAAAATACAGTGGATTATTTGAGCATCAGCTATTATCAAAGCCAGACGGTCAAACACGTAGAAGAATCAGACCAATTAATTTCTGGCATCACGCCTAATCCACACTTAGAAGCAAATGAGTGGGGATGGTCCATTGATCCAATTGGACTTCGAGTTGCTTTAAAGGATATGTATGCACGCTATCGTTTACCTATCTTTATCACTGAAAATGGCATTGGTGTCCAAGAAGAACTGGATGTGAATAAGACGGTAGAAGACGATTATCGAATTGCCTATTTAAAAGAACATATTGAACAAATGAAGCTCGCAATGGAAGAAGGCGTAGAGGTTTTTGGCTACTTAACATGGGGAGCTACCGATCTTCTAAGTTCTCAGGGCGAGATGAAGAAACGATATGGCTTTATTTTTGTAAATCGAGAAGAACAAGATTTACGAGATCTAAAAAGATATAAAAAGAAAAGCTTTAATTGGTTTAAAAACGTCATTGCTTCTAATGGAAAACAATTAGACGAAGTGACTGAATCAGTTAGTCGATAGCCTAAAAAAGCAATGCGAGTTAGAACTCCATTGCTTTTTTTAGGTATAGGTAGATTTCCGTTAAATTCCAGGGAGACTATCATATGGAAAGATAGAAATGGACAGAATAAATAGGTATTATGAAGGTATAAACCAAAAAGATGAGGGAGTAGGAAATGAGAAGTGTCTATGTTATCAAATCGTCAAATCGAAATACTTTCATTATTAAAAGAAACGGATGTACCGATAACAGCAGAATGGATTGCCAAAGAGCTAAATGTAAGTGATCGTACCGTTCGAAGTGATATAAAGTTCATTCAGCCAGAGTGCCATAGGCTAGGGATTTCCATTGAGTCTTTTCGTGGAAAAGGATATCAAATTCACATTTTCGATCAAGAACTCTTTTCAAAGGAGTTTAGCCAATTGATAAGGGAAATGAACAAAGAAGCAGGACAGAATTTTTCCGAACAAAAGGATCGAGTAGTCTTTATATTAAAGAGACTATTATTGGAAAAGGAATCGATTAAATTAGAAGGTTTTGAAGAAGAGCTGTATGTATCAAAATCAACGATGCAAAATGATTTGAAAGTGGTAAAGGGAATTTTGCAGAAATATAATTTAAAGCTAGTGAATCGTCCCCATTACGGTACACAGGTGGAAGGCGATGAATATATGAAAAGACGGTGCTTATCCAATTATATCTTTAATCGCAAGGAAGTCCTTGTCGATTTTGAACGCTTGCCGCTAATCGATCATGTACTCTATAAAAAAATTAAAGAAACGATCATCCAAAAAGTGAATGAATATAAAATAGAGATTTCCGATATAGCCCTTGAAAATTTAGCCATTCATATTGTTATTGCATGCAAACGAATTGAAGAAGGCTTCATTATTGAGCATGTAAGCGAAGATTTACTTGATGATCATCCATTTGAAAAAATTGTAGCAATAGAGATTATTAAAGAGATAGAAAAGTATACAGCGCTTCATTTTGAACGGTCCGAGATTGATTATATCATTGTTCATCTATTAGGAACAAAGCTGCTCCATAAAGAAAGTTTAACAGAGTTCAGTGAGTTTGATGAAGTGGGGCATATTGTCCAATGTATGCTACAAAGGCTAAAGAATGAATGGAATTGGGATTTTGAGAAGGATAATGAATTTATTCAGGCATTAACCTTACATATACGCCCTGCGATGAATCGCCTAAGATATAAAATGAACATTCGAAATCCCCTATTAAATGAAATAAAGGTGAGATATCCTAGTGCTTTTGAAGGGGCTGTCGTTGCTTGTAAGTGTATGGAAGAATATTTATCGATTGAACCTGGAGAAGATGAAATAGCGTATATTGCTTTACATATTGGTGTGGCACTAGAAAGACTGAAGAGCAATTCTAAACAAATAAAAAGAGTAATCGTTGTATGTGCTTCTGGCGTAGGTAGTGCGAAATTACTTTACTATCGTTTAAAGCATTTGTTTCCCAACGAATTAGAGATTGTTGCTTCAATCAACTATTATAAGCTTGCTGAGTACAATTTATCATCCATTGATCTCATAATTAGCACCATTCCTATTAAAGAAGAATTAGGAGTCCCTGTACAAGTTGTTAATACTTTTTTAGAAGAGGCAGATATTCAGCATATCAAAGGTTATTTATCTCCCGCTCATAAAAAAGGATGCTCGATTTACTTAGATTCAAAAAGAATATTCCTTCAACAGGATATGAAGGACAAGGAAAGTGTGATTAGCTTCTTATGTGACGAGCTAACGAAACAGGGATACGTAACAGAGGGGTACGAACAGCTTGTTTTGGAAAGAGAAGAAATGGCACCGACTAGTTTTGGAAACTTAGTTGCTATTCCTCATCCGGTGACGCCAGTAACGGAAAAAACCTTTTGGACTATTTGTACGTTAAAGCAGCCTATTCCATGGAATGAAAATCAAATGGTTCAATTTATCTGTCTCTTAAATATCGAATCCGCTCCAAAAGGAGATCTTGATAGCATGTATGAAAAACTGATTGAAGTAGTCGAAAATAAGTCAATCGTTCAAAAAATAGTTAAAAGTCAATCAGTTGACGAAGTAATTAAGTTATTCCAAGAAAGTTAATGGAAATTGCCTTGATTTTCGTTTTATATTGTAAACGTTTCCGCTTCCTAACGGAAAAGCATTGGATTAAAAAGCAGGAATGGACATTTTATAATGTATTTAAGTGGTTTCTTTAAAAGAAATCAGCCAGGAGGAAATAGAGATGAAAACGATTATGCTAGTGTGTGCTGCAGGCATGAGTACCAGTTTATTAATGACAAAAATGAAAAGAGCAGCACAATCCAAGGGAATAGAAGCGGATATATTTGCCGTATCTGCTCCTGAAGTGGACTTAACATTAAAAAATAAAAAGGTCGATGTCATACTATTAGCTCCACAAGTCAAATATCGAAAACAGCTATTTAAGGAACTAATCGAAGGTAAAAACATTCCAATGGAAGATATTAATGTCCAATACTATGGAAAGATGGATGGGGAACAAGTTTTGGAGCAAGCATTAACGCTTGTAGAAAAAAATGAGAACTAGGGAGGAGCATGCAAAATGAAGGCAGCCGTTTTAAAGGGGACAAAACAGATAGAACTAGAAGAGTGGAAGGTAGAGTCTTTATCTTCCAAGGAAGTACTAGTTAAGGTAAAAAGCTGTGGGATTTGTGGAACGGATCAGCATATTTATCATGGGAATCCAGGTTCAGCAGCAGTCCATCCTCCCATTATCCTTGGTCATGAATTAGCAGGGGAAATAGAAGAAGTAGGTTCACAGGTTTCGACTTTAAAAAAAGGAGACCGTGTTTCGATTGATCCCAATATTTATTGTGGGATTTGTCCGTATTGCCGAAGAAATCAGGCTCATTTATGCGAAAATTTGCAAGCGGTCGGTGTGACTAGAAATGGAGGAATGGGCGAATATTGCGTGGTTCCAGAAGCAAATTGCTACAAGATTCCAAAGGAAATGACGTATGAAGAAGCAGCACTGGTCGAGCCTTTAGGCTGTGTGTTACATGGATTTAAGAAAATCGATTTTTCTCCTTTGAGTACTGTTTTCATTATCGGGGGAGGCTTTATCGGCCAGCTGTTTTTGCAATTAGTGGAAAATCAGCGTGTGAATAGCATTATTGTTAGTGAACCAGCTGAAAGCAAATGGGAAAATTTATATCGACTTGGTGCTGATAGAGTTGTTCATCCAGATAATGTGGATGAAATAGTTGCGGATATTGTCATTGAATGTGTAGGTAGACAGGACACGATGGAAATAGCTTTCAACACGGTAAATAAAGGCGGACAAGTACTATTATTTGGTGTATCTTCTCCAAGTACAAAAATATCGATTTCTCCTTTTGATATATTTGCGAAGGAACTTATTATCAAAGGCTCATTCATCAATCCATATACCCATGAAGAAGCGATTAATCTAATCGAGAAAAAAGTGGTCGATGTACAATCCCTTATTTCTCATCGTTTTACAATAGAAGAAATGCCCTTTATTATGGAAAACTATCCAATGTTTAATGTAGTTAAAGGGGTTGTTAAGTATTAAGGACAAAGGGACGGTTCTTGTGTGGTCATTCGACTCCAAAAGAACCGTCCCTTTAATTTATGTTCCTATCCGATAAATTTTCCTTGGTCTTCCTCTCGTCAAAGGAACTTCTTCACCGATTATTTTAGCCAGTCCCTGTTCTTCTAAGTTGGTCAGGATTCTTCTTGCATTTCTTGGAGTCATTTTAAGCCATTCAGATATATCCGTAGCGGTTAATGCGTGCTTCCCTAAGTTTTTTTGGATAGAGGTCATCTTATTGTAGGTGCTGATGGTTACTCCTGCTTTTTTGAGTTTATTGCTTAGTTCTTCATCTGTCACTCTGTAATTAAATCCAATCGTCTTATTTTGATGAAGGGGACCAGTTATATTTCCTTTATCATCTACAAGGAATCCTGTATATGTACCATATGCTTCTGCATGTTCTAGTGCTAGGATTGCATTTTTTTCTGCGATCATAGCAGTATCCCCGTAGCCAATTCCAACATTTGCTTTAGAATCTGTAAGAAGCTCTATCTGGAAAAGAAGAGAATTTCCCTCTTGGCTATTATTTTCGATAGAGCCTCTTGTAGAGAAAATAATAAAGCTTCCGATACCGGTCGTGATAAAAGAGCCTGAAACAGATTCGGCAAAATCTAATACCGAGTTTTGAATCTTTAAATTTAAGCGATGTAAATCATAGGATATTGAATCCTTTGCTGCTGTGTCCATCATTTCTCCGATTTTTATCATCATGACCGCAATTTGGGAATTACGGAAATGGAACTTTTCCCATTTCTCATATCCATCACTAATAGATTGTTGAATATTCTCCTTTGTGGCGGTAACACGGTAGACAGGAATATTCATGGATTCAAGTTTTTCATATACGGATCGCAGGGAAGTGATGCAAATATCTACTTTGCCAGTACGAAAGAGATTAGCATGATATTCCACAATTTCATTGGATGGAAGTCCAACATTATGTAGGAAATGTAATTTGTCTAAAGAAATATGATTTTCTTGGTAAAGCTCGATAAATTGCTGTTTAAAAAAACTATCAATACTAATTCTCTCAATATTTTTCTTATCTTTATAAAGAATATTTAACAGTATGATTGCGATTGATCCTTGATTAAATCGTGGGTAATAGAATAATTGCTGATTATGAAATTTCTTCGTTAGATAGTAAGGGGTATATCCTGTACATATCCAAAAATCAACAAAATGATGATTTTGTTCTACGATTGCTTCTGATTCAATTGGTTCGCTGTAAATATATGGAATGACTTCCAGTTTAGAATGGAAGTCTGAGGCGATTTCCATTATTTTTTGCACCGAGTCTTTTGGCCCTAGTAGACCAGCTTTTGCCTTCATAAGTGCCTCCAACTGTATTTTTTCTAGAGTATACTATAAAAAATAAAAGATTAGCAAACTAATTTCCGTAATAATTCTGTAATAGTGAATGGATAGAAATTTATATGTCAGATAATCTAACAGTGTTTTTTATATGGATTATTGACTTTAATAATTTGTCTATCTATACTTTAATTTAAGGAACAATTAAGGAAATATTCCGAATATAAGAAGAGGAGACAAAGGGGGAGAAAAAATGCAAGATACGATTACATTTGCTGCAACTGGTGATTCCTTTATCACTCGCAAACTTCCAGCAAAAAATGAATCTTATAAGGAAATTGCTGACATTATTAATCAAGCTGATTTTCGGTTTACGAATTTAGAAGTAACGCTACATCATAATGAAGGTATCCCCGGAGCGGTAAGTGGCGGGACTTGGGCCATGGGCTCTCCAGAATTGCTGCTAGATTTAAAGAATTATGGATTTAATACGCTAGCTTGGGCGAACAATCATACATTGGATTATTCTATTGATGGCCTAAAAGCAACAGAAAAATATTTAAATCAGTCTGGATTTGTCCATGCAGGTGCAGGACAGAATATGGCTTACGCTAGTGAACCGAGATATTTGGAGACAGAGATGGGCAGAGTTGCCTTGATATCGGCCACATCAACCTTTCATGAGTCTTGGTTGGCAGGTGAACAGCGCCCTGATATGATAGGAAGACCTGGCATAAATCCACTACGTTATAAAACCATCCACCAGATAACACCTGAGAATATGGACACTTTAAAGCAAATTGCCTCAACTACGTATATTAATGCAACCCAAGAATTATCAATCAAAGAAGGTTTTCTTGTAAGAAGAAATGATGGAATCTATTCATTTGGGGAATATTTATTCCAAGAAAATAATGAAGAAGGTCAATCGACTGCTCCAGATGAACGAGATATGAGCCGAATGATACAAAGTATTAAGCAAGCAAAAAGGCAAGCTAGCCATGTTATTGTTAGTATTCATGCACATGAAATGAGAAACGGGGAGAAGGAACTACCTGCAGAGTTTTTGGAAGAATTTGCCCGAAAGTGCATTGATGAAGGAGCACATGCTATCATTGGTCATGGACCTCATGTATTAAGAGGAATAGAAATTTATAAAAATCGACCAATCTTTTATAGCTTGGGTAACTTTATTTTCCAAAATGATACGGTTCCTTATTTACCAACAGACTTTTATGAAAAGTATCAATTAAGCCATTCTGATAATGTCGCAGATGCCTTAGATAAAAGAAGCAAAAATAACACAATAGGATTCGGGACTAATCATAAAATTTGGGAATCAGTCATCCCAGTTTGGACAATGGAAAAAGGCGAATTAGCTGAACTAAAGCTTTATCCAGTAGAATTAGGCTATGGTAAAGAGAGGTATGAAAGAGGCTGGCCGGTTCTATCCGGCAATCAGGATATATTAAAAAGACTTGCTAAGCTTTCTGAGCCATACGGCACAAACATCGATATCGAAGGAAATGTTGGAGTAATTCGTTTAAAAGAACAGACAACTGCAGTTAAAAAAGACAGAATCTTTTTATAATTCTAAATTAAGTGAGGGGAATAGGCTTTGAAAAAGTTAGCAATGATTATTTCCGTTTTATTTTTACTGATTAGCGTTGGGTGTAGTAAGTCCACAGGCTCTGAAGGAACTTCAAGTGAAGATTCTTATGGAGGGAGTTTAAATATTGCTATCAGTGTGCAGCCGCCAACACTTGATGCTCATTTGACTACCTCGTCTGATGCCATTGAAATAATGAGAAATATATATGAGACATTGGTTACTCAAAACGAGGACCAACAAGCAGTACCGATGCTGGCAGAATCGATTGAAACTAGTGAAGATGGTTTAACTTATACATTTAAGCTAAGGAAAGGAATGAAGTTTCATAACGAAAAAGAAATGACTTCAGAAGATGTTGTTGCTTCTATGAATAGATGGCTAGAGCAATCCTCTCGAGCAAAATTATTACTCAGTGGAGGAAAATTTGAAGCAGTGGATGAGTATACAGTCACATTAAAACTAGCTGAAGCAGTAACAGATGTTTTAGATATTATGGCAGGAAAAGGGCAGTTCCCGGCTATCATGCCATCTGAAGTAATAGCAGAGGCTGGTAAAGATGGTGTTACTGAATATATTGGTACAGGTCCTCTTAAGTTTGTGGAATGGAAGCAAGATCAATACATCAAGTTAGAAAAGTTTGCTGATTATGTAGCATCAGAAGAAGAAACTAGTGGTCTATCTGGCAAAAAGACAGTCTATATAGATGATGTTACGTATCATATTGTTCCAGATTCCTCTACAAGACTAGCTGGTATTCAAACAGGTGAATACGACATTGCCAATAGCATGCCATTTGATAACTATGAGCAATTAAAAAATACACCAAATCTTAAAACCTTCGCATCATTTGATTCTGGAACATTAAATGTAGCTTATAACAAAAAACAAGGAATAATGACTAATCCTGAGATAAGAAAAGCGATTAATACAGGCATTAATGCGAATGCTATTATGCTTGCAAGCTTTGGCAGTGAAGATTTATACAATTTGGATCCTGGTTATATGAGTCCAGAGCAAAAAGACTGGGCTACGGATGCGGGGAAAGAAGTCTTTAACTTAGGTGATGTAGAAAAAGCGAAGCAAATGCTAAAGGATGCTGGCTATAATGGCGAAGAAATTATTCTTTATTCAACAAGGGATTATGACCATCAATACAATTCCTCTGTTGTATTAAAAGAACAGTTAGAACAAATGGGAGTAAAGGTGTCACTTGAACTGTATGATTGGCCAACATTAACCGAAAAACGTGCAAATCCAGAAAATTGGGATTTATTAATTGTAGGTACTGGCTATGTTACCACTCCTTCGCAATTATTAGTGGTTAATCCAGATTATGTAGGTTGGACAAATGATGAAACAATGACGAATTCTTTGCAAAAGATTCGCACAGCATCAACGAAAGAGGAAGCAAAAGAACTTTGGGCAGAGATGCAATCCTATATGTGGAATGACTATGTTCCTTATACCCTATTTGGACATTATGCAAGTATTATCACAGCTACAGATAAATTGGAGGATTTCACTGTATTCCAAGGACCTATTCTATGGAACGTAAAAAAAACGCAGTAAACTAGATCTTCTTAATAACTCGCTTAAATAGGACGGGATTTTTCTACCATACTGTCTCTACTTAAGCGGGTCTCTCTAGCTAATAACCTATTGAAAGGAAATTTTTCAGTGGGGAAGAAAAAACGCTTAAGAGAATTTCATCTAATGAAATAAAGGGATGAAGAAATTGTAGTGATTTTCATCGAATGTAAAGGAGGAAATTAGATGAAAATGTATCTTGTTAATCGATTGTTTTCTTTAATACCCGTTTTATTTGTCGTATCGATTGTCATCTTTTCCATTATTCACTTAACACCTGGAGATCCTGCTGCTGTTCTACTTGGAGAGGAAGCGACGGAACAGCAAATTAAGGAATTGCGCATGGAAATGGGATTAGATTTACCAATCATCGAACAGTATTTTAACTGGATAAAAGGAGCGGTTCAAGGTGATTTTGGTGTTTCTTATTTTATGAAAATGCCTGTCCTTGAAGCGATTACCAGTCATCTTGGTCCAACGATATCTGTAGCTATATTGGCTGGCGTGATTTCGCTTGTCTTTTCTTTGCCGCTTGGAATACTAGCTGCAATGCATCGAGGGACAGGAACGGATCAGACAATAATGGGGATTTCTTTATTGGGAATGTGTGTGCCTAGTTTCTTGTTAGGACTGTTTTTAGTATTGATTGTTGGCGTTCAGCTGCAATGGTTGCCTGTAGCAGGATATCGACCATTAAGTGAGGGTATATGGGAACATTTTAAATATTTAATTTTGCCATCCATTTCCCTTGGAGCTATGCATACAGCTTTAATCTCACGGATGTCTCGCTCTAGTTTATTAGAGACTTTAAATACCAATTATATAAAAACTGCAAGAGCTAAAGGAGTTACTGAAAAACTTATCATTTATAGACATGCCCTTCGAAATGCCTTTCTTCCTATATTAACGGTTATTGGTCAAACCTTTGGCTCATTAGTAGCTGGAGCTGTTGTAACAGAAACCATCTTTAATATTCCGGGAATCGGGCAATTAATTATTAATTCAGTCGAACGAAGAGATTATGCAGTTATCCAAGGCGTGGTGCTATTTGTGACCTTCATCTACGTCATTATTAATTTAATCGTCGATTTATTGTATGGTGTCGTGGATCCAAGGGTGAGATTGGAGAGACAATAAAAGCTTATGAGAAAAACATTTATATTCTTTAGCGAAAAAACAACAGAGGAGGGGAATCGATGAGTGTATTAGAGCGGGATTTGAAGTTTATCGAAAGTAAGAATGATTTAAAAAAGCAGCAACGTCTTTTACTTTTTCAAAGAATTATTGGAAATAAACTGATTGTAACAGGGGGAATTATTCTAACGCTTTTAACATTAATAGCACTTATTGCTCCGATCGTTGTTCCATATGGTCCTTATGAAATGCAAGTGGAAAACCGTCTGAAAGCACCAAGTGCCGAACATATACTTGGAACAGATAACTTTGGCAGAGACTTACTTTCCCGAATTGCATACGGCGCAAGGGTTTCCTTAGGAATAGGAGCATTGGTGGCTTTTTTTGCTTGCTTAATTGGCTTAATTATTGGGTTGCTCGCAAGCTATTATAAAACATTGGATAATATTCTGATGCGTATTTGTGATGGATTAATGGCGATTCCTGGAGTTTTATTGGCCATCGCTTTAGTGGCAGCACTAGGACCATTAAAGCAAAATGTAGTCATTGCCCTTGTAATTGTTTTTATTCCTAACGTAGCTCGAATTGTTCGGTCTACGGCATTGGTTATAAGAGAAGAAACTTATATTGAAGCGATTAGAGCCCAGGGAGCAAGTACTTGGAGAATTATCGCTCTGCATATTGCTCCAAATACGATTTCTCCATTAGTTGTTCAAGCATCGTTTATTTTTGCAGACGCCATTATTACAGAAGCAGCACTAAGCTTTTTAGGTGCAGGTATTCCAGCCCCGAGCCCAAGTTGGGGAAATATATTGTATGATGGGAAAATTGTTATCTTTAACGCGTGGTGGATGACTGTATTTCCAGGGATTCTTATTATTCTATCCGTACTGGGACTAAATTTATTAGGAGATGGTCTAAGAGATTTATTAGATCCTAATGTAAGCAAAGGAAAAAAAGGAAGATAGTAAGGAGGGAAGGATATGAGTTCGGATACGTTATTGGATGTGCAAGACTTAAAAACCCATTTTTATACAGAAAGAGGAAAAGTGACCGCTATCGATGGTGTCTCCTTTCAAATTAATAAAGGGGAAATCGTGGGAGTAGTAGGGGAATCAGGCTGCGGGAAAAGTGTTACTTCCCAATCGGTTCTGCGTCTTTTTGATGAAAAGCATCTCGTGAAATATGAAGGACAGATTTTTTTTGAAGGAGAGACAGATATATTAAAGCTTTCCAAAAGGAAAATGCAGATGATTCGCGGAAATGATATTTCCATGATTTTTCAAGATCCCCTTAGTTCTTTAAATCCTGTGTTAACAATCGGTTTCCAAATAGCGGAGGCGATTATGCTCCATCAAGATGTGACGAAGAAGGAAGCATATGAGAAAGCAATTGAAATGCTAAAGCTCACTGGAATACCAGCACCGGAAAAGCGGGTTCATGATTATCCTCATAATCTATCAGGCGGTATGAGGCAAAGAGTCATGATTGCTATGACATTGGCATGTCAGCCTAAATTACTTATCGCTGATGAACCAACGACAGCTTTGGATGTGACGATTCAAGCGCAAATATTGGATTTAATTAGTGAGCTTAATCAAAAGCTGGAGATGGGCGTCATGTTTATTACCCATGATTTAGGGGTGGTAGCAGAGCTTTGTCATAGAGTAGTAGTTATGTATTTAGGTCAAATAGTAGAAGAGGCGAGTGTAGAAAGCTTATTTGAAAGGCCGCTTCATCCTTATACAAAAGGATTAATCAAGTCTATTCCGCAAATGGAAGGAGATCGTTCCGAAAAATTGCATGTAATCGAAGGCACAGTTCCTTCCCTTGATAAGGTACCTGTAGGCTGTAGATTTGCACCAAGATGCCCTTACGCCGATTCGTTGTGTTTAGAAAAGGCACCAGATTTAACCGAAACTTCTGCTAATCAAAAGGTTCGATGCTGGCATTATGAAAAAATAGCACAAGAGGAGGAATGTTATGCAAATGTTTCAAGCTAACCAGGAAGAGAAGAAAATCCTGTTAGATGTACAAGGATTAAAAAAATACTATCCTGTAAAAAGTCCTCTTGGGAAATTAGGAGGGATAAAGAATTATGTCAAGGCTGTCAATGATGTTTCCTTTCGATTATACGAAGGGGAGACATATGGATTAGTTGGCGAATCTGGCTGTGGTAAAAGTACAACAGGCAAAACATTGATGAGACTAACCAATCCAACTGAAGGTTCAGCTATCTATAAAAATCAAGATATTTTTCAGAAAAAAGGAAAAGAATTGAAAAAAATGAGAGAGGAAATCCAAATGGTTTTCCAAGATCCTTATTCTTCTCTTAATCCAAGAAAAAGAATTGGAAACACATTGGAAGAGCCACTATTGATTCATTCGATTGGTGATAAAAAGGACCATACGAATCGGGTCATGGATATTATGGGAAAGGTCGGTTTACAAGCAGATCACTATTATCGATATCCCCATGAATTTTCAGGAGGGCAAAGGCAGAGAATTGGACTGGCAAGAGCCCTTATTGCTAATCCGAAGCTAGTCATTTGTGATGAGCCTGTTTCCGCTTTAGATGTTTCCATTCAATCGCAAATTATTAATCTTATGCAAGAAATTCAAGAAGAGTATCGATTAACGTATCTGTTTATCGCTCACGATATTAGTGTGGTACGTCATATTTCGGATCGGATTGGTGTCATGTATTTAGGAAAAATGATGGAAGAGGCAACAACGGATGAACTATTTGCAAATCCATTGCATCCTTATACGAAAGCTTTGTTATCTTCTGTACCAATCCCAAATCCAAAAAGGAAGCGAGAAAAAATACAATTGAAAGGAGAGTTACCTTCTCCTTTGAATCCTCCAACAGGATGTGTATTTCATACAAGATGTCCATTTGCAATGGAAAGATGCAAGCAAGAAATACCTTTGAAATTACAAGTTAATGATAAACATATTGTTGCTTGTCATTTATATGATTGAACAAAGAGAAGAAGATTAAAAAATAGAAATGATGGAGAGGAGTTCATTTATATGGAAAATGTAGAACAAAAAACGGAGGGTATTACGGAAAAAGTAGAGCAAGTCTATAAAAAGCTTTCCCAGAATGAACAAGTCAAAAAGGCATTAGAGTTTTTAAAAGAAGACAATGATGCAACCACAGAGGAACAAATTGAGCTCACAGAAATAGAAGCACCAACCTTTGAAGAGAATGAAAAAGGAGAGTGGTATAAAAAGAGATTGGTAGAGCTAGGTGTTCAGGGAGTATCTACAGATGCTGTAGGAAATGTTTTTGGCGTGTTGCCCGGAAGTGGGAAAGGCCCCAAACTTGTTGTTTGTGCACATCTAGATACTGTTTTCCCAAGAGGAACAAATGTAAAGGCGGTACGAGAAAACGGCTTAATCTATGCTCCAGGAATTTGTGATGATGGGAGAGGGCTAGCCGTTGTCTTAACCATTATTCGCGCTATCACTGCAGCTGGGTTAAAGGCAGAAGGAGATCTAATCATTGGTGCGTCAGTAGGGGAGGAGGGACTTGGAGATTTAAGAGGAGTGAAAGCGTTATTTGAAAATCGCGAAGATATAGATGGATTTATCTCAATCGAGCCAGGAGATCCAAGCCGCATTACTTACTTAGGTACAGGAAGCAAAAGATTTAAAGTGTTGTTTACAGGACCAGGTGGACATAGTTTTGGAAATTTTGGTATTCCAAGTCCGATTCATGCATTAGGGAGAGCGATTGCTAAAATTTCTGATTTGCAAACACCAGTTGAACCAAAGACAACATTTAATGTTGGCATGATAAAAGGCGGTACTTCTGTTAATACCATTGCTGAAACAGCCGAAATGTTAGTAGATTTACGTTCTAATTCTCAAGAAGAGCTCGAAGTAATTGAAAGTAAATTTTTGCATTTAATGGAGCAAGCGAAGGAAGAAGAAAATGCTCGATGGAATGTAGAGGCACAAGTTAGCGTGCAGATAGAAAAAGTAGGCGATCGTCCAGCTGGTTCACAAGATAAAAATAGTATGATTGTGCAAGCGGCTCGATGTGCTACATCAGCGCTTGGATTTGAACCGATTTTAGATAAAGCGAGTAGTACCGATTCTAATGTGCCTATTCATTTAGGTATTCCAGCATTAACCCTTGGTGGTGGAGGTGATGGTGGAGGATTCCATACATTACAGGAGTATTATGATCCGACAGATGGCCACATCGGTGCGCAAAAAATACTATTAACGATTTTAGGCTTAGTTGGAGTAGAACAGGTGACGTCTTCCTTATTGGAGAGAAACGAATAAAATGGTAAATAGTATAAGGGAGAATCCAGCTATGAAAGAAGTTTATCAATATATAGAAGATAATAAAGAGCTGTATGTAAAGTGGCTGCTTGATCTTTGCAAGCATCCAAGTGTAGCCGCTCAAAACCGTGGTATAAAGGAAACGGCAGAAATGGTTGAGAATCATTTGAAAAACTTAGGAGCGGAAGTAGAGTTAGTGGCAACAGGAGGAAATCCGGTTGTCTATGGGGAGATAAAAAGTGGCAAGGAGAAGAAGACTCTTTCTTTTTATAATCATTATGATGTCCAGCCAGAAGACCCGATTGATCAATGGCTAAGTGATCCTTTTTCTCCCGAAATCCGTGAAGGAAAAATATATGCTAGGGGTATAGCGGATAATAAGGGGACACTTCTCTCTAGAATCTGTGCTGTCCATGCTTATCAAGAAGTATATGGTGAACTGCCTATTAATCTGAAGTTTTTGGTAGAAGGAGAGGAAGAGATCGGCAGCCCTCATTTAGATGAGTTTATTACTAATAATCCAGAAAAAATCCAAGCTGATGGATGTATTTGGGAAAATGGCTTTAAAACAATGGATGGAAGACTACAGATTACTTTAGGCTGCAAAGGAATGTTATATGTAGAGTTAAGAGCCAAAGGGGCAAATATTGACCTGCATTCAGCGAAAGCAGCCATTGTGGAAAATCCGGCTTGGAGACTAGTATGGGCGCTTTCTACGTTGAAAAACACGAAAGAAGAAGTGTTAATAGAAGGATTTTATGATAAAGTCAAACCTTTAACAAAAGAAGAAAGAAAGCTGACAGAAGAAATGGAGCTTGATGAATCAGCTGATTTAGAAAATTTAGGGTTAAAAAGCTATGTTAATAATTTAACTGGCTTTCCTTTAAAAGAAAAATTAATTTTTCAACCAACCTGTACGATTTGCGGAATCGAATCTGGATATACAGCAGAAGGATCTAAAACGGTTCTTCCCTCCATAGCAAAGGTCAAACTTGATTTCCGTCTAGTATCAGAACAAGATCCCCAAGAGATTTACGATCTATTGATCAAGCATTTAGATAAACACGGCTTTGGTGACATTGAAGTTATTAAGTTAAAAGGACAAAGAGCCGGAACAACTGAATTAACCGATCCACTTGTCGAAAAAGTTGTAAGCACTGCTGAGCAGTTCTATGACCAAAAACCACAAGTCCTGCGCTCACAAGCTGGAACAGGTCCTATGTATAATCTTTGTCAAAAATTCGGCATCCCATCCCTTGGATTTGGTGTAGGCAATGCCACCTCCCAAAACCATGCTCCAAACGAAAACATAAACCTAACCGACTATATAGAAGGCATAAAGTTTATGGCATCGGTATTACGCAGTTATGCATAGGAGCATCTAAGTTTTGTGGGAAACAGAGGGACGGTTCTTGTGAGGTCATTTGACCTACAAGAACCGTCCCTTTTTCTTTTTCCAAATAAATGAAACTAATGGCAAGCCAAAAGCGTATGTTAAATAGTATAAAATTGGAGGTGTTAGAATGATATTTTTATTCTTATTTGCACCAGTAGCCATTATGATAGGGTTAGTATTATATTTCGAAAAGAAATCTGGCATGACAGCCCCTGATGAAAACAAACAAGCAGAAAAATTAGGAGAAGTTGTCCATTACAATCGCGTTAATTCCAGCGGTGGACCAGGAGGAATGGGTTGATATAATGAAGGAGAAACAGAGGAACGGTTCTTTTTGAGATTATTCAACTCATAAGAACCGTTCCTTTTATTTTATAAAGTGGGACAAGGGGGCCTGTCCCCATGTCCCATTATTTAATGACAACATAGTCTAAATCAACTAGTTTTGCATAGGAAATAATTTGGTCTGTTGTCAAATTTAAGGATACTACTGTATGGTGACCGCCGCCATTTTCGATCCAAGCTTTAACACCATCTTGGAAATTTGGTTTAATGTCCCATAGAACGCGAGCTACTGGTAGGTTTGGTGCTGGTATGTTTGGCTCAAATGCAGTAACTTCATTAATTAAAAGTTTGAAATGGGTACCAAAGTCTGCCATGGAAACAACTACCCCATCACCAGCTTTTCCATCAAATACTAGACGAGCTGGGTCTTCACGATTGCCAATACCTAATGGAGAAACAATAATCTTTGGTTTGTTGCTTGCTAAAGTTGGGTCTACTTCAAGCATATGAGATTGAAGAACGGCTTCTTGTCCCTCGGCTAATTCGTATGTGTAATCTTCCATAAATCCTGTTGATTGGTTATGACTCATTACTTTTAATAAACGATCAAGAGCAGCAGTCTTCCAATCTCCTTCACCAGCAAAGCCGTAACCTTGTGCCATTAAACGTTGAACGGCAAGACCTGGAAGTTGTTTCATGCCATATAAATCTTCGAAGTTCGTAGTGAAGGCGTTGTATCCACCGTCATCAAGGAAGCGCTTAATCGCAATTTCGTAGCTTGCTTGGACTTTTACACTAGATTCCCATTCTTCCTTACTGTATGTGCCATAATCAAATTCATAAAGTGTTTCATATTCGGCAAATAGATCATTTATCTCATCTTCTGTAACAGCGTTCACGTATTGAACAAGGTCACCGATGGCAAAATAGTCTACTGTCCATCCGAATTGTATTTGAGCTTCTATCTTATCTCCATCTGTAACACCAACATTACGCATGTTATCTCCAAAACGAGCAACCTTAATATTAAAGCTTTCATTATAAGCTACTGCAACATCCATCCAATCAGCTATTTGTTGTTGAACAAGTGCTCGCTGCCAGTAGCCGACAACCACTTTATTTTGTTTGTTTAAACGAGCGTTGATAAAACCATATTCACGGTCACCATGAGCTGCTTGGTTTAGATTCATAAAGTCCATATCAATGGTTGCCCAAGGGATACTTTCATTGTATTGTGTTGCTAAGTGAAGTAATGGTTTTTGTAATAGTTTTGTTCCGCGAATCCACATTTTCGCAGGAGAGAAAGTATGCATCCAAGTGATGACACCTGCGACTTCATCTCGGTAGTTGACTTCTTTCATAATGCTTGTGATTTTATCTGAGCTAACGGCTAAATCCTGTAGAACGAGTGGGTAAGGCAAGACTCCGCTTTCATTTAAAGCATCAGTCATTCTTTGGGCATTTGCTTTTACTTCTCCTAACGCTTCTTCTCCATATAGATGTTGTGAACCGACAACAAACCAAAATATTTTATTAGTTGACATTCTATTTCCCTCTTTTCCATTTATTAGTTTAGTAGTTTAAGTTATTTTACTTTTGACCGTAATAGGCATTTTTGCCATGTTTGCGTAAATAGTGTTTATCTAAGATTCGTTGAGGTAATTCTTCTGAAAAACGATTTAATTCTCGTGTAAATAAATTCATTTTTGCAACCTCATCTAACACGACGCTATTCATGACAGCAGAATGCACGTCTTTTCCCCATGTGAAAGGACCATGTCCATGCAGCAATACTCCAGGAATAGCTAAAATATCTAATCCACGCTCTTTGAAGGTTTCGATGATTACGTTACCAGTTTCCGCTTCGTAGCTACGATCGATTTCTTCTTGGGTTAAATAGCGAGCGCATGGAACAGACCCATAAAAGGTGTCTGCATGAGTGGTGCCCAATGCCGGGAGGTCCAGCCCTGCTTGAGCCCATATTGTTGCCCAAGTAGAATGAGTATGCACAATGCCTCCGATTTCTTGATAATGCTTATAAAGTACTGCGTGAGTAGCTGTGTCGGATGAAGGTCTAAAGTCTCCTTCTACTACATTCCCATCTAAATCAATAACAACCATATCGCTTGGTTTCATTGTTTCATAGTTAATGCCACTCGGTTTGATAACAAATAAACCACTTTCACGATCAATGGCACTAGCGTTACCCCATGTATATTTCACAAGCCCATGCTTAGGCAATTCTAAATTTGCATAAAATACTTCTTCTTTTAGCTGTTCTAACATGTTAAATCTTCATCTCCTTACTCGTGAATCATATTTTCGACGGCTACTTTCTCAATAGCTAACCCTTTTTTATAACGGGCAATAAATGCTTCAAATCCTTCTACGTCAAAGCGATCTGGATACATTTCTTGCTTATCAACCTCTTTAAATACTTGCTTGTCGAGGAAGTCTTCTAAACTATCATTTTCATCTTTGTTCCTCATGTAAGAAGCAAGAATAGCCATTCCCCACGCTCCGCCTTCTCCTGCAGTTGCCATTATGGAAACGGGAGTATTCATGGCAGCGGCAACAATTTTTTGACCGACAACAGGGGTTTTAAATAAACCACCATGACCTAAAATGCTATCGATTGCCACATCTTCTTGTTTCGTTAAAATATCCATGCCAATTTTCAATGCACCAAATGCAGAGAAGAGATGTGTGCGCATAAAGTTCGCTAAATTAAATGTACTTTCTGGTGACCGGACAAAGAGAGGGCGCCCGCTTTCTAAACCTGTAATATTCTCACCTGAATAATAACCATAGCTTAGTAGTCCACCACCATCTGGATCCGCTTCCAAAGCAGTACTCAATAAAGCTTCAAATAATTTATTCATATCAACCTTTTGGCCCATCGCCTCTAAAGATTCACGGAATAATCGCATCCATGCATTTAGATCACTTGTACAGTTGTTTGCATGAACCATTGCAACTGGGCTGCCATCTGGCGTTGTTACTAAGTCGATTTCTGGATAAACCTTTGAAAGCTCTTTTTCTAGAACAATCATTGCGAAAACAGAAGTTCCGACAGAGACGTTTCCAGTGCGTTTTCTCACACTGTTTGTTGCGACCATCCCTGTTCCCGCATCGCCTTCAGGGGGACATAATGGAATCCCTGGCTGTAAATTACGAGATCGATCGAGAATTTTTGCCCCTACCTCTGTTAATACACCTGCTTGTTCCCCTGCGGTTGCAACTTTAGGAAGAATGTCTTTTAGCTTCCAAGGGTATTCTTTCGCAGCAATTAATGCTTCAAACTGTTCAATCATAGCTTGGTTGTAATCCTGTGATGCTTCATTTATTGGGAACATTCCTGAAGCGTCCCCAATGCCAAGTGCCTTTTCGCCAGTCAATAGCCAGTGGATATAGCCAGCTAAAGTGGTAATATGCTCGATTCGTGGAATATGCTGTTCATCATTCAATATTGCTTGGTAAAGATGGGCGATGCTCCATCGTTCTGGAATATTGAATTGAAAGGCATCTGTTAATTTTTTTGCGGCAACGCTAGTTGTAGTATTGCGCCATGTCCGAAAGGGTACAAGTAGTTCGCCAGTGTTATCAAAGGCCATATATCCATGCATCATCGCAGAAAATCCAATAGAACCAACCGTTCGTATGGTGACACCATAGTTGCGTTCAACCTCTTGCTTCATTTCACTATAAGCTGTTTGGAGACCGTTGATAATATCGACTAGGTTGTACGTCCAAAATCCATCTTCTAAAAGATTTTCCCACTCATAGCTTCCAGATGCGATGGTTTCAAAGTTATGATCAATTAAGACTGCCTTAATTCTCGTGGAACCGAATTCAATCCCAAGTGAAGTTAATCCCTCAACAATTGCTTGTTTTGTATTTGTTTGATTGGTTTTCATATATTCCCTCCTTGATAGCGATTTCATCAATTGTAATCGAATGGAGATTCATTTGTTTCATTAGTACATATTCACCTTAATATATGTACGTACTTATGTCAATTAAAAGTATAAATGTACACACAAATGCCAAAGAACACGATTGATGTTTCTATTAATTTTTTAACAAGAACTGATTCGATAACCAATAAAATAATAGTAAAAGATGATGTTGATATTTGTATGTAATTTGTCTGGTTTGATAGGTGTTATTTTATTTTATTCATACATATGCTAGAATATGACCATACAAATATCGTGATTATCAAATTTGAATGGATAACAACATTGAAGGAAGTGCGTTAAATGAAATTAAAGTATCAAATCATCATTGATGAAATAAAAAGTAAAATTCTTTCTGGGGACTATCGTGTTGGAGAACAAATTCCTACTGAATCAAGCCTGCAAGAAAAGTACCAAGTGAGCCGTCATACTGTTCGAAAGGCGATTCTAGAATTGGCGAATGATGGATACCTGAGAAGCGAAAAAGGATCTGGTACTTATGTTAGTAATCAATATCAGTCAAAAACGAGCGGGAAATCCAATAGTAAAACAATTGGTGTTATAACAACCTATATTTCTGATTACATTTTTCCGTCAATTATCCGCGGGATTGAAGGGAGATTAAATGTAGAAGATTATTCGTTATTATTAGCTAGTACCAATAATGATGTGGAGCAAGAAAAGAAAGCATTAGAAATGATGCTATCCTTTGGTGTAGATGGATTAATTGTAGAGCCGACGAAAAGTAATTTATACAACCCTAATATTGCTTACTATTTATCCTTTAAAGAACAAGAGGTTCCATTTATAATGGTCAATGCTTATTACGAAGAGTTAGAGGTTCCCTTCTTTTGTTTAGATGATGTGCAATCTAGCTATCTCGCTACAAACGAATTAATTTCAAAAGGACACACCCAGATAGGGCTTATAGCAAAAATGGATGATTTACAAGGAAAGTTTCGTATGAAAGGATATATAAAAGCCTTGGGAGAAGCCAAACTGCGATTTCAGGCAGAGCATGTTTTTTCTTATACTACGGAGACAAAGTTAGATTTAAATAGAAACTTGAAGACGTTCTTAGATGAAAATTTAGAAAATATGACTGCTATTGTATGCTATAACGATGAAGTTGCATTAGAGGTTGTAAATGTATGCAGACAACTTACTATCTCGATTCCAGAAAAACTATCTATTATTGGGCAGGATAATTCTTATATTGCCAAAAATGCAAACATTAAACTCACCACATTAACACATCCCCAAGAACAAATGGGACACGATGCAGCTGATTGGATCATTAAAAAAATCCAAGGGAAAAAGGACGTGCAAAACGAAAATTACTATCAACCGCAAATAATAGAAGGAGAAACGGTTAAAGATTTAAAAGCAGAAGCAGAGGGACGACTCTTGTGAGGTCACAAGAATCGTCCTTTTTTCTTATTAATTTTCTTATTTTGCTAAAAGGTCTTTTCTATAAGAGAAAGATAGTATTTAATAGATAGAAAGATAGATATAGTAGAAAACGGATGAATATACTATACTAACCATTTTTAACATAAAAAGAAGAAATGGGAGGTCAGCATGGGGTTCAGAGATGGATTTGAATATGATATGCAAAACTTGAAAAAGGATATGGAAAAAGAGGTTCATAAGACTTGGACCGTTGATTATAAAGGACATTGTATTGAAGTTGTAAATAAAATGAAAGAGGAATATCTTATCATTGATGGAGTAACAGTTGCTGTGAATAAACGGAAATCTATCTTTTCACATCTTCTTCCTTACGTAAGTTTATCAGGGATTCTTACTTTGGAGAATGGAAAAAGGCAAAAAGTTTCTGTCAAAATTGGTGGATATATAAGCCTTAACTGTATCATTAAAATCGATAACGAGACTATTATGAATGAATCGCAAAGGCTGGAATTTCTGCCTTGGGAGCATAAAGACAAAATCATTCCTTTTATCCAAAAGCAGGTCCAAGAACATAATAGAATAGTAGATGGACACTTACCAGATGATGACTACTTTTTTGGTACAAATAAGCCAAGATTAGATCCTGGCCTTTTTGATCTGATTATCAAGGAACCGAAGACACCATTTTTTGTGAGCAAGCTCATGAAACTCTTTAAAGAGCAACTGGAAAATCCAACTGTAAAAGCAAGAAAAGCGACATATGAACAAATTATTTTTGACCATTTGGCCATTTATCGAGAAGAGGTCATTCGGGAATTAGGACAACTTGAAGTTGATGAGCAGGCGCTAAAGCAAGAGGCGTTATGGCTTCTTGAGCATGCGGCACATAGAGATGTTGTTAAATTTGCAATCCTTGTACTCGGCTTTACTAATTGTGAAGAACACCAAGAGCTTCTATATACAATAGGCTTGCACGATGAATTTACGTCATATGCCATTTTTGCTATAAGAAGTGGGGGGAAGAGAGTAAATGATCAAATATGGAAACTAGTGCAGTCAGTTCAAGGGGTGGGAAAAATGACAGCAATTGAGCTAGTGGAAGCCAAAACTCCTGAAATGAAATATTGGTTACTAACAAAAGGTTGTGAAAATAGAAAATTTCATGATTTTATTGCCCTCCGTTGTGCTACAAAGGGAGAGTTAGATGTGGCGCTCTATGAGAAGAGTATTTCGAAGGAACTATATACTGGAGCAGCCATAATGATAGAGGGATTATTAGATGACTCAAACCCAGACGGCATGGATCACTATCCGTATGCTAGTGCTGTATTGTCTCGTTTCCTTTACCATGCACAAACGCATTGTGAAACCTTGGAGGATTTCTACCCGATTATCAAAATTAGTGAATTTCTAAATGAGGATGAAGAAATTTGGGAAGAGCGATTTAACGAACAATGGAAACAACATGAACGTAAAGCACTTCAAGAAGCGGTAGAGGTCTATATTACTAATCCTAAATGGTCAAAGCTTGCACTAGCTGCTTTGCAAGAGAGTGAGGAAATTGATTTCCGTTCGATTGAGATTGCTCGATTCTATCAATTGGACATCACGTCTCTACTATTTGAATGGCTGAAGAAGGAACCAACAAACAGTATGTTATTTTTGGCTATAATGGATACAAGAGAGCTACAGTCTATTAAGGATCTTTGTGCCTTTGCACAATCTCATTTCTCTTTTTCAAGCTTATCAATAGAAGAAGAGAAATGTCTCGAATGTATTATACTAGATTTACATGATTTCGAGGGTGTTGGAGTACCATTAGTACAAGTAGCACTCGAATCTGCAAATGAAGACTTGCGCCTGCATGCGTTAAGTGTCTTGACAGCATGGTCATCAACTTTTAGACATCAACCAGAAATACAACAAAACCTTAAAATGATCACCACTACTACAAAAGAAAAAGAAGAACGGAAATTAGCTAAGCAGTTGTTGAAGTAGGGAAGTGGAGGGACGGGACATGCTTTACCACAACCGTCCCTCTATTTTTTTCTTTCCTATCCCTCTAAATGCTTTAAGTGATGGGGAAGAGGAATTTCAGGATCAACAAATTTATTATTAAGATAGATTCGGGTATAGGCATCTCTGTATTGAGTTGGAGTCATTCCTTCATAGCTTTTAAATAGCTTCATAAAGTATTTCTCGTCGATAAAGTGGAGCTCGTATGCGATTTCTTTTATGGTTTTATTGGTAATACATAGCATTTCTTTCGCTTTGTTTATTTTTAAAGTATTAATATACTTGATTGTGCTCATCCCTATCTTCTTTTTAAACATTCTCGTCAAATGGTCTGGATTAAAAGAAAATTTCTCAGCAATTTCTTTTACCGTTAAATCTTTATAAATATTGACTCGAACCCATTCAAGAATCTGTGTGAATTTTTGAGAGGATTCACTGTCCTGATGATGGGATTGAAGTAACAGCTGTGTGTATTGATTCGTCAGTTCCAGTAGCAAAGAGGTAACCAAATAATCAACAGCATAGGTACTATAATAATTACTATGAGAAATATCCAATATTTGTTTCATAAGAATTAAAGCCTTTGTGGATTGCTTCAAATGAAAATAAGATGGTAGAAAAACAGAACTATTTAGCACATCATTTGTTGGATGAATATCTTGAGTGAATAAATAATGTGATAATTGAGCTTTACTCATTTTATTTACATCTTTTCGGGGGAAAAAGTGCATCCAGTAAAAGCTTGCATTCTCCTTTGAAGCTGCAAATCCTTGATAGTGAATAGCAGGAGGAATTAATAATACATCCCCAGGTTTTACCTCTAATCTAGTATTATCTATTTCTAAATAAATCGTATCCTGTAGACCTAAAATGAGTTCATAATCGCCATTTAAACACATAGGTTTATGCTTCCATCCGGCATTACTAACAAATTGTCCACATTTAAAATACATTAATGGAACACTGATAGGAAGATTGAGTCAAGTTTTTGTGGGAGTTTTTTTAGCTCCCTTTTTATAAAATAAAACTTTTAATTTTGTATCCGCTTTCTAAATATTTTCTTTCATCAAAATTTCGTTTTTTTCTTTTTTTAAGGCTCTGTTAAATTTTAATGTTGATTTTTAGGAGAAAAGTTCGGGAAACCACTTCTCACTGGTTTCCCGAACTATTAAGGGCGAAAAAACTCTTTATTTGCGGAGATAATAATCACTTACGAAGCATTTTATAAAAAATATAAATAACACCAAATACTAAAAAGGAATAAGCAATCACAAGTGACTGTTCAATCTCTAAAAAACTTCTTCCCTTTGCCATAAATAGGAGTATTATTCCACAAATAATCATTACAATTCCGATTAAATACCTTTGCATTAAATGACCTCCAATTTCATAAGGGATTAATAAAATATTTTGCCCTAACAAATGGAAACTACACAGTAAATTTTGACTGTCGCAAACTGTCATATGTGTCTGTCATCTCAAATACAAATGATGTTAATAGGAATTCTTTTATATGTTGATTTGTACTTTCGTTACTACGACTATCAACAAATAAAAACCAAGCAAGGTAATTGTCAAGATACTTTGTAGCCACACCTTTAAAACGGTCTATCCATTGTTTTAAGCGAGAATGAAGACCGTTGACATTTTGGATGTGATATAAGCCCTTAATAACGTGTTTGCCACCGTCTGATTTAATACGGTAATGCTCTAAACCTTTTTCTTTTGCATAGGTTTTGTAAGCCCTCCAAGCATCGGTTACAATTACGTTTTCTTTGGATAGTTTAGAACCAATCAAGGTATCGACTTTCGGTTTTACAATACGCCCCATACAAGCAACTTTGGAGATGGTTGCTTTTGTTCGGTCTCTGGCAACGAGGACACAAACTTGTTCGTGGCTGATTCCTCTGTGCTTGGATTTTCCACCACGTTTACGAGGTTTACGGTCAGTAATGCCACGTTGTCCCTTTTGAGAGTATAGGAAATAGGTCTCGTCAATTTCAACGATACCTTCAAAATGTTCAACATCCAATTGCTTTAAAGCGTTTAACAGTTTGTGTCTCCAATAAAAAAGCGTAACCCAAGTAACCCCTACGATTTCAGCGGACTTTCGGAGGGAATAACCTTTGAACATACAATCAACAAATGTAATCCATTCGTTTCCTTTTCGGGTACGGTACAAGACGGTATTGGTTGTATCAGTAAAGGTTTTGCTACAAGCCTTACAACGATAACGTTGGCGACCATTGTACTTTCCGAATCGAACAACGTGTTCCGATGTACAATGAGGGCATTCAAAACCTTCTTTGAAGCGAGTTTCTCTCATTTCATTGATTAAACGACCACCTGCGGAGGAAGAAGGTTCAACATAGCGTTTAACCCATTGATAAACTTGTTCTTTTTGAGTGTGTGGCAATTTATCAATATGCTTTAATAAGTTGCTAAACGCTTTGCTCACCTTGAAAACCTCCTCGAATGTTCGTTCTTGTGTTAATTATATCAAGTTTTTTGACAGGTATCAAATATCAACATTTGCCTTTAACAGAGCCTTTTTTAAAAACCTTTTAATCCCTGTAAGGCAAAGTGAATGGGTTTTCCAATCGCTTGATTTAAGTATGGCATGTTCTGACGCACGGTTTCTGTTACTAATTTTGTGGGTATTTTTCTTTTCGGTCGATGTTCTTTCTTTGATGTATTTAGGCTTTTTTCTTTTCCCATTTCCCATATATCGTTTGGATGGATAGGTCATCCTTCAATCCAATCCACAAGCGCGCCATGCTCATGACCCCTTTTTTGCTCCATGCTCTTCCATTTTTTAATCGTTTGGCTAATTGATTCATCATCGCCTCTGCACTTCCCATTGGACGATACGCTGTCGTGTCCACACCTTTTTCCTGTAACCAACTACGGTAATCTTTTATGGTTTCCTGATGATGCGTTAAAAAGCCGAGGAAATGCTCTAGTTTTTCTTCTTCTTCTGGTGTATCCATTGTTCCTACTGCGCTATTCAACTCTAGAAGTAATGTTTCTACCTGGTAGTTTTTTAACGCTCTTTTCATGTAGCGGTATCGAGGATGGCTCTTCATTAGTTGCTTCATCGAACGAGCGACATGAAAACGGTCCATGGTGAAAAAGGCGCGTTCCCGAAAATACTCCCGACATGCCGTTATCCAGCCTGCTCCATCGCCATTAATAATAAGCAAGGTTTGGGTAGGATCATACGCATAATGATTCTGTAAGAACGTTTCAAAGGCTTCCCAAAAGGGTTCTTTTCCTTCATAAAGAAAATGCCTTTTATTTCGGAGCCTGACTCGCTTTCCGTTTTCTTTCCATCCCTCGTGTACAGCGGCGAATTTCAACTCCCATCCACGCTTTTTCTTTTCTTGACTCTTCACATATAATCCATCTACTTCTACAAACAATACCTTTTGAAAAGGGCGTTTTTCCTTAGCGGGAAGTACGTTTGTTTGAAGAAGATGTTGCCGTAATGCTTCATGGCTCATCGCCGAATAGCCTAAAAATTGTTCGAACGTTTCCACCGCCTTTCGATAGGAGGAGCCATTCGTCGCTAGTTCTAACCCCCATTCTTCTAGTAGTGGACTAAATCCCTTATTCCCCTGAAACTGTAAATAGTGATCTAATAGACAAATATATTTTTTGGTCACACGATCGAAATAATAATTACGCTTCAGCTCCACAGCTCCAAACGCTGTATCTACTCGTATTTCTCGTTTATCACGTAAAGCAAATCTTCTTTTGTCTCGTTGCTGAGCAATCTCTTGATCCCAATTTTCTAATGTTTGAACAAGGATTTCTTGAAAGGTCATTTGTAGTGTTCGAAATAAAGTTTTTTCCAATTCTTTTAATGATGGCATTTTTGTGTTACATTGATTCATGAGAGCCTCTCCTTTTCGTAGTGTTCTAGTCAAACTCTACTTTACAAAAGGAAGCTCTCTTTTTTAATGCTTCATTTTTTCCAGCTACCGCGCTCTCGCTTGGTGGCCTTTTTGTCTAGTTGGGGGACTCGTCCCCCAACTAGACAAAAAGGATATTTATTCTCCCACAAACATTTTACTCATACGAATTTATTTTCCTGTTCAATTAAAAGGATATATTGAGAAATTATTAATCAAACTTCCATATATAACCCATTCCCCAAACAGTAATTAAATACTTATCTACAGGGAACCCAGCATCTCTAATTTTATCTGTAATATTACGAATATAAGATCGGAGCGTTTGAGTACTTATTTTGTGATCTTCCCAAATATTATCTATTAAAAAATCAGTGGACAAAACTTTGTTATCATTTTTTATCAGCATTTCTAAAATCTTTATCTCTATTTGACTTAGTGGAATTATTTTCTCTCTGTAATGTACTTTCCGTTTTTTTATATTTAATTCTAAGTTATTGTAAGTAAATATATCATTTCTTAATTTATTCTTATGCCTCAATAATGAGTTGATTCTGGCAATTAGCTCGTCCTCATATATTGGTTCAAATAAACAAACGTCTGCCCCACTTTTTAAAATATTAACAAGTGAATAATTTATATTGTTACTTATTACCATGATAAAAGCAGGAGAAATTTTATTAATACTTATACAGATTGATTCCACTGTTATGGATAAATGTTCATCATATATTAAAACAATATCAATTAATGGAGAATAAATGTAATTTGGAATTTCTTCAATATTTATCGGTCCGATACAATTATATCCATTTCTTGTTAATAGAGTATTCCACTTTTCTTCAACACTTGCTCCAATTAACAAAATGTTATTCATTAAAACTCTCCTATTCTAACTTGAATTAGGTTTTAAATAGGATTATATAAGTGAAGTATGTAGAATTTTTGCAGATTAAGCATAAAAAGTTTGCACTTTTTATGCAGTTTATTTATGAAATCCATGGGAATAATATTCTTGTATAAATTAATAGGAGGGAAAAGAATGAATACGAACTACGAAGAATGTATTAAAGCGTGTTTGGAATGTATGAAAGCATGTAATTCTTGTTTTGATGCTTGTTTAAATGAAGAAGATATTAAAATGATGGCTCGTTGTATTAGATTAGATCGAGAGTGTGCGGATATCTGTAGTTTAGCCGCAAAAGCAATGCAGTCTAATAGCCCATTAGTAAAGGAAATATGTTTGTTATGTGCGGATATCTGTGAAAAGTGTGGGGAAGAATGTAAAAAGCACAGTCATCATGAACATTGTCTCCAATGCGCAGAATCTTGCTTTAAATGTGCAGAATTCTGTAGAAAAATGGTTTCTTAATAAAATGTAAAAAATCCTATAAGTTATATATACAAGTATAACTTATAGGATTATGATTTAGTTTGATATCTTATCTAATACAGAAATATTAACTCCAAACTTACACATAGCTTCACAGTCTTCTCTTAAATCCGAGAATAGAATATAAGAAATTTTACACATACTGTCATGTTGGAAGGATGGTCTTAATAATTGTGCTTTAATTTCTTTTTTTCTTTTATTCGGAGCAATTAAATAAAATCTGGACTTATCATTGTTAAAGGACATAGACAAATCCTGTAGGCGTAAAATTCCAGAGTATATAGACGTGGACTTTTCTACTTCAAATGCACCTATAACTTTATTTTCACCATTAAGCCATAGAACATCGATAAAAGAAATCGTTTCACTAACAGCACTTGAAATTGTTTCTAAGTTTAAATGGGGAATAGAAAAGTTGCCTAATTTATATCCTTTCCATTCTCTTTTATGGTCATTTTTTGCTATCCACACATTATAACCAAGAGTCGTCCCTATTTTAGCTAAATAATATTGCATTTCAGTATGTTCATTCTCTTCGGCTAATTCCTTTTGAATTTCTTCATGTCTTTTTTTTAGCTTTTTATTAACTTTATCTATATCCTGTAATAGTAGAGTGTGGTTTTCTTGAATAACTTGTCTGCCAGAACCTATCTCATATAGTAATCCTGCTAGTGCACCTAAATCTTTTGATAGGACTAGGTTATGGTTATTATTATACTCCATCATAATTTCGCGCATCGTTAAATAATCTTCCCATGATCCTAATTTAATTTTTTGTTTGAATATCATATTAAAACCTTTAACAATGCTAGTGTTGAAAGGCGGGAAAATAGTAGGGTGAAGAAAATATAAAATATTACCTACTGCAGGACCTAGTCCTTTTATATTTTTTTCTTGAAGTTTCCTAATATTATAGATTAATTGTTTTTCTTGATTATAGAGCAATGTTTCCTTTAAAAATTGACCAAAGGCTTTTTTATTATCTTCATTTTCATAAATATCAGGTATTCTTAACTTTGGCTTCCAATAAAAAGCATGAGCTGCGCCCTCAAAGATTTGCTTTTGTTCCGCAATTGCTGAAATAGCTACCTCAAGGGATGAACCCTTAAAATCACAAGGAAATGTGTTATTCTCTATTTCCTTAATAACTACTTTTATAGCATTTTTTATCGTACGAAATGCCTTTAGTCTATCGTTGTTATTTATAAACCAGGTTTGGTAAACAGATTCTGGGTCATTTTTATATTCATCGATTGCTTTAAGTAAAGTAAAAGTCATAATATAACTCCTTTATAAATAAAAATTTAGACTCTTTGATTGAATCCTCAAATGGTTAACAAATTTGTTTTCGGTAATTCTTAGCATTAAAGGCTAATAAAAGCTTTTCATGAAACTGTACCTATTTTAAATTCCATAGTGTAAATGGGACATTAATAAACATATAATATATGTAACATTATGTGGTGAAAAAGTCTTTTAAACATTTCCAAAAAACCTAATTAATTAAGAGGTGTGGGTCAAATATGTGCTTAACAAACAATTTTGTTGAAGAACAGGCTTATAAAGTAAGTAAAACGATAAAAGAAAGTTCCATATATAAATTTGACCGAGTAATCTACTCAAATAACAACATAGATGTCTTCCTAGATTCTAATTGGGATGAAAAGTCCCTTATTACCAATGTTGTCTTGAAAGATAACTACGATCAAGAATACGTAATAAAGCCAAATCAAAATGGAATGAAATTTGCAAAAGGAGAAATTTCCTTTAAGAAATATACAAAGCTACAAAGGAAAGAAGATACACAAGGAATTTGGGCTTTTATTTTTTCAGTCGTTCCATTATTGCTCTTATTTAGTATTATAAGAATGTTCCTGATTTAAGATATATTAAATTTCTGCATATTTTTTGCATTTTTTCTTTGTAAAATAGGGGAAAATAAAATAGGAAGGAGCAGAAACAGTCAATATACCAATAAATATTTTTCATCTTTTTATGAGGAACATCTAATTGTTGAACAAGAAAAAAAGGAGAATTCAAATGAAGAAAAAAACTTTCATGAAAAGCAGTCTAATCTTAACACTATTGGTCTTATTATTAGCTGCTTGTTCAAACAATAACAACGAAAATAGCTCAAACAAAAGTGAAGAGGGAATGGATATGTCTTCTCATGATATGGAAGGCATGGATATGTCGGGTTCAGGAGAAGTTCCTGAGGGTCTAAAAGTCGCTGAAAAGCCTAAATATGAGGTTGGAAGTAATGCAATAATCAATGCAGACCATATGAAAGGTATGGATGGAGCAGAAGCGACAATCGTAGGTGCTTACGATACAATTGTTTACACAATTTCATATACTCCAACAACAGGTGGAGAAAAAGTAACAAATCATAAATGGGTAATTCAAGAGGAAATTGAAGACGCTGGAGATGAAGCAATTGAGCCAGGTACAGAAGTTATAGTCAACGCAGACCATATGGAAGGCATGAAGGGGGCAAAGGCTACAATCGATTCAGCAGAAAAAACAACGGTTTATATGGTAGATTATACCCCAACCACAGGTGGAGAAAAAGTAACGAACCACCAATGGATTACGGAAAGTGAATTATCTCCAGTAGAATAATAAAAAAGGCTATCTTTTGGTAGCCTTTTTTACATTTATAATAATGTGGGAGTTGGAAATATGAGCGTTGAAAAGATAAAAATTGCAGTCAACGGTGGTATCCAGTTTGGAGCTAAATTAAATGCAAAACAATTAGCGCTTTTGGCTAAATATTTAGATGAGGATCAAGAGGTAGAATTAACTACCTTTCAACAAATATACTTGGAGGTTCCCCAAAGTAATGCTACTGAAATTATGCAGGAATTTAGACTGAGTGGATTAAGTTGTTATCCTGTAGGTAATTATGTAAAAAGCTTACGTACATGTAATTTTTGTAAAGGGTCTGAGGAAGAAGGGATGCCTATAGCACAGGAATTGAACAGAATAATTGCAGGGAGAGAGGTACCATTTACCTTAAAAGCTGCATATACTGGTTGTCCTGTTGGTTGTGGTGAACCATTAGTTAACGATATAGGAATAATGAAAATAAAAGATACTTACTCCCTCTATATAGGAGGTAAAGCAACTGGAAAAGATGCAGAAATAGGAACATTATTAATGAAGGAACTTTCACCAGAGGAACTATATAGAAAGGTTGAGGAAATATTAGAATTATATATTAATGAAGGAAAGAAAAGAGAAAAGTTTTATAAATTTGTTAACCGAATTGGAATAGATCAGATCAAGGAACGTCTTTGATAGAAAAGGTAATAGAGCGACTCTATTACCTTTTTTATATTTTTCTAGTTTACTTAATGTTATAGATTAAAAGATATTAAGGTATAAAAGTAATTAATATAGGACACTATGAAACTAAAGGGGGATATTTTATGAAGAAAACAATTATCTATATAACTGCTTCTGTCCTTTTAATTTCTTTATTTTTTTATTTTAATTATAAGGTTTCTGGAAAAGAGGATAAATTATTAAAAACCATAGTTAATCTTCAATCAATTAATGCTGATATTTCTCAATGGTCTATCTACACGAAAAAAGAAAAGAAGAGTAATACTTCATTAAATATATATTATCAAAGAGAATCTGAATTAAAGAAAAAATATCAACAGTTTAATTGGGAAGTTGAGAAAGATAAAAATCATCATATTAAGTTAACTGGTACATTAAAAGACCAAAATATCCAGCAGTTAATTACCTTAACTGCATATAATGAAAATGATAAATATAACATTTTAGAAACTTATAGTTATAAAAGCACAGATTGGAATAAAGAGGAATACCAAAATGTTTTGAAATCACTAGATGAGAAAGAAAACTACTTTTTTACTGTTAAGGCTTTAGTAAGAAAGAAAGAAAATATTAAACAAATTTCAACGCTACTTTTGAAAAAATTTACAGCAAACTCTATTGAAAAATTAGTTGAAGATGATTTTGTTTCAATTACTGCTTATAACAAGTCGTGGAAGGATTATTTATCTAGTAATAAAAAAAACAAATTTAACATTCAATTTGGTATAAGGACAAATAAAGAGCTTCAAGACACTTATAATTTAACAATTGGAAGCCCTATTATAACAGAAGAATATTGAAACTTTTAAAAATGGTTACCATAATGAGTAGCCATTTTTTATACAACCTTTAAAATACCTGTCTCTTTGAAATACCTGTCTTTTTGAATGTGCAGAAAATATGCAGACTACTGATGAAACTATTACATATAAATATGTAGATACCACTATCAAATAGGGAGGTCAAATTATGATACGAATATTAAATGGTTATCTACTAGCTATTATTATTGTCATGTATTTTAGTATTTTCCTAATAAATTATCTGAAATCAGATATAAAACTTTCATCAGACATTGTTTCTGTTTCTACTAAGCAACTAGATGCAGATATTCTTTCTTCTTTATTTGAAATTGGACAGTTTCAACTATCAGATGTTAACGAAGAAATTAAAAAACCATCTATTTTAAACGGCGTAGTTTGGCTTACTTCAAATATTTGGCCTGAAGATATAAGGACTTTTTTAGGAAGAGAATTAGTAGGATTTTCGCAATTTAATACTGAGATAGCTATCGCAGGGAAAGGGACTAATCTAGCAACGCTACCAATAGAGTCTCCGCCTCCTAATGAGGATATTCTTACAAATGAAAATAATAGCAGTTCCAATGAAGACAAAATAGAATCTCCAAAGAACGAAGCTTCTAATAAAAATGTTGTATATATATACCATACTCATAGTTGGGAAGCATTTTTACCACAACTTTCAGGTATTACAGATCCAAATCAGGCGTCTAGTTTGAACGAAAAGAAAAATGTAATCCAAGTGGGTACCCAATTGCAAAATGAATTATTAGAGAGAGGGATAGGAACTGAACATAGTACTACCAATGTAACAGCAGAACTTAAAAAAAAGGGTTGGAGTTACGCTCAATCCTATAGTTTAACAAGAGAAATCGTCCAAGAAGCTACTACTAAGGAAAAGTCTTTAGTTTATCTTATTGATATACATAGGGATTCACAGGCAAGAAAGATTACTACGTTAGAGTTTAATGGTATTGAATATGCAAGATTATTCTTTGTAGTTGGAAAGGAAAATAAAAACTATGAACGAAATCTCAAATTGGCAAAAGAACTAAATGAAAGATTAGAAAATGAGATTCCTGGAATTAGTAGGGGAGTCTTTGTGAAAAGTAAAGATGAAGGGAATGGGGTATATAATCAAGATTTATCAAGTAATTCAATCCTCTTAGAATTTGGAGGGGTGGATAATAAGCAGCAGGAACTTTTCAACACGGTTGATGAATTTGCCGAGGTGTTTAGTGAGTATTATAGAGAAGTAGAGGAAGTAAATAATTAATTAGCTTTTAGTAGCTAGTTGGTTACTGTAAAACACTTTATTTTGTGTTAGATAAAAAATCCACACTTTCTTCAATGTTTTAATCTATATTAAGCAAGTAAAATAATCGAATGGAGTAAAGAGAATGAAAGTTAAACGGGTAATAATAACAACACTTCTTTCATTTATCATCATTATCTTAGCAGGATGTATGTCCACTCTAAGTGAAAAAACAAATACAGCAGTTAATAGTGAAGAAAAATTAAAGGAAGTAGTTCTTATAAGTGACAATAAAAAGACAAGTAAAAATTGGAATCTGGTTGATATTCCAGATAAAATAGAGATACCCAATAATAAAAAGGATGTACAGGTTTATGAAGAGGAAGTAGGACATTCAGTATATAACGGAATTTTTGTCAATTTCATGGATGTAAAAGATTTAAACGGTTTTAGTAATATATTAATCGGATACCATCACAAGGAAATTTGTTTGACATCAGAATTAAATGCACATGCTAATGTTTAACAATAAAATTTAATGAAAGGGTACGCTTTAAACGGTTTTCAGAGCGTACTTTTTTATATATTTTCCACTTAAATGCTTTGTATATTGCATATGTATTTGAATTTTTTTAGCAAAAAATACATGATTGTTAAACATAATAATTAGTAAACAGAGAAGAAAAAAGAAAAAATTTAAATTTAGGCTTTACATAGGGTACGGGGGTATACTATAATGTGCTTGTGGAGGTGAAATAGTTAATGGCATCCGTTTTAGATAATGATGAATCTTTAGAGGAAACTCATTGTTCCACTTCAAGTGAGCGAAAAAGCCATCACTCCAATAAGGTTAAACAAAATCTTATCACCAGGTTAAATCGGATTGAAGGTCAAATACGAGGTATAAAAGGATTAATAGAGAAAGATACTTATTGTGATGATGTTATAACTCAAATTTCTGCGACACAAGCAGCTATGAATAGTGTTGCAAAAATTTTACTTGAGGGCCATTTGAAAGAGTGTGTTGTTGAGCGTATTCAAGAAGGTGACCTAGAAGTAGTAGATGAAGTATTAATTACAATACAAAAATTAATGAAAAAGTAAAAGGAGAAGATAAATATGGAAAAAGTAACTTTAAATGTTCAAGGTATGTCTTGTAATCATTGCGTTAACTCAATTGAAGGCAATGTAGGTAAGCTCAATGGTGTATCAAATGTAAAAGTTGACCTTGGAACCGGAACTGTTCTTGTAGAGTTTGATAAAGAAGTATTAACATTAGATAAAATTAAGGAAACAATCGATGATCAAGGTTATGATGTACAATAATGCAACAAGGGCGAACGTTTTAAAATAACGGTTGCCCTCTCTTTATAAAACATTTATACCCCCATATGGTATAAATGTTTTGTGACAAATTAAATAAGAATATAAACTCTAGTTTGTGTAACATTAAGAAAATGTATAACTGTAAATCGAAAGTTATAGGAGGGTATAAAATGGAAACAGATAATCGCTCATTAGCACAGCCTAAACCTAATACTAATGATAATGAAAGTGTTTCACTAAATATTACTGGAATGACATGTGCCGCATGTGCTACTAGAATCGAAAAAAACATATCAAAAGTGCAAGGTGTTCAAAAAGCAAATGTAAATCTTGCTACTGAAAAGGCAGCAGTGACCTATAATCCTTCGCAAGTATCAATTGAAGAGATAATTGAAAAAGTTAACAAAACAGGGTATGGGGTTGAACAAGAAAAAGTAAATTTAAATATTATAGGTATGACATGCGCTGCATGTGCTACTCGTATTGAGAAAGTATTGAATAAGGTAGACGGAGTAAAAAATGCTAATGTTAACCTCGCTACAGAGAAAGCTAGTGTTGAATATATCCCTGGAAGTACCAATGTAGATCAATTAGTTAATATGGTAAGGAAAGCTGGCTACGATGCAAAATTAGTTAGTGAAAATGAAGGAGATTATGAACAGAGTACTCGAGAAAAAGCTTATAGAAAGCAAAAAATAAAATTTATTGTTGGTGCCATTTTATCCATACCTTTTTTAGTCATGATGATATCAGATTTTATGATGGAGTACGGAAATGGAGGGTTCTTTCACTTAAATCCTTGGATTCAATTTTTACTAGCCACTGTAGTTCAATTTTATGTTGGGGGTCATTATTACCGCGATGCTTATAACTCAGTTCGGGGAGGTAGTGCTAATATGGCTGTCCTAGTAGTACTAGGAACGTCTGCAGCCTATTTATACAGTTTAGTTGTTACTATAATGGGAACTGGGCAATATCTTTATTTTGAAGCAGCAGCTATAGTTATGACTCTAATTGTATTAGGAAAGCTACTTGAAATAAGGGCTAAAGGTCAAACCTCAGAAGCCATAAAAAAATTAATGGGTTTACAGGCAAAAACGGCTAGAGTTATTCGAAATGGTGTAGAAATAGATATACCACTAGAAGATGTTCAAACAGGAGAACTTATTATTGTTCGGGTAGGCGAAAAAATACCAGTTGACGGAATAATTATAGAAGGAAATACAACAGTTGATGAATCCATGTTAACAGGGGAAAGTATGCCTGTAGGTAAAAAAGCTGGGGATAATGTTATTGGTGCTACTATGAATAAACATGGTTCATTTAAATTCCAGGCAACGAAAGTTGGGAAAGATACTGCCCTTTCTCAAATTGTTAAGCTAGTAGAAGAAGCTCAAGGATCCAAAGCTCCAATTCAGCAAGTTGCAGATAAAATTTCAGCAGTATTTGTTCCTATTGTCATTGTGATAGCTCTAGCTACTTTTGGTATTACATTCGCACTTGTTGGATTTACCCCGGCTTTAGTTAGTACAATTGCTGTACTTGTTATTGCATGTCCGTGTGCATTGGGATTAGCAACGCCAACTGCTGTTATGGTAGGTACTGGTAAAGGTGCTGAAAATGGACTACTTATAAAAGGTGCTGAACACCTTCAAAACTCACAGCGAGTAACAACTGTAGTATTAGATAAAACCGGTACTATTACTAAGGGTGAACCTGATGTAACAGATATTGTTCCTTACGGTAACCTTTCTAAAGATGAAATATTACAAATTGCTGCAACTGCTGAAAAAGGATCGGAACATCCACTTGGAGAGGCAATTGTAAACAGTGCAACAGAAAAAGGAATAGACTTATTAAAAGCTAATAATTTTAATGCTATTCCAGGGCATGGGATTGAAGTTAGTATCAATAAACAAAAGATATTAATCGGTAATAAAAAGCTTATGGCCCAGAATAATGTAAATATTAATGCTTCTATTGATACTATGGAAAAATTTGAAGGTGAAGGAAAAACTGCTATGCTTATGGCTATTGATGACAGTCTAGCAGCCATAATTGCCGTAGCAGATACTGTTAAAGAAACATCCTCGGATGCCATTAAGGCTTTAAAGAAATTAGGAATTGAGGTCATAATGATTACGGGGGACAATCGACTTACAGCAGAAGCAATTGCCAACCAGGTTGGTGTAGACCGAGTGCTCGCAGAAGTTCTGCCAGAAGATAAATCTGCCGAGGTAGAAAAACTAAAGAAAGAAGGAAAAGTTGTTGCGATGGTTGGAGATGGAATTAATGATGCTCCGGCACTTGCTGCTGCTGATGTAGGCATTGCAATTGGAACTGGTACAGACGTTGCAATGGAGGCAGCGGACATTACGCTAATGCGCGGGGATTTAATGGGAATAGTCGATATAATTCTTCTGTCCAAATCAACGATGAGAAAAATACGACAGAATTTGTTTTGGGCATTTGCATATAATATCATCCTCATACCGGTTGCAGCCATTGGATTATTAAATCCAATACTCGCCGGTGGTGCTATGGCTTTTAGTTCCGTGTCCGTTGTAGGAAATACATTATTTCTTCGCAAATGGAGACCAATTAGATAAATGGATAAAAACAACCTGCAAATTATCTGCAGGTTGTTTGTTTTATTTAGGGGCAACTACTGTTGTACTGTTGTTGCTGTTTTATATTTCTACCTATACGTTCTAGTTATTTTTAGACTAGAACGTATAACGTTTAAAATTTATGAACTTTTGTTCATATAAAATGCATAAAATCTTCAATTATTTTTAATATCATAATTCATGAAAGTGAGGAGAGAGTATGAAATTAAAAATACTAGCATTAATTGGATTCCTATTATTAATCCTTTCAGCATGCTCCAATAAACAAAACGAGAGTATAAATCGAGCAGATGTTGAAAAACAGGCTGAGAAGATTTCTTCAGAAGAAACAACTAAGACAGAAATCTTAAAAGGGAATGAGTTTACGATTGTTGCAAAAGAGGCAACTCATCAATTAACAAAAGATATTAGTGTAGATGCTTGGACTTTTAATGGTTCGGTACCAGGTTCTCAAATTCGTGTAATGCAAGGGGAAAAAGTAAAAATCAACTTAAAAAATGAACTTCCCGATCCTGTAACTATACATTGGCACGGTATTGTTCTTCCAAATAATATGGATGGTATACCTGGAGTTACTCAAAATGCTGTACAACCAGGTGAGACATTTACTTATGAGTTTACACCCCGAATTTCTGGTACTTATATGTATCACACTCATCAAGACGGTGTTAATCAACTTGATAAAGGTCTATATGGTGCCTTAATTGTTGAACCAAAAGAAAAAACATACGATCGTGATTATACGTTAATGCTTGACGAATGGATGAGTAATCCAGAGGAAGGTATGGATATGAGCGATATGGAAGGTATGGACATGGGTGAAAGTGATGAAATGGAAGGTATGGATATGGATACGAGTAATGATGGCGGAAGCATGACGATGGACGATATGAGCGCGTATGACATTTTTACCATCAATGGAAAAAGTGGTGAGAGTATTGAGCCTTTAAAAATGAAGGAGGGTGAGACGGTAAGACTCCGTTTAGCTAATATTGGGTATATGACACACAAAATGCATTTGCATGGTCAGAAATTTAATGTAGTTGCGGTTGATGGGCAAGAAATAGAAAACCCAGAAGTAATAGAAGATCAGTTAATCTCAATATCACCAGGTGAACGGTATGATATTGAGTTTGTAGCAGATAACCCAGGAGAATGGTATCTGGAGTGTCATGGAAATATGGAAGGAACAGCTGGAATGAAAGTGAAATTACAATATGAAGGTAGTTCCTTATCTACAGACAAACCGAATCAGGATATAGAACTTCCAGAGTTCACATACACAAATTATGGTTCTTCAAAAGACGGTGAGTTCACTCTAAATCAGAAGTATGATGTTGAATATACAATGAACTTAAATACAGAAGTATTAGATAATAATATGGCTTACACAATCAATGGAAAAGCTTTCCCTAATACAGAAAATATTATGGTTAAAGAAGGTGACCTTGTAAAAGTAAAGATTGTGAATAACTCTAAAGGTGAAGACCATCCTATGCATTTACATGGTACATCTTTTCAAATTTTAAGTAAAAACGGTAAAAAACTTGAGGGTGCATCAATTATTAAAGATACTGTAAATATAGAACCCGGAGATGAGTATGAGATAGCTTTCAAAGCAGATAACCCTGGGAATTGGCTATTCCATTGCCATGATTTACATCATGCTTCTGCAGGTATGGTAACAATGGTTAAATATAAAGGATTTCAGCCTACTTTTATTCCAGATGAAAATGCTAATAATCAGCCAGAATAAATGATATAAAACAGGGTAAAATGCGGCCTTTAAAAGGCCGCATTTTACTGCTAATTAATGATAGTAACCTATTGGAAAGGAAGTGTATCATTTGAATTTTACTTCATTACTTACAAATAGAAAGGCATTGTTTATTCTGTTAGTATTTAATATTATAGGCACATTATATGGATTTTTATGGTATGGAGGCCAACTATCAGTTACACCTAATAAATATCTAATTTTTGTTCCAGATAGCCCAACAGCTAGTTTATTTTTTGTTTTTGTATTAATTGCTTTATTTTTGAAAACTAACTTACCTCTGTTTGAGGCACTAGCTATAGTAACACTATTGAAATATGGAATATGGGCAGTTGTAATGAATTTATTAGTTCTGATAGAAATAGGCTATTTAGATTGGTCTAGTTACATGCTGATTTTTTCCCATGGAGCAATGGCAATCCAGGGTTTATTATATAAAAACTCCTATAAAATAAAAGGTTGGCATCTAGTAGTTGCTGCAATTTGGACTCTTCATAATGATGTGATTGATTACCTATTTAAAATGATGCCAAGATACAGCGTACTAGACAATTATATTCCGCAAATAGGCTATTTTACTTTCTGGTTAAGTGTATTTTCAATCAGCATTACGTATGTTCTTTGTATAAGAAGGAAAAAAGCAATATCGGAAATTTGAAATTTTGGCTAATCTAAAAATTTAAACGAGGTGAATCTTTGTGGAAAATATTCAACCGCTAAATAGAGTCGCTTTTGAAATTGGAACTTTCACTGTTTATTGGTATGGAATTATTATTGGAGCTGGTTTACTTCTTGGTTGGATTCTTGCTACAAAAGAATCTAAAAGACAAGGTCTTCCTAAAGATACTTTTTCGGATCTTTTATTATGGGCTATACCGATTTCCATTCTTAGTGCCCGACTTTATTATGTTTTATTTAAATGGGAATATTACTCGGAAAATCCAGGGGATATCATTGCAATTTGGGAAGGTGGTATTGCCATACATGGAGCTATTATTGGAGGGGCATTAACGGCTTGGTTTTTTGCTAAAAAGAAAGGTTTATCCTTTTGGCAATTGGCTGACATTGCTGCACCTAGTCTTATACTAGGTCAGGCAATAGGGCGTTGGGGGAACTTTATGAACCAGGAAGCTCACGGCGGCAAGGTTACTAGAGATTTTCTGGAGAATTTAAATTTGCCGGATATTATTATTAATCAAATGTATATTGACGGTACGTACTATCATCCCACTTTTTTGTATGAATCCTTATGGAATATTCTTGGTTTTACTTTATTAATTGTTGCTAGAAGAATTGTTTTCCTTAAAAAGGGAGAACTATTTTTAGTTTATATAATGTGGTATTCTTTTGGGAGATTTTTTATTGAAGGGTTAAGAACGGATAGCTTAATGCTTACAACTAACTTACGTGTTGCACAAGTAATTTCTTTGATATTCTTTATTTCCGCTGTCCTATTAATCTGGTATAGAAGAAGGAAGGCATACAAAAGTGGGATAATGTAAAGTATACAAAAATAGGCTCCTTGTTTTCGGAAGCCTATTTTTGTTGTTTTTTCTATGATAAGTGTCTTAATCTCCATTTTTCATCTTATTGCTTTATTTTCTTTTTTTTCTAAACTCTTTTAAAATATATATTAATAACAGGATTAGTGAGCAATATATTATTGTCTCTTTCCATCCAGATGAATTGATGCTGAATACCTTATTAATGGAATAAACTTCAATTAGAAGCGATGGGATTTTTCCTATTGTACTAGCTATAGTAAAAGGGATAATTCTAATGCTACTTAATGCTGCGGTTAATGTCACGGCACCTGAAGGAATAAAAGGAAGAATTCTTAACAGGATTATAAGTATTACGGCTTTAGATTCAGTTGTGCTTTGTAACTTTTTTAAGAAGTGACTTCTTATCTTATAATTAGCAGTAAAGCGATTTAATCCTTTACGATATAAGATAAAACTTACTATAGCACCTAATGATTCACCAATTATTGAAATAATAATTGCTAATTTTAAATCAAAATAAATAATATTTATAGTAGTAAGAAAAGCACTAGGAAGAACTCCAAAAATTGCTATTATAATATTTGCAATTATAGTAACAGTGGCTATAATTAAGGGGTTTCCTGGTAAATACTCTATAAAAAGGTCCCTCAATCAGATTCTTTTCCAATCCACTTGTATCCAACGCCCCAAACTGTTAATAAATATTCCTCTGATGGAAAACCAGCCTTCCTAAGTTTATCACGCAAGTTTCTTATGTGAGAATCTATAGTTCTATCTTCTGTTTCTACGCCATGGCCCCATATGGAGTGTATAAGATGGTCCCTTGTGAACACCTTATTATGGTTTTGGAGAAATAGCTTCATAAGTGCAAATTCCTTAGGAGTAAGAGGTATATTCTTCATCTGATAGTGTAATTCAAAAGACTCTTGATCTAAGGTTAAACCGTCAAACTGTATTAATTCCAACCTATTACCCTTTCTTCTTAATACTGCTTCTATTCTAGCAACAAGTTCCTCCCCATCAAAAGGTTTGGATATATAGTCATCTGCTCCTGTATTTAAGCCTTTTACAACATCCTTTTTATCTGTTCTTGCAGTAAGCATTATTATTGGGGTGTCCCAGTATTTTTTTATTTCTATACATGCTTCCCAGCCATCCATATCAGGCATCATTAAATCTAATAATATAAGATCAACGGTGTTCGATTCTAAATAAAGTAAAGCATCCATCGCAGAACTTATTTTTTTGCAATTATAGCCTAGTGGTGATAAATATAGAGCAATTAGATCAAGCATTTGCTGTTCATCATCTACAATTAAGATGCTTTTCATTTGATTTCTCCTCCAAGATTTTTAAATGTTAGAATAAATGTTGTTCCGATATTAAGCTTACTTTCCACTCTTATTGTTCCTTCTTGTGCTTGGACCAATTCTTGGACAATCGATAATCCTAGCCCATATCCACCTAGTGATCTTGTTCTTGATTTATCAACACGGTAAAAACGATTAAAAATATAAGGTAGATCTTCCTCCGGTATTCCTTTTCCATTATCCTTTATCGTTATTTCCGTTTCTTTTTTTCTGAATCTAACCATAACATCTACTTTGCTCTTCACTGGAGAATACTTCATAGCATTATCCAATAAGTTGAATAAAATTTGTTCCATTCTTGCTGGGTCTCCATAAAAAGAAGTGGTTTTAGGACAAAAAATTGTTAAATCAATTTCTTTTTCTTTAAAGGCGGGAAACATTTTTATTTGTAGTTTTCCTAAAAGTTCATTTAAATTTATTTGTTGCTTCTGAATGAGAAATGTATTTTTATCAATCTTGGCTAACTCAAATAAGTCCTCTATTAAAGAAGAAAGTCTATTTGATTCTTCTACAATAATTTGTAAGTACTTTTCTTTTTCTTCTTCTTCAATATTTTTTCTTAGGGAAATATCTGCGTAACCCTTTATATAAGTCAACGGTGTTCTAAGTTCATGGGAAATGCTTGCTAAAAAATCATTTCTTTCTTTCTTTAAGAAATTTAAGTCTCTAGCTAATTCTTTTATGGAAACTGCTAGTTCACCTAACTCATCATTACTTGTCCTAGGAAGATCAACTAAAAAATTTCCTTTACTTATTTGATAAGTCGCTTCCTTCATCTTTACGAGTGGTTTAGTCAATGCTCTAGTAAGCAGTACAATCACAACGAAAGTTAAAAGAAGCGCAATTATACCAGCAAGAACAAAATGTTCATTTAACCTTCCAATTAAAGTGTGTATGGATGCTGTCTCTTGGTACATATAGACATATCCTATAGTTTCATTTTTTGCATTATCGGACTTAAAGTAATAATGTAAGGTTTATTTTTCCAGTCATCTTCAACAACTTTCCCTTCACTCTTTAGTTCCTTTTTTTGCTGAATTAAATATTTTTTGTAATTATTATTGTCAAAAGATGTTCCCAAAATATCACCTTTTTGATTAACAATTACTACATCAGTTAAAGCTTCTGATTCCATTAAAATAACGTGACTAATGGAATCTTCTTCAAAATGTTTCTCTAGAATATCTCTATGAGAATTACCCCTTGCTTGTAAAGCGGATAGCTCTTCCTCAATTCTCACATTAACTAAAGAGCTATGAAGATAAGAAAACATAAATGCTTCTAAGCCAAAAATGATTATGAAAAATAGAATCCCTAGTTTTATGGAAAGTTTTTTCATTAGGTCACCTGAATTTATTTTATATTTTTTATAATACTCCAATTATATGAAGAAATTATGCAGGGAGTTAAATGTGTGATTCACCAAACGTTTATATTAGTGAATAAAGTTTTATTATGAACTTCTTAGTGGTAAATTACTCCTTGAATTTTATCAGAATATTACAGTGAAATATAATTGTAATATTTTTCATCTCCAAATTCGACAAAAAGTGATGTTATAATTTTGCTTGTTATTAGAGATTGATAAAGAAAGGACATTCGAATGAGTAAATTATTGATTAAGACATCTGTTATAACGTTCGGAATTGCAGCCTCATTAGCATTAACTAATACAACTTCTATTGCATTAGCATCTTCTGAGGAAGATTTACAAAATAAAAAACTCAATATACTAGAAAATCGTAGTAAAGTCCAAGATGGTTTAGAACAAGCAGTGGAAGAGCTTGATAACATAAAAACAGAACAAGATAAAATAAATGATGAGATTAAACGTTTAGATATGTTAATAACAGAAACGAATAGTAAAATACGCGAAAATGATGAAAATATAAAAAATGCAAATATAAAAATTCAAAAATTAAATGAAGAAATAAAAACTCTTAAGGAACGAATAAAACAACGCGAAGAGTTGTTAAAAGAAAGGGCTCGATCTTATCAAGAGATTAGGACTATTAACTATTTGGATGTTTTAATAGGCTCACAGAGTTTTAGTGATTTTTTAGATAGAGCGGGTGCGGTAACAACAATAATTACTGCAGATCAGGATTTAATCCAACAACATATGGATGATAAAAAAGTGTTAGAAGATAAGGAAAATGAAGCAAAAGATCTGTTAGTGAAACTTGAAAATTATGGCGAGTCTCAAAAGAAACTAAAAAGCGAATTAGATATACAAAAGAAAAATAAAGATGATATTATGCAATCTCTAAAGGACAAAGAAGAAGATTTAGAAAATGAAAAACTAAGTTTAGAAGAACAAAATTCATTACTTGATTCTCAAAAGGAAGCTATCGAAAAAGCTATAAAAATAGAATCTGAGAAGAAAACTCAAGTAGCTACTAAAAAAGAAAATGAAGCAAAAAGTACTTCTAGTAGTATTAAAGCGAACACAAATGTTTCTAAAAAGACCAAAGGGGTATGGACAACTCCAGCTCAAGGACGATTAACATCCACCCTTGGTGAAAGATGGAACAAGTTTCATGCTGGTATAGATATTGCTAACAGTGCTGATGTGCCAATTGTTGCTGCTGCTGATGGGGTTGTTAGTAGATCTTATTATTCCACAAGTTACGGTAATGTAGTCTTTATCTCTCACTCAATTAATGGTCAGGTGTATACAACTGTTTATGCGCACATGGATAGTAGAGTAGTTAAGACAGGGGAATCTGTTTCCAAAGGGCAACAAGTAGGAATTATGGGGAACACTGGACAATCTTTTGGTCAGCATTTGCATTTTGAACTTCATAAAGGTCAGTGGAATGCATCCAAATCGAATGCTGTTAACCCACTCGATTATATTTCAATATAAATCATCAATCAAATCATACAATTAAATTATTTTAAACATTAACTTGATTAAAGAAGTGTTAATTAGGTTAATGTTTTTTTTAGAATTACTTACTTTAAAGATTGAATCTTGGAGGAGAAACCATGTTTAAAAGTAAAATTTTTATCTTGTTTGTTGTATCGGTTATTTTTTTGGCTGCTTGTAATAACAACCAAAACACAAATGAAAAAACTGCTGATGAAAGTTTAAAAATAATGACCAGCTTTTACCCTTTATATGATTTTACAACTAAGATAGCAGGGGACCGAGCTAAAGTTATAAATCTTGTGCAACCGGGTATTGAGCCACATGATTATGAACCATCACCAAAAGATTTGGCAAATCTAAATGAAGTTGATTTATTTATATACAATGGTGCTGGGTATGAAAGTTGGGTAACAGATACGATAAAAAGTATTGATACGAAAGATAAAAAGATTATTAATTCTAGTGAATATGTTGATTTATTGACTTTAAGAGAAACTGGTGAGAGTACGGAACCAAATGATAAAGAAGACCAGGAAGATAAAACATACGATCCCCATTTTTGGCTAGATCCTATACGAGCTAAGCAAATAGCTGAAGTTATTAAGGAAGAGCTAATTAAACTGGACCCAGATGGAAAAGTTGTTTATGAAGAGAACTTTAACAAAATTGCTGTTAACTTTGATGAATTAAATTCAGAATATACTGAAGCATTATCTAATCCTATTCGAAAAGAAGTAATAGTTTCGCACAATGCATTTGGTTATTTGACTAATAGATATGGATTGGAACAAATAGCGATTACAGGAATTTCTCCATCCGATGAGCCATCTCCTAAAAAGCTTAAAGAATTAATAAGTTTTGCTAATGAAAGGCAAATAAATTATATATTATTTGAAACTTTAGTAAGTCCAAAAGTAGCAGAAACAGTTAAAGATACTATTGGTGCAAAATCTTTAACATTAAATCCCATTGAAGGTCTAACAAATAAAGAAATAAAAAAAGGAGATGATTACTTTTCGGTAATGCGAGAAAATTTAGCAACATTAAAATTAGCTACTCAATAAAAATGAAAGTTAAAAATATGTTCATAATTTCTCGATAAAAAATCCTTGTTTTAACATTATTCTAATAAAAAGTAAAGGAGTGATAAAAATGGAATGGTTATCTATTTTGCTAGTACTTGTATGTCCAATTATGATGTTATTTATGATGAAAAGTCATGGAGGACATAGTCATAATAGGAATAATAATAAATTAGATAAAAGAGTCATTAAATTAGAAAATGAAAATAGGGAATTGCATAGGAAACTAAATGAACTTTCGCCTAAATGATGATATATGTAATATAAAAAAGAACACCTTTGAACTGACCTAGCCAAATGAGACATATATAAAACACCTATCCATATTAAATTTAACACTTTTTCATTAATTTGATATTGGTTCTTTACTGGAAATAGTTCAGGCACTTTGTCACTTTACTTGGA